>JANRIC010000061.1:0-27344 GCA_033765345.1 Microscillaceae bacterium
ATACCTTGATTGATCTCCAAGTAGCCGTACCTTGGTCGGAGCAAGAGGTGATTCTACCCAAAATCAAAGTCACCGCCACGGCAGTACCGCAGGGCAGCTCCGGCTACTACGAGTTGATGGTCATACTGCCGCAGGAGGTCAGCGTGGAGGGCGTGACATATCAGCTGGATTCGGAGACAAGATTCAGGGTGGAGGGCTGAGGTTTGATTTTGTTATTCCGACGTAAGGAGGAATGACAGTTCAAGATGAGGATTTTAAATCAGCTTATTGGCATACACTACCCGGCACAAGCCTACAAGCTATGGATATCAAGCCGACAGAATCTATCAAAGCTCCAACCTGATGTCTGTAAATCTTTCAACTAATCCTACTCCAGTAGTTTTCTTGCTTGCCTGTGGCGATCAGGTAGTTTTTCATGGCTGTGTGTTCGGGTTTCTCAAGGTAGGGGTCATCCTCAATCAATTCGGCGGCGGCTTGGCGGGCTTCCTGCAAGATATGGGCATCTTTGGCCAGATCGGCCATGACTAGGTCAATAACCCCACTTTGTTGTGTACCCATGAGATTGCCAGGACCGCGAAGTTTCAGGTCAGTATCGGCAATTTCAAAGCCATTGGTAGTTTTGACCATCGTATCGATGCGGATTTTGGCTTCTTTGCTGAGTTTGTAATCGGTCATCAGGATACAATAGGACTGCTCTGCGCCCCTACCGACCCTCCCACGCAACTGATGTAATTGTGCCAAACCAAAGCGTTCGGCGTTTTCAATCACCATCACAGAGGCATTGGGTACATTCACGCCTACCTCAATCACGGTAGTTGCGACCATGATATGGGTTTCTCGTTTGATAAAACGCTGCATTTCATAGTCTTTGTCCACCGAACTCATCTGCCCGTGTACGATGCTGATGTAAAAATCGGGAAAGGCTCTTTGAATACTCTCGAAGCCTTCCATGAGATTTTTGTAATCCAGTTTTTCGGATTCCTCAATCAAGGGGTACACTATATAAATTTGTCGTCCTTTTTGGATTTCTTCTTTGATAAACCCAAAAACCCGTAATCGATGCGATTCGTAGCGGTGAGCGGTTTTGATGGGTTTACGACCGGCCGGCAATTCATCAATAATAGATACATCCAAGTCGCCGTACAAAGTCATCGCCAGGGTACGCGGGATCGGTGTGGCCGTCATCACAAGGATATGCGGATATACTTCGGGGTTTTTTGTCCAGAGTTTGCTGCGTTGTTCTACGCCGAATCGGTGTTGCTCGTCGATGACACAGAGTCCTAGATTTTCAAATTGTACTTTATCTTCAAAAAGTGCGTGTGTACCGATGAGAATTTTCAGGTTGCCATTTTCAAGGCGACTGTGGAGTACCCGGCGTTCTTTGGTACGGGTAGAGCCTGTGAGTAGGTCAATGGTGATTCCGAGTTGGTCGGCGAATTCTTTGAGTCCCTGGTAGTGTTGTTCTGCCAGGATTTCGGTAGGTGCTACCAGGCAGGCTTGTGCGCCATTGTCAATAGCGATGAGCATGGCCATAAAAGCAACAATTGTTTTGCCGCTACCTACATCACCTTGTAGCAGTCGGTTCATCTGACGGCCGGAGCTCATATCTTTGAAAATTTCCTTCACCACTCTTTTTTGCGCTCCGGTAAGCTCAAAAGGTAATTTTTGGGTGTAAAATTCGGTAAGGAGTTCAGTTTTATGGAATACTTGACCTTTGAAAGTTGTTTTTTTGTATTGTTTTTGTTTGAGAAGGCGAAGTTGTAAAAAAAATAATTCTTCAAATTTAAGCCGGGCTTTGGCTCGATGGAGGTGTAGGGCATCTTTTGGAAAATGAATATGTATCAATGCCTCCTTGCTGCTGCATAAATTGAAGCGATTTATGAGTGATTCAGGCAGATTTTCTTCGATATGTGAGGGGGCAATTTCCAGCAAAGTTTTGATAATTTTGGAAATGGCCTTGGAATTGAGAAATTTCTTTTTGAGTTTTTCGGTCGTATTGTATGTAGGCTGTAAGAAACCTACCTGCTGCTCCAAAGAGCTGAAGACTTCAATTTCAGGATGTACAATGCTATATCGATTGCTGAAAAACTGGGGCTTACCAAAAACCAGATAGGGCAAATGCAATTTGAGGTTTTTGAGTTGCCATTGGATTCCCTGAAACCAAAGTAAATCCATGCTTCCGCTGGCATCTCTGAATTCGGCAACGAGTCTTTTTTTGAAGCCTTCGCCAATCGTTTCAAAGTGGGTGATTTGTCCTTGAAGCTGAATGTTAGGCATATCAGGTTCTAATTCGGCAATTGTATAAATTTTGGTGCGATCTTCGTGGCGAAAGGGATAATATTGAATCAAATCCCGATAGGTGTGGATATTGAGTTCTTTTTTGAGTAACTCGGCCTTTTGCGGACCTACTCCCTTTAAAAATTCAATTTTATTTGAAAAGAAATTGGACATTCATTTTGTCTTTTTTACCTTGCTAAAGTACTAATATTTCATGTATTTCAAAAGATACTTGAGGGCTTTACCTTGTCAACTTAAATGACATTCTGCTCGTTATCTATAAATAATTTTGTACCTGACAAACTAATCTCCCAAAATGCATACTTTTTATTGTAATCTCTGTTTGTTTTTGATCATTTTATTGCTTCCTGCCTCAATCTATGGGCAGGGATGTAGTGATGCGGGTTTCTGCTCTATGGGAGCCATGAAGCCGGATCAGCAATTCTCCAAAAAGCTGAAAGTTCGTCTTCGTTCTATTGAAATTAGCCAATATGTAGGTCGTACAAAATTTGAGGCTTATGTTTATGCCACAAACTTAGACATCAATGTAGGGCTAAACGAAAAAACCACCCTCCAGTTTAAAGTACCTTATATGTATACGACCGGGTCAGAAGGCTGGCATTTAGACGGGGTAGGGGATATCTCTCTCAGCCTCACCCGCAATCTCATCAATCGGGAGAACTTCCAGTTGAATGCCACGCTGGGAGCTAAAATACCTACCAATAGCTCGAATGAATTATTCAATGGGCTACCGCTTCCGATGTATTACCAGACAAGCTTAGGGACTTATGATCTGATCTTAGGGCTTTCTTTGATTACGCGTAAATGGCTTTTTGCATTTGGCTATCAAGAACCCTTAAATGCCAATGAAAATCAATTTACCCACAGTGCTTGGGCAGACCATCCGCGTGCGGAAGATGCGCAGATTTATCCACAATCTCCTTTGCTACGTCGGAGTAGCGATATTATGTTTCGGGTAGAGCGTAATTTTAGGTTCTCGAGGTTTAGTTTTAATATAGGTTTATTGCCGATTTACAGGTTTAAGAATGATCGGGTGACTTTCCCGAATGAAGAAGAAATAAGAACTACGGGAAGTAATGGATTGGCACTGAGTTTATTATTTGGTGCTGCGTATCGTTTTTCTGTAAAATCCCAGGTGAAGTTGTTGTTTGGAGATCGTTTGTTTGAGCGTCAATATAATCCCGACGGCTTGTCGCGAGAACAGGTTTTTTCGGCTGGATATGTGTTTAGTTTTTGATGAATGAGAAGATTGTTGCAATAAAATCAATCAGATGATGAAAAAGATTCTATGTATTTCGATGAGCTTGTTTGTGGTATTTTCTGCACTTGCTCAAGATACTACTTACCACACAAAAGCTGTAGGCTACTACATGCAAGGCAAAACACTTTTTGAAGGTGCTGATTATACCCAATCTACCCAGGAGCTTCAAAAGGCTTTGCCCATCTTTGAGCAAACAAAAGACATGGACATGAGCCTGCTTTGCAGAGGGATGATTTGTCATAATCAACTTCGCCAGGGAGACATCAATACAGCCATTGAAAATATGGATAAGATATTCACACAAGCACAGCAAGTGATGTCGCCCGAAGTCCGAGCTATCCTTTATAATATTATTAGTGAAGCGTATTTGAACAAAGGGCGCTTGGATTTGGCACAGGAGTATCTTGAGAAATCCTTAGAAATTTTCACAGAGCTTCGTCAAGGCACTTCTCCTGACCTGGCCAATGTTTACAATAACCTGGGGCTTGTTAGCTGGAATACCGGAAAGTGGGATGAAGCTTTGGATTATCAGTTTCGTAGCCTGAATATTCGCCAAAAAATCTTTGGTTTGGAACATCCGGGTATTGCTGCCTCTTACAATGATTTGGGTTTGGTGTACAGCAGCAAAGGTGATTTGGATAAAGCCCTGGCTTATTACCGGGATGCCTTGAAGATTTATGAAAAAATTTACGGAACAGGTCACGTCAAAGTCGCCAATGCCTATATCAATATTGCGATCATTCAAAGAAGACAGCAAAATTATTTAGAAGCATTACAAAATCTCGAGAAAGCACTGCAAATCTGGGAAGCAAACCCCCAAACCAATCAAGCAAGGATTGCTTTTGGCTACTCCAACATAGGGCAGGTCTATCTTGAGCAAGATGAGTATTTGCTTGCGCTCGAGTATCAAAAAAGGTCGCTGGGCTTATATCGCAGTGCTTTTGGCAATAAACACCCCGAGATCGCCAACACCTACAACCTCATCGGAAGAACTTTGCTCAAGAGGGGAGATTATCGAGATGCCCTTGAGAATTTCCAACAAGCTTTGATGGCCAATGTGTCTTCTTTTGATCAAGCGGATTATTACCTGAATCCTGACATATCCTCTTATTATAATGCTGACATTTTGCTCAGTTCTTTACATCTCAAGGCACAGGCCTTAGAAAATGTATACCTCAATAAAACCCTAAAACTTAAAGACATCCAAACGGCTCTCTCTTGCCTGGAATCCTGCGATTTGTTGATTGAAAAAATACGTATTCTCCGTCACAATAAAAATGATAAGATCAGACTCGGAGAAATCGCTGCCGAGGTCTACGAAGATGCCATTCGAATAAGCCTTAACCTGAGTGAAATGACACTAAAAAGCAAATTTTATCAGGAAAAAGCTTTTTATTTTTCTGAAAAAAGTAAATCCGCCGTATTACTTTCTGCCATTAATGACACAGATGCCAAGCAATTTGCCAATATCCCCGCAGATTTACTCACCGAAGAACGCCAAATCAAAGAAGACATTGCTTTTCTGGAGCAGGAACTGGCCAAAGGACCCTCCGCCGAACAAGAGAAAATCTACAGAGATGATCTATTCACTTTGAATCAAAAATATCAGCGTTTTATAGAAGGCCTGGAGCAGAAATTTCCGGATTATTACAATTTGAAGTACAATGTCCGTACTATCCGCATTACGGATATTCAGCAAATCCTGCCTGAAAACACAGCCTTATTGAGTTATTTTATTGCTCCTAAAACGCAACGTATTTATCTGTTCAAAATCTCAAAAAATACATTTCAAATTGAAGACATCCCGCAAATAGAAAAATTTGAAAGTTTTCTGACAGGCATCCGAAATGCTATTCAATTTCGATCGCTTAAATCTTTTTATCGAAGTGCCTATACCTTGTACAAGCAGCTTTTCCCCAATTCAATACATCGTGATATACAAAAATTGGTGATTATTCCCGATGGAAGGCTGGGAAGCATACCCTACGAAGCTTTGATTATGGAAGACCCAGAGAGAAAAGCTGTTTCGGAGAATCTGATCTCTTATGTAATCCAAAAATATGAGGTCAGTTATAATTATTCAGCAACCCTTTTTGCTCAGACAATTCAAAAAAAATCTTCGCAAACCGCTGAAAACAAGTCCATTTTGCTTTGTGCACCTATTAATTTCTCCAAAGCCAAACTCGCTTCGCTCCCCGGGACTTCGTATGAACTAGAGCGAATTGAGGAGCTTTTTGCACAAAATAACCTGCCTACACACGTATTGGAAAAAGAAAAAGCCGAAGAAGAAACCTTAAAAAATACAGATTTATCAAAATATACCTACATTCACCTGGCTACCCACGGCACAGTAGATGAAGTAAACCCCGAATTGTCTCGCATTTATTTATTCCAAAAGGAAGACACCACCAAAGAAGACGGCCAATTGTACGCAGGAGAAATTTATAATCTTCGCTTTCAAAACCCTTTAGTGATATTGTCGGCCTGCCAGACCGGTCTGGGCAAAATATCTCGTGGAGAAGGTATTATCGGACTCAGCCGGGCTTTGTTGTATGCAGGCGCAAAAGATATTCTGGTATCTTTGTGGAGTGTAGCAGACCAATCAACCTCCGAATTGATGGTAGATTTTTATACCCATATTCTTAAAAATGAAAGTGGGCAACAAGGCTTATCACAAGCACTCAGAGAAGCCAAACTTCAGATGATCGCCCATAGCGAATACAAAAACCCTTATTTTTGGGCGCCTTTCATCTTGATTGGGAACTAGTATTTTGTCAATAGTCCGAATACGATGTGTTTATTGGGTCAAATATCTGTGCACTATGGCCGGTTATATCCTGCATTTCGTGCTTGAAAAAATACTGGTATTTGGTCAATTCATTGTAAGCAAAGGCAGTTTAGCCGACTGATCTGATGTTTTTAGAATAAAAAACGGCTTATGAGCGAAAAATAAGCCTCAAAAAATAAAACCTAGATTGAAGTAGAAAGAAGGAAAATCATTAACAAAATCTTAATCTTAGGCTTCGTGAATTTTATCTTATTTTTGAGACCAAATCCCATACACGAAGCTTTATGCAATACCTCCTACTGATTACGACCTGTATTTGTTTGATATTTTGCTCCTGTAACACCGACCAATCTGCCGATTCAAAACAATCTGCCGCAAACCTTACATCTATTTTAAAGGAAGGCAAACAACTTTCGGTGAAATATTGCGGCAATTGCCATCAATACCCCCAACCTGAACTGCTCGATAAAGCCACCTGGCGCAGTTATATCCTACCTCGGATGGGCTATATGATGGGAATCTATGACCAGGAGAAGGAAAAAGTACTTTCGGAGATTTACGAACCCAACCAGGCAAGGCAAATCGTGGAAGCCGCCAATATCTTCCCCCCTCAGGCACAGATAAACCCCGAAGACTGGAAAAAAATCACGACGTATTATCTTCAATCAGCCCCCGACTCGCTTACAAACCCGGCTTCAAAGCCTATCACTAATTCTCTAAGTCAGTTCAAAATCCGAAAGCCAGAATATACCCTTTCTCCGCCTAGTACTACGATGATACATATCAATGAAGATCAGACTTTCTTTATTGGAGATGCCAATACCAAGAGTTTGTTGCTTTTTGATAAACAATTAAAACTAAAAAATGCTGCCAATGTCCGTGAAGGAGCCGTATCACTAAGTACTACTCCCAACCAACTCCGTGTCACTGTCATGGGGTCTTTTTCACCTACTGATTTGCCTTCCGGTTTTTTATTAAATCTCCCCAAAAACACACAGTCTAAACCCCAAATACTCATCGATAAACTCCAAAGACCCGTGCATACCGCCTTTGCTGATCTCAATCAGGACGGACAAGAAGACATCGTGATCTGTGAATTTGCCAAATGGACAGGGGGGCTTTCCTGGTGGGAAAACCAAAACGGTACTTTTGTACGCCATCTACTCCGTAATAAACCTGGAGCCATCAAGACACACATCCAAGACTTTGACGGAGATCAAAGACCCGACCTGATGGCACTTTTTGGTCAGGGAGACGAGGGCATTTTTTTATACACCAATCAGGGAAATGGGCAGTTTTCCGAAAAACGTATTTTGCAATTTCCATCCAGCTATGGTTCAAGCTATTTTGATGTATTAGATTTTGACAAGGATGGTTACTTGGATATCTTGTATACCGCCGGAGATAATGCCGATTACCGCCCGCTTACGAAACCATACCACGGTGTTTATTTATATCTGAATGATGGCAAAAATAATTTTAAACAAACATTTTTTTATGCTCTTCCCGGAGCTTATAAAGTAATTCCGCAGGATTTTGACGAAGACGGAGATTTAGACTTAGCCGCTATTGCCTTTTTCCCGGATTATTACCAAAAGACTGCTCTGGGTTTTGTATATCTCAAAAATCAAGGGAAAATGAATTTCAGTGCTGAAACCTTCCCCGAAGTACAGGACGGACGTTGGATAGTAATGGATGCCGGAGATTTGGACGGAGATAAGGACACAGACATCATTCTAGGCTCACTTGCCTTTGAGGTGGTTCCCAAAAACGGTTTATTGGAAAAATGGGTCAATCGGGGTTTGCCTTTTGTGGTACTGGAAAATACCAGATATTAAAGACCAGGACGTTGCTCTGCCTAGTCCAAAAAATTTTGAAAATGTCCTGAATGGGTATTTTGCTTTTCTGACGAAGCATAGATATTTTCAAAAAAAAGCTCTTGTGAGGAAGTACGAGCAGGTCTGCGGGGAATTACTTCGCATTGCCGACATCTATAATAATTGATTAAGTGTGTGACAATCAAACCCAATGAACCCAAATAAGTCAGATAACGCATCCAATCCAAATGATGTTCAAGCAGGAGTGAAACGCTAAACACAGTCAATACAATTCCAAAAGAAACTTTGATGAAAAATGAAGCATTCCTGGCAGAATAATATACTGCCACAAAGCTTAAAGCCAAAAAAATATACTCTAAATAAAACAAATCTTCTGTAATAAACTCAGCCAGTACTGGCTGAAAAGAAAGCAACACAGGAACTGTAAGGCAATGCACCAAACACAAAAATGAACTGATCATGCCGATTTTGTCCGAATTGAAGGAAGTGTTTTTGTAATTCATAGTGTTGTTGTACATGCAATTGTGTTGCAAAAATAATTCCAGTAAGTCATTATATCAAACAAAACCGATTAAATTTTAATTTCTCTTTGATGCTCAAAGACTTGACTTTATGTTTCGGACAAATCACCCGCATTAAGAATCGGGGGATTTTTTTTCAAAAACTTAAGCACCTTTTTGGGTTCATCGGTAAGATATAAAAGCTTATGGTATTCCTTATTCCAGGAGAGCTGTTTGAGCAAGGGGAAGATCATGGTATCAATTTCATAGCGTTGTTTTCCTAGAAACACCATTGGGCTGTAATAATTGTAAGTTCCATAATGATTTTGGGCAGCATCCATAAAAATTTCTTGGGTAGTTCCAGCACTTCCAGGAGCGAAAATGATTCCATAGAGCGAGACTGCCAGCAGGGTATCCTCCCGAATGCTGTTTGAGAAGTACTTGGCAATGTGGCTTGCAAAGAGGTTGCTGGGTTCGTGCCCATAAAACCAGGTAGGAATGGCGAGATTTTCCTGCCCTTCTGGAAATTTTTTCAATACTTCCTGAGAGGTCTCCAGATAATTATGATCTCGGAAGGAAGGAGCTTTTTTAAGAATTTTTAATGCTTCCCGCAGTTCGCCCTTGCTTCTACCAGCGAAATAAGCTCCTAGGTTAGCAGCTTCCATAATTCCGGGACCACCGCCAGATGCGATAAAATAGCCGTTTTCGGTCAGTATTTTGGCGGTTTTGACGGTTTTTTCATAAAAAGGATTGTCTCTCAGGATATTATGCCCTCCCATAATTCCTACACAACGGCGGGTAGACATGCCGTTTTCGTCGAAAGGGATCAATTGCCGAAGCGCGTCATCAATGGCGTGGTCATGGATACGCTGATACAGGGCTTCTTTGACAGTGGGTTTAAAGCGGGTTGTGGAGAAATGTTTATAAATCTTGAGATCGAGGCAATTATCTTCCACAGGCGAATATCCTTCCATCAATTCTTGCCAGGTATAAAGCCCTTTGCGATAAGGTTTATAGGGCAAGTGATTTTGGGCAATAAAAATAGTTGCGCCTTTTTCCCGCAGTCTGATTTCCTGCTCTATATTCATTTTACAGCCCAAAAAAGTAGTATTTTTAATCTCTATTTGAGTCCAATCAATGGGAAAAGCATTGAGGTCAATATCTTGTAAGGTGGTATTTTTCAGAGAAGTAGACTTTGAAAAGTGGATATTCAAAGATTGGGCATCTTTGATAATCAACTCTTGGGATTTTTTTTCACTCATAAGGGCAATTCAATTAATTAAAGCCTGACACAGATCATCTTAATTATGATCTTAGTTACGATCTTATTTAAAAACAGGCATCTAAAATACGAAATAAAAACATAAAAGAGGGTACTTTGGATAAGAAAAGCCCGACTATTTTCAAAATAGCCGAGCTTATGCTGTTTGAATAAAGGCTTTATTTCAAGGCTGTCGCTTTGGATGCTGCTATTTGCGCGCTTACTTGGTCTACGGTAGCCTGTATAAAGGCTTTGAGCCTGCGTACATCCTCTTCATTGAGTCGTCCTTTGAAATTGGGCATTCCTTTTTCTGCTGATGCTCCCTCGAGTACATATTTTTCCAGTTGCTCGATGACTTCTTTCTGGGAGTAACCTAAATTGGGGATTCTTCCACCGCTATTCACTGCGGGTACACCGTGGCAAAAAACACAACTATTGATATAAGCCTTTGCACCCAAAGGCACATCTGCTGGGTCGTATTTAATGCCTTGTAAAAGAGCTTTGGTAGCTGTTTGAGCAAATTCAGGCATTTTGGCTTTGCCTCCTATGGCAAAGGTATAGACTTTGCCCGAAGTCTCCGTAGCGGAATGATGCTCGGCCAGTCCATACACGCCTCCCCAACCCACGGCTATGGAAACATACTGCGTGCCGTCTATTTCAAAAGTTGCTGGAGCAGCGATTACGCCTGTTCCGGTGGGTGTTTCCCAAAGTTTTTTGCCGGATTTGGCATCATAAGCCACAAATCGCCCGTCTGCTGTTCCCTGGAACACCAGATTCCCGGCGGTAGTCAGCACGCCGCCATTCCAGGGGGAGATGTGGTCTACCTTCCAGACGGCTTTTTGTCGGATAGGATCCCAGGCAAGCAGATGCCCAAAAGGTTTGGATTTGGGAGGGACGGCAGAGGCCAATACGCCCGTATTCCATCCGATGGTAGCGTGTGGCCCAGGGGTTTTGGTGGAGTTATAAGTCCAATCTTTGTCATCTTCAATCACAATCGGCACTCCTTGTGCGGGGATGTACACGAGTCCTGTCTCAGGATTAAAAGCCATCGGGTGCCAGTTATGTGCGCCATAAGGGCCGGGGATGGCTTCGTAAGCTCCATTTTTGTAGGCGGCTTCGGGGGTTTCTATGGGTCGGCCTTTTTTGTCGTAGCCTGTGGCCCAGTTGACGGTTACGAAGTTTTTGGCTGAGATGAATTCGCCATTGGTACGATCTATGACAAAGAAGAAGCCGTTTTTAGGTGCTTGCATAATCACTTTGCGGTCTTTGCCCTCTATTTTGAGATCAGCCAGGATGAGGTGTTGGGTGGCGGTATAGTCCCAATGGTCGCCGGGGGTAGTCTGGTAATGCCATTTATATTCGCCATTTTCGGGATTGAGGGCTACGATGGAAGACAGGAACAAATTATCACCTCCTCCGGGGCTGCGGTGGCGGCGATTCCAGGGGGAGCCATTTCCTACGCCCACATACATGAGGTTGAGATCGGGGTCGTAGGCCATGGCATCCCACATGGTACCTCCTCCTCCTGCTTCCCAATATTTTCCTTTTTCGTCCCAGGTTTTGGCGGCCATTTCGAGGGCTTTGTTTTCGTAGGGTTTGGAGGGATCACCAGGTACAGAGAAGAATCTCCAGGCTTGTTTGCCTGATTCGGCGTTGTATGCGGTGATATATCCTCTTACTCCATATTCGCCACCTCCATTGCCGATGATGACCTTGCCTTTGATGACTCGGGGTGCGCCCGTGATGGTATAAGGCTTAGACGCATCAATCAGGGTGTTTTGCTCCCAGACTTTTTTGCCAGTGGCTGCATCAAGGGCTATCAGACGACCGTCTAGAGAAGCCACAAATACCTTTCCTTTATAAATGGCTACACCACGATTTACCACATCGCAGCAGGCTTTTTCGCCGTAGCTTCGAGGCACTTGGGGGTCATATTTCCAGATTTCTTTGCCAGTTCGGGCATCAATGGCAAAAACAATACTCCAGGGTGCTGTCACATACATGATTCCATCTACTACGATGGGCGTGGCTTCTACGCCACGGATGGATTCCAGATCATAGCTCCAGACGAGCCCTAGGTCTTTTACATTTTCAGTAGTGATTTTTTTGAGTTGGCTGAAACGGTTTTCATAATAATTGAGTCCGTAATTGAGCCAGTCGGCTGAATTTTCATGGGCTTGAACAAGTCGTTCATCATCAATGGCTTCGGTTATTTTTCTGATATGCGCTTCGGAGCCTGGGGCAGTATTGGTGTTTGTGTTGTTTTGAGGGTCTCCACCACCACAAGCATACAGCAATAGGCAGAGAGCCATACTTGAAAGAGAATAGATTTTGTTGAGTCTCATAAAATTTAAAGATTAGTGAAGAAAATAGTATTTTTCTTGGCTCTATTTAAGAAATAATAAGAATAAATACAATTTTTTATTGATATATTATTATAAAATAAAAATAACTCGAGAGAACAGCGCAGCCTTGTGATGCGGAAATTTGGAAACGCCTCGCAGTTCGGTTTGAAGGTTTTGGAAAATTTGGAAACGCCTCGCAGTTCGGTTTGGAAGTTTTGAGAAATTTAGAAACGCCTCGCAGTTCGGTTTGAAGGTTTTGGAAAATTTAGAATCGCCTTGCGGTTCGGTTTGAAGGTTTTGGAAAATTTGGAAACGCCTCGCAGTTCGGTTTGAAGGTTTTGAGAAATTTGGAAACGCCTCGCAGTTCGTCTTTGGGAGGTTTTGGAAAATTTAGAAACGCCTCGCAGTTCGGTTTGAAGGTTTTGAGAAATTTGGAAACGCCTCGCGGTTCGTCTTTGGGAGGTTTTTGTTTTTTGGCCTTATTCTTGTTGGGGGGAGTATCTGCTGGGATAAATCCTGCTCTTTTTTGAATTTCATAGATCAGGGAATCCTTCCGATATTGGCGATACTTTTTATCCTCTCGGCTTGTTTTGGGGAAGCGTTGCTTTTCCTTAGGAGGGTTGAACCCAGGGTAGTATTTTTTGAAATCAGCCTCTAAGTTCCGGTTAGATTTCCCCTTTTCCTTGATATAGTACTGATAATAGTTAGCGATTAACCGCGGATAGCTATCGCGGTCTATCTTCAGGGGTTTGCCTAGGTACTTTTCTACAAAGCGATAGACCTCGCCCAAAGTCTCAAACTCTTTAAAAAGACCTTCTGCAGCAAGATGAGTCTTAGAAAATCCTCCTCCATTGTAAGCAATTACATTGTAACAAGCATTGGATACTTGTAATAAGAGCAAGTTATCTGCCTCCGGAGCAGCTACTTCAGGAGTAATTTCCAATTTATCAAGAAAGAACAAACTGTTGAAATCAGAGTTGGGACCTGGAGTACTACGATAAGGACAACCATATTCTGCATGTGAAAGTCCGTCTTCAAGTATATAACCTCCGTAAGATTTAGTTACATTACGGAAACCTGCATATATCATTACGGTGCCAGGATGGATATCTCCTGAACCTTTGAAAATACGAGTGATTTCATATTTTCTAAATTTATGATATTTGCTAGAATCTTTATTGAATAATTCTAACTCTTCTGTCGGAATAGCTTCAAAGATAAAATCTGCGTTTTGGAATACTTCCTTTCGGATTTTTTCTATCTCCTCCTTGCTTGGGGGTTCCTGATAGATTTGAGCTTCGGCAGATAGCCACATACTGCCTAGTAAGAAGCAGACCGGGCCAAAGAGCATCACGGTGCATCGGCATAGCCGCACACATAAGCATAAAAAAGCATAAAAATGGAACATAATAAACATTGGTTTGAGGTTGATTAAAAATTACATACAGGACTGGGTACTAAAAAAAATAAAAATTTACTGGTCTTTGGCTAAGATAGGTTCTTTGGAGGTAAAAAGCAAGAAAAATCTTGTAATATAGAGAAGTATCTTTGACCGGAAAATAAAAATCGAAACTATACGCCTGCTTAATTTACTCGACATCAAAAACATCCGCCGGGTCTAGCGCAAAGCCTTCCAAAACTTTGGAATGTACTTTGCCTGATGCTTTTGCTTCTGAATAAAGCACAAAGCTGTGGGTTTTGGCATCCAATACTTCAATTGAGATCTGTTGTTTTTTGGGGCTAATTTCCCAATATTCCTGTACGCCAAAGTCGGCATATTTTTGTTTTTTACGCGTGCGAAGTTTGCGGTAGTTGGAAGGGGAAAGTATTTCTATGACCAATTCGGGGGCAGTCTCGATACAGTTTTCTTGAATGAATTCATATTTGGACAGGGAAATGTATAAAATGTCTGGTTTCAAGGTCGTTCCATCGTTTATTTTGAGCGAAACGGGGGCTACATAGGTTTTACCCAGTTTGTTTTTTTTGACAAACATACCCAACTCAATGTGGATATTTGATAGGATTTCTTGGTGTAGAGGTTTTGGATCCATGTCTACATAAATTTTATAATCAAGCAATTCGACTTTAACTCTCAAATCTGGCGGGAAATAGGTAGGATTTTGCAAATCTTCAAAAGTCCATTTTTTGTTTTTGGGAAATTTGGCGATGATTTCCAAAATATCTTGCTGATTATAATGGTCTTTTACTTCAAAATAGGGTGTATTTTGAGGGGCATAGTCTTCTTGATCCCAGGTATCTTCATCTTCTACTGTGGGCGGTGTGGGGGTATGGTTCTTTCGAAAAAACGCTATTAAGGCTTTCAAATGCTCTTTTTCCTCCTTGTTGAGTGCAGCTACTTCGGCATTCCAATCTATTAAAGTATCTTTTTCCATATTGACTTCGTGAAATTATACTGAGATTAAATTGATTAATAATACAAGGCCTTTCCAGGGCAAGTTTTTAAGGATTTACAAATTCTTTTTTGCAAACCATTTTATACTAAGTATAGACCAAATATACGCAATTCGGGAGATATAAACAAGATCGGCGTTCAAAGTCACTGTTCTCGAATAAAAAAAGGCGGATAAACCACCTTTTTAAGAAAAGAGATATTTAAAATTATTTTCCAGAGAGCAGAGAGCCTAAGATATTGCCCAGTGCGCTACCGCCTTGACCTTGTTTTTTGGCACCACCACCGATGATGTCTACCAGATTACCCAAGCCCTTGCCTTTGCTAGTTGCAGCGATTACGGTATTGAGGAGTCCTCCCAGGTTTGCACCACCTTTACCTTGCCCGCCGCCAAGCATGCCACCGATTAGGTTGCCTAGTCCACCCATAGCCCCTGCATTGGCAGTTTGGGTTTGTCCTTGTGCTTGATTACCTGCCATGAGACCACTCAAAAGACCACCGATTGTACCTGCCAGTCCGCCAGCCTGATTTTTGGGGTCTTTGTTATTCATCATATTATTGATTACATAAAAAGCAGCTCCTGTAAGTACAGCACTGATGGTAGAGCCTTTCAGGAAGTTTCCGGTAGGGATGCCGGCTTTTTTGAACATGCCCTCAAGACCTGTTTTTTCGAGGAAGTTGTTGGGAGTTTCTTTGGGTTCGCCTTTTTCGTCCAGGTCAGCGTTTCCGTCTGTTCCTTCTACTTCTTTGTTGGCGGCTTGTACATATTTCTGGAGAGCATCGTACTGCTCATCACTGATTTCGAGGATCTGATTTACTTGTTGAATCTGGGCTACTTCTTCTTTTTCCAGATCACCATCTTTATAAGCAAGATTTAAGAGGTCGGTAACCAGTGCAAATTTCAGTTCATTGTCTTTGAAATTAGCCAGGTTTCCTTTCATGTCGATCCCTGCGGGGTTTTTCATAGCGTTTTTCACCTGCTCTATGTTGTCACCCGAAAGGCCAGCTACGGCGGCCATTTGCTCCATAAAAGCAATTTCTTCTTCGGAATTGTCGTGATCGGCAGAAGCCAGGGCACTTAATAAAACGAGATAAGAAGTTCTGACAGTCTCACTTTGTTGTAGGAATGCTTGTTGGTCCATAAAATTAAGGTTTATTAATTGTACCAGATAAAATTAAGAAAACGTATTAGAAATCGAGTCGGCGGTCTATTGTGCGCGATCGAGCGAATGCTAAAAAAGATGTTCAGGAAATAGGCAAGAACCCACTTCCTGAGAAGAGACCTATTCGGCAGGAGGGATGGTCAGTTTCCAATCCGGATAAATCACATTGGGGTCATCGTTGTAGTTTTTCCAAATACTTTTATTGGCTTCAAATATTTTTGGAAATTTGCTGCCGTCTCCATAAAATTTCTCGGCAATACCCCACAAAGTATCGCCAGATTTTACGGTGTAGACGGTTTCTCCGCTTTCAGTAACTACCGAACCTTCTACTTTAGGCATCACGGTAAGATTATCGGTTACGCCAGAAACCCCTGCGGTTCCTTTGATAAGGCTGATTACCTGATCTTTCAGCTCTGCACTTTCCACAGAACCCCCAATGGTCACGGCAGCGTCGTCAACCTCTATGCTCAGGTTATCAACAGCTACTTTACTTTGAACAAGTTTTGTAATTTTGTCGGCCAATTCTTTGGATGCGCCTTCTTTGGCAAAATCTAAAATTCCCATGATTGAAAAGTTTTTGTGAATGAATAACACAAAGCTAAGAATATTTTTCGGTTATACTAATTAATTTTTTTTTGTTTCAGAAATCCAAAATTAAATAGTAGAAATTTCCTTTATGACTGAAAAGAGAAGGTATTTGGGGGTTTTTACCTGCACATTTTATACTTTTGAAAAAACATAAACCTGTGGAAAATTTCAGAAAAGAAATCCTGAATAAAATTAAGAGAATCAAGGCTTTATCTCAAAATGGCTTGAGCTATAGCGAAAGTCACTTTGATCTGGAACGCTTCGAGGAGTTGGATCATCTTAGTGATGCGCTTTTTGAGATGATTAGTGGGCTTGCAATCTCGGATATTCGAGTGGCTCTCCAAAAAGAAGACCTTTATCAAACGCCCAAGGTAGATATACGGGCGGTGATTTTTAAAGATCGTAAGCTTTTACTCGTCTGCGAAAAAAGCGACCATCGATGGGCTTTGCCGGGCGGCTGGGCAGACATAGGCTACAGCCCCAGCGAGGTGGCTGTCAAAGAAGTACAGGAAGAAGCAGGGCTTGTGGTCAAAGCCGAACGATTGTTGGCTGTCTATGATAAACGCCTGCATAGCCACCCTGAATCTTTGTTATATGTTTATAAAATCTTCATTCTTTGTAGCCTTGTGGGTGGAGAAGCACAGGCAGGCATCGACATCGAGGCCGTAGACTTTTTTGAAGCCGATGCCCTTCCTGAACTATCCGTGGGCCGCAATACCGAAGCGCAAATCCTAGAGATGTTTACTTTTTTGGATGCGCCGGATCAGCCGCCTTATTTGGATTGATTACCAAATAGTTAAAGCCTGTGTGAAAGCCCCACAAACAAGCCATTGCTATCGTGTGAGGGGTTTCGCTCTACACCCTTGGTATCGCCGTTGGAAATGTGTAAATGCCTGATTCCAAACATCAGGGAGGTTGACTTAAAAATATTTATCTCAGAACCAATGCCGTATTTGGTTGTTCCGTTCCATTGGGTACCCAAGCGGTCATCCTGGTCGGTGGGTTTGGGGTATTCATCCAACAAAAAAATAAATCCTCCCCCAGACTCGAAGTATAATCGCCACTTTGCATTGTTGACGGGGTAAAACCGGGCAAAAGGTCTGATGGCAAACCCTACTGTACTATTAAAATCATCCCTAGGGAAATACAGATCAAATTCTACCCCGATGGACATAAATTTCCGCAATTGAAAATTGATTCCTGTATTGTTTTGCGGCAAAAAAGTATGCGGATATTTATAACCCCAAGACAAACCCACCTCATTGTAAATAGAAAGTCTATGATGCAAAGTGGTGTCTTTTTTAGTCAAAAGCATACAAGCACCTACTGCCACTGCAGGAATGATAAAACCCATAGAGGAATGTAACTGTATCGGTTTAAAGCCCAAAGGATTGGTATACCATTTATCCCCAATTGGAAACTGAGCTTTTGCCTGAGCTAAATTCATAAAAATTAAAATACATACAATGACTGATTTTTTCATGATTAAATTTCTTGATTTTTTTTTGCAAAAATAGGGAGGTAGCGGGGTTGCAAGGAAGTGAAAAAGGCCTTAAAATCGCCAAATGGACATTTTATAAGCTGAAACGGACATCATTTGCTTTCAAGCCATCGGATAAATGATCCGGCTTTTACTTTGCTGACCACGATGTCTTCGGGTGTAGGTTGGGTGAGGGTTACTTTGAGCTTTCGGAACTCGATTTGTTCAATTTTAGCGACGGCGTTTCTATGTACTAAATACTGTCGGTTTGCTCTAAAAAAAAGCTGGGGGTCAAGCGTACTTTCCAGACTTTCAAGGCTCATGGGCTGGATATATTTTTGGTTTGAAAATAAATGCTGAAAGACGATGCCTTCTGATAAATGGAAAAAGGCGATTTCCGAAATATCAATAGGCAGTACTTGATTCTGAAACCGGGTAATCAGTGTATTTTTATAGCTTTTTTCAGGGTTGGATTTGCTCTTTAATGCATCCAGGTACTCGTTTAGTCGGTCTATTTCCAATTGAAAGATCATCTTTTCTTCCTTATTTTTGAAAAAAAATAAACAAAGTAATACAGCACTTTGGAGCAGGAATGCCCTAAAAGCTGTGATAAAAAGAATTTGAGCGGGTAAAATCGTTTTTAAGCCAAAAAAATAAATAAACCCATCCCGATTGATACTCCATATAAGCCCATGAAAAAAAACCAGACCCATAAAACTACCCAAATAGCCCAGTGCATATTTTAGCGAATACGAACGGGCAGGCATCATAAACCACAAAAACCGATTAAATGCATAAAAACTCAGAAAAGTAAACCCAATATAAAAAAAATAATATATCGGTAAAGTAAAATCTGACGCCGGATTTTTAAGGATTTTGGGCAATATTCCAATCAGCGATAATACCACTGCGATCAGTAAAACCCGTCTCAAATTTATTTTTTCGGACATTTTTGGCTTATGATGGTTTTTTTGGAATTATTCTTAATGGTGATATATTTAATTTGAATACCCTCATCTATTTTTTACACAAACATACAAAAACCCCAAGGAAAAGAGTAGATAGGGATGTTAGGTATGCTTTAAAAACCTTATCTAAGAGAAAATTCAAGCATTTTTCTAAAATATTCCTTGTCATTATTCAAAATATCACCCAATAATGGAAAAAGCCATAGAAATCCTCAGTATGAACTTGCAAGAGGTATTTGTGTAAAATACTTGCTGGAACATTCCTCCCAAGTATCAAGTTTATTGAATAAAATCAAGCATTAATCCATGAAAGCAACGCTTTGTCATAAATCACACTTTAACGCCGCCTATCGCCACCATAATCCGCACTGGAGCGAAGCCCAAAACCTGGAAGTATTTGGAGAACAAGGCGAAACACTTATCTTTGAGGGGCATAACTACAACCTGGAGATCAAACTCAGTGGAGAGATCAACCCGCGTACTGGCAAGGTCTATGACAAACATAAGTTGGCTCACCTTGTCAAAACCCACATAGAAAAACGCTATGACCATCAGAACCTCTACCTAGATATGGATGATTTTAAAGATACTGTACCCACTGTGGAAATGATGTCTTACCGAATCTGGCATATTCTTCGCCCCTTGATTGAGGAAAACATTGCACTCAAAGTGCTCATTCACGAAAGCCCCCAAAACTACGCCGAATATGAAGGAGATTAAGGAACTTCCTACCTCTGACCTGCAAACCAAAAGGTCCTTCTGGCACCTGAGCTTCTGGTTGATTGCTCTGGTGCGTTTTTATCAATATGCCATTTCACCCTATACCCCTGCTGCCTGTCGCTACCACCCCACTTGCTCACAATATATGGTGGAGGCTTTGCGGATTCACGGTCCATTCAAAGGGCTTTGGCTGGGCATCCGAAGAATCGCCCGGTGCCATCCCTGGGGAGGAGAAGGTTATGACCCAGTACCACCCAAAAAGCATCCTCAAAGCCAATAGTTTATTTCCTCATGTATATTACTTGGTTTGTAAATGCTTAATCAGAGCTTATTTACCAAAAACCTGCACAGCATCTCTTAAAATATAAATCAGGTGGTTGTGGTCGTTTTCGTTCAGTTCTAGGCGCCCTTTGAGCGTAACACGTTCGCCAGCGAAGCGTTTTTTGGTATACAAGGGATAAACCTCCATCACAGACTCTGGACCGGCTCCTCCACAGAAAAAACATTGATTGGCAGGATAAGCCGATAAAATTACATAATCATCACTGCCATACATCTCTACAGGTACGACATATCCGCTGATGGTGATTTCTTTTTTGTCCAAAGCTTTGATTTCAGGGGTAAATCGGGGAGCATCTACCTTGATTTTGAACTCAGCATTGTATTTTTTCTGCCATTCCACCTTGAAGAGAGTCCTCCAGATGTCTTCATTGAAAAATGAAAAAGCGCCAACGCGATGGATGGTAAATAATGTAAAAACAGTCCCCAACAGTATGCTTAAAGATATAATCCAGTATGTTTTTTTCATAAGAAATACACTTTTTCCAAAGTTAAACAATTAAAAAACACAGCTCAAGCAGATTGTGTTCAAAATTTGTAACCGAGGTTCGCTTATGAAGAGTTTTCTCAATCAAAAAATGCAACACGGTAACACCTGCTACCATGTTGCAAAAAAAATTTGGGTAAAAAAAATCAACTATTGCACATTAATCGTAAAATCTACGGCGATATCCGTCTCCCCACCTGCACCGCTTGGCACAGCTTTTACATTCCCTCCGTTACTTGTGCCGCCGCCTACCGACTTATCCGATTCGTGTAGGAGTGTGACGCTTAATGTACCTGTGGCTGGAGTTCCTGTTCCGGTGCTGAGGTTGGTGTTGAGTCCGAGGGCAAACACTCCATCTCCGGCACTATCAGGGGCATCATCATCGGCGTAGGTAAAGCTGCTGAAAAGCCCGTTGGTCACCGAAAAATATAAAATATGTTCTTCTGCTTCTTCCTCGACTTCCTCGGTAATATCTTCAGCCGGGCTTTCAGATTCATTCAAAAACTCTACCGCAAGGGTATAGCTGGTATTGGCCTGCAAAGTAGCTGTGGCCTGAGACAAATCAGGTGCACCCGAGCCTTCCCCATCCAAATCTTTCCAAGTGGCGGTGATTGCCGTACCTCCGCCAGTAGGTGTAAAGGTAAGTTTTACCGTGGTAATTAGCTCTTCTTCGTTGACAGGTGGCGGCGTGTCGTCGTCGCTACAAGCTGACAAGAACAAAGCGCAAAAGCCCGAAAGTACTAAAAACAGTCTGAAATGGTTTGTTTTCATGTTTAGTTCAAATTGAGTGTATAATCATTATGGATTTTGTTTGCTTGTTTGGAATGAATAGCGTAACCGAAGGGTAAAATTTCTGCCCTGATCATCGGCAAAGTACCTGAAGCGGTTCATGTAATCTCGGTAAGCCGTATTGAATAGATTATCTATGGAAAAATGAATGCTGAAATCCTGTTTTTTCCAGGGGATATCAAACCCAGCATCCAGATTTATCAAAGTAAAACCCGGTGGAGCTTCTACAAAATCAAAGGTCTTTTCGGGAAGGCTCAAGGCATCATTTTCTAATACCTCTCTTATCTGAGCAATCGTAAATTCCTGGGGCGCACGGTTTTGCTGGAGGTGATTTTCTACGCTGAAGCTTAGGTAGATATTTTCTAGTTTATGCCATTTTTTCCATTCAAATGTAAGCCCGTTTTCCAATTGATTGGCAGGAATAAAAGGCAAATAAGCATCGTCTGTTACGTTTTTGGCCTGGATAAAAGAGATGTTAGAATTAAAAGATAGAAATGGCGTAAAGTGATATTTGAAAGCCATATCCGCTCCCCAGAAAACGGCATTGCTTTGATTATACCTAAACACCGGAAAAGCCCCTCGAATGGTCAGTCTTACTTCGCGCGGTTCTAAGAAGATATAGTCCTGGATATAATGATAATAAGGACTAAACTCCAGGTTCAATCGGGTATTTTGAAAACGAAGCGTGCTGATCCACTTGTAGGATTTTTCTACTTCCAGGGTGGTATTTCCTTCCTCAATACTTCCGATTCCGTGGTGTAAACCTTCACTGAAAAGCTCTGCGGGATTGGGTGAACGCATCGCAGAAGCGAGGTTTGTTCGGAAAGACCAGAATTTATTGACATGATAAATCAGCCCCAAAGTACCGCTAAACATCTGATAATCAAAGACTGGTGTGAGAAGTATATTGTCAAAATCTCGTTTTTTCACTGCCTGTCGGCGGTAATCGTAGCGAATACCAGCTTCTAGCTCGAGGCGATTTCTAACATAACGTTCTATCCAAAATACACCTCCCGAATAACTTTTGTAATTGGGAATTAATGGGCGAATGCCTCGTTCGGCCAGGTCTTGATTGAGGTTATTTTGAAAAATTCCTTGTATCCCCAGGCTTCCTTGGAAATTCCCCCAGGGTTTATGCTCAAGCACCCAATCTAGGGTGTGTGTACCCAGCTCAAGGAAAAGAGCGGGTTTGTCGGAGCGATTGCTTCTGCGGATGTCAAATTCTTTGCGGGTATTGAATTGAAAACCGTATAAAAGCTCTAATTTGCCAAGATTGGGCAGCTTCAGGTAAGCTTTTGTTTTGAATAAGTGATGGCTTAATTCCTGCCGGGGCAAGCCTAGTGTATAGGTAAAATCCTCCACATAGGCAGGTTGTGCGTTGTCAATAGACCTTTCCAAATCGTCTAACCCTCCGATATGGGCACTTTTGAGGATGGCTATTTCGGAATTAAATTGGCTGTAAAATGCCTCAAAACCATAGTTTTCTTTTTGCCATCCCAAAGCCGCTGAGAAATTTACTTCCTGATGCCCTGTGTTAGAAAGGACATAATGCGGGCTTTCGGCATCTCCTAATCTTTTAAAAGTACCCTGGATGCGCCAGCCAAGCCCTTTTCCCAGGCCACCTTCCAGCAAGGCTGAGGTAGTAGCTCCTCTACCATTGCTTTGCCCAATGGTTTGTATACTTCCTTTCAGACTTTTGTTTTGGGGGAGTTCGGCAGGATTGACTAAAATCACACCAGCAATCGCATCTGAGCCATAACGAACCGCTGCTGCCCCTTTGATCAGGGAAAGGTTATTGGCCACAAAAGGATCGATGGTAGGGGCGTGTTCGGTACCCCATTGCTGCTCTTCCTGACGAATGCCATTATTGAGTATCAAAATGCGATTGCTGTGCAACCCATGAATAACCGGCTTGGCTACACTGGGTCCACTTTGGAGTATATTTACACCGGCGACCTTGCCCAGCGATTCAGCCAGGTTTCCTCCGGCATTTCGTATCAAGTCCGATTCGTCCAGACTGCTTACTGCCAGTGTTTGGTTTTCTGCAAGGCTTAGTTTTTTCTGCTCAATGGCAATTTCTTCCAAATGAATGGCTTCATCTTCCAGATCAAGGTCGTACTCAATCTCATCGGCATTGACCAATATGGTAATTTCGCGGCTTTTATAACCCAAATAGCTGAATACAAGCGTATAACTTCCGTGGCAAAGCTTTTTTAAATAATACTTCCCATACAAATCCGTAGCAGTACCCATCTTTAATTCTTTGATAAAGACTGTGGCACCAACCAAAACCCGGTGATTTTCATCGTGCAAAACCCCACTAATCACCGCCTTACACTCTAATACTTTTGCTTGACCTGGTGTAGCATTAAACCCTAAAATCAGCCATAGAATCCAATGGATACCTTTTAATCCTTTCATAACAGCCTGTTCTTTTGCAACTAAGTAGCACAAACATACATCAAATGCAATAATGTTGCAAAAGTTAAGCTAATTTTTTCAAAGAATTCATTACAACAATTTAAAAATATGATGCAATCCGAATATTAATTTCTATATTTAATACAATAAATCAAAGAAAGACTTTATCACACATAAAACCTTACAAGATATGGTAGAAATCTCTAAAAGCGGCGAACCTAAGCTTTTGGTAACGATGGTTAATAAAATCAAAACCATTACCATCAATAACCCGCAAGCGAAAAATGCACTCAGCCCCGAAACCAGTGCCATGCTCAGGGAAGCCATTTTGGTTTCTACACGGGATGATACCCGTGTCATTATTTTGACCGGAGTAGGCGGGAATTTTTGCAGTGGGGCTGCCCTAGATGCTTCCAGTATGAGCAATCCCAAAGAATATGATGTCACTCAATACCTCCGTGAAACCGTAAACCCCGCCATTTTGGGCATTCGCAATATCAACATCCCCGTCATCGCTAAGGTAAGGGGTGTAGCTGTGGGTCTGGGGGCTAATTTTGCCCTTGCCTGTGATATGGTGTATGCTAGTCCGGATGCTGTTTTTAGTCAGATTTTCACCCACATCGCCTTATCCAGTGATGGCGGAGGGGCATATTTTATGCCTCAGACCATAGGCTACAAAAAGGCCTTTGAATGGATGGCTACGGCTGCCAAAATCCCTGCCGAAGAAGCTTTGCGTTATGGTATGATTAATCACCTGGTAGCAGATGAAGAACTGGATGCGAAGGTTCAGGAGATGGCCGAAACACTGGCAAGAGGTCCTTTTGTAGCAATCCAACAAACCAAAGCCAACCTCAGAGTAGGCGTAAAAGGGGATTTGGCGGCTACCTTAGAAACTGAGGCAATTAACCAAAAGAATAATTTTCAAACCGAAGACCTGATAGAGGGTGTTATGGCATTTTTACAAAAACGAAAGCCTCAGTTTAAGGGTAAATAAACTTATTGGTGCATTTTTACATTTGGCAAAAAAGAAAAAATTTGAAATTCACATGATTTTCCTTAACTTTGTAATCCTATTTTAGGAAAAGTTCTTTGAAATATTGGGGTCGACCGGTTTTGACAGCAGGTATGAGCGAGTGTAAGCACGTCGGGAGTTGAAAGCATCTCCTGTGAAAAAGGCTTTCAAAACATAACTGGCGAAAGAAATTACGCCCTAGCTGCTTAAGTTTAGAACTTAGCGTGCTAGTGTCTCGCAAGCCTTTGTTCTGCTAGGCTTGAGTACGAGGCATCGAATTGTAGAACTAGTCTGGGTAGAGACATGATGCTCAGGCGAAACTAAAATGTATAAGGCTATTCTGAGGCGGTTACTTGCCTTGAAGAGCACGAAAAATCAAAAGTAAATAAACGTGTAGAAGGCATTCAGTTTGACTTGTTTGGACGAGGGTTCGAGTCCCTCCGACTCCACTATCTTTTTATAAAAAGTTTTTGTACTTTCTTTTTGGAAGCACAAAAACTTTTTTTCGTTATTCAATCCCCAATTTTCTTCTAAATCATATCTTATTTCTCTCATATACTGTAAGGGTTTCTTCGTCCTCACAAGAAACCCAACATGGCAAAGCCCTGTATGCTTTATGAACCACCCCAGGCGAACTAGTCAGCCAAAACACCCAATTTATGCAAAAAAAAATCCCCATCCTTTGCAATTCCCCCAAAAACTCCTACCTTTACTCTCACTACATAGCTGGTTGAAGGATAACAAGGGCATAGAATCCCGCCCGGGATTTTGCCCTTGTTTTTTTATGCTTATTTGGCAAATTCTGATTTTTTAGTATCTTGTAGCTTGTTTCCTTGACCAAGAGCAGACTAACACAAATTCCGTCATGCACCCAAACATCCAACAAGCACTCAAACACCTTCAAAATGCCAACTTAAAGGGCTATTTTAAAGAAATGGACAAAGTCGTCCCTGATTCTATGCGGCACACTTTGGATACCCACAAAGGTATTTTTATTGCTGGGCAAGCTCCCTGGGATTTTCATCAAAAGTTAGAATTATTTGCCGAGGAAGTAGACAAAAAACTCCGGGAAGACCTAATAAAACCCAAGAATAATCCTAAAAATCAAGTGCAAACAAACAATCCAAACCCTCAAACCCATACAACAATGCAAACCCAAAGACAAAGCATCGCCATCCTTTCTGCCGATATGAAAGGCTTCTCTGCGATTAAAAGTGATAAAATAAAGACAGAAGCCTATAAGTTTATCTACAAATTGGTAGAAAAAGTAAAAGAGAATGACTTGTTTGTGCTTAACTCACAAAATACACATCTGGTAGGCAACACCTGGGGAGATGCCATTTTTTTGGCGGATAATAGCACACTCAATTTAGCTAAAATAGCCCTCAAAATCCGGGATGAAGCCCGACAAACTGATTGGGAATATGAACTTAACCTCAGCGAACCGATCCGTTTTAGAATAGGACTAAACTTTGGTGAGGCAGAAGTACTCATGGAAAACGGAAAAATCATCAATGTAATCGGCGGTACTGTAGACCTGGGAGCCAGGATAGAACCCGCTACAGAGGTAGATGCAGTTTTCTGTTCGGATAAATTTTGGCAAATGCTTGAAGGGAAAGGTAATATCAAATCCATCCCTAAAAATATTACACTACCCAAAAATGCAGGGGAAATTAAAGCACATAAGTTGTTGTGGGAATGGGAACACGCAGAAAATAATCCGACACCACAAACGAATTCTATGCCCTTAAGCACTCAAGAAAAAATCAACAAACTCCACCAGAAAATCCAGGAGGCTGAAGAACTCAAGGACGAATGGGAACAAAAACGTATGCTTGCTGAAAATCCTACAGAACGTAGAAGGTGTGAATCAGAAATCTTAAAGCTTAAAAAGATGATTGCGGAATACGAAGAAGAACTGGAAGCCTTGCAAAATAAGCCTGCATCCAAAACTGTTGGAATAAACACAGAGTATCCTCAGACCCTATCTGGCAAGCAAAAAGAAGCATTTTGTGAGGCATTGATCGCTGCCTATCTCAAGGAAGAAGCCCTTGAGCAGTTTACTTCCTTCAAAATGGATATTCAACTGAATACCCTTAGTGCAGGAAAGAACCTCAAAAGCATCGTTTTTGATTTGGTAAATTATTGTGAAGCCAACGGAACGCTTGCAAAACTCATTGAGGAGGTAGCACAGGACAAAGGCAACAACCCCAAACTCAAAAAATTTCTGGAATCCCTGATCTGATTGAACTCGGATTTACTTCTTCTTCTTTTCTTTGTTCATGCCACTCGATACAAAATCTTCATCCAATAAGTCACTTTCTTGGGTGATAAACACGTGCCCATTCTTATAGCTAAAAAATACCTCTTTGTTGGTGATCTCCTGGGTTTTTTCATCCTTCAGAGCTACTTTGATGGATTCTGTTTCTTTATTTTTTTTAATAGAGTTAAGAGACATGTCAAATTACAAGTTAGTTGTGCCTAATAGTATACGTTAAAACGTAAAATTAGGTGTTAATTTAAAACTTTGCAAGGATATAACCGACTTTTCGCACCCTAGCGAAATATTTATATGAAATATAACTATTCTTATAAAACTTACATGCTATATTTTATCAAAACCCATATTTTGCGATATTTTATAGAGTTTTAGAAGAAAACTTACAAAAAAACTCA
>JANRIC010000064.1:0-85451 GCA_033765345.1 Microscillaceae bacterium
GCACGAATAAGGGCGTTTATTCGTGCATTCGTGGCAAAATTGATCATCAAGAGAGGAAATTGAATGCACTTATTTTTTATAGAATTATTGTTTGAAAATACTTGCATGGATCATTCCCACATAAATTGTCAGAGAACCATAAAATTTAAAACTCCGAAAGATCGGGATTTTCCAGGTAGATGTCTATCTGTGTGCGAATATCATCTATGCTTAACCAATCTGGATTATTATCGGAAGCATATTCAAAATCATCGGACACTTTTTGTAAATCCTTAAGATGATCTGTTTTTTTGCCTTCCTCCGAAGGAAAAATAACATACATAGACCCTAAATCAAAAGTACGGGCAATTTCGGTCTGATCTATCAAATCCTCTTTGAGCTTTTCGCCCGGCCGAAGTCCAATGACTTTTTGCACACAATCCGGGCAGACAGCTTTAGCCACATCACTAATCCGATATGAGGGGCTTTTGGGAATAAAAATCTCTCCTCCCTGACTATACTCTATCGCAAAAATCACGGTGGCAGATTCTACCCCAATCGGCACACTGAATCGGGTCATTTGAGGGTGTGTAATGGACAAGACTTCGTTTTTTCTCTCTACCAAAAAGTGCGGAATCACAGACCCTCGGGTAGCCAGTACATTGCCATAACGTACCAGGGCAAAAATACTATCTCCTGAAAGGCGGCTTTCGGCAGCTTGTAAAAAGAGCTTCTCAGCACAAAGCTTGGATGCTCCGTACAAACTGTTGGGATTCACGGCTTTGTCCGAAGAAAGTGCAATGATTTTTTTGACTTTTTTTTCCTGAGCCGCCTGGATGACATGAGCTGCTCCCAAAACATTGGTTTTGATGAACTCGAGCGGATTTCTTTCGGAAGTATCTACTTGTTTGAGTGCGGCTGCGTGTACGACGATGTCCACCTCGTGAAAAACTTCCCGGCATCGCTCCAAATCGCGTACATCGCCCAGTTGGAATTCCAGTTGAGGAAATTGAGATCGGGGAAACTTGCGC
Source organism: Microscillaceae bacterium (assembly GCA_033765345.1). GTDB lineage: Bacteria > Bacteroidota > Bacteroidia > Cytophagales > Microscillaceae > JANRIC01. Next base: position 1,011 of record JANRIC010000064.1, read on the forward strand.
GACATCAGGTATTGCTTGTATTCATCCCTTGAAAATACAATAATTCGCTCAAAGTGCTTATAATCAGTACAGATTCTTTGTATAAATCGCTGTCCAAAAGAACCTGTCCCCCCTGTGATGAGTATGGATGTAAACGCACTTAATGAAGTCATTCCCGCTTTGATAATCTGGACAAAATTATAGCAATTAAATTAGGATTTTGCCGAATGTAAAAGCTTATTTTCAAATCCTCTGAAATTCAGCCAATAAAATCTTAGAATAAGCCAATCTGATACATTTGAAGTCTATTTTGGCAGACTATTTTTGATCAACTGATAATTTCGATTACTTGGTGCAGTGTTGCAGCCTAGGTTTTTGGCCTGTGCATTGATATCTTCTACCCTACTTGCCGAACTTGGGTGTGTGCTGAGGAATTGAGGCGGTGCCTGATTATTCCCTTCTTGGAGCATTTTAGCAAAAAAACCCGCCGTGCCATTGCATTGATATTCGGTATTGGCCAGGTATCGGACAGAGTAGGCATCCGCCTCGGCCTCAAGGTCACGGCTGAATTTAAGCCCGGCTAAGTTACCGGTTAGGCCTCCAAGGATTTGCTTAAGTTTGCCGGGGTCTTTGCCCAATAAAATACCCAACAAAGTACTTACGCCATATTGTTTGGTCATATTGCGGGTAGAATGCCTTCGGTCGGCGTGGGCGATTTCGTGCCCCATCACGCCTGCCAGTTCGTCTTCTTGATCCAGGTATTTGATCAATCCGGTATACACATAAATAAAACCTCCTGGAGTGACAAAGGCATTGAGGGTGCTGTCATCGTGGATGATGCGGACTTCCCAGGAAAATTTATCCTTGTATTGAATTCCCCCAGAGTTCAGAATGCGATCCCGAATCCTACGGATGTGGGTGTATGCTTCGGGGTATTTTTTTTCATCCAGGAGAGGGTACGTTTTGGGGTCTTTGGCGATTTCGTCCCGAAGTTGCTCACCCAGTTTGATGTCGTCTTCTACCGTGAAAAGATTCAGGTTTTTAAGCCATTGGGCTTGTATATTTCCCCAGGACAACCCGGAAAAAATGATTAAAAGCATGTACTTTTTCATAAAAAATTAATTTTTTGGTCTAAGCGTTGGTCTTTGGGCAGTAGATTTAGTTTTTGGCCAAGGCTCAACAAGCAATACGCACGATCTATTCGTGCAAAAATAACGATCTCAGGTCAATTTGCATGTAAATTGGATGTTAATGTGGGGAGTCAGGTGTTGGGAGTCAGGTGTCGGGTGTCAGGTGTTGGGTGTCAGGTGTTGGGAGTCAGGTGTCGGGAGTCAGGTGTCGGGTGTCAGGTGTCGGGTGTCAGGAGCGGGGTGTCGGGAGGGGCTTTGTAGGGTGCAAGTAGGGCTTTGTAGGATGTAAACAGGGCTTTGTAGGATGTAAACAGGGCTTTGTAGGATGTAAACAGGGCTTTGTAGGATGTAAACAGGGCTTTGTAGGATGTAAACAGGGCTTTGTAGGATGTAAACAGGGCTTTGTAGGATGCAAGTAGGGCTTTGTAGGATGTAAACAGGGCTTTGTAGGATGTAAACAGGGCTTTGTAGGATGTAAACAGGGCTTTGTAGGATGTAAGTTTGCACACCCGACACCCGACTCCTCGCTCCAGACACCCGACTCCTCGCCCCCGACACCTGACTCTTCAAAAGCCAAATTTATTTGCTTAAAAAAGCTTGTACTGCTGTATAGAATGCTTCGGGTTGTTCGGCGTGCAGCCAATGTCCGGCATTGTGGATGCTCACAAGATTTGAATGTGGGAAGTGCTTTTGAATGAGTGGCAGGTCTTGGTCGAGGATATAATTGGACTTGTCACCTTTTAGAAAAAGCGTATCTCCTTCAAAAAAGGCATTTTCGGGCAGAGCTTCCCCTACAGACTCGATCTGAGCTTTGATGACCTCGAGATTTACTTTCCAGGAAAATGCCCCATTATCATCCCTTTGCAGGTTTTTGAGGATAAACTGCCGCGTGCCAAAGTCGGGGATGTATTGCGCCAATGCCTGATCTACTTCCTGGCGAGCACTAAGATTGGCGATGCCAATTACATCCATAGCGTGCAAAATTTGATCGTGATGTACGGGATAGGCTTTGGGTGCAATATCGGCGACGAGCAACCTGTCTACGATATCGGGGAATTGTGTAGCAAAAAACATGGCGGTTTTTCCGCCCATGGAGTGCCCCAGCAGGATGATCTGATCCAAAGAATGCTCTTGGATAAACTCGTGGAGGTCTTCTGCCATGGCTTCATAGCTCCATGTGTCACTCCAGGGAGATTTGCCATGGTTGCGCTGGTCTAGCAGAAATACCCGGTAGTTTTCGGCGAATTTTTTACCGAGTGTAGCCCAGTTATCCAGGGAGCCAAGCAGCCCGTGTAGGATGATAAAAGCCTGTCCTTGGCCAGATTCTTTGTAATTGAGTTGCATAGAATAAGTGTGTGAAATTTATGCGGGATTGTTTATTTTTTTGAGGATGACGTGTTCTTTGAGACCTTTGAGCATTTTGAAAATATCTGTTATTTCCTGACTTTTGGTGGCATCATACGCAAGAGATACGCTGTATTGGTTTTGCCAAAGCGTGATAAAATACCAATGACGGCCGGCAATATAGACTCCATATAAAACGTGGTCGCTTTGATTCTCCTGCTGTGTGATTAACATAGCGATTAACAATTGTCCCAGCGGATTTTTGCTACTTGTTAGCTCTGGTTTGTATTCATGAAGACAAAATATAGGGGCTTGAGGTTCTATTTTTCCATAAGAAATCATACAATCCACCTTACCCGAAACGCTTATCTCGCCCTCTTTGAGTGAATGGAGTGTACCGGACATTTCCATCTCGAAAAAGGGTCTTGAGCTTTCTGTATTAAAATCTACTAGAAGCAGCATAGGGCTGATAAAACTCATTTTCAAATCTTCTTCGCGCCAGGTGTCTATATGTTGAATAAGGAAGCTTTTCATCCAATCTAGGCGTTTTTGCTCTTCCTCAGAGACCAGCACATCCATATTTTGCCATTTGACCAATTCAGGGTGGTTGCTGATACGAGTGAGCCCGAAATGTTGTTCAACCTGCTCAAAATTCCATTTGTTAAATGATTTCATAAAGATTTTAAAATCGTCGAAAGTTTCTTGAAATAATCTTTCTTGGTTTTCTTTCTCCAGCCAAAGGTCTTTAAAATAATCTAAAACCGAAAGATAAACATTCGGATAATTTTCTATGAAAAAAGCTATTTCTTCGCTGGAAAATCTCAAAAAATTTGGAGGCAAGGTATCTTCATTCAAAGCATAAAGCAACTCCAGAATGCGTGTAAATTTCTGTTCGGGGCTTAGTTCTCGAAATAGTGCCTCAGAGGGATGGTATGTAGGTACGATTATTTTTTCCATGGATTCCTGTCTTTTGATCAAAGATAAGCGAATTTTGATTGAATTCAAACGTACCGGAATTAACAATCTCTTCATCTTTCTTTCCCAGGCTTTTGTATAATTTCAGATTAATATTGTAGACAGGTTTATCAATTTAAAACAGAAAATCTATGAGTCAAAAATTTATTGTGGTGTTCGTATCTGTACTTTTTAATGGATTACAAATTTTAGCACAGCGTAATTTGCTTCAGTCCGGTCCTATGGTCGGATATTCTGCCATGAAGGAGGTAGGGCTTTGGGTGCAGACTACTGAAAGTGCCACGGTGTATTTTATTTATTTTGACAAGGAAAACCCTGTCCAAAGATTTAAGACATCTTCCTTGATTACTGTAAAGGAAAATGCCTTTGTAGCCCAGATCATTGCAGAGGTACAGCCCAGCAAAAAGTATCAATATGAGCTTTACATCAATGGCAAAAAAATAAATCGCCCTTATCCTCTGGAGTTTCAAAGTCAGATTTTGTGGCGTTGGAGAGCTGAACCGCCCAGTTTCAAATTTGCCTTTGGAAGTTGCAATTATGTAAATGAAATAGAAGTAGACAGGGCAGGAGCACCTTATGGAAATGATTTTCAAATTTATACTTCTATATTGAATCGGAAGCCGGATTTTATGATCTGGGGAGGAGATAATATTTATTTGCGTGAGGTTGATTGGGATACGCGTACGGGTATTTTACATCGCAACACCCATACACGCAGTTTTCCGGGTTTACAAGCCTTGTTGGCATCTGTACATCATTATGCCATCTGGGATGACCATGACTTCGGCCCTAATGACGCAGACAGAAGCTATACTTTAAAAAGAAATACCCTGGAAGCTTTTAAATTATTCTGGATGAACCCAAGTTATACTTTTGAGAATGAAGGCATTACGGGGAGTTTTGTTTGGGGAGATGCGGAGTTTTTTTTAATGGACGACCGATATTTCAGAAGCCCCAATAACAGCAATTTCGGTGAAGTAGCTTTTTTTGGTGAAAAACAAGTCCAATGGCTGCTTGATGCGCTTAAGTCGAGTATCGCTACTTTCAAGTTTGTAGTATGCGGCGGTCAGATAATCAATACAGAACCTCACCATGAAAATTACGCCAAATATCAAACAGAACGCCAGAGGCTCCTTCAGGCAATTCAGTCTGAAAATATCCCAGGAGTGCTTTTTTTGACAGGAGACCGGCATTATACAGAATTGTCTAAAATGGAGCGTGCAGGAAGTTATCCATTGTACGATTTTACAGTTTCCCCCCTGACTTCGGGCGCGTCGGGTGAGCGATATATAGACGAAAAGAATCAATGGCGAGTCCCTGGTACATACTTTGGCAACCGTAACTTCTGTATTTTTGAAATATCCGGTAAAAGTAAAGCTCGCGTGCTGAAAGCAACTGTATTTGACACACATGGAAAAGAAATCTGGACAAGAGAAATCTCCGAAAATGAGTTAAAATAATCTATTTTGAGGAAGGCTGATAAGCATAAGAATTTATCTCAATTACAAAATATTGCTGCCACTTCCACCGGAAAATCACTGATCAGGATATCCAGATGGTTTTTCTGCACCAGTTCCTTGTAAAAATCTTCGGGCAGAGGGTTGGTGTATTTATTTTTATGTTCGCTTACATCAGTCATCAGAGGAATGTTGTTTTTTTCTATTTCTAAGATTAGGGATAAGGGAGTATTGGAAGAAATATAAGCAATCAGGTTTTCAAAGGGTATGCCAAGTGTCAGAACATTTTTCCAGGCTTTCTCATCAGGAATCAATACAGAAATCATGCAGTCGGGAGCCAGTTGATAAACCAACCGACTATGTTCATCTTTAAAGGTTAGAATTATTACTTGAGACTCCATGTCGTGTTTTTTAATGGCTAAGATGACTTTTTCCCAGATGTTTGCTTTTACATCTAGCATGAATACTACATTTTTATTCTTGGCAAAGCTAAGAACACTGTCAAAAGTAGGGATACTTTCGGAGGTAATTTCTCCTGACTGATTTTTTAAAAAAAGTGATTTTAAATAATCATCAGAGGCTTCTGCAATTTTACCCTGCCCATTGCTACATCGTTGTAGAGAATCATCGTGAAAAACATACAGATTGCCCCCTCGGTTTACTTTAATATCCAACTCAAGAATCACAGGTAGATCACAGGCATTTTGCAGGGTGTAATTAAAGGCGGCTAAACTATTTTCGGGCAATTGTGCATAAAAACCTCCCCGATGCCCCGTAATCAGTGGTTTTGAGCCTTGCAGATGTACAAGTTTGTGGATGTCAGGTTGGTAGTCTTGTGCATTGATGAGCGAGTAGATACCTATACCATAAACAAGAAGCACAGTGAAGAATAGAGGTTTTGTTGAATTCATAGCATAAAGATAAAAAAAGCATCCGAATAACTCGGATGCTTTGTAATCAGAAAATAATCAATCTTAGTTAAAATTATAACGGATACTTAGCTGTGCTTGCCACACATTATCCACATTGATACTCTTTCTGAAAGAATCTCTCAATAGGATAGTTTCACCGTTTACTACCTGAGTAGCCAATCTAAATATCGGCTGCCCGTCTGCATTTACACTTCTAAAACCTAATGGAGTAGTAGACGTACTTACCTGAGATACCCCCCATTTGTTGTTCAGCATATTTCCTACATTTAGAATATCTGCTCTTAACTGGATACCATTGGTAGTTTTGCCAATTTTAATGGTAAACTCTCTGGCAACGGTAAAGTTCAGACGAGTCAACCAAGGGAAAGCACCACCATTACGTTCGGCATACTGACCACGACGCTCTTTCAAATAATCATTGTTATTTATAAAAATTTCAAGAGCCTCTTGTTGTTGCTGAGGTGTAAAGGTTTTACCACCTGCACTAAATTGTTCAAAAATAATATCGGAAGCCGCAGAGGGAACAAAGATGAGATCATTATTTTGTCCGTCACTATTTAAATCACCTCCATAGATGTAGGAAATTTTACCCCCACTGTTGGATACAAGACCTAAAGAAAGTGTCAAAGAACCTCCAATTTTATTGGTGTAATTGATTCGGTAATTCAAGAAACCTACAATTCTGTGTCTTAGGTCATTATCAGCAAAAGATACGTCCAGATAGTTTTGACCAGTAGTAGTCGGCATATTTGCCTGTACAGTACTACCTACAGATTGTAAATCTCTGGCTCTTCCGTAAGTATAAGCGATAAATCCACCAAATCCTGCCTGAGTGGTTTTTTCCAGTTTAGCAGTGAGTGTATAAGCACTTCCATCACTGGTATTTCTCAAAACAAATACGTTGGTTACTTGTGGGTTAATAAAACGAGGACCGGTAGAACCTGGGTTAGAAGCGGGATATCTGTAACGGTTATCGGGTCCAGTAAAAGTTCTGTCAGGAATTGCTAAGTTTGCATCGATATAACGTAACCCCTGAAGAGTTTTGTTGTAAATAACTTCAGCAGTAGCAATCAAGCCCCAAGGAAGTTTGTAATCAACCGCAACGTTTGTTTTCCAAACCAAAGGATATTTCAACTCGCTATCCGTAGCATTGACTACATAAGGAGGAAGTGTAGCAATATCAGGGTTTTCTGCGGGTGCAAATTCAGACGGGTCTAGTCGGAAAGGATAAGCCGTAGTATTTGTAACGTTAATAAGCCCAGTATTTACCCCATTGTTACCCAATTGGTTAGACACCAATACTTGTGGGATACGAGATACAAAGAAACCTGAACCTCCTCTTAGTTGCAGAGACTTGTCTCCTTTGATGTCAAAGTTAAATCCGATTCTTGGAGAAATAAGCAAGCGTGTTCTTGGAAAAGTCCCGGTGCTAATATCATAATCTTCATTGATTTGGTTGATAAATACCAAAGTATCTACCACAGGATTATTAAAGTCAGCTGCAGTTTCATCGTTATAATCAAAAATATCAAATCTCAAACCCCCAGTAAGTACAAATTTTGGGGAGAGTTGGTATTCATCTTGGATGTATGCACTGTAAGTAGCCACTTTCAATACCTGCAAAGGATCTGCTCCGCCAGGTAGACGAGAGTAGCGCAAGTTGTAACGGGCTAAGGGTACAGGAGAAACCGGATTATTGGGATTATCCAAGAAATCCTGTGCAGCAGTAAAGAAATCTTGTACTGAGTTATATACATACACTCCATTGGAAGATGGGAAGAATACGTTGTTAGATTTATAGTATTCGTAGGCTACCCCTGCTGTAATGGTGTGTTTTCCAGCAAAATAAGTAAAATTATCTGTTACATTGAAAGTAGAATAATTCAACTTATTACCTGGAGTAAACGGATCAAATCCAATAGAAGTATATGTAGTACTTCCTGACAAAATATCAACTGTTGGGAAAACATCCGTTAGAGTTTTTCTGTCTTCAATTTGTTTATTATAAGTAACAATCAAAGTATTCGCTATTTTACCTCCGAAGGTAGAGTTTAGCTCTCCTGAAATAGATCGGGTATTATCCTGGATAATATATCCAGTATTTTTTGGCGAAATCGCATCAGGAAGATTGGTTCTGTTACCAAAACCTGCTGTATTACTACTATTACTATTACTTATATTGATTTCTGCCTCAGAATCGTGGTGAGAATAACGAATTGCCAGCTTATGGTTTTGATTGATGTTATAATCCAAACGAGCCAAATATTTTTCACTAGTTATACCATTGTTATATCCATCTAAAGCGCCTAAATCACGGTTAAAATTCTCCTTGAGAAATTTACTCAATGTATCTAGGTCTGCTTCTGTAGTGCGAGATACGTTTCCAGTAGCCCCTGGACGATTCAAAACCCACTCTAAGGCAGGGTTACTGCTCTCAAAACGCTCTACATTAACGAAGAAAAACAGCTTATTCTTGATAATTGGTCCGGCAAGACGAGCACCTAAAGTGTTTTCATCAATCACAACATTAGGAATATTGATTCCGTCAGCTTTACGACCTGTCAGGTTGGTATTTCGGAAAAAAGAATAAACAGACCCTTGAAAAGTGTTTGTACCTGAGCGAGTTACAGCATTGATACTTGCTCCGGCAAAACCTGTTTGACGTACGTCAAAAGGAGCAATGTTCAACTGAATCTCATCCAAGGCATCCAAAGATACCGCAGTAGTACCTGTACGACCACCTGCTTGTGCAGAAGTACCCAAACCGAATCCATTGTTAAATACAGCACCATCAATGGTGAAATTGTTAAAACGAGCATCCTGTCCAGCAAATGAACGACCATTACCAAAGGCATTGTAGGTCAAGATATCATTTACTGTACGGCCGATAGTGGGGATGGCATTAATACTTTGATTGTTATATGAGGCAGCAGCACCGGTTCTATCAGAGCTGAATACGTCATTTCTAACTGCTAAAACCTGAATTTCATCCAGAGTAGATGCTTCCTCAGATAATTTAAAAGAAACGTTGGCAGTAGTACCCAAGCTAAGGATAATATTTTCTTGTGCTTGCTCCTGATACCCAATAAAAGAAGCAGTTACCTTATAAGGCCCCCCTACACGCATGGCAGGAATGATGAATCGCCCGTCAGTCGAAGTAGCTGCACCATACTCCGTACCGGACGGTACGTGGATAGCTACTACGGTAGCACCTGGAAGGGCATCACCCTTAGCGTCGGTTACATATCCCGACATGCTAGAAGTAGTAACCCCTTGAGCAAAAGCACTCAGGGCAACCACACTTAGCATTAATGTTAGTAAAATCTTTCTCATGTGTGAAAAGTTTAGTATTTGGTTATTTCGGGGCAAAGCTAGGCTTTTTGTATTTTTCTGATATGTCATTTATCTTTAAATAATTGTTAAGTAATTGGTGCTATTGGGTTAAATTGTGATAATTTAATGGCTAATTTATATTTATTTAAGAATATAATCCATGTTTTCCTGTATTTTTAAAAGATGTATCCGGTTCTTAGACCTATTGTTATTACAGCAGAGATTTGGTAGCTCAAGACTTGGAAAATAGCAAAAAAATAAGAAATAAAGCCTTTTTTATAAATATTTATAGGGTTTTTTAAATAATAGAGAATTATAGATTATTTTGTTTAAAATTTGTTTCCAAAAATACTTCAAGTATGTTTTTTCGAGGAAATGCTGTATTTGAACCCTTTTTTAGCTAAATTGCATTATCATAAAAACAATTCACTTGTTTTGAGAGTTATATAAAGATATTTTATTTTCAACAATTGTACTTTTCTAATTTTCTACATTTATATTTATTCATGTATACCCACAAACCCCGCTTATGGACACGGGATTTTATCCTGCTGACACTCACCAATCTTTTCCTAGCTACAGGCTCTTTTTTACTTATTCCGGTACTTCCTATCTATGTCAGGGATATGTTCGGTGCTTCCAAGACTGAAATTGGGTACATTATGGGTTTTTATACACTCTCTGCTTTATTACTCAGACCCTTTGCCGGTTTTGCTTTGGATGCCCTCGGGCGTAAATCCATTTATCTATTGGGGCTGGCTTTATTTGTATTATTAATGCCTTCTTATGCTTGGGTGAGTAGTATGTGGATGCTTCTTGGCATTCGTTTTCTTCAAGGAATGAGCTGGGGTATTGTCACTACTGGCGGCAGTACCATTGCTTCTGATATTGTACCTCTGGAAAGGCGTGGTGAAGGAATCGGCTATTTTGGGATGTCATTTACGATTGCTATGGCACTCGGTCCTGTGTTGGGGCTTACGCTGATTCAAGGAATTGATTATCCCAGTTTGTTTTATTTGACCACTACGGTTGCACTGATTACATTTGTCCTGGCAAATTTGATCAAATACCCACAAATTGTACAATCAGGCAAAAGTTCTTTTGTTTGGACTAAAGATATTTTTTATGATGCGCGTGTCATTCCTGCCTCTATGCTTGCTTTGATTAGCTCCGGAGTTTATGGAGGGCTGATTTCATTTATTGGTCTTTTTATGGAAGAAAGCGGTATTCGCACCGGTTATGCACTGATGGATAGCGGCGCAGCTTTTTTTATGGCGTATGCCCTGGGGCTGACCATCATCCGCCCTATTGCAGGCGTACAAATGGATCGGCACGGCCCGGCTCAGGTAATGGGCGCAGGTTTTATTGCATTGATCATTGGCTTATTGACCTTGGCTTCTGCTCAGGAAATATGGAGTTTTCTGTTGGCTTCACTCATTTCTGGCATCGGGATGGGGGTCATTATGCCTACCGTGATTACGATGGTGGTCAATATGGTAGAACCTCAGCGCAGAGGTGTGGCCAATTCTACCTTTTTTTCAGCCGTAGATATCGGCGTGGGTGTGGGTACGGTGCTTTTGGGCAGACTGGCTGATCTCACCTCGGTCAGAATGATGTATTATTACTGCGCCGGACTGATGATTGTCCCCCTGATTTTATTCTTTTTTTATGTACTGAAAGATTACCAACAAAAACTCGCAAGTGCACGCTCTGAGTGAGGAGTCGGGGGTCAGGAGTGCGAATTTACTTCCTACAAAGCCTCATTTACTTCCTACAAAGCCTCATTTATTTCCTACAAAGCCCTATTTACTTCCTACAAAGCCTTATTTACTTCCTACAAAGCCTTATTTACTTCCTACAAAGCCCCTCCCAACTCCCAACTCCCAACTCCCAACTCCCAACTCCCAACTCCCAACTCCCAACTCCCAACTCCCGACACCCCTAAAATACCAGGGATATTCGTTGTATAATCCTGATTAATTCTATTGCTTTGCGTCTTTGGGATTAAAGTAGATTAATTTGCACGATGAGTACTAAAAATAAATTTGCTCGTGAATCACTGGTGACTATGACCGAAATGGTGCTTCCCAATGATACCAACACCCTGAATAAGCTGATGGGAGGGCGTATGATGCATTTGATGGATATTGCTGCCGCCATTTCAGCCCAAAAACACTCTAACCGCATTGTAGTGACGGCTTCTGTGGATAATGTATCCTTTTCAGAACCCATCTCTTTGGGAGATGTACTCACGATTCAGGCACAGGTGACACGGGCTTTTACTTCTTCTATGGAAGTGTATCTGGAAGTGACTGCCGAAAATATACCCGCAGGGCTTAAAAAATCAACCAATAAAGCTTTTTTTACCTTTGTGGCAGTAGACCAGAGCGGAAACCCCATCACAGTACCCGGACTGACTCCGGAGACTGAAAAGGAGAAGGAGTTGTATGATGGTGCCCTCAGAAGAAGACAACTCAGACTACTTTTAGCCAAGCGCATCAAACCCGAAGAGGCAAGCGAGCTTAAATCACTTTTTATTGGGGATCATTCAACGGAAGAAAAAGAAACTTAACTTTTAAAACTTAATTTTCAAAACTTTATTTGCAATTTAACGTGCCTAAAATTATATTTGCTTTACATAGCAACCATAAAATTGACACTTGTTTTTTATTCCTTAACCAAATTTTATTCAAAAACCTTCTTTTTAATCTCACACATTAAATTTTAAGGGATTTTATCCAACGATAAAAATCTTAAGACTTATAGCCTTTTATGATTAATAGCAAATTTATTGAGTCTGAACTCCAGAGATCATTTATGTAAACTCTAATATAATTCATTATGCTTTTATTTGTAAAAAAAACGATGTGTGTAGTAGGTGGTGTCTTATGGTTAAGCATCACTTTGCTATCAGCTCAAGAGCAAAAATTCGGCAAAATCAGTCCCGAAGAATGGGCTATGAAAACTTACCCTCTGGATAGCAATGCCAATGCAGTGGTGCTTTTTGATGTAGGCAAAAGTTATTTTAAGTATCATCCGAATGAAGGATTTAAAATGATCTTTGAAAGACATACCCGCATCAAAATTTTGAATAAACAAGGTTATGATTACGCTGACATTCAAATCCCTTTGTACCACAACAACAGCAGAGAGGAGTTACTTACTGGATTAAAAGCCGAAACACACGAGATGCTTGACGGCAAGTTAGTTTCTCATAAGTTGGAAAAAAGTGCCATTTTTAAAGAAAAGCTTACGGAGCGTTGGGGTATTACCAAATTCGGTTTCCCCAACGTCAAAGAAGGTTCTATCATTGAATACACTTACACCATTCAATCGGATTTTTTCCTGAATCTTCGGGATTGGACTTTTCAGCGTGATATTCCAGTGATGTGGAGCGAATATGATGTAGTGATCCCAGAGTATTATTATTATAAACGTTTTTTTCAGGGATACATCGGTTTTCATAAAAACGTAGAAGAAAACACCAACGGAACCATTACATTTGGCGCAGGAGACCCTCCCGTGAATTATCGAGCTACACATTATCTGATGGTTGCCAAGGATGTACCTGCTTTTAAAGATGAGCAGTTTATCACCACTCCCAATGACTACTTAAGCAAAATCTATTTTCAATTGGCCTCTATCATGTACCCCAATAGACCCGTAGAAGATTTATCCAATTCTTGGGAAAAAATTGCCGCTAATTTGCGTGAAGACCCTGATTTTGGTGGCCAGCTTAAGAAAAAAGGACTTGTTGCTGAAACTGTAGCCCTCGTAACTGCCGGAGCCGCATCCCCCGAAGAAAAAGCAGCTAAAATTTATTCATTTATACAAAATACCGTAAAATGGGACGAAATCAACAGTTATTATTCTATAAAAGGTATTCGCAAAACCCTCGACGAAAAAACGGGTAACTCAGGCGACATCAATTTATTGCTTATCAATATGTTGCGTGAAGCAGATATTCAAGCTGACCCTGTGATACTCGGTACGCGCAGAAGCGGCCGTCTATTAAGCTTTTATCCTTCTGAAGAAAAAGTAAACTATGTGGTGGCTCTCGTCAAATTGGGCGAAAAATACATATTCCTGGATGCCGTAGACGACCTTACTCCTTTTGGAATGCTTCCTTACAAATGCCTGAGCGGAGAAGGATACCTCATTAAAGATGATGCCCAGCAATGGATATCACTCGATGGAGGCAAGGAATCCAACCATACCTGTAACCTGGTATTGACTATGGACGAAAACGGTAAAATTCAAGGAGATATGCAACACATGGACAAAGGCTACCTTCAGCATACCTATCAGGCAGCAAATCCTGTCGGATGGCAAGGAAAAATTTGTGAAAGAGGCTTTTGCAGACGCTGCTGATAGCTACACGATTAAAGAATTTGTTTTTGAAGAGTTAGAGAACCCCGCCAAACCCTTGATGTCCAAATACAAAATAGAATCCGAACAAGAACTTAGCGGAGATTTGATCTATATCGATGCCGTATTGGAAAAAGCCTTTGACGAGAATCCCTTTAAAGATGAACAAAGGGTTTATCCCGTAGATTTTGCACATCCTTTTAGTAATCGATATGTCTACAACCTTACGATTCCTACCGGCTATCAGGTAGAGGAGCTTCCTGCCAAGCTTGTGATGGCCTTGCCCAATGATGGGGGGAAATTTACCTTCTTAACTACCCAGATCAATAATGTCATTCAGGTAAACTATACGCTGATCATCGGCAAAGCCATGTTTTTACCAGATGAATACCCGGCACTTAAATCTTTCTTTGAGCAGGCAATTGCCAAACTTTCCGAACAGGTGGTCCTAAAAAAAGTAAGTAAATAAAACTATGAAATCAATCGTAATACTTCTTACTCTCTTTTTATGTGGGGGAGCAGCAAAGGCTTACACAGGCGAAATCAAATATCCTGTTTCTCAGATCCCCAAAGAATTGTTTAAAAACGCCAATGCGGTACTCCGGGTAGATGAAAGTCAATTTACAATTATTTCCCCAGGTAAGGCAACGTATAAATCGACTTGGGCAATCACCATTTTGAATAAAAACGGAGATCATTATGCTACGCAATATTTTGGTTATGACAAACTAAAAACAATTACTTCTCTCAAAGCGGCTCTTTACAATGCATTTGGGGAGGAAGTCAAAAGGCTCAAAAAAAATGAAATCAGTGATCAAAGTGCCATTTCAAGCTTTTCCCTCTATGAAGATAATCGAGTAAAAATCGTAGAGTTTGTGCATAATGAATACCCCTATACCGTAGAGTTTGAAATAGAAGAAACCTACAATGGCTTGCTCTATTATCCTGGCTGGTTTCCTTTCAATAGCGATGATATAGCCGTTCAAAGCTCACGCTATCAAGTGTTTGTACCTAAAGGGATGAAGCTACGCTACAAGGAATTTAATCTTTCCAGCAATCAAAACGAACAAAGTACAGAGACTTCCGAGACCTATTATAAAGAAAATAATGGAGTCAAAATCCAAGAAGGTGAATCTCAAACGATATATACCTGGCAAATCAATAATATGCCTGTCATAGAGTATGAACCTTACAGCCCCAAATCGCGTGAGCAGGTACCTTGTGTTTATTTGGCACCATCCGAATTTGAGATGGAAGGTTACAAAGGAAATATGGATACCTGGAAAAATTTTGGAGGTTGGATCAAACAACTAAACGAAAACAAGGACGTGTTGCCCCCTGCCACAGTAGCTCAGGTCAAAGCCCTGACTCAGGATGCGCCCAATGATGAAGAAAAAATACGAAGGGTTTACAAATATCTTCAGGAAAAAACCCGCTATGTGAGTATTCAGTTGGGAATCGGAGGTTGGCAACCCTTTGACGCTACCTATGTAGACCAAAAAAGCTACGGCGATTGCAAAGCCCTCTCTAATTATACCCATTCTCTGCTCAATGCCATAGGAATCAAATCATACTACACACTGGTAAATGCCGGTCCTAATCCGACTCCGATGATCAAGGATTTTCCCTCAACTCAGTTTAATCACGCTATTTTATGCGTGCCTCAACCCAAAGATACGATTTGGTTAGAATGCACCAGCCAAACCAATCCTTTCGGTTATCTGGGTGATTTTACTGGCGACCGGGATGTACTGCTCATTACTCCTGAAGGGGGTAAGGTAGTACATACACCCATCTATGGTAAAAAAGACAACTTATTGATTCATAAAGCTGAGGTCAAAATCGATGCAGAAGGCAATGGCAAAGCGCAGGTAAATATCTTATACAAAGCCTTGCAAGAAAAACGCCCAGGAAACGCATCGGAACTCTCACTCGAGGAACAAAAAAAATGGCTTTATCAAAATATCAAAATTCCAAGTTTTGAGATCAGCCAGTTTAAAATAAACCGCAAAAAGGACCGTATCCCAAGTACTACCATTGATTTGGATCTCACAGTACGAAAAATGGCAGCCAAAAGCGGAAAAAGAATGTTCGTAGTGCCTAACCTAATGAGCCAATGGACTGACATCCCCGTCGAACTTGAAAATCGCAAGAATGAAGTGGTACTAAACGGCTCTTATGACTTCGTGGATACAGATACAATCGTATATAGCTATCCTGAATCATACATCCTCGAAAACAAACCACAGGACTTCAGCTTTGAGAATCAATTTGGAAAATACCAAATGAAAGTAACGGTTGAAGGCAATAAAATTAGCTACATCCGCCGGGTAGAGATGAATCGCGGACGATACCCCAAAGAGGAGTATCCTGCCCTGATTGAGTTTTTTAAAAATGTAGTCAAAGCCGATAAACAAAAAATCGTACTAGTACAAAAAGAAGGTTAATTAAGAGAATTAAATCAATTAAGGAAATTAAATCAATTAAGGGAATTAAATCAATTAAGGGAATTAAATCAATTAAGGGAATTAAATCAATTAAGGGAATTAAATCAATTAAGGGAATTAAATCAATTAAGGGAATTGTTACTCTGTAAACATCTTCTTATGAATTGCAAGAACGGCTATCTTTGAATGAAGAAAATTAAGAGAATTAAGAATTAAACAGCATCCCCTTAATTCCTTTAATTATTTTAATTCGCTTAATTCCTAAATCATAAAAACTATGAACACAATATTACAAAAAATGGCAGGCTGCTTATGGCTATGCCTTAGCCTATGTCAGGCAGGAATGGCACAATATTATCCTGCACCGATGAAATGGGGTAAAATCTCTGATCAAGAACTCGCCTTGAAGGAATGTGCGTATGAAAAAGATGCCAAAGCCGTTATTTTATGTGATTATGGCAAATTAGAAATATTGCCTGGTCAGCCAATTAATATCAAACACCATAAAAGAATCAAAATCCTGAAAGATGCAGGTTTGGATCTGGCAGATATTACCCTGACCTACTACCACAAAAATAATTTTGAAAAAATCTCAGGTATTCGTGCCCAAACGCTTAATCAAGACCCTAGCGGTAAAACGATCGATGAGAAGGTAGAATCCAAACAAATATTTGAGACCAAAGTAGATGAATACTTTACCGAAGTTCGTTTTACCTTCCCCAATGTAAAAGTAGGCTCTATCATCGAGTTTGATTATACCCTGACCACCGAAAGTTATTACTTTCTGGAAGCTTGGGTCTTTCAAGATGAAATCCCGACCATGTACAGCGAATTTACAGGGGTTATTACCGACCAGCTTACTTATGATATACTCTATCAGGGCAAAAGGCTCTTTACAAAATACCAGAAAAATGCTGATGGTGGCAATCGTTGGATTCTGGAAAACCTACCCTCCCTCAAAGACGAACCTTTTGTGTGGAATTACTGGGACTATGCCGAAAAAATCCGCTTCCAGCTTGCTGGTTATAAAAAATACGTAAGTGGAAGTGTAGAATATCAAAAAGTCATCACCGACTGGAGCGGAATCATGACTGATATTTTGGAACGTGAATCTGTAATGACTTTCCTGAGTAAATCAGGAGTTGCCAGTAATATCGTGGCTGAACTAAATCTAAACGGGAAAACTAATCAAGAGAAAGTAAAAGCCATTTACGACTACGTGAATCAGAATCTTAGCTGGGATGGCGTGTTTAGAATTACTCCTTCCAAAAATCCAAAAGAATTGTTGGATTCCAAAAGCGGTAGCAGCTCGGATTTGAACTTCATGATGTTATTACTGCTGGATGAAGCCAAAATCGAAGCCTACCCAGCATTAATCAGCACCAAAAAACACGGGCTGCCCTTGAAAAAGTTTGCCTTTTTGAATCAGTTTAATCATTTAATCTGCGCCGTAAATCTGGATAATAAAATCACATTCCTGGACGCCAGAGCTGCTTTTCACCCCTATAATCTCCTCGATAGAATGGACCTCAATCAAGCAGCTTTTGTACTGGACAAAAAAAATCCGCGTTGGGTGGATATTACTCCGCCTGTAAACAACAGCCGCACCGTGTACATCAATCAGGATTTAAGAAAAACCGAAGAATCAGATTTACAAGGCACGATCTCTTTTAAATATGACGGATACTATGCCGTAAGCCAAAGAAAAAAACTGTCCGAAAATGGTAAGGATGAATTCATCAAGACTGAACTAAACTTTGATGGCTTGAGCCTTGATAAAATTCAATTGAACGACGTCGAGAATCTCGAGCAACCGTTTATGATCGAAGCCGACCTGAAAGGCAGCCAGCCTTTTGATGAAGATATGGTTTATTACAATCCAATTTATGTCAACTTCTACGAAGAAAACTTCTTAAAATCAGACAAACGGCTTTTTCCCGTAGATTTTCTACATCCCGACCGAGATACGTATGTGCTGAATCTTTCACTGCCGGAGAATTACGAAGTGGTCGAGCTGCCCAAAGATGCACAAATCAAACTGCCCAATGAGGGGGGGACCTATTTATTTTCTATCAAAATCGTAGGAAATACCCTCCAAATCACGAGCCGGGTAACCATCAATAAGGCTAGTTTTATGGTAGAAGAATACCCTTATCTCAAAGAATTCTTTGACCTCATCCGTACCAAACACGCCGAACAAATTGTATTAAAGAAAAAAGCCTAGCAAGGCAAGGAATAAGAGGAGGAATTCACCAACCAAGCCCTTATTCCTACTTCCTAAAATAGATACAAGATATGAACACATTGCTCCAAAAAATCGCTGTTACAATTTTAATAAGTCTTTTTTTAAGTGAACTCCCAAAGGCTCAGAATCCCAATACCCCCATTCATTGGGGCAAAGTCTCCCAAGAAGAACTGGCTCTAAAAGAATGCGTTTTTGAAAAAAATGCTGGTGCCGTGATTTTATGCGATTTCGGTGAATTAAGTGCTTTTACAGACGAACCCGTAAAACTCAAAAGGCATAAAAGAATCAAAATTCTCACCGAAGATGGTACCTCAGCCGCAGACGTGAAGATTCCTTTTTATACTAAAAATAATTTTGAAATGGTTCTTGACCTACAAGCGCAAACCATTCAGGCAGATGAAAGCGGAAATCTTACCTTCACAGCCGTCGAGAAAAACCAAATCTTTAGAAATAATATTGATAAATCCTGGAGCGAAATCATCTTTACCTTTCCCAATGCAAAAGTCGGTGCCATTCTAGAAATGGAATACACTTTCATATCTCAAGACTTTTATCATCTGACTCCCTGGTATTTTCAAGCAGAAATACCCACCTTACACAGCGAACTTACGATCGATGTGGCCAGCACACGCACCTACAATGCCGTAGTTTATGGCACAAAACTTCAAATGGAGGCCGCTAATAATAAAAATGCTGGGCGTTGGATTCTGAAAGATGTCCCTTCTTTACAAGACGAACCATTCGTCTGGAACTATAACGATTATGCCGAAAACATTGAATTTCAGCTCTCTAGCCAATCCAGCTTAGTTCTTACCAGCACCCAGATCGCTTTTAAAGATGTGACCATTGATTGGGATATGCTCTCAAAAAACTTCTTAAAAAATGAAGAAATAGAAAAATATATCAGTAAACATCAGGTGGCTGAAAAAATCGTAGAAAAGCTCAATCTCAAAGGTAAACCGAATGAAGAGAAAATTAAAACCCTTTTTCATTATGTAAATCAAAACTTTCAATGGAATAACGAAATCCGACTATTCCCCGAACAAACACTCAAAGAACTACTCGACTCCAAACAAGGCAACAGTGCCGAGCTAAATCTACTATTGATCTTGCTTCTCAGAGAATTTGGCATTCCCACCTATCCTGCACTCATTAGCACCAAAGATAGAGGAAAACCCTCCCGAGATATTGTATCCATGCGTCAGTTCAATAACCTCGTTTGTATTGTCAAGCTCAAAGATAAATCCCTTTTAATGGATGCCAGAGCAGATTATCATCCTTATTTCCTGCCTGAAAAGTTAGACCTAAACGAAGATGTTTTTGTACTCGATGAATTCAAAGCCCATTGGATGAAGATCAACCCACCCCTCACTAGCAGCCGTACCGTCTATATCAATCTGGATATGACCGAAAACGGCTCCGAGGAAAAGTCAGGAGATATTTCTCTTCGTTTGGACGGCTACCACGCCGTAGCCATGCGTGAAGAAATCGCACAAAAAGGACAGGAAGACTTTATCAAAGAACGACAATATTCTGAGCAAATAAAACTTCTCCATACCAGCATTGATCATCTGGACAATCTGTATGAATCGCTGGTCATCAAATCCGATTTTAAAGACCTCAACGAATGGCAAGACAGCCTGCTCTATTTTAATCCTTTTTATGTCAATTTTTATGAAGAAAATTTATTAAAAGCGGATAAAAGATTTTTCCCTGTCGATTTTACCTTTCCTGATAAAGACTATTTTGTGGTGAGAATCACTCTACCAACTGATTATCAGGTGATTGAAATACCAAAAGATCTACAGATCAAATTACCCAATGGCGGTGGTACGTATGTATATTCCGTAACCCAACAAGAAAATATCCTCCAAATCACCAGCCGGGTAATCCTCAATAAGGCTTTGTATCTGGTAGATGAATACCCTTATCTTAAAGAGTTTTTTGATCAAATCCGCGAAAAACACGCCGAACAAATTGTATTAAAGAAAAAAAATTAAAAAGCTCTTTATGATTTTACTATTCTATCCAAACGACGAGGTCGCTCAAAGCGACCTCGTCGTTGCCGTTTTAGTGAGTAAACACATTCGTTTCAAGTAATTTCAGAGCCAGGATGTGGCATGTTATCACATGCCGTAGTGAATAAACTAAACCTATGGACTACGGACAATGGACTATTGACCTAATAGTAGGATCAACTATTGAGCAATTCCTACCTAGCACCTGATCCGGGTATTAGGCAAAAGAGTCTTGATACGAATCAACTCTGAGTGGGAAAGTGGATTGGATTCAAGATTCAACAAGGTGAGTTTTTTTAAATTGCTTATTTCCGCAGGCAAACTTGTAATTTGATTAAAGCTTACATCCAAAACTTCCAGGTTTTGCAGATAAGAAATCTCCGGGGGTATTTCATAAATTAGATTGGAGCGGAGTGATAATATTCTGAGGCGATTGAGCATGCCCAGGTTTTCATCCAATTGGGTGATTCGGTTGTGGTTTATATTGAGTCGTTCCAACTTTTGAAGATAAATAATTTCTGAGGGGATCAGCTCCAAGCGGTTATATTCAAGATCGAGAATACGCAATTTTTTCAGAAAAGCAATTTGGCGGGGTAAAGCAATCAATTGATTGTGCCGAAGCTCCATTTCTTCCAAATCCCGAAGCTCACCAATCTCAGGAGGTAAAATAGAAAAGGTCTCCCGATAAATGTATAGTTTTTTGAGAGAGCGAATCGCTTCTGTAAAGCCGTACTTCAGACAAAAAGCAATTTTATTTCCGTTGTTGGAAATCAAAGGATAAAAATGCTCATCTATCTGAAAATTACCCCCTTTTAAAATCTGAAAAGCCAGCTCATTGTGGGCTTTATCACTACTTTCCAATAGGCGTTTGAGGTGCTCTATGGGATACAAGCCGTCGGACTGTGTGTTCAATAATATAGGTTCAGTTTGATTTTTTATAAAAGATTCAATTTATAAAAAATCATGATGGAAATCAAGTGGTTCAGAAAAAAATAAAAGATCGAAAAACTATATGATTTATACTTTGATTTATGTGCAGACTAAGTGCAGAGTCAAGTTTTCTTTTAAGAGATTAGCCTAAGACCATTAAATTTATGGTTATCGGATAATTTTTTTTCCCTGATTTAGGGGTAAGCCCTGTTTGACTTGTCATACAGATACCATGAAAGATCTAAACGAAATAAAAATCATCAAAGGATGTTCTTCGGGCAACCCGAAATACCAGAAAATGCTCTATGAAAAATATTATGGCAAAATGTTAAATATATGCCAACGCTACACCAGAGGGCAAGAAGAAGCCAAAGATATTTTGCAAGAGGGCTTTGTTAAGGTATTTAAAAACATTCAAAACTTCAAAGGCGACGGGTCACTCGAGGGATGGATCCGACGGATTATGGTCAATACAGCCATTAATCATTTTCATAAGTTTAAAAAATACGAAGCCAATGACCCTATTCACGACTGCTATCAAGAATTACCAGGCTCATCTTACGACCATGAATTTGCTTTACAAAATTTAGGCTATCAGGAAATCCTTAAGCTGATTCGTGAATTACCTTCTTCTTGTCAGACTGTTTTTAATTTACACGTGATTGAAGGGTATAATCATCGGGAGATTGCCGACCTGCTTAATATCAGCGAAGGAACTTCCAAATCTTACCTGGCGCGTGCCCGTGAAAAATTACAAAAAAGCCTCGGAATGCTCAAAGGTGAATTGAAAATGGCTTGGGCCTAGGGGTCAAAAGCTCCTTTTGTATTGCCCTTTGGCATTTATTCAATCAAGTATATGCAGGATTCACAAAGGTTTTCTTAGGCCTAAAAAGGCAATATGTGCCTCCACAGCTTTACGGGAGACTGTTCAAATAAGCAAATCAGAGATTGAAATCACTTAATTTTTGATAAAATTTTTTGTAACTTTGGCAAGAATACAACAAAAAACAATATGCTTGAAAACATCATTTTAACCACCAAAGCGCTGGGAAACTTCTCGGATGATGAGTTTTACAATTTTTGTTTGGAAAATCCTGACTTAAAATTTGAAAGAACATCCAAAGGTCAAATTATCATTATGCCAAATACAGGAGGAAATACAGGGAGAATTAATTCAGCAATTATTTTTCAACTTTATGGCTGGAATCTTAAAATGGAATTGGGAGAAGTTTTTGATTCCTCCACAGCTTTTCGCCTGCCAAACACCGCCGTTCGCTCTCCAGATGCTTCCTGGATCACAAAAAATCGCTGGGAGAGCCTGACCGAAAAACAGCAAAAGCAATTCCCTCCGCTATGCCCCGATTTTGTCATCGAGCTACGCTCTGAAACCGATAGCTGGGCTGATTTGGATAAAAAAATACAGGAAGAATGGCTTGTAAACGGCTGTCGCCTAGCTTGGCTGATCGATCCTTTGGAGCAAAAAGCCTATATTTATCGCCCTGAACAAACCGTAGAAGAAGTGAGCTCTTTTGATCATATTTTAAAAGGTGAGCACGTACTGCCGGCATTTGAATTGAATTTGGAAAGTTTGAAGTGATTTACGCTGCCTAAATTCTATCAATATTTTTTGTGTGAGCATGCAAAATCAAAAATTATGGGAGTACCTAGAGGGTTATCTCACCGAACATAAAAAAAACCTCTTTCGTCGGGTACTCGCAGATCGTACCAGGCATTTTACGGTAGTCATTGAAGATATCTATCGCGAACACAATGCCGGCGCACTGGTCAGAACCTGTGATTGCTTTGGCATTCAGGATATTCATATCATAGAGCAGCACTACAGCTTTCACGTACTGCACAACATCGCCAAAGGCTCCGAACGCTGGCTGGATTATCACCTCTATCAGGAAGAAAACAAAAATAACACCCTCGATTGTATTGCGTATCTCAAATCTCAAAACTATCAGATCGTCGCTACTACACCACATCTAAACGAATGCCTTCTCGAAGATTTTGACATTCGCCCCAAATCTGCCTTTTTTTTCGGTGGTGAAAAAGAAGGACTCTCACAGGAGGTCATCAAGCAGGCAGACGTATTTCTGAAGATTCCCGTTCTGGGTTTTACCGAAAGTTTTAATGTATCCGTAGCAGCAGCCATTATTTTGTATTCGCTCACCCAAAAGCTCCGCCAAAGAGATGATATTCCCTGGCAACTCACCCCCACCGAAGTCCTTGACAAAAAAATAGACTGGGCTATCAGCAGCATTCCCCACGGAGAAAAAATCAGAAATTATTATTTTGAGAAAATAGCCGGACAATCTGAGTTTTAATCTCCCTTACCCTTTAAAATAGATAAAAACAAGGACATGAAGTCGTATTTTGATAAAAACTCATGGATTTTTACGCCAATTTGTCATTTTCCGTGTATAAATGTCACAAAGACATAAAAAAATACAATCTCCCAATCCTGGTATTTAAATTGCACATTCAAAATAAAGCCAATTACACTCAAAAAATGCAACAACACAAAGAGATGACAGATTTAGTCTTGCATTTCTTTCAAAACATACAGACAGAAGAAGCGTGAGCGATCTAAAAATATTGAATTATGGACTATTATCAAACATTAGGAGTCAGTAGACAAGCTACCGACGATGAAATCAAGAAGGCTTATAAAAAGCTGGCACTTAAATATCATCCTGATAGAAACCCTGATAATCCTGAAGCAGAAATAAAATTTAAGGAAATTTCGGAAGCTTATGAGATACTCAAAGATTCCCGAAAAAGAAAAGATTATGACCGTTTTGGGAATAATTGGAAATACGCCGATCAATTTACCCAGAATGCCAAAAATAAAAAAACGCAATACTCCTATCAGGGAGATTTTGATGACTTTCTGGGAAAAGAAGCGTTTTCCAGCATTTTTGAAGATGTACTGGGTGGCAATACGTACGGCGGTTTCGGTAAAAAACAGTGGACTTCCACACGCGGCTTCAAAGGACAAGACCTCGAGGCAAACACCGATATCAGCCTAGAAGAAGCTTACCTAGGTACTGAACGCACCATAGAACTTCCAGACAAAAAGCTGAGAATCAGCCTGAAACCTGGCATCCAACACGAACAAAAACTACGCATCAAGGATAAAGGACTTGCCGGACCTAAAGGACATCCCGGAGACCTCTTTATCAAAGTGAATGTCCTTAAGCATGCTTCTTTTGAGCGAAAAGGAGACGACCTCTACACACAAACGACCATCGATGTGTTTACTGCCGTATTAGGTGGAAATGCAACCGTACCTCTATTGGACGGACAAATCCAGCTACCAATTCCCGAAGGAACAGATAGTGGCAAAATGCTCAGAATCAGAGGTAAAGGAATGCCCAAATATGACCAACCCGGAGAATTCGGCGACCTATATGTGAAAATTGAAATCAGTGTTCCTAAAAAATTAAGCCCCGAACAAAAAAATTTATTTCAGCAATGGAAAAATAGCTAACTCAAGTGCTATTCCTTTATTTCTTCCCCAAAAAATATAAACAATCCTGTCAAACCTATCCGATCAAGGATAGGTTTTGCGCTTTAATATGGAATAATAACTTTTTATATGTCTTTATGTTATTTTAATTGGAATAAATTATTTTAATTTAAATAATTTATCTATTTTACTTGGAATTAATTTTAGAAAGGATTATTTTTGAATGAAAATTTAGAAAAAACACAATTTTTTCTGAAAATTAAGGAAGTAAATTTAGCTATTTTTTACAAATCCACACGAATTATCGATCAAGGAAGTTTTTCCTATTTATGTGAAGGATTGTCCATTCTTCAACAATTATTTATGCCAAAAAATATGATTTATTATTGCAAATACCTAATTCTGGGAGGAGTTTTAGGTATACAGATGGGTGCTATGCCCATGAGAGAATACACTTTGGGGGGAGATACCAAAAAAACTTTGTTATACATATATAAAGGCACCATCAATCAAGCCTCTATCCGGGCGGAGTTGGAATATGACATTGAATTGGCCTGCCCCGTGATCAAGGGGCGTTTGTTTTATGATTCGCTCCCCGAAGAACCCTTTAAAGTAAAAGGAGGCTGTAGCTACCTCTTTTGCAATGGTCGTGATGAAGAGGAAAAAGAGGACAAACAGGACAAACAGGAAAAATACGGAGATATGATTCATCTCCTTTTATTACGCAGCAACAAAGTGCAGGCACAGGTTCAACTGTGCCCCAGCAACGAATCCGAATACATGAAATCTCTGCAAGGTTGGTTGTATTCTTCACAAAGATCTTATTACGTCACTTTGCAACTACAGCAGGTCATAGAAGAATAAGGCTTTATTTTAAAATGATGTTTTGCATAATTTGACGGGCTGTTTCCTGCCATAAATTTTGAATTTGCGCAGGGCAATTAAAGTTAAAAATAAGGATTTTTCCATCATGGACGGTGTACATCAAATAAGAATATTGCTTGACAGGAGTATTATTAAAAGTAATGGTTTTGTCTTCGTCTTTTACAAAACCCACAAATTCAAGTACTGCAAAACTTCGCCCACGAATGGTTTCTACTTTATCCTGAATAAAACTAACCTCCGTGTGCATCGCCGCAATACTGGCTTTGTAAATCCCTTTGATGATTTCCAAGTCCTGGGCATTCCATTTGGCTTGTGTGAAGGCTTTCAAAGATTGATTTACAGATTCGTTTACCCCAAAATCTGCATTGCCGTCTTCACTGGTATAAATAGCTAAAGGAGGGCGATAAGCTCCATATTTGCGGGTATATATTTGGGAGTCCATGACCCTAAACTCTTCCGGCAAAGATATTTGTAGAAAATCATTGACTTTGATCTTGACAAGCTTGTTTTTGGGTGACTGAGCCTGGGTGCCGGCGCTTATCCATACGACCCAAAAGAGGATAGAAATTCTTAAAAGCATAGTTTATCAAGTTAATGTTCTTTGAAAGATTTATTTTCTTGTATTTGACTCATAAGCAGAGATACTACCAGTGTCATCATAGCCGAAGTACCTAAAAGCGCACTGATAATAGATTCGCGATCTATATAAGATGTGATCATCAGCGTGATTTGTGCTCCCAAAATAAGTAATGCACTAATCATAAGGTAGAAACGGATGTGATTGATGAAAATTATCTTCCCAAAGGAATAAAAATTAAATAAAGAAGCCGCCTCAAACTCCTCAGAGGTTGTATTTCTCCGATTTTCAAAAATCTGACTGGCTATTTGAATCATTAAAATCAAAACCATCAGACTAAGGGTAAAAGCACTTCCCCAAAAGGTTTTAAAATCTCCCTGATGCCTAATCAAAAGAATAAACTGAGAACCAGCAATCAATGCAGCCACGGTGATGACATAGAGTCTTCCTAGAAATAAGCGAATATTTTTATCCATTTTACAATTATATGTATCTCAAAACCAAATAAATTATAGAATTAGCGGCACATATTTATATTCAGCATTTATATCAGTATTTATATTCAGCCTTTCAATCAACTCATTCAGGGCTGTAGATCATACAAATCATATTTAGGCCAATGCTCCACGGTATGGAGTGCTCTCCGCATCATAGCCTCTATCTCGTAGGCAAAAAAAGGTCCACGCCAAGAATCAGTATTGGTTACAAAATACCAACTAATCCCGTCGGTTCTTCTCACCAAAGAAGCCGACGTACCGGTCAAACTGCCGGTTCGCCACCATTTTTCTTGATCTACACTTTTCCAACCCAACAAATATCTGCCTGTGCTATCTTCTGCCTGTGGAGTAGTCATCTCAATAATCGTACTTTTGTGCAAAATATCTTTTGGATTGGGGCGACCGTCAATGGCATTGAGAAATTTCAGCACATCTACGGGTGTTGCAATCCAAGCTCCAGCAGCCCCCAAGCCCTCGGTATGCGTACCCTCATAGGTTCTGGATGCCGAATCAGGGCCTCCATAACAGGAAATGTTCAGGGGAGTTTTGGGGTGGTCATAATACCGCACTTCGAGGGGAGTTTTTTCTCTATATCGATTATGGGTCATTGCCATGCGGGTGATCCCAAGCGGATGAAGAATTTCTTTTTGGAGATAATTTTCGTAAGTTAGTCCGCTGATTTTTTCAATGACTTTTCCCAATACACAATAGCCGAAGTTTGAATAATCGTATAAGGTACCCGGCTCGAAAAAACCTTCTTGAGAAAGCATATACTGTATGGTCGTTTCTAATGAAGGCGGAGAAGGTACTTGCATAACTTCGGCCACTTCTACAGGGGCAAACATAGGGTCTTTCCTAAGTTGGTTACGCCACCCTCCTGTGTGGGTAAGGAGGTGTTTTACTTCTATTTTAAGAGCCAGGGGGTCAGCAATATGCTGAAAAGCGGGATCATTCAAAATACCTGTTTTGCCAAATACCTTATCCTGGAGACTCAGCTTGCCATCCTCGACCAATTTCATAATCCCCGCCGCTGTAAAAAGCTTGGATACACTAGCCATCCTAAACAAATGATAGGGCTGTACCCGGATATTTTTCTCCTGATCTGCAAAGCCGAAGCCCTGGGCGTACACAAGTTTGCCATCTTTGACAATAGCCAGAGAAGCCCCTTTCACCTCCCAATGGTCTAAGAAGTGCCGAACCATTCTGTCTAATTCGGCAAATTCGGGGGTCTGGGAGTGTGTATTGGTGAGAGGAAAATAAAGGTTTTGTGTGTTGATAAAAGGCTCCCCTTTAGTTTTGGGGTCGCTAGTGTGATTACCACCGGGGGTAGATGAAGCAGGGTGAAAGGTATGTAGGGTAAAACCCAATGTCAATATGACCAAAGCACTCAATAATATCCTATAATTCATTGTCTCAGGTTGGAGATGTTTTTTGGGAGGTCAATTTAATTCCATTGTGTAATAATTACAAATAATGATTCATCTTTTTAGTGCCTAGCAACTAATTTCATTCAAACAAGCAGCCTCGGGAAAAAACTGTTGCAGCAAAAAGGCGAAAATCCTTGCAAATCTAATACATGGTGGTATCTTTGCGAATCCACATAATATGTATGCTAAATTCTTAGAATAAAATACTCACGATGAACCCAAAAGAAATTTTAACGGTAGAACAAATGTCCAACATGCTCAATGAAAGCGGCCTTTCGGAAGTTATTCTGTGGGCTGTGCCGATTATGCTTGGTCTGGTACTTCTGGAATGGATTGTAAGTATGATTTATAATCACCAGGTATATGAGGGAAAAGATTTGCTTGCCTCCATAGGAATAGGGATTGGTAACTTAATCGTCAGTGCTTTCATTAAAACAGTTTTATTTTCCTGCGCTTTGCTGGTATATAATTTTGTACCCTGGTCAATTCCCATTACGTGGTGGTCTTTTTTGTTGTGTATTGTCTGGTTGGACTTTTGCAGTTATTTCTCTCACCGGATTTCGCACGAAAATCGTTTTTGGTGGTCTACTCACGTAGTTCATCATTCTTCCGAACAATATAATTTCTCGGTTTCTTTTCGTTTGTCTTGGTTTCAGCATTTAAAGATGATCTTCTTCCTTCCTGTACTACTTGTTGGGTTTCATCCGGTGGTTATGTTTATTGTGAATCAGTTTGCCGTTTTGTATCAATTCTGGATTCACACCGAATTTATCAAGAAGCTACCCAGACCGATAGAGTACATCTTTGTTACGCCTTCGCATCATCGGGTTCATCACGCCAGCGATGAAAAATATCTGGATAAAAACTATGGAGCTACTTTTATCATTTGGGATCGCATGTTCGGCACTTTTCATCCTGAGGAAGAAAAACCCACGTATGGGATTACCACCCCAGTCAATTCTTATAACCCGGTTTATTTGGTTTTTCACGAATTATTGGATATTATCAAGGATATTCGCCAGGCCAAGTCATTTAGAGAAGCCTGGAGGGTGACTTTTATGAGCCCTACCAAACTGGGATTGGCAAGAAAAGCAGAAGCAGAAAAAGCACAAAAAAAGGCTGAAGAAAAGGAATTGGTGGCTTAATCATACATATTATCATCAAAAAAGGAGTCGAGTTTTTAGAAACTCGGCTTCTTTTAATTTATACTCAAACCGAAATGGTTTTCCGAGATTTTAGCTTTTAA
Source organism: Microscillaceae bacterium (assembly GCA_033765345.1). Taxonomy (GTDB): domain Bacteria; phylum Bacteroidota; class Bacteroidia; order Cytophagales; family Microscillaceae; genus JANRIC01. The sequence continues at coordinate 30,276 of JANRIC010000064.1, forward strand.
ATCATTAATAATCAAGCTAATCAATCAAGAAAATCAGGCAAATCACTTCAATCTAGGTATACAAAAGCTCCATATTTTCCAAGCTGATATGTTGAGGCGAACATCAGTGAATTGGAAGGACTAAGCTAGGATTATTTTAATCTTAGCCCTGACTATACAAATAATATTTGGCTAAATAGTATCAAAAAACGTGTCACGATACGTCTTATAAGGTATAGCGACACGTCTGAGACGTATAATTATACCTCTTAAGACGTATCCCAACACGTCTTAAGAGGTATAATTATACGTCTGATAAGGTATACTGACACGTCGACCAAGGTATAATTACACGTCTGGAACGTGTCAGAATACCTTTTTTGATGAAAAACACCCGAATATTATTTGGCAGAGTAGTTTTTGGAATAAAATAGTGAGTAAATGAACGATAGTTTTTGACCAAAAACCTTTTGGATCATTTGGATATTTGAGGTAAAATGGTTTACTTGATAAAAAAATACATCGTAGATAAAAGGCTTAGTATTTATTTGGAAGGAAAAATTAAAACCCGGAATTATGAAGATAAAGCGGGTGTGAAAAAATAGGCAACCGAAATCATTGCGGATAGTCTGATTATGCTCAACAAACCCAATGGCGGAGGTGCAGACAAAGCGGAAATAAACGCAAGGGTTGCGTTTATACAGATGTTGCAGGCAAGCATAAACAACAAAACAATTAGAATATGGCAAATCTTGATGAAAAGACCTTGAAAGTTTGGGATAAGGCAATCATTGTTGAAAAAATTATAGTGGAAGGCAAAGAGATAGAAATAGATACTGAACGTTATAGACAAGATATTTGTAATGCTTGGATTGAAAAAGATGCTTATGGTGATACTGAACATCCTTTTGGTTGGGAAAAAGACCACACACTACCAGATGCAAAAGGGGGAACAGACCATTTGGACAATTTACGTCCTATGCACACAAAGAATAATCGAGGTAAAGGAGATGAGTTCCCGTCTTATACCGCAGTAATAACATCAGAAGGGAATAAAAACAAGACAATAAGTGAGAGTAAGACGGTGAATGATAAAGTTTTAGAAAGACTGAAACAACTGTATCCAAATAATCTGTATCTTCGTAATATCTAAAAAAGGACTGATTATGGAACTTAAACATGAAATAGTACAAATTGTAAACAAGTTACCCAACGAAGTTTTGGGAGAACTTTTGCAATACCTTCGCCAAGTAGAAAAAACTACTACCGAAAAAATGCGTCTTTCTCTAAACTTGAATACAATTTTGACAGAAGACCGAGAACTACTTGAAAAATTGGCGAAATGATAGACTATCAAGAAGTTCTTGAAATTCATCAAGTTTTGATACGAGAGTTTGGCGGTTCACAAGGTGTGAGAGATGAAAGTGGACTAAAATCTGCACTTGAACGACCTTTTAGCGGTTTTGGCGAAACAGAGTTTTACCCAAGCCCCGAAGAAAAAGCAGGTGCAATTTTGGAAAGCATAGTCAAGAACCACCCTTTTATAGACGGCAATAAAAGAACAGGCTACGTTTTGATGCGTTTGGTTTTGATGAACTTTGGCAAAGACATACAAGCAACACAAGACGAGAAATACGGCTTTGTTATTTCCGTTGCATCGGGACAACTTGACTTTCACGAAATTGTAATTTGGACAAAGCAACGAACTACGGACAAATAGAAATGCCAGCCTGCAACATTGGCTTGGCGAAAAGCGGGGCTGATGTGCTAATTTGTAGTGAAGTGCTTTTTATTTACATTTGTGCTTAGGTGAAGTGAAGTGCAGGAAATCCCCGCCTTCGCCAAGCCTTGTCCGTTAGCGGTTATTTTATGACCGACCACCAAGACAAAAACGACCTAAAAAAATATTTTCAACATTCTGTCCAATTTTGAAAAAGCCAATCGTCATAGGGTTGTAACAGATATTTGTTATAACTTAAAAAAAAGTAAAAAAATGAAAGAATTTATGATGATTTTCAGAAGCCAAATCAACGAAAAGTTTGGACCTACACCAGAACAAACGCTTCACAACATTCAAGAATGGATGGATTGGATGGGTGGTATTGCGGCACAAGGAAAAATGGCAAGTGGCAGCCGTTTGAGTTTTGAAGGAAAAACATTGAAGCCTAATCATGTAATTGCCGATGGACCTTATGCAGAGGTAAAAGAAATTATTGGAGGAACCATCATTGTAAAAGCAAATAACATTGATGAAGCGATGAAATTAGCCGAAGGTTGCCCTATTCTCGCACATGGAGGAAACGTTGAAGTAAGAAGTATAATACCAGTTAACAGTTAATTTGAACGAGCAAGAATTAATTACACAACTTTTTAAAACAGAGTACAGAAAAATAATTTCTGTACTCTGTAAGTTGTTTGGTATTGTTCATATTGAAACTGCAGAGGATATTACAACCGATACTTTTTTATGGGCTTCTGAAACTTGGCGATTAAAAGGCATTCCCGAAAACCCAACGGCTTGGCTATATACTGTAGCTAAAAACAAAACCAAAGACTACTTTAGACGACATAAAACATTTTCTGAAAAGATAGTAATTGATTTTAAACTAAATCAAAACCCAAGCGAAGAAATTGAAGTTGATTTATCGCTTAAAAATATAACTGACAGCCAATTGCAAATGATTTTCACCATTTGCAATCCAATCATTCCAGCAGAAGCACAAATTGGTTTAGCATTAAGAATACTTTGTGGTTTTGGAATTGATGAAATTGCAGAGGCGTTTTTGACCAATAAAGAAACCATCAACAAGAGATTATTTAGAGCCAAAGAAAAATTACGAACAGAAAATATAAAAATTGAATTGCCCACTGAAAACGAAATAAATACAAGATTAGAAACTGTATTAACAACTTTGTATTTGCTTTTTAATGAAGGTTATTATTCCAGTACACAGAAAACTCATTTGCGGAAAGAATTGTGTTTGGAAGCAATGCGATTAAATTATTTTTTGATAGAAAATGAACCGACAAACAAACCCATCGTAAACGCTTTAATGGCTTTAATGTGCTTTCACGCTTCACGTTTTGAAGCAAGAACTAATCAAATAGGTGAACCAATTTTGTATGACCAACAAGACAAAAATTTATGGAATGAAGAACTCATAGCAAAAGGAAATTTTTATTTAATACGAAGTGCACAAGGTAATGAAGTAAGCAAATATCATTTAGAGGCAAATATTGCCTATTGGCATAGTAGCAAAATTGAAAACCCAAAAAAATGGGAAAACATTTTACAAGCCTATAATCAACTTTTGCTAATTGAATATTCACCAATAACAGCACTAAATAGAACTTATGCTTTGGCACAAGTAAAAGGTAAACAAGCTGCAATTTTAGAAGCAGAAAAATTAAAGCTAACAGATAATCATTTTTATTTTTCTTTACTTGGTTATTTGCATACAGACATTGACAACGCCAAAGCTATTTCATATTTTGAAATGGCACAACAAAAAGCGAAAACTGACAATGACAAATCATTATTAAATAATAAATTGAATGATCTTAAAAAGAAAAACAACAGCTAACAAGGGTTTTGTAAAAGCGGGGCTAAGGTGCTAAATTGTATTACCCTAGCCTTTTGCCGGCACAGAGTACCTTTTTGCTGCGCCATAGTACCTATGAGGGTACTCCCCCCCACCTATGAGGGTACTCCCACCCACCTCTAAGCTGCTCAAGCCCACCTTTTTGGTACTCCATTGCACCCAAAAGGTACTCTCTCCTAGCTCTTTATCCGGCTAGGCGTCCTTTCGCACTGGAAACTTTTGCATTACAATAGCCCCTTTATATTACCTCAATGTTAAGCCGAATTTAAGTTACTTCGATTGTTGCCTTATTGTTCACGCCCTAGCAGCCCCTGTTGCTTCCAAGCTTACCTATAATAATTGTATTCCGCCAGAAATCCTCCTAAGCTTGCATCGTCAATCAAATCCAAATACACAATGAAACGACTAGTACTTTTTCTACTCCTAGGGCTGGCATCAAATCTTGCCTTCGCCCAAACCGGAAGTATCTCCGGAAAAATTACCGACGAAAACAAACTCGGCTTGCCGGGAGCCAGTGTCTATATCGAGGCACTCCAACTGGGTACTTCTACGGATGTAAACGGCAACTACGCACTGGTCAATGTGCCAAGTGGAAGCCACCAACTGACAATTTCCTTCATCGGTTATACCAAATTAGAGCAAAATGTATCAGTAGCCGAAGGACAAACCACCGAAATATCACTTTCTATGGAGCCCGGAGTAAATATCGGCACTGAAATCCTAATCCTGGGTGACCGCCTCAAAGGACAGGCAAAAGCCATCAATCAGCAACGCAGCAACATGAACATCACCAACATTGTAGCCGCCGACCAGATTGGCCGCTTCCCCGATGCCAATATTGGCGATGCCCTTAAGCGTATCCCCGGTATTACCATCCAGGGTGACCAAGGTGAGGCACGTAACTTTATCGTGCGTGGCCTAGCACCTCAGTTGAACTCTGTCATGATCAATGGAGACCGTATCCCCTCTGCCGAAGGTGACAACAGAAATATCCAACTTGATCTTATCCCCTCAGATATGATTCAAACCATCGAGGTGAACAAAGCCCTCACACCGGATATGGATGCCGATGCCATCGGCGGTTCTGTAAACCTAGTGACTCGCTCTGCCCCCAACGGTTTGCGTGTATCTGGTACACTCGCCAGTGGATTTAACTTCCTTTCCGATAAGCCCATCTGGACGGGTACGATCATCGTCGGAAATCGCTTTTTAAATAATAAACTGGGGGTATTGGTAAGTGCCAACTACAACAATCACCAATTCGGCTCCGATAATATTGAGGCTCAATGGACCGATGAAGCCGAAAGCCCTCTGACAGAAGAAGACATCGAGGTAGACCCTTACACAGAATCCTTTGAGATCAGACGCTACCTCATTCAAAGAATTCGTCGTAGCCTTTCCGCTACCTTAGACTACCAGATCAATGCCAATAACCTGATTACTTTCCGCTCTATCTACAACTGGCGTGATGATTGGGAAAATCGCTTCCGCCTGACTTATGATGATATTGAGCCAATTTTTGAAGATGAAACCGAGAATATTGTGGGTTATGAAGCAGTAGCCGTACGTCAGACCAAAGGCGGCCGTGGAGATGACCGCGTAGATAATCGCCGACTGGAAGACCAGCGTGTTTATAACTTTTCACTGCGTGGAGATCACCTCATCGCCAGCAAAATCAAATTAAATTGGATGACCGCTTTTGCACGTGCTTCCGAAGAACGACCTGGTGAGCGTTATATCGGATACGTCACGGATGATTCCTTTGAGTTGAATACAAACTTCTCTGACCCTGAATTCCCACGCATCAGCCCTGCCGACAACGGAGACGTGGCACTTTCCAACTTCAACGAACTGGATGAGCTAACCGAAGAAAGAGGAGAAACCTTTGAAAAAGACATTAACGGCCGCTTAGACCTAGAAATTCCTTTGAAAATTTCTAATAATCAAGGTTTTATCAAATTCGGAGGTCGCTTGCGCTACAAAGAAAAAGAAAGAAACAATAATTTCTTCGAGTATAGCCCCCTTGATGAAGACGCTTTTGCCAATCTGGGTCTACTGAGCACTTCTGACCAAAGTGATGCTGATTTCTTGGCCGGAGGCCAATATGCAGCCGGAGATTTTGTAACTCCTGAATTCTTAGGCGCACTGGATTTGAACAATCCCAATCTATTTGAAAGAGAAGAAGCCTTTGATGAATATTTGGCTGCAAATTTCAGAGCCAGCGAAACCATCACTGGAGGATATTTGATGTGGAATCAAAATATATCCAATAAATTTTCTTTCTTAGCCGGATTAAGGATTGAAAATACCCAAATTGACTACACTGGTAACAATGTACTGGATGAGGAAGAATTGCTGGGAGAGGTCAATCGTACTGATAGCTACACCAACATTATGCCCGGTCTGCACCTGCGTTATGCGGTCAATGATGACTTGATCATCCGTGCTGCTTGGACCAACACTTTGGCTCGTCCAAACTACTACGACCTGGTACCTTTCCGCGATCAAAGAGATGAAGACGAAGAACTTTTTATCGGAAATCCAAACCTGGATCCTACTACTTCTATGAATTTTGACCTGGGAGTAGATAAATACTTCGAGTCTATCGGTCTGGTATCTGGTAATTTCTTTTACAAAAACATTGATGAATTTATCTACATCAACCAACAAGAAGACTATAGCGATGAATTTGTAGACGATTATGTCTTGTTTGAGCCTTTGAACGGCGGTACAGCCAATCTTTACGGGATTGAACTGAGCTTCCAGCGTCAGTTGGATTTCTTGCCGGGCATCTGGAAAGGTTTGGGGGTTTATCTAAACTATACCTATAACCACTCCGAAGCTGATGGCATCCGCAATGAAGACGGTGAAGAAAGAGAAGGACTTGCCTTACCTGGCACTGCACCGCATATTTTTAATGCTTCGCTTTCTTTTGAAACCAAAAAATTGGTACTGAGAGCTTCTCTCAATTATGCTGATTCTTATTTGGATGAAGTAGGAGGAGATGATTTTACGGATCGTTATTATGACAGTCAGTTGTTCCTAGATATCAACGGTTCTTATGCTTTTACGCCTCAGCTGCGCTTCTTCTTTGAGGTCAATAACCTGACCAATCAGCCGCTGCGCTATTTCCAGGGCATTGATGCTCGTACTATGCAGTCTGAGTATTATAATGTACGCTTTAATGCAGGTCTTAAATTTGATTTGTTTAAATAATCCAAGTTTCTCATGTACCAAGCTTGTCGGAATGAATTTTCCGGCAAGCTTTTTTTAAACCTAAAATATTATGCGAATTCAATTATTCACTGTCATGCTGTTGGGCTTATGTGCCTGCCAGGAGCAAAACTCTTCTTCCCAAGACACCACAACATCTGCTGAGTCCTTAGAAGTACAAAAATCGGATTCCATTCCGACTCTAAAGCCCCTGATCGTAACCGACACTACCCGACACGATACCGACGATCCTGCTATTTGGATTAATCCTAAAGATACCACCCAAAGCCTGATTCTGGGTACAGACAAAGAGGAAGACGGCGCACTGTATGTCTATAATCTTGAGGGCAAAATCCAGGAAAACAAGGTAGTGCGTAATCTCAAACGCCCCAACAATGTAGACATCGAGTATGGCTTGGTGCTCAATGGCAAAACTACCGACATTGCCGTAGTCACCGAAAGACTCACCCACAAGCTCCGTATTTTCAGCCTACCGGATATGAAAGCCATTGATGGAGGTGGAATTGAAGTATTTGTGGGAGAAACCGCCGAAGAATACCGCGATTTGATGGGGATTGCCTTGTATAAAAACCCTCAAAACAGCAAAATATACGCCATCGTAGGCCGCAAAACCGGACCCACAGATGGAAGTTATCTGTGGCAGTATTTGCTGGAAGACAATGGTCAAGGGCAAATCAAAGCCACTTTGGTGCGTAAATTCGGCAAATTCAGCGGCAAAAAAGAAATAGAAGCCATTGCCGTAGACGATGCGCCGGGGTATGTCTATTATTCGGATGAAAACATAGGCATCCGAAAATATCACGCCGACCCAGAAAAAGGCAATGAGGAACTGGCTCTATTTGGCACCCAAGGATTCAAGGAAGACCACGAAGGCATATCCATTTATAAGCTGGAAGACGGCACGGGCTACATTCTGGTATCCGATCAGCAGGCCAATCAGTTTCACATTTTCAGCAGAGAAGGCAGTGCAGATAATCCACACGCACACAAGCTTCTCAAAACCATTAAAACATCTACCCATGAAAGCGATGGGTCAGAAGTGAGCAATGTGCCTTTGAACGATCAGTTTTCCAAAGGGCTTTTTGTGGCTATGTCCGACAACAAAACTTTTCAATTTTACCGATGGGAAGACATTGCAGGCAAGGATTTAAAAATTGCCCCCAATGGTAAAATCTCTCAGTGAAAAATTGGAAGTTGGGTGTTGGGCTTTGGCTTTTTTTACACTAAATTGTCTTTTGCATCAAAACAACTACCCAATCGCTAAAACCCAACATCCAATTTTCAATTAATAAAAAAACGCCCGGAACTTCACAAGGTAAGGTTTTTCATGTTCTCACTCAAATATTATGAAAAAATTCAGGCGAAAATTGGCATATATTAAAATATTATTCTTAATTTTCGCCAGAATGGGTTCGGATTTTGCATAGCTCACAAATAAGGGTGTAAGAAATTGATCATTTTTTAATTTTTCTGAACTTTTTAAGGTATTTTCAGTAAATTAACAACAGTAATTGATTGATTTCTATCACCATTTAATCTAATAAAAAATTAAATTATTCAGAGCTAAAAAAAACTATGCAAGCTGAGGAAAGAGACAAACTAATCAGTGAATTAAGGGCAACCATCGCCTACGCTGAAAAATTAAAATCCGAAACCGAAGAAGAGCTAAAAAGAATTTTGGGCAATTATTATGAGGAGTTCATACGTACCCAACAAAAGTTTTTGAGTACAAAGAATTCTGGTTTCTCCGGAAGTATTTCATTACAAAATTGAGGAAAAGCCGGCTGCAAAATCGAGTATCAAACTATAAAGTTCGTTTCAGGCACATGATAACGCAACATTATCTGTAATATCCGAATCGAGCATTCAACAGCCAGCCGGCTTATCCTCTAATTATACACCCAACGAAGTGGTGATTCATCTCACCGAAAGTACGCAGGTTTTGCACATATTTTTTAATCTGACCAACCTTGTAAAATACGATAAAGCCACAGCTTTTTACAAATAATAAAACTGAGCCAGGATTCTCAAGCAAAAAAAGTGTAACAATATGCTACACTTTTTCAGGCATTTATATGAATTATAAAACTAGCGCTTCACCATTTTGAAGGTATGCACCTTCTCAGGAGCTTGTACCTTAAAGATATACACTCCCGGATACCAACTCTGCATTTGGGCATTTACAGATTTATTCAAATCCTTTATGCTACCGTTTTCTTTAAATAAAAGGTTTCCATTACCATCATAAACTTCCAGACTTATATCAGCATAAAGCTGCATCATATCCGAACCGGTAATCGTCACCTGATTGATAAATGGATTGGGATAAATATGGAGGCTCATGTCTTGATCATTGGCAAATTCTTCTACCTCGATCATTTCTATTTCTTCCTGCATTACCATGATTTTATCCGTATTTTCTGCTGTTTTTTTGCTTGACTTGGCTAGGACGGTTTGGCAATCTACATTTTGGTCTAATTGTACCATTTGTACAAACTCACAGTTTGAGTTACTTTCTTTGGCATATATGTGATAGATGCCTGCGGTTAGATGATTAAAGGCTGGAGATTCCTGATAGACTCCATACTTGCCTAATTTATACAAGCTTCCTTTTTGTGAATTGAGTTCTACTTGCAGGGAGCCGTTTTGGTTTGAGCAGTCGGAGCTATTGACATCCACCACATTCAAGCTCAAAGATCCCTGATTTACCATACGATATATCTCAATGGCTGAAATCACCGGGCGATTGACAATGGGCAGAAGTTCTAGGTCAAGAGCTCCGTCGCTTACAATTACTTCGTAGTCTTTGACCAATGCCGTTTTAAAGCCTGCTTCTGCCATCAAATCAAGTGCTATTTCAACGATTGTTCCTTCCAGCAATATATGGAAAACCCTTTTGTTTTGATCAGTCCAGTAGTTTTCGGCAAAGTGTAATCTTACCAAATAAGAAGCACTTTCGGGAAGGGCGATTTTATACCCGATGGCGGTATTGTCTGCATTGGAGGAAGTATAAGAACGATAGAGGGCATCCTGATCGGTTTGTTTGATTTGGCTGCTTTGATCCGTGGTGTTGTTCAGTTTAAAAGTATATCCAGCAGCACGATACGCCAGATCAGATTCCCAGCTTGCACCGCCGATAGTTACCGAATTAGAAGTACTTTGGGCTGTTTTGATGCGTTTGATCAATAAATTATCGACACACTCGGTGGTAGCTATTCCTGACAAAGGAATTCTCAAAGGAGAATTAGCACTATTGTAATGCACCAGCATAAAAGCTCTTTTAAAGCCTACGTGATTAGGCACAAAACTTACCTGAAAAGTGGTACTTTCCTGAGGGCTTATCACCAGGTCGGCAGGTGTCTCGATGATAAATTCGTCGGGGTTATCTCCTTGTATTTCAAGAGAAGAAATAACAATATCAGGGTCACGTTTATCTGCAAATACTCGCCCCAAGCTTCTTAGATGGATATTGATGTTTTGAGAACTACCCAATCCAGTTTCCTGAAATTCTACGGCAGATTGGTTTTCTAGAGGATCTCCTGCGATTCCATTGCCAGTAGCCAGTTCGGAATGGTTATTCATGCCACCGTAAGGTCTTACATTGGTGATGTAAAACATATTATCATTATAATCATAATTCGTTCCTGAAGACCCCAAATAGTCATTGGACATAAGATAGGCATTGGGTACGACCTCTCCGGCAGAGTTTCTTACTTTCCAGAAACGAATGCCGATATATCCCCGCACGGTAGGTGAAGTAGAAGGCGGATTGAGGTAAGGGTTAGAGCAATCTTGTGCAACCCTGACATTAAAAGGTCCCAAAGGAACAAACGAACCGGATGAAGGGCTTCCAAAGTTTCCGTCGCCTGGGTTTGTATTGGATCTAGGGAGTAAAGTTTGGGTATCTACGCCTACACTTCCTGCTATCCCTTTTCCTGTTTTTTGGGTATAAGGGTTTACATCTTCATAAGACAGTCCTGTTCCATAAGCACAGCATCCTTGATAAGAGGCCAGGTGTCTGACCGTCACGGGCAGAGCAGGATCAGCTCTTTCAAGAAGCATCACCGAAATCTCGTCGCCTTTGAGGGTAGAATCAGAGCCATGTTTGTAGTTTTCAAAGCCTGGGTCTGTTTTGAAGCCAAATGCCTCAATAATTTCCCGAACAATCGGTTCGCGGTGAGACTCTCCTTCTTTCTGCCAAAGGCCTCTGAGTATGATATTTTGATAAGGCAGGGCAATATCATCCGAGAAAATTTCCAGGTTTGTTTCCAGTACTTTGATTTTGTCACGGTTTGGATTCGGCGGGTCAACGGCAATAAATTGCAAGGCCACATCTACTCGGCTTCCTGGTCCTATATTCAGTGGATAGCTCAATTGTGGGGCAGCTACTCCACCTACGGACTGGATTGTCCAGTTAAGGGTATCATTTAATTTGAGTTGATTGATCTTGAGGTCATCCAAGCCGCGATTATGAATTCTTAGGAATACGACATCGTGATTGGCATTATAATTTGCTCCTTGATTTCTCCAGGGGATTTGAATTCTTGAGAAAGTAAGTTCGTGATCATTCGGGAAGTGATCCATATTCTCGACGACCATCTTGGAGAGTGTGCCGTTGGAGTTAAGTAATTCAAACTGAAACTCGGGGCTTATTTTTTGATTGCCATTGGCATCTGTAGCCCTTGCCTGAATATGATAATTACCTATTTCATTTAGGAAAAGGACATTGACATAAGGCTGCCAGCCCTGGTTATTTACATTAAATTCCAGGCTTCTCAATCCGGCACCGCCTAGGTCGTAGGCTTCTATTTGAATTAATACTTCGTCTTGATAGATATTTGATCCTACCCGATTTCCTTGAATATTTACTGATAAATGTGGTGCGATATTATCGTTCTGGGGTTCTATGGTTCCTATCCAGATATAATTGATTTTTGAGTTAGTACCCCCAAAAGGATCGAGGGTCAGATTTCCATCTTTTATCTCTACCACCGTAGTACCTTCGGCAATGCCAGTAGTTGTATTGGCTGCCTCCTGATTAAAGGTAAGCACATTTACTCCTTCTGCATTCACGAGGTGGTGGCTGTTGGTATAGGTATCTCCTGAGGCTACTTTGATCTGATAAAGCCCGTTAGGCAAAGACATTCTCCAGGTCACGTCGTTGGGGTTTTGAAGGTGAGCTAGGGTAAACCGCTCAGTAGGCGTTTTGGCACGGTCTCTCATTTGAGATTCGTAAGCTATAGGGCTTTGACCCAGTCCGTCCAACCAACCGAAAGTAAGTTCTTCTCCCTGAAATAGCCCTCTGCCACCGAAAGATTGCCCTTTATCGGCTATGTAACCTGCGGGTGTAACAGTGGACTGGGTCTGAAAATTAATTTTGTATTTCCAGGTAAACACAGGGAAAAAATATTCCAATTCAATCATCAAAGAATTGATTTTGGTATTGATTCCTCCAAAGGCATCTACGGTTAATTTGCCATCAGCTACCATTACGGGGACAGTCACCGAAGCAAAGGGAGTTTCGGCAGTTGGAATAAAACGATCGATGGCTTTTACACCTTCAATGCGAATGCTGTGTTGGCTGTCGAAGTTCGAGGGATCACCCACATGGACGGTGACCAAATACTTTCCATTGGGTATTTGTGCTTCCCAGAGTCCTTCTTTGGTTACTCCATTCAGCAAAGCCTGCATGGGCATAAAGCTAGAGCTGATCAACATATCTCCTTGTGCGGCAGGATTTTGATTTTGCCCCAGCGTACTCAGGTCAAGGGGACTTGTACGTGTAGTAGCATCTACCCAGCCATACACAACTTCTTGATCAAGCACAGTAGTATGTGCAATTCCAAAAGCCCTGCCATCATCCTTGACCCATCCGGTGGGGGGCATGGTAGCAGCATCCTGAAAGTTCACTTTTAATATCCAGCTAGGCGTAGGCGGTATTTCTGTGGTGAAATTAAGCGACACAGGAAGCATAGAAGTACCTGTGATATCTTTTACGCCTTCGTTGATCTGAAGCGTGTATTCGTTGCCGGGTTTTAGCGGATTGTTGGGGGTAAGTAAAATATCTTTGTTATCATTTTGGCTGGCTACACTGCTTTCTACGATAATCTGTGTATTTTGATCAATCAGTTTGATATTTTCGGGGTTGATTGTTTGGGGGTCTAAAGGTCCATTGGGAAGCTCGATCTGTTCTGTTTCGATGGTAGGTGTCAGAGGAACTTCTGTTTGACCGGAGCTGAGGTTAAAGGCAATTACTTTTGGATTTTCTAAAACTTTGCTAATCACTACTCGGTTAATTTTGGTATTTTGCCCACCGATAGCATCTAGGGTAAGTTTACCGTCGCTGACCTCACAGATAGCGGAGCCGATTTTGAAAGCATTGGGGCTAGGTAGGAAATTATTAATAATGGTGATGCCTTCGGCACGAATAGTATGGCGGCTGTCTGTAAAACCACCTCCATCTCCCACACTGACCTCAACCTGATATTTTCCATTTTCCAGCTCGATTTCCCAGGCACCGTTAATTCCATTGACCTGCATGTGCATAAAAGTTGCCTGCAAAATATCCGTGGGGCTTGTTCGCTTTCTCCCTCTTCCCTCAAAGTTTACAGGCTGTAAGAAGTTGGTTTCTTGCACCCAACCATAAGATCTTCCCGTGCCTTGATTGGGTCCATTGCGTAAGCTAAATGCTTGTCCGTAATCATGAAGCCAGCCTGTAGGCGGAACTGTAGCGAGATCAGAGAAGTTTATACGAATTGTATTATTATCTGCTGGAGAAACTTCTTGTATTTTAAATGCATCGTAGGCTACGTCAAAAGTAATTCCATTGCGATAAGAGGCATAAATACCAGCAAAGCTCACTTTATTAGTTGTACCCAAAGTGATGCCATCAGAGATATTTTGAGGGATATCCAATGTACCCAGGGTTTGTTGGGGGGCATTGCCCAGGGCAAAAGTAGCCGTTACAGTTGGGCTTGGTGCACGGTTGTCTATTTCAAGCGTAAGAGTCAGGTCTTGATTAGTCAGCACCAGATTATTGAGTACAATTCCCTGATTATCCGATGAAGTACCATTACTTTCTATTCTAAGCTCAAGCGAGTTTTCGTTGATAGCCGCAAACTTGATATAATTATCTTCATTCAATCCATACCAAAGTCCGGTTTGGGCAAATCCCTGCCCAGTTTTCAAATTGAGGATTTTTGTTTCAACAATCAGTTGTTTATTGAAAGACTCGAGGCCTATTCCCAGTGTATTAACCTGAGTATTATTGCGGCTACCAGCAGGTGGGGCTAAAAAAGCAATTCCTTTGGAAGCTTTTAAAGTCAATTGATTGGAAGCAAGCAACAATCGGGATGGTTCATATCCCTGGATTACTGGGCAACTTACGGGACTGTCTTCTGGGAGTCGAGCAGCCGAATGTTTTTGTACCATTGTAAAACCCGTACCCAGTCCGTTTTTATCTTTTAATCCTCCTTCGTTTCCGTTAAAGGATAGTTCATAAGGTAAACTCTTAATCACCTCGGTGCAATTCAAAGCACTGATTTCATCACAACCATCAATACATTGCGCTGAAAGCGAATGGACAGTTACCCAAATCAGGCCAGTCAAAAAGCATAATTTAATGATTCGTTTCTGTAGATTATTTTTCATTTTCGCGAGCACTAGTTTTTAGTTAAGCAATTCGTATAAAATAATTTCATATAGTTTGATCTGCATAGATTTGCAGTTAAAGCCACAAATCGATGCTTTCTTGCGAGATAAAATACCTCGACAAGCACATGAAGTATTATTCAGTAAATAAATAAAATGAGTAATGGGATAAAGAAGAGAGATGTCATTCACAAGCTTTAAAGTGAAATCCATCCAAAGGCTGAAGACCAGGGAAGTTATGTAATTCTAGTGCTATTAATTCAGTAAGGGGGTGTCAGAAAAGAGTGATACGCGAATGCAAGCTTAAAAGTACAGATATTTATGATGATTGCTGTTGATTAAGATGGGGTTTTTAACCCCTTATAATTTGTCTGATTGGGGTAAAACATTACCATTGATCAGACACTTAGAATAACGGTCTGAATTCAAATTAGTTGGGATACATTATTTTAAGAAAAGCACTCAGGTAAGAAAAAAAGCTTTATTGGTATTTATTCGGATAAGATAATCAGCTCTGTTCTGCGATTGAGTTGATGCTGATCCTCAGAGCAGGACGCACCGTCAGGGCAGGGTGTAATAAGCCGGGTTTCTCCGAAATAATCTATCTCAAGGCGATCTGGGCTTATCCCACGGTTGATCAAATAACGATACGCTGCATTTGATCTGCGTTGAGAAAGTCGGATGTTATAGTCATAATCTGCCCTAGAATCCGTGTGGGAAGATAAAAGAAGACGCATTTGAGGGTTTTGGTAGAGTATTGTCAGGATTTGATTGAGGGTAATTACTGCATCAGGGCGGATGTAATATTTATCCAGATCATAGTAAATATTATCAATTTTGTAAACCTTAGACGGATCAAAACCTCTTCTTTGATACATTGGAGGCAAATTACTTTCAGGATTCAACCCCAAAGTCGTATTTTTATCCGTATCTCTACGATTTGGATTTTGGGGAATTTTAGAATTTTGGGTAAGCAGTGCAGGCGGATTAAGATATATTTTGAGTGTATCTCCTCCACCCTGTGCATACCTTTCGCAATTGAGTAGGTCTTTTTCCGTCAATTTAAGCCTTCCTTCTTGATATCCTTCTTTGGATACTTTGAAGACGTAGCCCGTTCTAAAACTTGTTCGAATACTATATACGCTGTCATTTTCATTGATATAAACGACCTCCTGATTATCATACATTTCCGTAATCTGGATACGGGCTTCTTTGATGAGTGTATTTTGAGTAGAGTCTACCACCACAAATATCACATCACAGGTTTGTGTCTGAAAAGTGTAAATATCATCATCTCCGACTCCCCCTTCCCGATTGGAGCTAAAGTAGCCGTCGCCCCGATCAATATCTATGATAAAGCCAAAATCATCTTGGCTGCTGTTGATAGGTACGCCGATATTTTGGGGTTGTGCAAACTTACCCCGCTGACTTTGCGCCAGAAAAACATCCAGTCCACCCAGCCCCGGATGCCCGTCAGAGGCAAAATACAGATTTCCGGAGGCATCTATAAAAGGAAACATTTCATTTCCGGCGGTATTGATGATAGAACCCAGATTTTTGGGCGTTCCCCAACGTCCATTTTCGTAATTACATTGATAAATATCTGTTCCTCCCAAGCCACCAGGCATATCCGAAGCAAAATACAAGGTATTGCCATCAGTACTGATCGCCGGATGACCCACCGAGTATTCATCATCATTATAAGGAAATTCGCGGATATTGTCCCACTGTCCACTGACCATCTCAGCTTCATAGAGTTTGAGTTTGTTGATGCCGTCGGAGCTTTGTCCGAATTTCCCCTGGATATAATTATTGCGGGTAAAAATCATAGAGCGGTCTGCATTAAAAAAGGCCACTGGTCCTTCGTGGTATTTGCTATTGACTTTTTCGTGGAAATATTCTGGTGTACCTACGCGCCCTTTGACATAAAATAAATCCAGGAAATTGGTATTATTCCAATTGAATTTCAACTGAAAAGGAGCTTTTTTAGAATCTCGATTGGAGCAAAAAATAATCCCACCTTGATAATACATGGGACTAAAATCTGCCTGTTTAGAGTTAAAAGGGGCTAAAGCAATCTGGTAGCGGGCTGCATCCTGGTGAAAGTGTGAAGTATCTTCATAAGATTTTCCGAATTCGGCGCCCCTTTTGTCGTTTCGGGCTTCACGGGCATAGATTTTATACCACCTTCGGGCTTCTTCGTAGCGGCCGTTTTTGGCAAGGGACTGGGCATAATAGAGTTTGTTTTGGGAGGATGTCCGTTCATATTGTACGATTTTGGCATACCACTTTTCGGCGTTGCGGCTGTCATTGATTTTGCGGTAGGAATGAGCCAGCTTTTCCTCGACTTCGTCATTGCGGGGGTCTTCACGCAGTAATTCTTCATACCATTGAATGGCTTCCTGATAATGAAACTTTTCATAGGCAGCATTGGCCAAATCCAACTTAGAGGTCTGAGCTAAAGAAATAAAAGATAAACTCAGCAAAATACCTAAAAACAAAAATCTTTTCATAAACTCAATTATTTTCAATTCTTATTATTCATAAAACTTTTTGGTAGTATGAAAGATGTAATGCTCAAATAACAAGTCGCCGTGGACTGTGTCTGCACAGCCCACTGTTTTGAACGAACAGCATTCTTGGTACACACTACCAATTTTCCTTTTAAAAATCCCCTCACACCCGACACCCGGCTAAAAATATCTCGGTGTCAGAATCTTTTCACTTTTGCCAAGTACATTAAATTCATAACGCAGCATAATTTCGTGGCTGCCAGAATTGTACTTATTCAATTCAGTCAAAGTAGCATCATAGGCATAGCCAAAAGCCAGATTGCGCCCCATCGGTAAGATCAGCAGAAAATCAATAGAATCATCCCAACGATAAGAAACGCCCACCTCCAAAAAGTCCTTGATGTTTACATTGGTATTAAAATCCAGTGAAATCGGCGAACCCGAAACAAATTTGGCAAATATCGCAGGTTTGATTTTGATACTTCCTTTCATATTAAATACATAGCCTGTACTCAGGAAATAATGCACTGACTGGCGGGCATCCGAGATGCCTCCGGTTAAGTTGTTATTAATCATTTGTGGCACAGAAAAGCTGGCATAAAATCGCTCATTGTGATAATAAATACCCGTGCCGATGTTAAATAAAGTCTCATTTAAATTTTGATTAAAAGCTACATCCTGAAAGTTCGGATTCAGTGCATATCGCACATCCAGATAATCAGCCCGATATTGGGTAAATCCGGCGTGTAAACCTAAAGCCAAAAAGCTTTGCCCTACTTTTAGGCGGTAAGCATAAGAACCTTTAAGCGTAAATATTTTAGAATCCCCCACCCTGTCGTTGGTAAGCATTAGCCCAACGCCCATTTTCTGCCCAAAAATAGGCGTATGCATGGAAAGGGTTTGCGTGGTGGGTGCGCCTTCAATCCCTACCCATTGTTTACGGAATAAACCTGTGATGCTGAACCGATCCCGGCTTCCAGCATAAGCTGGATTGAGCGTCAGTCCATTAAACATAAATAAGGTATATTGTGCATCTTGTTGTGCCTGTGCAGGTCGAGGCAGGTTTAGCCCAATGCAACTAAGAAAAAGAATTAAAGTAATTTTTTGTATCTGTAGCATAGCATTTATATCTTAAATTGTGTTTTGCCTGATTATGATGATTTATGGATTAGACCCAAGTATAAATTATATAAATCCTGTTAATTCTTAAATCCTATTAATCCTGATCTATCTTCTTAATGTCAGATAGCGGGCTAATCTTTTGCGTCCCTTGTCAAAGTCGGCCACATAGTAATAAGTACCGTCCGGCAAAGATTGCCCGGTAAGATTGCCTCTGTTAGCGATTCCCTCCCAGTTGTTTCGGTAATTTTCATTTTCATACACCAGATTTCCCCATCGGTTGTAAATTCTAAGCCATATTTTTTGGTAGTTTTCAGCACCTACGATTACAAAGCCGTCATTTACACCGTCTCCATTGGGTGAAAATCCTTCAGGGATAAATACATCTTTACAGCCTAGTATATTCAAGTAGATGGTTGTTTTGCTGCACTTGACAATAGAGCCTGAGCCATCATCACAGGTTTCGTACTGTACGCTATCCAACCCTACAAAATCTTCGGAGGGTGTGTATTCAAAATCTCCGTTTGCCTGGATACTGAATATACCTTTCTGAGGGCTAAGTGTAGGATTTTGAGCTTTGACCAAGAGCAAACTACCTTCTGCATCTTCATCATTATCTAGTACATTTCCTTTTATGGAGCGGCAGTTATCACCTGAGTAATCATCCGAATAAGCCACAGGAGGTGTGTTGGTACATGCTTCAATCAAGACCCGAATGCGGGCTTTGTCACAGGCAGGAGGATTTTCACGGTTGCAGATTTCGTATTCAAATTCATCCACTCCAACGAAATTGCCCCTTGGTTCATAAACAATCATCCCATTGGGTGAAATGTTTACCACGCCTCCCTGATTCGTAACCATATTGGTTTTGGGAATCAAATCAAGGGTGATCGAGTTCTCAAGGCTATCCAATAGATTGAATTTGACTTCTGTACAAAGGTCGGTACGTAAATTAATCGGTAGTGCTTCGGGTAGATTGCAATTCCTTACCGTGATTTCAGCCCGATCTGTAAGTTTCACAGCCGGGCAGGTCAGCCCTCCCTGTGCAGCCCCAAGGGCAAACACTTCATAGCTGGCAGAAACCAAGGGGCTGTTAATTGGGCCGAAGGTCAGATTCCCTCCCGTACTCAACGCACTGCTAATCAGATTTCCGTTTGTACTTCTTAGCTCATACGTGACCCCAACTTCGGTATTCTCTATGCCGATGCTGATGTTGTTGGGGATTTCCTGACTGCAATACTCCACATCGGATACAGCCAAGGTATTGTCATTACGGGGGCTTCCAGCTATATTAACCACTACTTCATCGTCAGATGCTTCACAGACCCCATTGCTGATCGTCCATTTAAAGACATAAATACCAGGTATCAAGCCGTTTACGCCACTATTGAATGAGTTTCTATTGAGAATTAAGGCTGTATTGGGTCCGCTGACCTGTGTCCATGCTCCCCTACCGATAGCAGGCTGATTGGCATTCAGTGTGGTGTTGCTTTGATTGCAAAGTGACTGGTCGGTTCCGGCGTCGGCAAGTGTAGGGCTTTGATCACGGGTAATGGTCACTGTTGAAGTGGAGATATTACATGTTCCGTTGCTGATTGTCCAAACAAAAGTATTAACTCCTACACCAAGTCCATTCACCCTAGAATTGGGCTGTGTGGGATTTTCAATGTTTGCTTCACCAGCAGCTACTGTCCAGCTACCCGTACCTACTTGCGGAGTATTGGCATTCAAGGTAGTTGTTGTACTACAAACCTGCTGATTTGCACCTGCATTAGACAAAGTCGGAAGCTCATCCCGGATGATACTCACGTTCGCCGAAGAATTACCGCAGGAATTACTGATCGTCCAGCGGAAAGTATTGACTCCAGGGCTTAGTCCCGTCACGCCTGAATTAGGATTATTGGGATCTGTCACCGTAGCACTTCCTGCGATAATCGTCCAAGTGCCCATGCCTGTACCGGGCGGATTGGCATTCAGGGTAACCGTAGCCGCACAAATTATCTGATTCACGCCAGCATTGGCCACCGTAGGGCCATCTTCCCGATAGATATTTACAAAAGATTCGGAGACTGCACAAGTACCGTTATTGATTGTCCATTTGAAAGTATTTTTACCCAAGCTCAATCCGGTCACCGTTGAATTAGAATTATTCGGATTGGTTACAATGCCTGAGCCTTCGGTCACCGTCCAGGTTCCAATGCCTACCAACGGATTGTTGGCATTCAGAGTGGCTCCTGGTGTACAAACATCCTGATCCGAACCTGCCCTCGAGACCGTAGGTGCTTCTTGGCGAATGATTTCTACATGGGCAGATTTTGTACTACAGGTTCCATTGCTGACCGTCCAACGGAATAAATTTGTTCCGATGCTCAATCCGGTCACCGTCGTATTGGGATTATTCGGATTGGTGATTGTAGCTGACCCGACAATGACCGACCATTGCCCCGTTCCCACAACGGGGGCATTGGCATTGAGACTCATGACCGATTCACAGGTGGTTTGATTGGTTCCGGCAACCGCGTTGCTAGGCTCTTCATTGCGTGTGATGCTTACCGTTGAGGCAGAAGCCGTGCAAGTTCCGTTATCAATTGCCCAAGTAAATCGATTGACTCCCAGGGAAAGGTTGCTTAACGTAGTTTTTGGATTATTGGGGTTATTCAAAATCGCATTTCCTTCGATAACTGTCCAGATACCTGTACCAATTGCAGGGATATTTCCGTCCAGGGTAGCCGTGCTTACACAGAGGGTTTGATCCGTTCCGGCATCTGCGATGGTGGGTATTTCTTCTCTTGTGATGCTTACTGTAGAGGAAGAAGAAGTACAATTGCCATTGCTGATTGTCCATCGGAAAGTATTTGTACCAATTACAAGATTTGTTACCGATGTACGAGGGTCTGTTGGGTCACTGAATACACCATTTCCACTTACCAAAGTCCACTGTCCAGTTCCACTGGTAGGCAGATTGGCATTGAGCGTGGTAGAAGAAGCACATAAAGTTTGATTCTGACCTGCTGTAGAAATACTTGGCTCGGCTAAACGGGTGATAGTCACCGTGGCAGAAGCACTTGGGCAAACGCCGTTGCTTACCGTCCAGCGGAACACATTCGTTCCGATGCTTAAATTAGTCACCCCTGAATTGGGATCGGTTGGATTATCTAAAATTCCCGAACCAGCCACCACTGTCCAAGCTCCTGCCCCTACTGTAGGATTACTTGCTTGTAAATTAAAGGTTGGTGTACAAATGGTTTGGTTCGTTCCAGCATTCACTGAGCTAATGGCTTCATCCCGAATAATATTTACACTGGCAGAAGATGTTCCGCAAGCACTTGTGATAGTCCACCGGAAGGTATTGATACCTATACTCAACCCGGTGACACTGGTAATGGGATTATTGGGATTGGTAATCACCCCCGAACCGTTAATAACTGTCCAAACTCCGGTACCTACTGTTGGTGTATTGGCGTTGAGATTAAAGTTGCTGGTGCAAATTGTCTGATCTGAGCCTGCATGAGCCAGGGTAGGATTTTCTTCTCGAAGAATAGTTACTGTTGCGCTTGAACTGTTACAATTGCCATTGCTGATCGTCCAGACAAAGGTATTCAACCCTACCGAAAGGCTACTCACTGCAGTATTGGGAGAGGTAGGATCACTGAGTATTCCTGACCCCTGCGTTCTTGTCCAAAAACCAGTACCCACAATAGGTGAATTTCCATTCAGGGTAGTATTAGGGCTACAAATATTTTGATTGCTTCCGGCATTGGCTACGGTTGGTTCTTGGTTGCGGGTGATGGTCACCGTAGCAGAAGAAGTCGGGCAAACTCCATTGCTAATCGTCCACCGAAATACATTATCCCCTACACTCAAACCACTAAGGGAAGTTCTAGGGTCATTGACATCCACAAAATTGCCTGAGCCACTTACTACCGACCAAGTGCCGACACCACTCTGAGGGGTGTTGGCATTCAATGTAGTCGTATTGGCACAGACTGTCTGTGGGCTTCCAGCAATGGCAGTGCTAGGTTCTATTTGTCGGTTGATATTTACGCTAGATACCGAAGGCTGGCAAGTACCGTTCGCAATTGTCCACACAAAGGTATTTGTACCTGATGAAAGATTACTCACGGTTGTATTGGGAGAATTGGGATTGGCAATAATGGCCGAACCTGCGGCTACCGTCCAAGTACCTTCGGCACTTCCGGGATTGTTTCCGTTGAGTACGGTATTGTTTGTGCAGATCGTTTGATCCGTGCCTGCATTGGCGATAATCGGAGGTTCATCGCGGGTTACTGTCACGGTGGCACTGCTTGAGGTACAGTTTCCATTAGAAACCGTCCATTCAAAAATATTTATACCCATACCCAGATTGTTTACCTGGGTGGTGGGGTTATTGGGATTGGCGATGATTGCCGAGCCTGCCAAAACTTTCCAAAGACCGCTTCCAATGCTTGGTGTATTTGCCTGTAAAATAGTAGTTTCGGTGCAAATAGTTTGGTTGACTCCGGCATTAGCAAGTGACGGAGCTTGTTCTCTGGTGATATTCACTTCATCAAAGGAAACCGTACAACCCCCGTTGCTAATCGTCCAACGGAAGGTATTGATACCTATTCCTAAGTCTGCCACGGCGGTACTTGGATTATTCGGATTCAAAATAGTTGCGCTGCCATTCACCAAAGTCCAGATTCCTGAACCAACTGATGGAGTATTCCCGATTAAAGTAGCGGTATTTGCACAAATGTTCTGATCTCCTCCTGCCATAGCAGTACTTGGAGCTTCTTCTCTGGTAATGTTGACTGTTGAGGTAGAAGCCGTACAAGCTCCGTTACTGATTGTCCAGGCAAAGGTATTTATTCCTAAAGAAAGCCCTGTGACAGTAGTATTTGGCAAATTGGGGTTTGCAAATGAGCCACTTCCCGAAACAAGCGTCCAGAATCCCGTGCCTACTACGGGGGTATTGGCACTCATCAAAGCAGAAGAAGTGCAAACCGTTTGATTGGCACCAGCAAAGGCAATGCTTGGAGCTGCCTCCCGCGTAATCGTGACTTCATCAAAAGAAGGGCTACAGTTCCCGTTGCTGATCGTCCATCGGAAGGTATTTGCACCTATTCCTACTTGATTGATCATCGTATTGGGATTATTTACTTGGTCAATATCTGCACTGCCATTGATCAAAGTCCAAGTGCCTGTGCCAGCCAATGCTTGATTAGCATTTAAGTTTATTTGAGATGTACAAATGGTTTGATTCGTTCCTGCATTGGCCAAAGTTGGTATTTCTTCTCGTGTAATGCTTACATTGGCAGATGAAACTGGGCATGAACCATTGGAAATTGTCCATTTAAAAGTATTTAATCCGGGAGAAAGGTTGCTTACCGCAGTTTTAGGGTCAGTAGGATCAATCAGGGTAGCAGCCCCAGAAACGACCGTCCAAAGACCTGTGCCTACCGTGGGTACACTTGCATTTAGATTTGTGGAAGTTGCGCATATTGTCTGACTGAGCCCGGCATTGGCAAGGCTAGGGTCTTCATGGCGGGTGATGGTCACAGTTGCCGTTGAAACTGGGCAAGTGCCGTTGCTGATTGTCCAGCGTAATACATTGGCACCAATACTTAGATTACTTACCCCCGAATTAGGATCGTTGGGGTTATCCAGCACAGCCGAACCGGCCGTTACTGTCCAGACTCCAGTGCCAATAATCGGCGTATTGGCATCTAGGGTAGCGATTGCCGAACAAACCGTCTGATTCGGCCCAGCATCCGCTAAGGTGGGGGGCTGAACTCTGGTGATTTTCACCGTGGAAGTAGATACAGGACAAGTGCCGTTGCTGATCGTCCAACGAAAGATATTTTCACCCAGACTCAGCCCATTGACGGCTGAATTGGGATCGTCCAATATCTCTACTGTGCCGGATCCTGAAACTACATTCCACACACCTGCCCCGATAACTGGTGTATTGGCATCCAGGGTAGCTATATCACTGCAAACCACTTGGTCTGTTCCTGCATCTGATAAAGTAGGAGGACTCATGCGATGGATGATCACAGTACTGATTGCGCTTGGGCAATTGGCATTGGAGACTGTCCATGTGAGTGTATTGCCTCCCAAGACAAGCCCACGGACAAGCGTATTGGGCTGGCTAGGATTATCAAAACTGACGTTAGGGTCTGTGGAAGACCACAATCCGTTTCCATTGGACAAGGTTGCATTTAAAATAGTCTGGTCGGAGCATATATTTTGAGTAACACCCGCACTGGCTATTGGAGCAGCCACAGCCGTAATATCTACCACATCAGAAACCGTAGCACAGGAAGCCTTGCTGACCGTCCAACGGAAACGATTTAGAGCTCCAGAAGCCAAACCACTCACGCCAGATTTAGGGTCGGTGGCATCTACAAATATTCCTGTGCCAGCTTCTACAGTCCACACGCCTGTTTCGCCATTGGCAATATCCAGGTCATTGGCATTAAGCACCGCACTTGTACCGCAAACAGTAGCATCATTTCCGGCGGAGACCGGAGTAATAGAGACACGGGTAATACTTACCAAATCTTCGGAACTGGGGCAGACTCCATTACTCACAAACCAACGAAAAGTATTCAGTCCTGGAGTAAGTCCACTGACAGTAGAGTTAGGGTCACTGGGGTTATTCAGGGTTGCGCCCCCACTTGTAACCTGCCAACTTCCAACACCCTGCCCTACCGGAACGGGTAAAGCATTGAGCGTAGCCGTTGGCGTACATACCGTTTGATTGGCTCCGGCATCTGCCGTAAAAGTAGGATTGCTTACTACGACATCCACCCTAGAAATAGCCGTAGCACAAGGATTACTTACTGTCCATTCAAAAGTATTTAAGCCATTGCCCAGATTAGTGACGGAAGTATTGGGATTATTCAGATCGGCAATTGTTCCGCTTCCTGCCACCACAGACCAGACACCTGTACCCGCAATCGGCGTATTGGCAGCCAGCGTAGTATTATTTACACAAATTTCTTGGTTGGATCCGGCATCAGAGAAGGCATTGCTGGATTCTCTTTGAATAATTACCGTATCAGAAGAAGGCGGACAAGAACCGTTGTCAAGTGTCCAAAGCAATACATTTTGCCCGAGGGCTACATTGATGAAAGCCGAAGCGGGGTCATTCACATTTACGATAGTACCTGTACCCGATAGCAAAGACCAAGTTCCGAAACCTGAAATGGAGCTATTGGCGGATAAAATTGTAGATGTTCCGCAGAGTACCTGATCTGAGCCTGCATTTGCCGTCACCCCTTGATTGCGCGTAATGACCAGCGTATCTTGGGTAGAAGGGCATAAGCCATTGCTGATCGTCCAACGGAATACATTTCTTCCTAAACCTAAGGCAGTAACTCCTGAATTTCTATTGTTGGGGTTGGTGATTGTTCCCGAACCGGATACCAAAGTCCATAGACCCGTGCCGTTGGCAGGTGCATTGGCTGATAAATTGGCTACATCTGCACAAACTGCAAAATCTGCCCCGGTGACGG
Source organism: Microscillaceae bacterium (assembly GCA_033765345.1). Classification (GTDB taxonomy): domain Bacteria; phylum Bacteroidota; class Bacteroidia; order Cytophagales; family Microscillaceae; genus JANRIC01. The sequence continues at coordinate 55,872 of JANRIC010000064.1, forward strand.
AGGGGCTGGTCGCCGGAGTCACAGTAATGGTGGGTTGGTCTGTGAGCATTATGCTACAGCTTGAGCCATTGACAGCAGAAGTGGTCACAAGTACATTGTAGGTGCTGGTGCTAGTCGGGTTAATGGTTGCAAAGCTAATTGTAGCTCCATTTCCCGTAAGAGGAGGTACTCCTGCTACCGGATTAGTCCCGTTTCTTAATACATAGGTATAGCCTGAAATTGTACCGTATACACTGATATTGACCGGATTTCCGGCACAAATGCTAGAGTTATCAGCAATGACGGTATTGTTTGGAGCAGGAATAATTCTTAATTCTGCCTCTTGTGAAAAATTCTCGCAGGAGGTGCCTGGATTGGTAATTAAACAGCGATATTTGGCAAAATCCAGGCTGATATTTACTCCAGTTAGATTCAAAGTGTTGGTGTTAGTTCCGCTGTAGAAAGCTCCATCCGAAATATTGGTAAAGCCTGAGCCTCCACCATCGTCTAACTGCCATTGGTAAGTAAAGGCAGCAGAGGCATTCACGCTGATCGTTCCGTTTTGGTTTTCGCACAAAGTAATGTCTGAGGGTTGTCCAGTAAAGCTGGGCAAAGCATAATTAAAAATACTGACTGTATCTTTGGAATTGCCGCAACCTGCCGCTCCGATGATACTCCATACAAATCGGTAAGGGGTGGCAGAAGCTATTACATTGCTGATGCTGCTATTTGGGTCGTTGGGCAAATCAATATTGGGAGTATTGGGACCGCTGAGGAATGTCCAGGTGCCTGTACCTCCTCCGGTAGTTGCAGGATTGCTTCCATTCAGATTAAAGGAAGAGACATGACAATAAGATTGGTCAAGACCTGCAAAAGCCGACTGAGAATTAGCAATTTGAATGGTAGCAGAAGTCGGCGGGCAAACACCGTTAGAGATCGTCCATTGAAATTCATAAGTTCCAAAGCCAATGTTCACCTGGGTGTTGGGGTTGGTAGGATTGGTGATAATCGCCCCCGCAGGTCCGCTGAGTTGTGTCCAAAGACCCGTCCCAACTGAAGGGGTATTCCCGGTGATTGTTGCGCTGGTGGCATTACAAAGGATTTGATTCGGGCCAACCGTGGCAGGTGTTGGGGATTGATTGACCGTGAGGACAGCTTCATTGGAGATGCGGATACATTGGGTGGTATTGATATGCTGAAACACACAGCGATAGCGGTAACCATTAAAACTAAGGGGAATTCCAGTAAGTGTAAGGGTCGTGCTGGGCAAGGAAGCATTTAAAACTCCGCTTGTATTGCCATAAATCGCACTATTACTCAAATTAGCCCACCCTCCACCATCATCGATTTGCCATTGATAGTTGATGTCGGCAATACTCAAAGCTGCTGAGGTTGCTCTTGCTACAAAAGAAGTATCATTACCTGAACAAATCACGGTATTAAGCGGCTGTTCGCCGAAGGATGGTAGTTCATTGACAGTTATTTCGTTGGTTTTGACTGCACTGGCAGCACAACCAGCATTATCCGTAACGGTCAATCTTACGGTATAATCTCCTGTGGACGTAAAGGTAAAGTTTGGATTGACGGCATTCGAGGTGCCGATTACATTTCCTGCATCATTCAAAAACTCCCATAAATAAGCCAATGATAAAGGTGGATTGTTGGTACTGACTGAGCTGTTGGTAAAATTAACCACTTCACCAGGGCAGATCAGGTTTTGATCTACCGTAAAATTAGCGGTAATCGAGGGTGTGATAATCTCTACATAACGGAAAGTAGTATCACTACATCCAGGTGGATACGTGGGGTTAAAGGCACTTTCTACCACGAGCCGAACTGGATAAATCCCAGAAGCATTGTACATACGTGTAGGATTCCGCTGGGTGGAAGTACCCAAAATCGTGACGCTATCGGTATCATAGAAAGTCCAGTTCCAGGTATCTATTTCCGGGCGCAGTGAATTGGGCGTCACTTGATTGCCCAAGCTCAAATCCTGAAAATTAAAATTAATTCCCTGGCAAATCAAACCGCCACCATTATCCCAGGTAAAATTCGCTGTGGGTTGCCCACTTACGCTGACTGTACCCGTCTGAGAGGTATAAGATACCTTACAGCCCAAATCATCTTTGAGAATCATAAAAGGAATGTACACACCAGGTATGGTATACGTATGCGAAATGATTGTTTTTCCGGGTATAGTTCCCAAAGCCGCATTGTATTCAGCCTGTGTCAAAGGAATTTCGGCAGTGGTAGTTCCGTCTCCGAAATCCCATTGAATGGTACTGCCTGTACCACCCAAGCCGGAGATACTGGCTGCGGTGAATTCTACGGTTTCAGGGGCGCAGATTCGGGTCGGCACAAAGGTAAAACTTCCGGCAGGACCGTCTACTGTTATAAAATTGGTGATTGTTTTGACAATATCGCAACCGGCGTCGCTGGTCATGGTAAGGGTCACTGTATAGTTACCTGGCACGCTATAGGTATTTTTAGGATTTTGGGTAAATGCCACATTTCCGTCTCCAAATTCCCAGAAATAGCTTGTAATCCCAGCTCCCGAACTTGGGACAGCGACAAAACTAACTGTAGCTGGAGGGCAGTTGCGGGTGAGTGTAGAAGGTGCAATGACTCCATCCGCAATCATGGTAGCATCAGGATTCACTACAAAAACCGTTTTGCTAAAACTTCTTGAACAGCCATTGTTTGCTTGAACAGTCAGCGTGACCACATACGTACCCGTAAAATCATAGACAAATTCGGGGTTTGCCGGATCAACGGAGAGGTTGGTTCCGCTTCCACCGAAATTCCAAGAATAAGTAAGCCCCGTACCACCAGGAATATCCGTAGAAGTATTAGTAAATAAGATACTGTTGCTGAGGCAGTATTTATTTCTGGTAGTAGTAAATCCTGCTCGCGGTTTGGCAAGCACCTGAACAGTCTTGCTGACGGCATGGCTACAAGTGCCCAGAGAGACATTGTCATCTTCTACGGTTAATCGTACAGTATAAGTGCCAGGGCCGGAGAAAATATGCGAAGGATTTTGTAAAGCGCTGCTGTTATTGACGCCCGAAACCGGATCGCCGAAGTCCCAAAGCCAAGAATTAATCGTAGAAGTACCAGGAAGAGGCAAAGAAGTATCTGTAAAACTCAAAGACTCTCCTTCACAAACTACGATATTGCTCGTAAAATTTGCCCTTGGTCCAGAGACGGTCACGGGTTTTGCGGCAGAAGTTGTTGTACAGCCATTGGACTCTTCAATGGTCAAAGTTGCCTGATAGGGAGTAGCTTTTGGAGCATAGTTATGCGTTGTATTGGGATTATTGGTAAATTCCTCGATAGTGCCGTCACCAAAATCCCAAATCCAGCGTACAATCGTGCCCGTAGTAGTAGATTGATCAATAAATTGCACTGCATTATTTCTGCAAACATCAGCCGGATTGGGGAAAGTAGTAAAATCTGCCCCAGATACACTTACATTGACCTGCGCCGAGGCTATACTTACACATCCGGTATTGCTATCATTGGCTGTCAGGCTCACGGTATATATTCCCGGACTGGTGTAAGTATGGCTTACAGGGCTTCCTTGAGGGATAATTTGCGTAGGTGAGCCGTCCCCAAAATTCCAAGTATAGGTACTATTCGGCCCATTGAGACTTTGGTTATTAAAGTTAAAAGTATTTGTACCCACGCAAGCCGAACCACCTCCCACAATCTGAAATCTTGCCAGTGGCCCGCTGATATTCACATTTTGGCTAAAAGGCACTAATACCTGACATCCATTGGCAAAAGCGGTCAAGGTTACGGTGAGGCTGCCAATATCCCGGAATAAATGCGTAACCGGATTGATATTGTCATTATTGATGATTGTACCGTCACTAAAATCCCAAATTAGCGAATCAGCTACTACCAAACCCGAAAATACAGGCGTAAAGGTAATTCCTCCCCCATCATTTACACAACCGCCTGGGCGGCTGAGGGTTATTCCTGTTAGAGTAGGCGGCTCTCCTACCTCGATAGGGGCTAGAGCAACAGTCCGGGTACAACCATTGCTGGTCGTAATGGTCAGCGTAGGCGTATAATCGCCAAATGCAGTATAAATATGAGAAGTCTGAGGAGTAGAGGTAGGTCCAGGAATAGTTTCTAGTGGGCTTCCATCTCCAAAATCAAACACATAACTGATAATGGCTTCGTTGGCATCTGTGCCTGTTGCATCAAAATTTACAGTCAGGGGTGCACAGCCTTCCTCTGCATCTGCACTAAAAACGATCACAGGTTCTTCAATCGGAATATTCAAAGTACCAGTGCTTGAGCAGCCTGTAATCGTATTGGTAATGGTGAGGATGACGGTATTCGTACCAAAATCCGTGTAAGTATGCATAGGATTACTTGCCGTGCTGGTTCCACCACCAAATACATTTGGATCGCCGAAATTCCAGGAGTATGTGTACTGTGCCCCTGTGGTAACCGGATTAAAAGTGATGGTTCGGGGAACCTGACAAAGTCCTACGACCGGGATGATGGTAAACCCTGCACTGGGTTGAGGTTGGATGGTGATTGGCTGAGGCACTGAAGTAACCGAACATCCATCGCTAAACGTAGTAGTCAGGCGAACGGAATATGTACCGGGATTTGCGTAAGTATGCGTGGGATTTTTCTGGGTAGATAAAGGGCTGAAATCTCCAAAATCCCATGACCAGCCCATTGCACCAGTGGATGAATTATCAAAAAACTGTAAAGCAGTACTGGCGCATACGTTTGCGGTCGGCAAAGTGAAATTGGCAAGATTATCATTAATTCTGACAGCATCAGCGACAGTGATCGAGTCAGCGCAACCGTCGGCAGTCCTGACTCTGAGCTTTACTGGATAAATGCCTTTGGTGGTGTATGTAAAAGAAGGGTTCTGAGAGGAGCTCGTCCCCAGGATAGTGCTTCCGTTGGTATCGTAGAACGTCCAGTTATACGTAATGATATTTCCGGCAGGTGGGGGTGTAGTACGTACAGTGGAAGTACTCCTGAATTGTGCCGTAAAAGGTACTGCACAGGCTGGGGGGTTGTTCAGGACAAAACTTGCCACAGGTGAGTAGCGCACCCGAATATAAGAAGATTTGATTTCTGAAGCAGCACAAGTTTGGATTCCTCCCGAAAAGGTCTCTACGGTCAAAGTAACCTGATAATCTCCCGAAAAAAGATAGGTATGCTGTGGGTTGGCACTGAATACAGGATCAGTACCTGAGAAGGTATTTCCATCGCCAAAGTTCCAGGTCCATCGGGTCACATTCCCTATGGTGGGGGAAGAAGTGTCTGTAATGTCTGAAAAATTAACAGTCAGATTGGTACAGCCTGAAAGTACATCGGCGGTAAAATCAGGATTGGCAGATTCGTAGACAATTACTTGTTTACTGACCGTAGACAAGACCGTCCCGTTGAATCCATTTCGGAGATTAAGGGTCACCGTAAAAGTCCCAGAGTTATTATAACTTGCTGAGGGGAATTGGATTCCGGCATCATTGGCAGGAGTTTCCTGTACCGAGTTGCCATTTCCGAAAATCCACTCATAATAGAGATTGGTCAGATTCGGTCCGGTAGATTGGTCGCTAAAGTTATAGGTAGCAATATCACAGCCGTTGGCACTAATGACAAAATTAAAATTTGCCGTCTGGGCACTGAGTTTGTGGGCTGAAAAAGTCAATAACAAAAAAAGGAGAATCAAAAAATCTTTCCTGGCAAAATGCATAGCAATTTTCTTTCCGTTTAGTTTTTGGGATTTTCTTTGCCTAGAAAAAGAAAAGAGGTCTGTGTGTGGTGGTATAGAATGATTAGTTATTAAAAAGCTTCATGTTTTTAAATATTCTGTTTTAAACTCGTTTCCATAGCAAAGAATTTTCGCTACAAAGTTTGATAAAGCCTGCCAATTAAACAAGATCACAAATGCGGTGGATATTACCTCAGTATTTTAAGGTTTTGAATTACATATAGCGTCTCCCAAAAGGGTAAAACCTTACGCAAGAGGTTATATGAGGAGATTTTAAAGCATACAGCGGGATTATTCCTGAATAACAAGCCTGTATTAAGATAAATAAGGCGAATATGATCGGTACACCAGCAAATTTTAAGAAGCAACTGACCAACACCCACGGTACACCAGCAAATTTTCTGATTGCAAAGTACCACGCCGACAATCCATGCTCAAAATTTTTATCGCAAGATATTCATTTTGGTTGCTTATGATTTTACTTGAAGATCAACCCATCCAAACGACGAGGTCGCTTAAAGCGACCTCATCGTTGCCCTTTTTAGTATTGCTGACTTCTTTCAGGGTAAAAATATGATTCCTCCACAATTATCCTTCTGGGATCCAGTCACTGAAGCTAGGCAATTGACTTCTTCCCGAAGCCTTAAAACACCCAAAAAAGCAAAAACCAAGGCTTCTTTAAAGTCGATGATGGTTTCTTCGGGAATGACTAAGGAGATATGGGCGGGTAAATGTGCTTGAATTTGCTCCATCAAAAAAGTATTTTTTGCACCCCCTCCAGTAGCTAAAAAGCTATATACTTGTGTCTCTCTCGTATAAGGTGTAACAGCCAAGGCAATTTGCCGGGCAATGTGTGTGATAGCGGTTCTTAGTTGGTCTTCTATCCTTGAAGTATTTACTTGTAATAAAGGGATAATTTCCGAAACGTACCATTCCCAGCCCAAAGATTTGGGGGGAGCTAGTTGATAGTAGGGCAAAGCATCCCATTGAGCCAATAATTCCGTGTCTAGGTTGCCCTGGGCGGCCAAAGCCCCTCCCCGGTCATATTCCAGCCCTAAGCCTTTCACCAGATTATTCAAAAGCATATTTGCTGGACAAACGTCATAGGCGATGCGTTTTCCTTGCCATTCTAGGGAAATATTGGCTATTCCACCCAGATTCAAACAAAAGTCATAATCACCAAATAAAAAACGATCACCTATGGGTACCAAAGGAGCACCCTGACCGCCCAGAGCTAGGTCTTTGCTCCTAAAATCGGCAATGACCGGATATCCACTTTGGACGGCTATTTCCCAGCCAGAGCCGATTTGAAGCGTAAACCTTTTGTCAGGCTGATGAAAAATCGTATGTCCGTGACAGGCTATAAAATCAGGCTTTAGTTGATATTTTTCTAAAAACTCAAGGGCTTGTTTTCCTAAAAAAGCTCCATAATCTACATGCAATCTACTCAAGTCTTCTCCGCCTAAACTTACTGCCTGGCTTAATGGCATCTTCCAAGTGGCCTTGTAAGGAATGATTTCGGCTCTGATGATCTCAAACTTCCACTGGTCGGCTGTTTTTTCAAACCTACAAAAAGCCAAATCCAAGCCGTCCAGAGAAGTCCCTGACATCATGCCCAATACATGATAAGTATTTTTTTCCATGATTTTTCCTTTAAAAGCTTTTTTATATCACTTGTGAGGTGCTTCGACAATACATAATTTACTGAAAAATAAGAATATTTTCTCATAAATAATCCCTACTTCGTATATTTGCCTTCATAAAATCTTACAATTTTAAAAATCTTATTTGTCTATGCAAGGCTTACACTATACTGTAGATATTGTGATGTGTATTGATGCAACAGGTAGCATGGCACCTATCATTGAGAAAGTAAAATCCAATGCATTGCGCTTTTATGAGGATTTGATGCAGGTGATGGCTGCCAAAGACAAGTCCATTCATACCCTCCGCGTAAAGGTGATCTATTACAGGGATTATTACTATGATGGAGATGAATCTATGTTTGAATCTGATTTTTTTATGCTACCTGATCAGAAAGATAAGTTCAAAGAGTTTATTGATCATATCAAAGCCGAAGGAGGTGGGTATGAGCCTGAAAGCGGCCTGGAAGCCTTGGCATTGGCTATTCGCTCCAAATGGAATCATACCGGTGACAAAAAAAGACAAATCATCATTGTATGGACAGATGCCAGCACTCACCCGCTTGAAAAAGACGAAAACTCCAAACCGGACAATTACCCAATCAATATGCCTGCTAACTTTGACGAACTCACCGACCTTTGGGAGGGGCAGTTTATGAGCCGAGCAGCCAAACGACTAATTATTTATTCGCCAGATGCTTATGCCTGGACAGATATGGCCAATCACTGGGACAATACCATTCAATACCCTTCTAAGGCGGGTGAGGGACTGAGTGAAATTGACTATCAAACCATTCTCGATGCCATTGCCAGTAGTGTCTGAGTTTTTATTACAAGGAAGTATATCTTTTTCTTTTAATGTGTAATTTTATACTAAGATCTATATGATTCACAGGTAGTATTAAAGATGTAATGCTCAAATAACAAGTCGCCGTGGGCTGTGTCTTCACAGCCCACTGTTTTGAACGAACAGCATTACTTGTTACACACTACCGATTCACAATACAAGCCCCCTTGCGGGGCAAGTTTTTAAGGATTTACAAAACCGTTTTCTCGAAAACCATTTTATTTTGTGTATAACTTGATAATTAAGCTCCAAAGTTTTGCCTGATCTCATGATGTATTTTACCATACATACCGAAAAAATTGAACACAAAGGAGAAGATGCAGAACCCACCCTCCTTTTGGGGGATGACGATTCGGGCGTTCTGGCGGTTTATGATGGTATGGGAGGTGCAGGCAGCAAAACCTACACTGTATTATCTCTCAACAGAGAAGTGGTACATAGTGGTGCCTACATCGCTTCAAGACTGGCTAAATCAATTCTCGAGGATTTTTATTTTCATACGGATAGTACCGATGACTTTGTGGAAAACCTTCGCCTTAGCCTCAAAGAGGGCTTTCAGGAATATTACCTACAACTGGATGATCAGCCCTCCAAACTTCGCAGCAAGCTCATCAAAAATCTGCCTACTACCCTAGCAGGCATTTATTTTCAATTAGCGGTCAAAGGCAATTTGGAGCTGACTGCTTTTTGGGCAGGTGATTCGCGCTGTTATATTTTGCAAAAAGACGGACTTCAACAACTTAGCCTCGATGATCTCAACGGGATGCCGGATGCCTTATCTAACCTTTCAGAAGATGCTACCATCTCCAATTGCATCAGTGCTGACGGCAATTTTGTGTTGAATACCCGCAACTATAGTGTTCAGAACCCCTGCATACTCATCACAGCTACGGACGGTTGTTTTGGATATCTACCTTCTCCAGCTCACTTTGAATATATCATTCTGGATACTTTGATGAACAGCTACTTTGATGTAGAAGACTGGAAGGAAAAACTCACCGAAAGTCTGTCTGAATATACGGCTGACGATACGAGTATGAGCCTTTTGTGTTTGGGTTTTTCCAATCTCAACCAGCTCAAGACAGAGTTTTACCCAAGGTTTGCGATACTTTTTCAGCAATTTATACAGCCTTTAGAAGAAATAGATGATAAAATTGAACGTTCTTTGCATAGTGTTGTGGAGGAGATTGATTTTGCAGAAACCCGCAAAGAATTATTAAAGAGTCTTTGGGAAAAATATAAAATCAATTATTATCCTGAATTTTAATGTTGGCTCTATCCTGATTAAACTATGCTCAGAATCTTGATTTTATTTAGTTTCTTCCTGATATCAGGTATTTTCCACGTTACTTTGGCGCAGGAAGAGGGCGAAGATTCTATTCCCAAAAACAAAAAAGAAATTAAAGAAAAGAAGCCCAAAAATAAAAAACTAAAACCCGAAAACTCTTCGGAAGAAACAGATACCAAGGAAGAAACTACGCCCTACATTCATATCGAGCTCAAAAGTTATTTGAAATCCCCCGGGCTTACACTCAAGTCCAAACAAGTACTTGATGAGCTTCTCAAAATATTACCTGCTTATCCTGATCTATTCATTCGCGTGGAAGGTCATACAAGCAATTACAATTTTTTGGAAGATCGCGAAGAGTCTTTAGAACAAGGGCAAGACCGATCCCAAAAACAAGCCGATATGATCAAAGATTATCTCATCAACAAAGGCCTACACGCCGATATGATCAGTGCGGAGGGTTTTGGTGCGTCACGCCCTAAGATTGTAGGGTACTACAAAAAAGACAAACCGATTTATCTTGAAAATAACAATCAATTCGCACAAATGAGTAATGAAAGAATCATTCTTCAAATAGAAGTACAGTTTGAGAAGGATTTTGCGTCTTTGAGCAAAGAATTAGAGAAAAAAAATATACTTCATAAATCCTTCCAAGCCAAGTGAATATGTACATCAATGAACCACCATCAGTTTTTTGATGATTTTTGCAGGATATTGCCCCTCTAAAACCAGTAAATAACAACCCGAAGGAATTTTATGGGTATCCAGAAGAATTGTGTGCGCTGATGATTTTTGCAATGAATCTATTTTGGAACTTGCTAACAGTTTGCCCCAAGTATTGCGTAATTCCCATCGGTTTAGTTTCTCTAACCCTGTATGGATTACTACATAATCGTCTGCAGGATTAGGGAAGATGCGGATTGACGATTCATCCGTCGGTTCCTGGGTTTGGCTTCCTTCTTTTCCATAAATCTCATTATTTGAAAGGGTATCAACAGCCGTCTGAAGGATTTCTTTGGTTTCAATATCCTGAATGAAAACGACTACAAGGTAAGGAAAATTATCGATCGATGGGTCTCCAATATCTTCACGTCTAAGATCAGCAGGCCAAGGCAAATAGCTCGGCAGAGAAAAAGTATCTCCAACCTGCAAGCCGTCTGGAAGCGGTATACCTTGAGGGAAAGGCAAAAACCGCTTTACTACATTTTGATAAATCTTGCCCTGATATTTCACCCCCCTTTTTACAAGAGCCATTCGTACTCGATGCTCGTGAAGAAATAGCGTCTCGGTTTTTTTCTCTACTTCAAAATTGATAAGATTCAGGGTATTCGCACCAGTTAGCAACTTTAAACGATAAGGTGTAAAATCCAGCTTTCTTTGGGGAAAGTCTTTTAATAAGTTTTCCAATTTGCCTCTGCTTCCGTCCATTACCGTAAATTCGGGGTCACCGACACCATAATAAAGCTCCTGCAAAGCACCAATCGCACTTTCAAGGCTAGAATTACGATATAAAGAATCTAAGGAGGGATCGGTATAATAATTAAGCTGAAGGGCAAATGGATCATTTTGTAATAAAATCTGTAATGAATCGCGTTCTTCCATAGAAGTTTCTTCCGAACCTGCAAAATGCTCCAGCAGTACGATCCGGTCAGCATCCAGTATTTTGAAATCCTGGAGAGCAATCAGGCTCAAAGTACTACTATCACTTAGACTACTGTAAGCCATACGGAAACGTACAAATTGATCCTCCAAATCGTAAGACTCCAAATTGGATTTGATTTCATTCAGTGAGAAGCGCATTTGCTTCCAGCCCTCCGAAAAGCCAGACCAACCCAGTCTGCTTTCATTATTACCTGTCGAGTCTTGAGTACCTGGTGAAGAAGAAATTCCTCGTTCATTGTACCAATAAGGATTGTTATCAATATCCTCGACCTTACCAAGAGTTTGCCAGGTTTCATCATTGCCCAAAGTATACTGAAACACGGCACCATTGACCAATCTGGGGGTATCATACCAGAGCTTGAAAGTGACAAAAGGATTTTTGAAATTTTCCAGAGAAATAAAAGGTGTCTCGACCCAGGAGATTTCTCCAGGATTGGCATAATTATTCGCTCCCTGAGTGATCCAGGTATTTTCCAAAAAAGCTTCTTTAAAAGCCTGTTTTTTTTCAGAATCGAGGAGATAAAAATTATCTGCTTCCTGAACTGATGCCAATTTCCAACTAGCACTTTTATTGATGGGAGCTCTGATCAATACGGTATCGGCGGAGGGGGTACTTGCATTACTCACCAGAAAAACTTCTCCCAAGCGGCTCATTTGACTTGGAATCCAACCTTCATAATCATTGGCATTTGCCTCATAAGGGTTTTCGCCTGAGAGACCGTCTATGTGTTCGTAAATAGTGAGATTGGTCAGATAAGATTCTTCACAGATAAGGAAATTCGTCGCTCCCAGAGATACATTTTGAGGGTCTAGCGAAAGACTCAGGGTGTAAGTCCCAGCCTGATCATAATGATAATTGACTGGTCTGGTATCAGAGGGCACACGTACTTCAAAATCCGGGTTTGTGTCCCCATCATTTCCATCGAAACCGAAAAGCCATGTTTTATTGACATAAAGCAACGTAGAATCATTGTTTAACTCAAAGTCAGTTCCTTTTGGATCACCCACTCTCAGATTCTTAACGGCAAATTCGGGTATAAATCGCTCTGGATTTCCTATGCGAATACTTTTGGCCCAATTAAAGTTGCAGCCTCCGCTGGGATTAAGGTCAACCGCACTGAGCAATAAGTTGTACTCCCCGGACTTTTGGTATAGATGGGGTGGTGTCTTAAACTCAAAGAAACCTGTCTCTGGATTTTCCACTAAGGTACTTGATGGATCGATATTGATGGGTTGGGAACCATCGCCGAAGTTAAGGGTATAATTAAAACCATTGTCAGGCCTAAACTGAGGCTGAATCGGCACTGTAAATTCAATTCCTGTATTGGGACAATAAATAATATCCGGGAAAAGAATATCAGAAGTAGGCGCATTCACGAGATTAAAGCTTATCATATTGCTTGATGGTTTGATGAAGCCATCACAATCTTTTACTTTGAGATCTATGGTATACAAAACGCCTGGCTCCAACTCGGATTTAAGGTTTGATAGATTGAGTGGATACTCGTTTTTTTTAATTTCAACGCTACGAGGACAGTCAATTCCGAAAAAAATACAAAGAAATATATTGCCCGTTACCGTACCACTGATTGTAAATTCAGGTTCCAACAGGTTGATCACTTCATCACTAAAAACAAGATTGGAGTTAAACTCCGCCGTGCTATTGATACATACTTCATTGGGTATCTCGTCACTCAGTTGACCATTCAAAGTAGTAATCTTCAAATCTACAGCACTTAGGTCAGGTATGACTACATAAGTCACTTCGGCATCTTCGCTGATTTTCGTACCGCCAGCATTTTCAATCCTTACTTTATAGGTATATGAGCCAGGAGTCTTTAAGGTATCTAGCCCTAATTGGGCTAATGTTGGTTTGGATTGTTGGATAAAAGAAAAAGGCTGTCCACCGATTTTCGTTCCATTTGGTCTGTACCAAATAAAATTCCCACTACTCTTGCTACTTTCAATATTAGGGCGGTCGTTTTCCCCGAAGGGAGTCCCTAACTTGGTACAAAACTTAGTATTAGTAAGTGTAGGAGCAGGCTCAAGGGCAAGGCTGTTCAAGGGAAAGACAAAAAGCATCAACACAGGAATCAGCCTCCCAAAGAAATAGCTTGGAATTAGGTTTCTCATAGCAAATTGTATTTAAAGGATTTTATACATTTAATTTTCTACACATCGCACGCAAAGTTTACTTGAATTCTTTGGATTCTGCAAACGTCCTATGGTCATATTATCATCCACATATCTTATAAAAACACTATTATTATCAGTTGGGAATTCTGTGGAAGTCCAGTAATTTACTTCTACATTTATCCCCACAAAAACTCCTCCCGTTTCTCTTCCCGATTTTTCAGCCTTAAAAACACCATTTATCAATTCTGCACCTTCATCCGTACCTCTTGATTCCAGATCATTCAGCTCGTCGGCAGGGATACCCAAGATGGTTTCCAGGTCTTTCCATTCTTGGTCGGTGGGCAGGTGCCAGCCATTGGGGCAGGCTACTTGAGCGGCCTGAAAATCATACAATCTGCCGAGGTTTGTGCAGTTCGTATTATTATCATCATAACAAGTAGAAGTACCTGCACTGGGAGTGGCATATTTCAGATTTTCGCCCATCCATCGCTTATTTCCTACTTTTACGCTTTTGTATTCTTTCCCGTCTCGACTGTCGGTAAAGGGTTCGTCTTGGGTAATGCCTGAGTCTGGTTCGGGATTGCTATCGCTGCTGCAAGCATTTAATAAAAAAAAAGCAACAAACAGGGTGATTGATTGAAGAATAAAACGTTTCATATTTGTAATTGGTTTGAGTTTTTGTAATAAGTATTAACTTTAATGCAATGTAAAAAAAGTAGTTTTAAAAAACAATATCAATTTATTTTTTTTATTTCATGTTAGGTAAAACATTTTTAAATCTTAATTTTATAGAATAAAATACATTTTTCTATACATATCAAACGTTATTATAAAAATAAATAAAACAAGTCTTAGAAAACTTATGCAAAATTTTACGCTATTCAAGGTTCTTAGAAATATCATTGTGGGGGGAATTTTCCTTGTTTCTTTTCATCCTGCAAATTTAGAAATCACTTGGCTGGATGACTTTCAAAAAGCTCAGGCATTGGCTCAGGAGCAAAACAAACCTATTTTAATGGTCTTTTCAGGCTCAGATTGGTGCAAGCCTTGCATTTTGCTGGAAAAAGAAGTATTTAAAAATCAGCTATTTCAACAATTTGCCCAAGATAAGCTCATTTTACTTAAATTAGATTTTCCCCGCCGCCGCAAAAATGAGCTTTCCTCCGAAATCAAGATTCAACACGAAACCCTGGCTGAAACTTACAATCCCGAAGGGGCTTTTCCACGGGTGATGCTTTTGGATAAAAGCGGTAAAATCTTGGGAATAATCAATCACCAAAGCAATCAAACAGAAGAGTTTGTCAATCAAATCAAGAGCTTGATGGATCATTAGACGGTATATACTAAAGTGAAAATGGTTTTCGGATTTCTTTACCATTATTTTGGAAGATGTAAAGAATAAGATGCTCTTTGATGGGCGTAAAACTCAACTTTTTGAAAAAACTTAATACAAAAAATCCGAATTCTAAAATCACTTTAGTATAAATATTTTTGTTAAAAGATTTTTATGGATATTTTTACAGTATGAAGTTGAAAACACTCATTTATACCTGGTTCTGCTTTTTACCAGCCAGCTTATTTGCCCAACATGAAATAACCCCGAGGCTTATTCTTGAACTTTCTTCGGGGGCAGACCTAGGCTGGTGGTTGTATCAGAAAGGTTCTGTGAATAGTTTTCTGGATCAGGGGCAGGACTATACACATCATTCGGCTACGATCGGTATAGAGCTTGATTTGTTGTATCGGCTTGGTAGGTGGAGGCTGGGGCTTGGGATGAGCTATGGAGGATTTTTTGAGGATGAGATGAATGGAACACGCAATTCGGAATTTGTAGTGGATGAGTATTTGATTACAGAAGGTGCTGCTGTTCAGTTTTTTAGATACAATCTACAGGCGGAGTACATATTGATCCAAAAAAATAAATTCAGCTTGGGTCCGCAGATAAAGTATGGTTGGTTTGAGATAAACACTTCACATCCTGAAAAGGAAAACTTCGGGTATCGTTCTTATTGGGAAGTAGGACTACAGCATGAATTTAAGCTCAAGAAAATTTACTTGTTTTTTCGTCCGAAATATCAAGTTTCTACCATTTTACCCAAGGAAGAAAAACAGCCTGAAGAGAAACATAAAATCTATGGCATCGGTTTACAGATAGGTCTTCGTATAGGAATTAGATAATTTATGAAAAAATATAACATCTTTTTGGGGAATATTTTGTGCATTTTGTGCGTTTTTGGCTCACTCAGTGCTTGTGTGTCCGTCAAAGCTTATCAAAAAATGTATCTCAATGACGAAGATATGGAACTCAAAGTAAGACAGATAGAAAACCCGGAAATCAATGCACAATCTTACCGGGAAGGTGCTTCGGGCGGCGATAAAGGCAAAACAGGAGGAGGATGCGGCTGCAATTAAAATTTTATCTAGGGCTGATTTTTTGCTTTACCTGTGTGCAGATTTCTTCTGCCCAGGAAGTTACTCAGGTGAATGATCCTGCATTAAACGAAACAAATAAATCTCGTGAAGATAGCCTCAGCCCCAAAAAGCCTACGAAACTCAATGAAACCGAAGTCAATTTTCTGTTCACCTATTATGATCAGGATGGCAACCATTCTCCTGTTACAGGAGGAATCGGCACGGAGGCTTTGACAGACTACTCCTCCACCGTGATTATCTATGTTCCTTTGGATTCTTCAAGCCGCCTTGGGGTAAACGCTGGCGTAAATTATTATACTTCTGCCTCCACCGACCGAATAGATATAGATATGTCATCAGCATCGAGTGCCGACATACGCGGGCAGATGTATGTGACTTACAACCAGGAAAAGCCCAATAAACGAAGTCGTTGGTATGTTTCAGGAGGACTAAGCTCGGAGTCGGATTATTTATCTACTTCTTTGGGTGCAGGTTGGAGTCACGAATCAGCTGATCGAAACCGGGAATTTGGAATAGCCGCACAAATATTTTTGGATCGTTGGCAGTTGATTTTTCCGGATGAATTACGTGGTGATTCCATCGCTACGGCTGTAAATACCGACCGGCGAAATTCCTACAGTCTTTCACTGACCTATTCGCAAGTTTTAAGCAGAAGGCTGCAGTTTTCAATCAGCGCAGATTGGGTGTATCAAAGCGGTTTGCTTACTACGCCATTCCACCGGGTGTATTTTCAGGAGCAAGAAAGTGCTCGCATTGAAAGATTACCAGGTACACGCTTTAAATTTCCATTAGGGCTGCGAGTGCATTATTTTCTGAGCGATTTTTTGATCTTAAAATTTAATTATCGCATTTATTGGGACTCTTGGGGCATTTTTGCCAATACTTTTAATATGGAAACCCCTATCAAACTAGGCAATTATTTTACGATTTACCCTTTTTATCGCTATCACAAACAGTCAGCCACCGAATATTTTGCTTTGTTTAAGCAACATCGCCTCAGCAATCATTTTTATACCTCAGACTTTGATCTTTCATCTTTTGAAAGTCATAAATATGGTTTGGGGCTTCGGTATTCGCCTTTGTATGGCTTGGGAAGATTTAAATTTCCGAATCAAAAGCACGTAACGATGTTCAAGGCTTTAGAGCTTCGTTATGCCAATTACACCAGAATTGATGGGCTGGATGCCTTTTTAATGAGCCTTGCCATGACATTTTTAATTCGCTGAGTTTTAAAAGCGAATTTTAACGGGCAAATGTTTGCGTTCATTATACAGTAAGCAATAAACCTCACATATCCTTCGGTCAGACTCCTTGTGTTTGGTATTTGAAAATTGAAACGGCAATTCTTCCCCATAAGCCAGACCAGCAAACTCCATTTTGTCCACATAGCGTTGGGTGTGACTTTTGATGTATTGTAAGACTTCTTCCGCTCTTTTTTGAGAAAGGAGCTTGTTTTGTTCTTTTCTTTCTTCCAAGGGTTGACCATGATAAAAAGGCTGACCATCGCTATACCCCTTGACTTCAATAAGCAAATTGACACTTTCATCTGGAAAATAAGTACGATGCTGATTGATGTGTTCTTTGATTTGATAGATTACGTGGTCTAGATGTATTTGATTCCAGGCACTTAATTGGAAACTGCCCGAATGAAACCTCACCTTGGTTTCTGTTTGAATCAAAAAGGATTTTTGAGTCAGGCAGTATATCTCGCGAAGCACCTGAATATGATCCGAGAGCATAATTTCTTTTTTTTCTTCTGCCATAAAAGGATTAGAAAGTTTATACACTCGCTCTACAGATGCCTGGTCATTTCTGAGGGAGTCCATATATCTTGTTTGCTTTTTTTCGGGAGAGTTGAATCCATCAAGGAGCGAAGAAGGAAGTTGGGCTTCCAGAGGTGTAAAAACTCCAGTCAGCCATACCAAGATTCCTCCCCAGAGCTTATATGTTGTTTTCATGCTATTATTTTTTTGGTACAATCATTTTGGTAGACATACGCAATTACAGGGAAGCCTGCTTGCAAGGAGTAAAAAGCAGATGTAGGCCAGTAAGAAGAAAATTTACAAAAAAAGGAAAAAACAATTTTCAAGCGGGTTTCGGAAAAAACAGCACTCGTCTAAAAGGGTGAATTTTATGAGGAAACGGAGAGTTTGTGCAAGCCCACCCTAAAAATAAGCCTGTAAGGAAAAAACAAGTTTATTTAAAAAAGTTTAAATCCGATAAATTCGGTTTGTAATCCTTGATCAAAGTACACTCATAATCATAAATCAATCTGCCTAAATGAGCCAAAAAAGGAAAACCTTCGCTGAGGTATTCAAACTGATAGTCAAACTTTTGGTTTTTATTGACATAAATTACGGCAGAGAGAAAAAACTCAATGCCCTTTTCAAAATCCACAAAATAAGCGCAATCCGACAAATAACCCTCCCACCAACCCACGATATTAAAAATCCTCAAATGAGGATTTACCTCCTGATTGACTCGTCCATAATACAAATACTTTTTGTATGTGTCATAATAGCCTTTTTGGGGTTGGTAATCCGTCCATTCGCCCTCACGAGGGTAACTTCCCAGGGCACGAAGCAAAAAACGGCGATCCCCCTCCCCTATTCGGAATGCCGATTCTTCGCCCTTTAATCCCGGAAAAACTATATCTACCAGCATTTGGTGGATATGATTGAGTGCGATAAAATTGCTGTACGTGAAATCTTTGGGACCTTTTAGAGATCGCCCAAAATCATCGATATAAGCCAGCCCCTTGCCCACTTTCCCAAAAGGCGGATAAAAAGGCTTTGAGTTAAATTGTGCCGCCTGGTAATAAATCTCCTGCAAATCTGCATTGTAAAACCGAATCGGATTGGTATGACGGTTTTCGCTCGAGTCACAATTATTAAATCTTCGGATAATTCTAGCACTTTGAAAACATTTGTCGTGGAGTTTTTTCTCGATATAAGCCTGCCCCAAAAACTCATAGACCCTTGAGTAAGCTTCATTATCACTCACCAGAAGCATCTGCTCGATGTATCGAGCCAAGCAGGGGTATTTTTTGTCGTTAGGCAGATTAGCCCTTATCTTTTTCTGACAAGCAAAAGCGGAGTCTGTTCCCATACGAGCATATTTATTCACACCAGGCACCAGGATTTCACCCAGTTTTTCCAAAGCCAGCACTGATACAGGCAATTTGACCAAACTTGCCGGGTTGAAGTAGCGATTTGGATTCAACCGAAAGCTATTTTCCTGTAAATGAGGCTTATTCAATGAGTCTCTAAAAATCTGTGTGTAGATAATTTGTACTTCATATCGATCCGGGTTTTGTAATACAGAGGCGAATTGACTTCTTTGTGAAGACATCAATCGATAGAGCAGGTTTTCGTCCGGTTGGGCAAAGCAGTGTATAGGAAATAAGAACAGATAAAGGCCTAAGAAAAAATGATGTGGCATATTTGGGCTTTTTATGCCTAAAACTATCATTTATCTGGCTAAGATTCAAGTTTTTTTTGGGAAATGGCGTGTAAAATCTCATCTCTGACGGCTAAAGTATGCTCATAGCCCACCTTAAACATGGCCTCTCCCTGATCAAAACGAAAAGGAGCATAATTTTCCAGTTCGTGCGGTTCAATCACCCAATCACACAAAGGAAAACCAGCACGGGCATTGGCGTGAATAGAAATTCGGAGGCATCGCTGCAAAATCGCCTGAGGCGTATTGAGATTTTGCTCATCCGAAAGCGGATTGGTATGTGAGCCGATGATAAAATCACAGTTTTTTTGGAGAGGTTCTACCAACAAGGTATTGACCAGCCCGCCGTCCACCAAGGTACGTCCCTGAAAACTGACCGGAGTGAAAATCATCGGCAAGCAACAAGAAGCCAACAAAGCCGGAACCAGCTCGCCTTGATCAAAACAAACCGATTCGCCGCTATGGAGATCCGTGGCCGACACAGTAAGCGGGATGTTAAGCTCTTCAAAAGTCTCGGCTCTCAGGTATTTACGCAAAAGTTTTTCCAGATTATCCAGACGCAGGAAGCCTCCGCCCTGGAAAAAAGAAGGACTCAAAAAAGACAAGAAAAACTGTTGAGAAACGATAGAAAGAATACGTTTGGGGCTGTAGCCATCGGCATACAAAGCCCCGACCAAGGCCCCTGAGCTTACCCCAGTGAGTCGGTCAGCTTTGATTTCAACCTCTTCTAAGGCCTGTAAAATACCCAAATGCGCTATTCCACGGGCGGCACTTCCGGCCAATGCTATTCCGATTTTCATAGACTGTCTTTTTATACATCCATTAAACACTTTAAATACCCTTTGCCAAAGCCAATTGTTTGGAGTAACGAAGAATAAAAATTCACAAAAAAATTTGGGGCTTCACGCATTAATGACTAAGTTTGCAAACCAATTTTAACGGGGGATTAGCTCAGTTGGCTAGAGCGTCTGGTTCGCAATCAGAAGGTCAAGGGTTCGACTCCCTTATCCTCCACCGAGATGAAGGCCTGAGCTTGTGCTCAGGCCTTCATCTTTCTGTAAGCACAAAAAAAAGCCCCTCCGCGCCAGGGGAACCGGCGGGAGGGGCAGTCACGTGCGCGCTCGTCAGACGATGCCGCGTTGCAGAGCCATGCGAAGCAGCGGGATGAAGAGGCGGTCCTTTCGGGTTTTAGTTCATCGTCGTCGGAAATCGCGGAGTGGTTCGCCCGGCCGGGCGGGGGGTTGGGCTGTGCCGAAGCACGGGGGTTCTGCTGGCCAGCAGGTGTGTCGGCGATCGCGAGCGGGGGGCACTACTGAAGTAGGCAACCGACCAAGGCGCTGGAGCCACGCCGACGATGTAAAGGTGTGCGGCGCGTGGGCTGAGTCAGCACTTTGTGCTACGCTGAGATGTGCGCAGGGGCGGAATCGGGGAGGGGATTGCGTCCCCCTTCTTTTTGCCTGCGGTGCCTTGCCTGTGACGTTTTTTTTGGCGCCTCGGGCCGCGGCGGCCTCGTGGCACGGCCTCGCCGCTGGAAATTGTGGTCGCCTGACGCCCCCTTGCTGCATTCCGGCCAAATCCAGCCGCATTCCGGCTTCTCACTGCCGCATTGAGTCAGCCGCTTTTGCTCAGCCCGACACGACCGCCCACTTTTACATCACGGTCGAGCAGCAGCCCACCAAGCTGCAGCTTACACCGAGTGGGTCACGCCCGTACTCCCACGTTGCTGCGCAAGTGGCGATCCTTAAGTGCCTAGCACCGATGGCACGGGCTCTGACCGGCCGGTCTTAGACTTCCTTCCCACCCACACGCTTGCAAGCGTCGGGAGAACCAAAACGCCCTGCACAGCAATGTGCTTGGCACCCCAGGGGCGATCGCCCCCTACAGCCCACTCCCAGCAGGGGAGGCAGTAGCTCAGATATCCGGCATCAGCCCGGCTTCGGTGTGAGGAAAACCTCACCTCGAGGCCGGGCTATGCCGTTGCCGCACGTTCACGTCCGCTAACTGAAGCGCCTGCGCAGCTATAGCGTCAGGTGCGCACGAGGCGCAGCTTCGCGCGAGCCGAGGGCTGACCTGCATAAGTACCGTAGACGAACAGCCGCCCCGTACCTTCGCGCCATGCTCGATCAGCTCGACCTCGAACAGGTGCTTTTCTTAGACATCGAGACGGTGCCCGAGCAGGCGCGCCTCGAGGCCCTTGACCCCGAGTGGCAGGCCCTCTGGGCCGACAAAGCCGCTGGGCGCTGGGCAGCCGACCGCCGCGCCAGCGACCCCGCGCTCACGGCCGCCGACCTCTACCGCAGCGCGGGCCTCTTTGCAGAGTTTGGGCGGGTGGTGTGCATCTCGACGGCGGTGCTGCAGCGGGGGCAACTGCAGGTGTTCTCGTTCGCGCAGGCGGATGAGCGCGAGCTGCTGGCGGCGTTCAAGCAGGCGCTCGACACGGCGACGACGCGGCCGGACGGGCAAGACGGCAAGCGCCGCATCGAGAAGCTGTGTGCGCACAACGGCAAGGAGTTTGACTTCCCGTTTTTGGCGCGGCGGATGATCGTGCAGCAGGTGCAGCTGCCGCAACTGCTGCGCATTCAGGGCCGCCGGCCGTGGGAGGTGCCGCACCTTGACACGCTCGAGCTGTGGAAGTTCGGCGACTACAAGGCGTTTACGTCGCTGCGGCTGCTGGCGCATCGCTTTGGCATTCCGAGCCCGAAGGACGACATCTCGGGCGCGGATGTGTATCGGGTGTATTACGAAGAGCATGACCTGGCGCGCATCGTGGCCTACTGCCAGAAGGATGTGATCACACTGGTGCGCGTGCTGCAGCGGATGCTCTATCACGAGCCGATCGCTGACGCGCAGGTGGTGCAGCGCTGAGGCGGCTATCTTGCGACCGATTTACGCTGAGAACATGGATGCCCAGTATTTCGTGTGGAACATAGACCCGGTGATGCTCGACCTGGGCTTCTGGCAGATCCGGTGGTATGGGCCGCTGTTCGCCTCGGGCTTCGTCATGGGCTACTTCATCCTGACGCGCATCTTCCGGCAGGAGGGTAAGCCCGAGGCCGATATGGAGGCGCTGACGCTCTATGTGGTGGCGGGCACGGCCATTGGCATGCGGCTGGGGCACTGCCTGTTCTACGAGTTTGACTACTACTCTCAGCACCCGCTGCAGATCCTCGCCATCTGGCGGGGCGGCTATGCGAGCCACGGGGCCGTGCCCGCCATCCTCATCGCGCTGTGGCTCTACAGCCGTAAGCGGCTCGACACGGGGCAGACCTTTTTCTGGATCACCGACCGCATGTGTGTGGTGACGGCGCTGGGGGGCTGCATGATTCGCCTGGCGAACTTCGCGAACAGTGAGATCGTGGGCGCGCCGACGACGGTGCCCTGGGCGGTGGTGTTCAAGCAGCTCGACAGCGAGCCGCGCCACCCCACTCAGCTCTACGAGGCGGCGTGGTACCTGCTGAGTTACTGGATTCTGATGGGCGTCTATCGGCGCTACCGCCAGCGCACGCCCGAGGGCCTGCTGTTTGGCTTGTTCCTGCTGCTGGTGTTCGGCTTCCGCTTTGTGATCGAGTTCATCAAAAAAGAGCAGGTCGATTTTGAGCAGGGTATGCTGCTCAACATGGGGCAGATTCTGTCGATCCCGCTCATTCTGATCGGGGCCTATTTCTTCGCTCGGGGGGTGCGCACGCTGCCGAACCCGGCGCGGAGCGTGCTGTGACGTAACGCTGCGGTCCGTTCGAATGAAGAATCCCTTTCGGCCCGGCGATGTGCAGCGCACGGCGATCGTCGTCACCGAGGCGATGCTGGCGCGCTTCGCTGAGGGGCCGGGGGGCGGGCTCATCCATCCGGTGCTCAGCACGTTTAGCGTGGCGCACGAGGCCGAGTGGTGCTGCCGCCAGTTTGTGCTCGGCATGCTCGAGGCGGGCGAGCAGGGGGTGGGCAGCTATGTGTCGGTCGAGCACGTGTCGCCAGCGCCGCTGGGGGCTCGGGTCACGTTCACGGCAGCGCTGATCCAGGTCGACGGCAACCGCATCCGCTGCCGCTATGAGGCGCACGCTGAGGGGCCAGAAGGGCCACGCCTGATCGCGCGCGGCGAGCAGGAGCAGCGCATCCTCGACGCGGCGCGCTTCGCGCAGACGATCGCGCGGCTCAAGTCGTAATCAAAGCCCGTAACACAGGCGGTAGTAGGGGCAGTAGTCGCAGCGCTGCTCGTCTTTTTTCTGCACGAAGGGCACGGCGGGGTCGAGCAGTTCGCTGAGCAGGGCGACGAGGCGCGGCTCGAACAGCGGCCAGGCCTCGGCCACATTCGACTGGCGAGTGATCGGCATCGGCCCCTGCTGCAGCCGCCGCATCGGGTAGATCAGCACCTCGAGCTGCCCCTCGGCCATGGCCAGGTCGTCGTTCATCAGCCAGGCATAGAGCAGGCCCTGCAGCACCTCGGGGTGCTCATCGCCCGTGAACAAGCGCTCGATCACCTGCTCGACGGCGAGGCTCTTGGGCAGTTCGGCGACGTGGCCGGTCTTATAGTCGATGATGCGGCGGGTGGGGCCGTGGCGGTCGATGCGGTCGAGGCGCCCCTTGAGCGTGAGGGTGCGGCCCGAGGGCAGGGTCAGCGTGCGCGTCAGCTCGTGCTCGAGCTGCAGGGGCGTGAGGGGCCGCTGGGCGGCTAGCTCGGCGTCGATGCGCAGCACTTGGCTCGCCAGGGCCTCGATGACCCGGAGCAGCAGCAGGTTTTTGCCTAGTCGGTGGTGGCGCAGGGCGGGCTCGGCCTCGGCGGCCTGGGTGAGGGCTGCGCTGACGGCGCGCTGGCGCGCCTCGAGCTCGGCGGGGCCGCAGCTCTGGTCGATCAAGGGTTTGTAGAGCGCCTCGAGGGTGTCGTGCAGCACGTTGCCAAACTGCCGGCCGTCGAGCGTGTCAGACGACGCGTCGGGCTCGGCGATCTGCGGCACATAGCGGTAGTAGAACTGCATCGGGCAGGCCACATAGCTCAGCAGCGGCGTGGGCGAGAGCTGCCGGGCCACGAGCTCGGCGAGGCGCGCCAGGATGTCGGGCGTCTTGGTGACGGTGAGCTCGGGTGGGGGCGCCAGCTGGGCCTCGGCGGCGGCAGCGCGCGTGACGAGCGTCACGGCGGGTCGGCCCGGCGCCAGTTCATAGCGAATCTGGTCGAGGTATCGGCTGGGCTCGCTGCCGCCCTCGCGCCCCACGCTGTCGTAGATGAGCGCCACCCGTCGCGCGCCGTGTAGCAGCCGCCAGAAGTTGTAGCTGGCCACGGCATCGGTGAGCTCGGGCGTGGGCAGACCGAAGGCCTGTCGCAGGGTGTAAGGGATGAGCGACTGACTCAGGTTCGTGGGGCGGGGCAGCGTGCCCTCGTTCGCCGAGCAGACGATGAGGCTGTCGAACTCGAGCGTGCGGCTCTCGAGCAGGCCCATCACCTGCAGGCCCTCGAGCGGTTCGCCGCTGAAGGGCAGGCGCGCGCTCAGCAGCACCTGGCGCACGAGCCGCCACTGCGCCTCTAGGGGCAGTCGGCTCACGGTGGTTTCGGTCAGCACGTCTCCGAGGCGCTGCAGCTGGGCGTGCAGGGCCACGGCAGCCTCAAGGTCCACCACGGGCGTGGCGCCCGCCTGCTCGGCGATGCTGCCGTGCAGGGCCAGGGCGGTGGCGCGCAGGTGGGCCACCAGGTCGGCCTCGGGCGCGAGCGGGCTCAGCAGGCGCTCGAGCAGCTCGCCCCGGCGCGGGGGCAGCTCGGCCAGCGTGGCGAAGGTCCAGCCCTGATCGAGCGCACGGCGCAGCCACTCGGCGACCTCGCCGCCCGCCTGCGCATCGGCCAGCTGGGCATAGGGGTGCTGCAGCAGCTCGCGTAGCGGACGTAGCGGATAGCCTGACACCGCCCCCTGCGCGTCGCGCCAGGCGCGCAGCTGCAGCTCGACCGATGCGCGCAGCAGGCGCGCCGTCGCCGTTTGCATCAGCGGATAGCCCATCGTCACGTTCACGGCGCCGAGGCCAGCGGGCAGCTGCTGCAGCACGGCGAACAGCAGGCCCTCGTCGGCGAGCAGCACGGCTGTGCGCTCGGGCACGAGGCTGCCCTCTGCCTGCCAGCGCGCCAGCACCTGCCCTGCGGCTCGCGCCACGCCGCTGCCCTGCGCGGCGCCGACGAGCTCGAGGTGCACAGGCTGCTGGCCGATGCGCGCCGGGATGTCGCTCTGTTGAACGAAGGCCAGCTGCGGCTCGACGGCGGCGCGTGCCTCGTGGTGGGGCAGGGTGCTGAGGTAATAGGCGTCCAAGTCGGGCAGCACCCGGGCCTGCCCGCGCCGCGCCAGCCGCGCGATGATCTGCCGATCGGCCTCGGGCAGCGCGCCCAGCCCGCAGAAGAATAGGCGCTCGGGCAGGGCGATGGCATCGCCGGCCTTGAGGCGCTCGACGAGGGCGCGGGCGAGGCGGCCCTCGGTCGTCCAGCCCCGTGCGGCCAGCGCCGCAGTGTAGCGGTGGTAGAGCGGCCGCAGGCGCGCAAACTGCTCGACGAAGCTCGCCTGGTGCGGCCGCAGCGGCTCGCTGCTGAGCGTGGCCCAGAAGCGGCGCAGGGCCTCGAGCTCGTCGTCGGGCAGGCCAGCCCAGGCCTCGAGGGCCTTGAGCTCGTTCAGGTTCTGCAGCACCTGGTCGGGGTCGGCCAGGTGGCGGTCGATCTCGTCGAGGTCGTCGGCCAGGCGCTGGCCAAAGGCGTAGAAGCTGTCGAGGGGCTCAGCGCTGCCGAGCTCGACCCAGAGGCCGTGCAGCAGCACGACGAGGGCCACGGGGTCGGCGAGGGTCAGGCCCGGCGCCACCTGACGCACGAGGTCGCCCATCGTCCACACCGCGGGGGCCCAGAGGGGGCGGCCTGCGGCGCGCGCGAGTTCTTGCTGGAAAAAGAGTCCGGCCCGCCGGTTGGGGAAGATGACGGCCGTATCGCTCAGGTCGAGCACGCCCTCGGCAGCCCGGCCCTCGAGCACTGCCGCCGCCACCCGCGCGAGGAAGCTCGGCGAAAACGACGCGTCTGTAGCCGACAGCTGAGCGGCCGCCATGCCCGCCTTATTTCAGGCCGGCCACGAAGCGCTCGTAGCCGAGGTTGCTCAGCTGCGTGGCGCTGCGCCCGGCGTCGCCCTTGATCTTGTTCTTGTACGCCGACACGAGCTCGAAGTAGCTGTCGTGCACCACGCCCAAGATCTGCAGGGCAAAGATGGCCGCGTTGCGGGCGCCATTGAGCGCCATCGTTGCCACTGGCACGCCCTGCGGCATCTGTAGGATCGAATAGATGGCATCGAGGCCGTCGATGCTGTAGTCGGCCTTGATCGGCACGCCGATGACCGGCAGCGGCGTGTAGGCCGCGATGACGCCCGGCAGGTGAGCCGCCCCGCTCGCACCGGCGATGATCACCTTGACCTTGCGGGTGAGTGCCGTCTTGGCAAAGTTAATCATCCGCTCGGGGTCTTGGTGCGTGAACAGGATGTCGATCTCGTATTGCACCCCAAACTGGTCGAGCACCTTGGCGGTCTCTTGCATAACGAGCATGTCGTTCTCGTTGCCCATCACAACGGCGATCTCAGGGTGGGGTCCGGTCATGGCGATAGTAGGTTGATAGAGGGAGTCTCAGGGGTCGAACGATGGGGCAAGATACGGCGACTGGCCCGGACGCAAAGGCCTCGCTACTAGAAGCTAATGGGTGCTGAAAGTGGCGAAAGCGCACAGCCACGTCGATACCTAGCGACATACGTGCCACTAAGGATTCCTGCAGGTATGTTGGCGAAGACACCAATCCTTTGGGTGTTCGCCGTGTTATATATAACGTTAGAAGAATTAATCTCATACTCAATCTGATCGCTTCCTTGCCTATAAAAAGCGATAGAGGTATCGTCATAATCAAATGGCACTTGTTTTGTCCATAGGTTCACTCTTACAATTCCAGGCTGGTGCAAGGCTCGAACGGAATCAACCACTAATATGTAATTTGATCGAACTTCTGATGGCTTAAGCTGATCAGCTTGATTGGGTATATATGTTACCTGAGTTATGCCTGAGCATGGTACTTTGTCTAAATGCGACTCGACATATGAAACTCCAGAATCTTCTTTAGATTCGATTGAAACAAACTCAGATCGAGTGACGGTGCTAGCAGTATACACCCAGACTGATCCATTCCCGAGTGGGAGAACCCCTTTGCCATATAGCCTGATTGACACTCCATCATCGTCATGGAGCCTGAACACCACTGAATCAAGTTTACCAATGGCTTTTGGCCCCTTGATCCGTTCCGAATAAAGATTGTTAGAGCAAAAGAAGCAAACGGGACCAGGGTTTTTTATTATTTGAAAATCAGCCATTCCATGTCTATAATCTACATTTGGCACGACCACCTCAATTCTATTTTTAGCTAGCGATTTCACTTCAAGTACCCCATGAGCCCTTGTTGAAGCCATTGAGCTTTGTACAACGATTTTGGATAAATCATTTCCAAAATTACCTCCATATATATAAAAAGATTCCCCCGCGCTTACTTCTATTGCAGAGAAATGAGTGATAAACGGAATGGAGCGACTATCTGATTCTTGTTCTTCGGGATCAGGTAAGATGCTGCAACTCATGAGGGCAAACGAGACCATCGCTACGGAAAGGATGATCGAGCGACGACT
Organism: Microscillaceae bacterium; assembly: GCA_033765345.1. GTDB lineage: Bacteria > Bacteroidota > Bacteroidia > Cytophagales > Microscillaceae > JANRIC01. The sequence continues at coordinate 83,725 of JANRIC010000064.1, forward strand.
TTGGACTGGTTTCATAGCCTGTTGTGCTTTGATGATGATTCTAAGATACGACATCATGTTGACTTGATCTTGCGGATCGCCAGGGCATGCAGGCGTGGCGCGAACTGTGCCAGCACGAGGCCTAGGCGCTCGCGCCAGCCGCCCATCACGAGGCGGATGCGCCCGGCGGCCACCGCGCTCACGATGCGCTGCGCCACGTGGTCAGGGTCGAGGCCGGCGGCCGTGGTGGCGTCCATGCTGCCCTGGGGCGTGCCGTCGGCGGTGAGGGCGTTGCGCGACACGTCGGTGCGCACATAGCCGGGGCAGACCAGCGTCACGCGCAGGCCCTGCGCGTGGCCCTCGGCGCGCAGCGCGTCGAAGTAGCCGTGCAGGGCGTGCTTCGAGGCTGCATAGCCCCCGCGCAGGGGCGCGCTGTAGAGGCCCATCACGCTCGAGATCACCACCAGGTGGCCCCGGCCCCGCGCGAGCAGGTGGGGCAGCAGGCGCTGCGTCAGGCTGACCGTGCCGAAGTAGTTCACCTCCATCAGGCGGCGCAGCACCTCGAGCTGCGTGTCGGCTAGGCGCGAGCGCTGGCTCACGCCGGCGTTGTGCACCATCACATCGACGGCGCCCCAGCGCGCGAGCGCGGCCTCGACGGCGGCGGCGTGCTGCTCGGGCTGGGCGAGGTCGAGCGGCAGCACCAGCGCGCGCTCGGGCGGTAGGCCCAGGTCGGCTACGAGCTGCTGCAGCTCGGCGGCGCGGCGGGCAGAGACGATCAGCCGCGCCCCCTCGGCCGCGAAGGCTCGGGCCAGCGCGGCGCCGATGCCCGACGAGGCCCCCGTGATCCAGACCACCTGATTAGCAAAGCGTGACATAGCGCAGCGAGAATAGCGGAGAATAGCGTGGGGTAGGGCGGGCGTGCCGCCTTTTGGGCGAAGTTCGCACTTGCATCTACGTCAGGGCCCCGTGCAGCTTTTCAAGAAATTCTTCCTTCAGCAGGCTGATCTGGCCGAGGCCGACACCACGGCGCTCGAGCTGCTGGTCGAGCGCCTGCCGCGTGGCCCCCTCGAGGAGGTGCGCGCTCGCCTCGAGGCGCGCACGGCCACCCCCACCACGCTCGTGGTCGAGAAGGACTGGACCACCGACGACACGCTGCTCTGCACGCTGAGCTTTGGCGCGCACAGTGTGGATGTGGCGGGCATCTCGGCGCCACTGCCGAGCGAGGTGCTCGAGCGCACGGTGATGGTGAGCCACTGGGGCGGGGCCTTTCGTGCGCGGGCGGCGGGCCATGCGGCACACGTGATTTTGCTCTACAGCGGCGCCTCTCGCGAGGGCATCGCCCAGGCCACGGCCGTCTATCAAGTGGCCACGGCGCTGTTCGCCCCCGATCAGCTCGGCACCCTGCTCGCCGCCGTGAACGAACCAGCGTGGACGGCCCACCCCGGCCACTTCGTGCCGCAGCTGGTGGCGGCCGAGATGCTGCCCGTGCTGGCTGAGTCGCCCCCGCTGCCGTTCTGGACCGGGCTGCTGAAGCTAGACGCCGACGGCGAGTCGATCTTCCTGACACGGGGCTTTCACCGCTTTGGCCTGCCCGACCTGGCCCTGCAGGGCTATAGCCACGACCAGGCGCGCGAGGCCCACGAGCTGCTGCACGACCTGTTTCACTACTTCTACTACGAGAACCGCGACGTGCGCCCCGGCGACTTTCTCACCATCGCCGACGTAGGCTACCTCGCCTTCGCCGACGG
>JANRIC010000079.1:0-24369 GCA_033765345.1 Microscillaceae bacterium
ATACCTTGATTGATCTCCAAGTAGCCGTACCTTGGTCGGAGCAAGAGGTGATTCTACCCAAAATCAAAGTCACCGCCACGGCAGTACCGCAGGGCAGCTCCGGCTACTACGAGTTGATGGTCATACTGCCGCAGGAGGTCACCGTGGAGGGCGTGACGTATCAGCTGGATTCGGAGACGAGGCTGCGAGTGGAAGTTTAAAATATCGAGAGCGATAACAAAATAAACAGTGTATCAAGCTTGAAGAGACTCAATGATTGCTGCTGAATTTTGAATTATTTCATGATTTTTATTAGTGAAATAAATCCAATTTCCAATAAATCAGACGAATTTTACAATCTTCTCCCAAAAACAAGTATTTGTCTACGAAATACTTCATAAATAAAATTTTATGAAAAAAAATGTTCCGGTAACGATTGCGAAATCGATTTCGGATTCTTTATGCAATTTAAATTATATAAAATCCTTGCTTTCTTCTAAAATCTTCATTAAAATCAATGTTGCATTGCTGTATGAAGCAGCGGATGCGAAAAGAATTTGTAATAATTTATCTGATTAGCCATCACAGTAATTGTATTATTTTAATATTCAACTACATAATGGTGAGCTAATAATGATTAGGTTAGTTGGTTTTTTTTAAAACCTTACTGATTTTCACATTTAAAATTATTTAGTTTAAATTATTAAGCTTTATCCCATTAAACTCATTTCTATGAAAAATTTCTTTACTTTATTTTTTGTCTTTTTACTGACGATGGGCTTTGTAAGTCAATCGTTCGCTCAGATTCGTGGTACGATCACGGATGCCGGTGACGGTTCGCCGCTACCCGGTGTAAATATTGTAGTCAAAGGTACGACCGTCGGTACGACCACTGGTGCAGACGGTACCTATACCATCAATGCTACAAGTGGTCAGACACTGGTATTTACCTATGTAGGTTATCTAGCCCAAGAAGTAAGTGTAGGGGCTTCTACCACCATTGATGTGAGCCTGGAGTCCGATACCCGAATACTCGAGGACGTAGTAGTAGTAGGTTATGGTGAGCAGGATAAAAAAGACGTAACCGGGGCAATTACCACGGTAAGTGCCAAAGATTTCAACGGCGGGGTGATTACCTCTCCCGAGCAGTTGATCCAGGGTAGAGCCGCTGGGGTACAGATTACCTCATCCAGTGGTGAGCCTGGTGCTGGGATTAATGTGCGTATTCGTGGTACTTCTTCTATCCGAAATGGAAATAACCCACTTTTTGTGGTGGACGGTGTGCCCTTGAGTGGTGATGATGTTTCAGCAGGAGGGTCTACACCACTAGGAAATAGCTCTCCACGTAATCCTTTGAACTTCTTGAATCCCAACGATATTGCAGACATTACTGTACTTAAAGATGCTTCTGCTACGGCGATTTATGGGTCAAGAGGTGCGAACGGAGTTGTATTGGTTACTACCAAAAGTGGTAAAGGTGGTAAAGGTACTTTGACTTACAACTCAGAAGTGAGTGTAAGTACCATTTCTAAAAGATATGATCTTTTAGGTAGAGAGGCATTCTTAGATGCTTATGAAGCCTTAAATAGTGCAGCTGCTCGTGCACAATTGGATCAAGGAGCCGATACAGATTGGCAAGATGAGATATTTCGTACAGCCATCAGTCACAACCACAATATCTCATTTGGTGCTGGAGATGCAACAGGCAATTATCGTTTCTCAGTAGGTTATTTAGATCAACAGGGTATTATTGATGAAAGTGGTTTGAAACGTTTTACAGCTCGTTTTAACGGCAACAAGAAATTTATCAAAGACCGTTTGACCATCTCTACTCAGATGACCATCTCTGATATCCGGGATTTGAACGTACCAGTTACAAACAATGCTGGTTTTGAAGGAGACTTGTTAGCAGGAGTACTAAAGTTCAGACCTTCTAACCCGGTATTTGATATTAATGATGCAGATAATGACGGTAATACCGAGGAATTCTACCAACCTAATGTTACAGAGCCTAACCCAAGAGCTTACTTGGCACTTTCAGAAGATGTTACCAAGACAATCAGAGCACTTGGTAATATATCTGCCGAGTTGGTCATTGCGAAGGGATTTGCGTTTAAGACAGTTTTAGGCCTAGATAGATCATTTTCTTCTCGTAAAGGAGCCTTTTCTCGTGACTTGATCGCAGGAAATGATGTGACAGGCTCAGGTCGTCTGTTCCTCACAGATATTCAAATTGATAATCGCCTCTGGGAAAACTACTTTACCTATAACGAAACCTTTGGTAAATTAGAATTCAGTGGACTTTTAGGATACTCTTACCAAAGCTTTGTCAATGAAGGTAAATACAATACTTATTTGAATTTTCAAACCAGTGATCTGGATTTGATGATCAATAACTATGCTTCAGCTGCACTTTCTGGTGGTGGAAATTCTTACAGAAATGCAGATGAACTACAGTCTTTCTTTGGTAGATTCGTATTAAACTTCTCAGAGAAATATATTTTTACAGGTACATTAAGATCTGATGGATCTACCCGATTCGGCTCTGGAAATCAGTATGGATATTTCCCTTCTTTTGCCTTCAAATGGAGAATTGGAGATGAAAGTTTTGCTCCTGATTTATTTTCTGATTTGAGTCTAAGATTAGGTTATGGTATTACTGGTAACCAAGAAATCCCTCGGAATCAATACGACCGCAGACAAAGATATGGTGATCGTAACGTAAACAATGCAGGTACTTTCTCTGGTGGTGGATTAGGAGTTATCTCTTTTCAAAACCCTGATCTAAAATGGGAATCTACTACTCAATTTGGCGTAGGTATCGATTTTGGATTCCTAAACAACCGCCTGACTGGAGCTATCGATTACTATTATAAAAACACCAACGATCTATTGGTTCAGATACAAAGTGCTCAGCCTGCTGCACAACCTTTCGTATGGACTAACTTGGATGCAGATATCGTTAATACCGGGGTGGAATTATCTTTGAATTTCATAGCGATTGATCAAGCTGATTTTACCTGGAATATCTTGGGTAATGTGGCTTATAACAAAAACGAAGTGAAAAATTTTGGTGGTTTGATCAATACAGGGGAGATCAACGGACAAGGACTTACCGGTGCTTTTGCCCAACGTATTGCTGAAGGGCAGCCGCTGTATGCATTCTTCTTAAGAGAGTTTGGTGGTTTTGACAGTGAAGGGAATTCTATATACCCTAATGGTGATGTGCAGGTATTTACCGGAGATAGCCCTCTGCCTACAGTCACTGCAGGTTTGACCAATACCTTTACCTATAAAGGATGGGATCTCAGCTTTTTCTTTACTGGACTTTTTGGACATTCTATCTACAGCAACAACGAAAACGCATTCTTTACTGCGGGTGCTTTGGCCAATGGTCGTAACGTGACAACCAAAGTTGTCGGAAATGGTGAAGGTGGTTTAAATGCTCCTGACGTATCCACCCGATTCGTACAAAAAGGAGACTTTGTCAGATTACAAAATGCGAATCTGGGTTATAATGTAAAGTTAGGTAGCAATAGCTCTGTTACATCTCTCAGATTTTACATCAATGCACAGAATCTCTTTGTGATCACTGGTTATGATGGACAAGACCCTGAGGTCAACACGAACAAATCACTTAATGGAGTTCCTTCTGCGGGAATTGATTATACAGCGTATCCCAGAGCTCGTACTTTTACCTTTGGGGTAAATATTGGATTCTAAAACAATTGTTTTAAACAGAGTATTGTTTCGATAAAAAATTAACTTTAAATATAATTTTTCAAAGACATGTCTACATTAATTAGCAAATTTTATTCTTTTATTTTATTACTGGGGCTGTTTTTAGTTGCCAGTTGTACAAATTTGGACATTGAAGAAACTGACTCCGAAGTGGTAGAAGAGACCGAAGGAGGTGGATTGACTGGAAATCCAACACAGCTATTACTTGCAGCATACAAAGACTTATCAGCCTATACTGATCAGGCGAATATTTACTCTTTGTTTGAACACACAAGTGATGAAATGATTCCTCCTACTCGTGGGGTAGACTGGAGTGATAATGGGGTGTGGAGAACACTGCATACCCACAACTGGGATCCAACACACAGTTATGTGTTAGGTGCTTGGAATCAGCTAAACGAGCGTTCATTTAGAATAAATGTTCTTTTAGCCTCTAGCCCTTCCGCTCAAGAAGCCGCGGAAGCTAAATTCATTCGTGCCTTTAATATGTGGCACATCATGGATCTTTATGGAAAAGTTCCTGTTCGTGAATTTGACGAAGGAGTAGATGTAAACCCACGAGTAATGACACGCACAGAGGCTTTTGATTTTATCGTCAATGATTTGACCGAAGCCCTTCCTGACCTTCCAAGTGTAGGACCTGGTGCAAACAACACCACAGCCAGCAAAGCTGCTGCTCGCGCTCTGTTAGCACGTTTGTACTTAAACAAGGCTGTCTACTCACAACCCTTAGAAAGTGCTGCTGGTCCGTATACTTTTGATAATGGAGATATGGCTAAAGTCATTGAAAATGTGGATGCAATTACCGCAGATGGCTATTCCTTAGAACCCAATTATTTCGATAACTTTACCCCAAGTGCTACCTCTGAACTTATCTTGGTAAGTTTGGAAGGGGATGCTCAGAATCGTTATTTTATGACCTTACACTACAATCAGAATCCTTCTGGCTGGAATGGTTTTACTACCCTGGCGGATTTTTATAATACCTTTGAGGCCAATGACAGCCGTCGCTCTGCTCCCTCACCTGTAGCACAAGGTCAGGCCTTTTTTGGTGTTAAAAGAGGCTTCCTGATTGGTCAGCAAGTAGATGACAATGGTGTAAATATCATTGATACCCGTACACAACAGCCGCTTCAATTTACTGAAGATGTACCCATCGCTGGTGCTGCTACCAACAAAGGTATCCGTGTAATCAAATACCACCCTGGCGCCAAAGGAAAATATATTCTGCTCCGTTATGCCGATGCTTATTTGATGAAAGTAGAGGCTTTGTTCCGCAGTGGTGCTCAGGCTGATGCGCTTACTCAGCTAAATGCCCTAAGAGCTGCCCGTGGAGCTTCTGCCCTCGGTGCCATCACCGAAGCTGATATCCTCAATGAAAGAGGTAGAGAATTGTACTGGGAAGGTATCCGTCGGGTAGATCAGGTTCGTTTTGGTACTTTTGATGATACTTGGGTAGAGAAAACCGTGACCGACCCTACGCGTGTATTGTTCCCTATTCCACAACAAGCTTTGGATTCCAATCCTAATCTGACGCAGAATCCAGGTTACTAGTCCCCAAAAGGGTACTTATTTGTTGAATATATAAACTGGAGCAGGTGCTTGCACTTGCTCCGGTTTTTTTAAAAAAGAATACACACTCATTTTCTTTGGTGCTTAAAGACTTATCCTCTTATGAATCTACAATACTTTTTTTTTCAACCTTATCGATTTTATCTCCCAGTGCTCATTTTATTTGTACTACAGACCTGTGTACCGACTACCCAAACTCCTCCTCAAAAAAACGAACCTGCACTTTTCGAGTTAATCTCTCCGCAAAGTAGTGGAGTCACCTTCAGCAATACCCTCAAAGAAAGCACCGAATTTAATATCTTCAAATATCTTTATTTCTACAATGGTGCAGGAGTAGCTGCCGGAGACCTCAACGGTGACGGACTGCCGGATTTGTATTTCACCGCCAATCAGGGGCTTAATAAAGTATATCTGAATCAGGGTAATTTCAAATTTAAAGACATTACAGAAAGCTCCGGCGCAGCAGGCGATGCCGAAGGCTGGAAAACAGGCGTAAGCATGGCCGATGTAAACGGTGATGGCAAACTGGACATCTACGTCTGCCAGCTCGGAAATTATGAAGGTATCTTCGGTAAAAACCAACTTTTTATCAATCAAGGCAATGATGCCGCCGGAATCCCTCAGTTTGAAGACAAAGCGGTTGATTATGGACTGGATTTAATCGGATTCTCCACAGAAGCCGCCTTCTTTGATTATGACCTCGACGGCGACCTCGATATGTATATGCTCAACCACAGCGTACACAGTAACGGTACTTTTGGAAAAAGAGCCTCTATCCGCAAACAAAAACACAAACTTGCAGGAGATAAGCTGATGCGTAATGATGGCGGTAAATTTACGGATGTAACGGATGCCTCTGGGATTTACAACAGCCCACAAGGGTATGGGCTGGATGTAAGCTTTGGAGACATCAACCAGGACGGCTACCCGGATATTTACGTGGGCAATGACTTTCACGAAAACGACTACTTATACATCAATCAAAAAGATGGCACTTTCAAAGAAGTCATCGAAGAGGTGTTGGCGCATACCTCCCGCTTCTCTATGGGCAATGACATCGGCGATATCAACAATGACGGTCTGCCAGATATTATCTCCCTGGATATGCTCCCCGAAGACCCAGTGATTCTCAAAGCCTCTGCAGCCGAGGATGTATACGATGTATATCACTATAAATTGGCTTATGGATACAACCACCAATTCTCCAGAAATACGCTTCAGCTTAATCAAGGAAATCTCAAATTCTCTGAAATCGGGCTTTTTAGCGGCGTGTATGCTACCGACTGGAGCTGGTCTGCCTTAATGGCTGATTTTGACCTGGATGGCTATCAGGATATTTTTATCTCCAATGGCATCAAAAGACGCTCAAACGACCTAGATTACATCAAATACATCTCTAATGATGCTATTCAAATGCGCCTGACCGGGAATATGGAAGAAAAAGACCTGAAACTTACTGAGAAACTTCCCGTCGTCAAGCTTCCCAATTATCTCTACCGCAATGAAGGTAATCTCCGATTTAGCAATAAAGCTGCCGATTGGGGTTTGAATCAACCTTCTTTTTCCAGCGGGGCTATCTACGCTGACCTGGATAATGACGGCGACCTCGACCTTATTACCAACAATACCGACGACCCAGCTTTTATCTATAAAAATCGAAGCCGCGAACTGGATAAGAACAAACATTATCTCAAAATACGCTTCCAGGGCGAAGGTGCCAATACTCAGGGCATCGGTGCGCGCATCCTGACTGAGACAAGCTACGGCAAGCTCAACCGAGAAATGTATACTGCCAAAGGCTTTCAATCCTCGGTACCTGCTGAGATGGTGCTGGGTCTGGGAAAAGATCAGGTCTTAAAATCTCTTACGGTCATCTGGCCGGATCACCGCTTTGAAGTACTTCAAAATGTAAAAGCCGACCAATTGTTGGTTTTAGACCAAAAAAACGCAAAGGGAAAATATGAATTCAAATCTACTTCTACTGCGTCAGAGAATTCAATACTCACTGATGTCAGCGAGCAGTTTGAAATCAATTACATACACAAAGAAAATAAATTTGTGGAGTTTAACCGTGAGCCGCTTATCCCGCACATGGTCTCTGCCGAAGGACCCGCACTCGCCGTAGCCGATGTAAACGGGGACGGCAAAGATGATTTTTTTGTGGGTGGTGCCAAACATCAGTCCGGGGAACTTTATATTCAGGAAGGCGGCAAGTTTGCATTTAAATCCAATCCAGCTTTCCAAAAAGATAGCGTAGCCGAAGACGTAGTTGCCGAATTTATGGATATTGACCGTGACGGAGATCAGGACTTGCTCGTGTTGAGCGGTGGCAATGAATTCGCGGGTAAATCCGAACACATTCGCCCACGACTCTACCTCAATGACGGCAAAGGTAATTTTAGCCGTGATTCCAAAGCTTTTAAAGACATTTATCTCAATGGGGGGGCTTTGGCATTTGCTGATTATGACAAAGACGGCGATACGGATGTGTTTCTTGGGGCAAGATCAGTCCCCTGGAAATACGGCATCAACCCCCGAAGTTATCTGATGATCAATGATGGTAAAGGGAATTTTACACCTAAGAGCTTTCCTCAGCTGGACTCCATCGGGCTAGTGACTGATGCAAAGTGGGGCGATGTAGATGGCAACAGCTATCCTGATCTTGTAATCGTGGGTGATTGGATGCCTGTTACGATTTTTAAAAATAATCAAGGTCAGTTGACCCAAGAAATGCTTCCTGAAAGCACTGGGCTTTGGAGTAGCGTAGACCTGTCAGACCTTGACCAAGATAGCGACCTCGATATCTTGGCCGGCAATCTTGGACTCAACAGCAAACTCAAAGCATCCCCAAAGCATCCTCTGAAAATGTATGTAGACGACTTTGATGCCAACGGAAGCGTAGAACAACTGCTCTATCATTGGCAGGGAAATGCTGACCGATTATTTATGACCAAAGACGAACTCAGTAAGCAGCTCGTAGAACTCAATAAAAAATATATGGGTTATCAGGCTTTTGCAGAAGCCAAGCCTGAAGAGATATTTGAGCCTGCCAGGTTACAAAAAGCTGATAAAAAAACCGCCGAAGAACTCAAAACCTGCCTGTATCGGAATGAGGGTAAAGGAAATTTTAAGCAGACTGTGCTACCCGATGAAGTGCAGTTTGCTCCAGTTTGGGCAATACTGACAGATGATCTTAATTCGGATGGGTACAAGGATATGTATTTGGGTGGAAACCTGTACGAAATCAATATCCAAATGGGGCGTTATGATGCAAGTTTTGGGAATTTATTGCTGGGAAATAAAACCGGCATGTTTACAAATCAAGCCCTCTCAACTACGGGTGTGTACCTGAACGGGCAAATACGTGCTATGAAGTTGATACAAGTAGATGGGAAAAAGATGATCCTGGTAGCCCGAAACAAAGACAAACTTCGGTTTATTCTGGTAAACAGTCCTGCTGAATAACCATTGGTAATAAGATTGCAAAAGATCATAAGATTTTATGAGTTCACAAAAGCAATCAATCAAAATACGAAAGTTTGTAGTTTATTTCAAGGTATTGCAAATCGTTTATTGTGTATTTATACTCAAACCGAAGTGGTTTTCCGAGATTTTAGCTTTTAAATCATTAATAATCAAGCTAATCAATCAAGAAAATCAGGCAAATCACTTCAATCTGGGTATATGATACATATTTGTAAATCTTTTAGCGGTGTTTAATTTGTCTAATCTTAATGGTATGTTAAAAATAAGTACAAGATTTATATATAAATATTTGATCTTTAGTATCCTTATGGTGTTTGTTTTGGCTTGTAAAGAAAAACAAATTGGGGATTTTAAGCAGATTTTTGAAAATCCTCAAATTTATCATCAGACTGTTAAAAAGCTAACCGATGTAATTGTGCACGATATTTTCTCACCACCAGTAACCAGCCGAATTTATGCGTATCCGAATATAGCAGCTTATGAAGCCATGGTGCCTTCAAATCCTGGATTTGTATCTATGGCTGGTCAACTAGAGGGACTCAGTGAAGTTCCTCAGCCTCAAAAAGATAGAGAATATTTGTATGAGTTGTCAAGTATGTGTGCCTTTTTGACTGTAGCCCGTGAGTTGGTTTTCTCTCAGGCAGAAATAGATGCTTATGCTAAAAAAACCTATGAAGATTTAAAAAACAAAGGCATCCCCTCGGATATTTATGAGCGATCTATGGATTATGGGCGGGCTGTTGCACAGCACATCCTGGCCTGGGCGGCCAAAGACAATTACAAACAAACCCGTACCTTCCCCAAATACACGGTTTTGGAGCAGGATTCCGCCTGGAAGCCTACTCCGCCCAGTTATATGGAAGGTATCGAGCCGCACTGGAATAAAATCCGCCCCATGGTCATTGACTCTTCCAATCAGTTTATTCCCAAGATGCCTACTCCTTTTGATATGAACAAAAACAGTGATTTTTACAAAGAACTGATGGAAGTTTATGAGATTGGAAAAAGTCTGAACAAAGATCAGTTAGAAATTGCCAAATTCTGGGATTGTAACCCTTTTGTTTCCCATCAGACGGGACACGTGATGTTTGCCACCAAAAAAATCTCTCCTGGGGGTCATTGGATCGGCATTACGGCGATTGCTTGTAGGCAAAAAAATCTGGGTTTTATGGAAACCCTGGAAGCTTATGCACGAGTTTCTATCTCACTGATGGATGCCTTTATCAGTTGTTGGGATGAAAAATGGCGAAGCATTCGAGTCAGACCTGAAACCCTAATCCAGGAACATATAGATGAAAGTTGGGCACCCTTGCTTCAAACACCTCCTTTTCCAGAGTATACTAGTGGGCATAGCGTGATTTCTAGGGCAGCAGCCGTTACGCTGACAGGGCTTCTTGGAGATAGTTTTGCTTTTAAAGATACCACAGAAGTAGAATATGGCTTGCCTGCCCGCGAGTTTAAATCTTTTATGGAGGCTTCTGACGAGGCAGCTAAAAGCCGTCTTTATGGTGGAATTCATTATCGATCTGCCTGCGAAAACGGAGTAGCGCAGGGAGAGATGGTCGGCAAGTTTATCCGACAAAATCTCCGAACAAGAAAAGAAAAAAATCAGATTCAAAAATAATTCTAATACTAAAAACAAAATAAGTACAACATGAAAACTGTACATTATATCGATGTCATCATCATATTCACGTATATCTTTGCGGTGATCTGGTATGGTCTAAAAAAAGGGAAACAATCCAGTTCCGAAGAATATTTTCTGGCAGGGCGGGATGCTACCTGGCCGATTGTGGGTATTTCTCTTTTTGCTGCCAATATCTCTAGCTCTACACTAGTGGGCTTGTCGGGAGACGCATACAGCACCGGGATAGCCGTTTTTAATTATGAATGGTCGGCAGTGGTTGTTTTGATTTTTTTCTCCATATTTTTCCTTCCTTTTTATCTTCGCTCTCAGGTCTATACTATGCCTGAATTTCTGGAGAAAAGATACGATAGTCGTTCCAGATACTATTTTGCTTTTGTGACCCTAATTGGCAATATCTTCATAGAGATGGCTGCCGCCTTGTATGCTTGCGGCGTGTTGATCAAACTTGCCTTTCCTGATGTGCCTACCTGGGTGATCATTGCCGGGCTGGCATTTGCCTCGGCGGCTTATACCATTCCTGGAGGGTTGAGTTCTGTAATCTACACCGAGGTAGTGCAGGCGATTCTGTTGATTTTAAGTGCTGTTATCCTTTCTGTGATCACTTACATAAAAATTGGGGGCTGGTCTAATGCACTGGCTGTTACACCTCCGGATATGCTCAGTCTCGTCAGACCTATCAATGACCCTTCGGTACCCTGGCTGGGTTTATTGTTTGGAGTACCTATTTTGGGATTTTATTTCTGGGGTACCAATCAGTTTATGGTACAAAGAACCCTTAGCTCCAAAGATCTAAATCATGGGCGTTGGGGAGCATTATTTGCGGGCTTGTTAAAACTACCCGTACTTTTTATTATGGTATTTCCAGGTACGATGGCGCGTGTTCTATACAATGATGAAGGAGGCCTATTGGGCAAAACCCTTGAAAGAGCTGACCAGGTTTATCCCAGCCTGATCTTCGATTTGATGCCCACCGGACTTTTGGGCTTGATGCTTGCAGGATTGTTGGCAGCGATGGCTTCCAGTATCAGTGCTACGCTAAACTCAGCCTCTACATTGGTGACCATGGACTTTGTAAAAAATATCAATCCCAGCCTTACGAGTAAGCAATTGGTTACAGTAGGCAAAATCGCTACCATTGTACTCGTTATCTTGGGAGCGTGTGTAGCACCTCTTGTCGAGCAGTTTGATTCCTTATTTAAGTATCTACAATTCGTACTGGCTTATATTTGTCCGCCTATTGTAGTAGCTTTTCTTGCAGGTGTATTTTGGAAAAGGGCCACAGCAGATGGTGCTTTTGCCTCTTTTATAGTAGGCTTTATCTGTATGATTTTGCTCGTAGTTTTTAATAGTGATTCTACTTTTTCGCAGTGGGTATTGGATTACATTCCTGGTGCACAGCACGTGGTATATTACAATACCAATGCAGATGGAGTCAAAGAACCTGTGATTCATTTTCTTTATATCGCTCCGGCACTTGCCTTACTAAGTCTTATTGTATTGGTAAGCGTAAGTTTGTTTACCTCACCTCCTAGCCAAGAACAAGTAGAAGCCTATATCTGGAGAAAATCCATGTATGATGCCGAAACAAAACTTCTTGTCGGAGTACCCTGGTATGAAAATTTCAGATACTTATCCGTCATTCTTTTAATCATAACTGCAATACTGGTTATTTCGTATTGGTAAAAAAAATGCTATGGATTTCACTTCAAATGCTTATCAAAAGTCATTGAACCTTCTGCTGATGTCTTTGTCAGAAGATGGCTTTTTGGCTAGCTCCGCCAAAGTGACCAATTATAACCGAGTTTGGGCAAGAGATGGAGTCATTTGTGGACTGGCAGCCTTGCTCAGTGGAGAAGAACCACTGGTAGCTGGTATGGAAAAAACCCTCAAAACACTGGCTCAATATCAAAGCCCCTCAGGGCATATACCTTCTAACGTATACCTAGAACCCGGCAAAAAAGGAGAAGTAAGCTATGGGGGGCTATGCGGTCGAGCAGATACTGGGTCTTGGTTCATTATTGGTGTATGTAATTATGCCCATTTTACAGGCAATGTGAATTTTGCTCAGTCCATGCTTCCTGCCATACAAAAAAACCTCGATCTGATGCAGGCCTGGGAGTACAACGAACGCGGACTGATGTATGTACCTCAATCTGGTGATTGGGCGGATGAGTACTATCTACACGGATATGTGCTTTATGATCAGATACTTAGATTATGGGCATTACAAAGCCTGTATGCCATTTTCCCTGATCGCTTACTCAATAAAAGGATCAAACACCTTCGCGAGCTCATCGAGCTCAATTACGCACTAGACCCTACTCAATCCGAAAATCCGAACTTATACCACGCCACAGCCTATCGAAATGCACTCAATCAATGGGGCGCGTGTGAATACTGGTTAAGCTCCTTTTATCCAGGGGGCTATACCAATAAACTGGATTTGTTTGGAAATTCTTTGGGTTTACTACTTAATCTGGGTGGAAAAGAATTTAAGAATAAGCTGGTAAATCATTTGGGACAACTCCGTCACAAGTTTGAAATGAAACTACTTCCTGCATTTTATCCAACTGTAGAAGAGAATGATCTGGAATGGAGAGACTTATCCAATAATCACAAATACGAATTTAGAAATTATCCGCACGAATTTCATAATGGAGGTACCTGGCCAATCTTAAATGGTTTTTTAGGGGTAGCTCTACAAATACACGGACAGGAACAAACAGCAAGTAATATTCTGGAAGCCATTCACTTCGCCAATCAAAAAAATACCGAAAAAGAAAGTGATTGGGGTTTTTATGAAAATTTTCATACACTAAGCACGATTCCGCTAGGTACCCAATACTGTGCCTGGAGTGCCGCAGGGGCAATTATCCTGCATCAATATCTGAATAAGAAACGCTTATTAGGCACAGAATCGTCAGCATAAATGAACATATATGGAAAACAAACTCTATGATTTAATCGCAGTAGGAGAATTATTGGTAGACCTGATCGGGCAACAAGTGTGTGAAGACCTGAGCCAGGCCGACGAATTCCACCGCTTCCAGGGTGGCTCGCCTTCTAACCTAGCCTCTAACCTAGCTAAATTAGGCAAAAAAACCGCCATGGTAGCCAGCGTCGGCCGGGATAATTTCGGAAAATTCCTCATCAAAAATATTCAAGAATCCGGGGTAGACGTACAGTATATTTCTGAAAATGAAGAGATTCCTACCAGCCTTGTCATCAATACACGAACGCTGGGTACTCCAGATTTTATTGCCTACCGAGAAGCAGATCGGTTTATCTTCAAAGAATCATTGGGCGATGAACTACTGGCAAATACCCGGATTTTTCACACCACCTGTTTCGGACTCAGCCGAAACCCTGCTCAAGAAACCATTATGGATGCGGCTACACGCGCTACCAAACTGGGCTGTACACTCAGTATTGATATGAACTATGCACCTCAGATATGGCCTGCACGCCATGAAGCCCTGGATTTGATAAAGCAATATTGCCGACTAAGCCCACTGATCAAGATTAGTCAAGATGATTATGAGCGATTACTGGGTGAAAAAAAATATACCAGACAAGAAATTTTGAATTATTTCATTCAAGAAGGTGCTCAGCTGGTTTGCCTTACACTGGGAGGAGAAGGTAGCTTGGTTCAAGTACCTAATCAGCCTACATTGCATATTCCTACACAACGTGTAGATTTGCTAGGCGATGCTACCGGAGCCGGAGACGCTTATTGGGCAGGGTTTTTAAGTGCGTGGCTCGATAAACTTTCTGTTGAAAAATGCGCCGAAATAGGCAGCAGATTGGCAGCACTCAAGTTACAACAAATAGGACCCCTAACTTTGATTGATAAGAAAATTTTATATCAATAAATTAAATTTAAAAGAAAAAAATGGCAAATTTGAGAGCCTGTATTTTTGACCTCGATGGAGTGATTGTAGACACAGCCAAATATCATTTCTTAGCCTGGAAAAGACTAGCCAAAGAATTAGACATTGACTTTACCGAAGAAGATAATGAAAAACTGAAAGGCGTAAGCCGAATCGAGTCCCTGAAAATTATCCTGGATTTGGGAAATCGTGAATTAGACGATAAAACATTTCAGGAAAAAATGGATTTAAAAAATCAATGGTTTTTAGATTATATCTATAAAATGACTCCTGACGAAGTATTGCCCGGAGTCAAAGAGTTTTTAGAAGAGCTTCAACAATTGAATATCAAAATTGCACTGGGGTCAGCCAGTAAAAACGCTCAAACTATTCTTAATCAGATTCACATGACGCACTATTTTGAAGTCATTATGGATGGTACTACAATTACCAAAGCCAAACCAGACCCCGAAGTTTTTGTACAGGCTGCAAAACAACTGGGCGTGCCTCCTAAGTCTTGTGTGGTGTTCGAGGATGCCGAAAAAGGCGTAGAAGCTGCCCTTCAAGGCAAAATGTATGTGGTAGGGATTGGCTCTGCCGAAATTTTGAAAGATGCTCATTGGGTAGTACCCGGCTTTGAGCATTTACACTGGGAACAACTTGTAAACCATCTAATACACTGATTATAAAAGATTTAATCCGAAAACTCCTAAATTTTTTGAAAAATGAAAGAATATTTATTAAAAGACGAATGGAACATTATTGAGGAAGGCTTTATCCCGGAATATAACCGTATTTCCGAAAGTGTCTTCAGTATTGGAAACGGCTACATGGGACAACGAGCAAATTTTGAAGAAAAATATAGTGGAGAAAGCCTGCGCGGTACCTATATGGCCGGCGTATATTATCCAGATAAAACCCGCGTCGGCTGGTGGAAAAACGGATACCCCGAGTATTTTGCCAAAGTCCTAAATGCCACCAATTGGATTGGAATAGATATAAAAATCAACAATATTGACCTTGACCTTGCCCAGTGCGAAGTACTCGAATTCAAGCGTGTACTGAATATGAAAGAAGGGTATCTGCAACGAAGCTTCCTAGCCAAAATGCCTAATGGACATACAGCAAAAGTTGATTCACAGCGTTTTGTAAGTATGCGCCATAAGGAGCTAGGGCTGATCAAATATACGCTGACCTTGCTCACTACCGATGCATCGCTACAAATTAAGCCTTACCTGGATGCCGATGTGGTCAATCAAGACTCTAATTATGAGGAGAAATTCTGGATCGAGGTCGAGAAATCTATGCACGAAGGAGAGGCTTTTGTGACTGCCAAAACAAAAAAAACCGACTTCCACCTTTGTACAGGAATGAAATTTCAGGTCTTTCACAACAATAAAGAAATAGACATACGTACCCTTGAGTTGGATTCCGAAGAAAAAGAAAAATATGCCGCCCTTGCTTTTAATCTCCACGTGCAGCCCAATGATACCCTTACACTGTATAAATATGCAGCCAATGTCACTTCCAGAGACCATGAAATCGATCAATTAAAAAAAATCTGTGCGGAGGCACTGCACACAGCTTATCAAAAAGGATTTGAGCAGATGATCCAGGAACAAGCCGAAGCCTGGGCAGCTATCTGGGAACATAGTGACATCAGCATCCAGGGGGATGTAGATGCTCAACAGGCAATTCGCTTTAATATTTTTCAGCTAAACCAAACTTATACCGGCGAAGACGAACGCCTCAATATCGGACCCAAAGGTTTTACAGGTGAAAAATATGGTGGAAGTACGTATTGGGATACTGAAGCCTATTGCCTTGCCTTTTACTTGGCTACCGCCGAACCACAAGTAGCCAAAAATTTACTTGTATACCGCTACAAACACCTTCCCAAAGCCATTGAAAACGCCCAAAAACTCGGTTTTAAAAACGGTGCAGCTCTTTACCCTATGGTGACAATCAATGGCGAAGAATGCCACAACGAATGGGAAATTACTTTTGAGGAAATCCACCGCAACGGGGCTATTGCCCGTGCTATTTTTGACTATATCCGTTATACAGGCGATCAGGAATATCTTGTTGATTATGGACTCGAGGTGCTCATTGGTATATCACGCTTCTGGAGTCAAAGAGTACACTTCTCACAGGCTCGCCAGAAATATGTTATGCACGGTGTAACCGGACCCAATGAATACGAAAATAATATCAACAACAACTGGTATACCAATACCATGGCGCAATGGACGCTACGCTATACCACCGAAGCCATCAACTGGGTGAAAAACCAAGCTCCCCAAAAATATGCCGAAATCTTAGAAAAAACGCACTTTAAAGAATCCGCAGAAACTGCTCGCTGGCAGGAAATAGCCAATAACCTTCACTTCCCCTACAGTGAAGAATTAGGCGTATTCCTTCAGCAGGATGATTATCTTGACAAAGAGCAACTCACCGTAGACCAGCTTGACCCCAAAGAAAGACCTATCAATCAAAACTGGTCTTGGGATCGTATCCTGCGCTCCTGCTTTATCAAACAAGCCGATACCTTACAGGGAATCTACGTTTTTGAAGATCGCTTCGACCTAGAGACCATTCGCCGCAATTTTGATTTTTATGAACCTCGTACCGTACACGAATCCTCCCTTTCGCCTTGTGTACACGCAATTCTTGCTGCCAAACTAGGGCGAAAAGAAAAAGCTTATGAAATGTATCTTCGTACTTCACGGCTGGATTTGGATGATTATAACAACGATACCGAAGACGGATGCCACATTACAAGTATGGCCGGTACCTGGATGGCAATTGTGCAGGGTTTTGGGGGAATGCGTATCAAAAATGACTTGTTAAGCTTCGAACCCTTTATCCCTACACAATGGGATGCCTACGCCTTTAAAATATTATTCAGAGGGCATCTGCTCAATATTCAGATACTAAAAGATAAAATCGTCATAGGCAATCAAAGCCCAAAAACAATCACTGTGTTGATTCACGGAGAAGAAAACCAGGTGGAAGGGAATTCACAGATTGAAGTAGCTTTGTCTTAGATATAAAAAATATTCCGGTAGATTTTTTAAGAATTTACCGGAATATGATTAGACTATTGCCTGAACGTTATTCGCTTTCCCAAATCTCAATATCTTTTTCATTTTCAATGATCATAGAAGGAACACCATTATAATCCGATACCTTACCTTTTATGCAGATGGTTTTACCCTTCAAATACTCTTCGGGTGCATAACTGAAATTAGCGGTTTTATCCTTGAAAATACTCACTGTAAAAATCTGATTCGGAAAACTTTTATCCAGATTCAAAAAAATATTTCCTTTGCCTGAAAGCTTGGTACTCACCACCTTACCACATACTTTGATGACCTCTCCACTATCTGCATAGATTTTGGCTTGTACAGTATTAAAGTGATTGCGAGGCAAACCAGCAACTGGTAATGGATCCACATCTTGTTGCTCTCTAGGCCCTAACCATTCGTATACCTGAAATGAAGCCTCAACCTGCTCCGGATAATTTCCGAAAAAATCAATGCCCGTGAGTTGTTCTATGCTGTCTACACTACAAGCATAAGAGGTCAAGGGATATGTACAATTTTGATTCGGCATCACAAAACCAATCGCTCGGCGATTAGCTGGATCTAGCACCACCTTATAAAATAATTTAGGAATACTTACTTGATTGACACTACGGCTGATTCTGGGTAGGTTTTCTTCAAGAATGCCTCCTGTGACCACAAACACTGCCTGATTTTTTCTGATAGCGTATTCTCGCAGGGCGTCCTCCAGCTCAGACCATCGTCCGCGGTTGAGTTCGGGCACTTGTGGAGACATATTGGAATAGTAATATGATTCTGAAAGAGCTTTCTGGCTCCAACGAAAGTCAGCACTAGGAGCCAAATGCCCCCGATCATATCCAAAACCGTCATAGAGATAAGAACTATCCTTTTGTAGAGTTCTTAAGAAATAATCTGCCTCGACCGCAGAGCCGCTTTTGACAAGCGGATCAGGGCGAAAATCATTACTTCGACTGATATTACCTGTTTTTACATCCGGCAGTATCATGTGAGCTACCCAAATTGCCTGCTCGTGATCTTCAGAATAACGAAGGGTTATGGCAGCGTGTCGGATCAGTTCGCCCGGCATACTACATTTTGGTAAGCCCAAATTTTGCATATCTTCGTGTATCTTTAATAGTTTAAGACTTTCCAGTTCGGCATTTAGCTTTTCTTCTTCGGCCTTTAAAACTTCAAGCTTTTGCTCAGCGAGCTGGATTTGTTGCTCCAGTGAACCCTGAGCATTGAGCAAATAAGGAAGGCATATCCATAGCACCAATAAAATTCGCATAGTTAATAGCTATTAATTGTTGTAATAGGGTTTGGTATTTTTTGCTAACAAATATCCACTACCGTGCCAAAATAGCCGATAAAAAAAGTTTATTGAAAACGATTATTGTACAATTTGGGGTTTTTTGGTCAGAGTACCTGAGTTTGAATCTTTTTGATGATCAAGAATAAAACTGGCAACTTTTTGAATTTCTTCGGGACTGAGGTGCTTTTTCCAAGCCAGCATTCCTTTAGACGAGCCGTTTTGAATCATATTAAATACAGCCTTCATATCGCTGCCGTAGATCCACTCACGATCAAAGAGGTTGGGACCTTGGGCGTGTTCTCCATTGGTAGTGTGACAAACCGTACAGTTTTTCAAGAACAAGTTTTTTCCCGCCTCAATCTGTTGTTTATCCTTAAGCAATGTTACATTATCGGCATTGATTGCAGCTTGGGCAAGTTGTCCTTGAGCTGATTTTTCTTTTTTAGCTTGAGCGAGTATTTTATCTTCTTTGGATAATTTTTTAGGCTTAAACAACGAAATTGTACCTTTATTTTTAATTTCAGTGACATAAAGAAAGCCTGTTTTTACGTCTTCTACCAAATCTAAGGGGTGATCCAGATTCCCTACGCCAAGAGGTTCGCCGTCATAAGCTTTTTTAACCTTATAGTTGCTTTCAGCGTCTCCCAAATTAAGGATCATCAAGTCAAAATATAGGTTAAAACGCACTACGATAAGTTTGCCTTGGAGCCTTCCGTCAAAACTATTGCTTTTGTATTCAATAATCCCATTGGGTGAAGCGTGTGCGCCAAAATCATAGGCAAATTCGTGATAATTTGGGTCGGCTTTGACTTTTTGATATTCAGGATACGGCAAATCTCGATGACCTCTGCCAACGATATACTCTCCACGAGTCGGATTAGGATGCCCATAGTATCTCCCTTTTTCTATTCTAAATAAAAAGTCGTGTTGTGCATCTTGAATATCCTTGATCCCTGGAATATCTTTAGGTCCTTTGTAGTGAATCAATTTGTTGGGGGCTACATACATCTTGCTTTTAGGATCAGAAGAAGGTGCATCAAATCCTCCCATAGAGCCGTTTACAGGGGCATATAATTGCCCATTGCTGTGCCATACGAGGTCATAAGCATTGCGAACGCCTGTCGCATAAATCGTCAGCGGTGCTAGGGAATCATAAGGATTATAATTTCCTCCTTCACCCAATGTTTTTACATCCAAAGGTAGTTTTTTGGGTAGTTTTTTGGTATCCAGTCTGAGAATAGATGCGGTAAGCAGTGTTTCTTCCCTATAATCCCAAGCTTTGTCGTCACTGGCTTTGCCCATACTGGTATTGCTACCCTGGCTGAAATAAAGCGCACCGTCGGGTCCGAAATCCAGACTATTGGTTAGGTGATCACGAGCCGAGCGAGGAAGGTTATCCAAAACGTGGGTGTGCTCGATAATTTGATTATTTTTAGAACTTAATTTGAGACGTGAGAGGTTGCTATCCCAAGCCGGACCGTTCTTTACATCAAAATGATTAGAATAGCTAATCCAAACAGTCAGGTCTTTAGCCGTAGCCTGAGGATCGAATTCAAGCCCGATCATCAGTTTTTTATCTTTTCCAAAGGGTTCAAAGATTACATCAGGCTTTAGTATGCCATCTTCAAGGATGTGATAACGCACTATTCTGCCGTGCAAAGTTCCTGCATACAATTTATGATCGGGACCTATACAAAGTGTGGTGTATTTTTCACTAATTACTTTGGGCATATCAACCTTAGAAAAAGCAACATCTTCCAGTTGGTCTGGGCTGTTTCTTTTGAAATGGTCATATTGATGATGCTTATAAAATCTAAAAGAAAACCAAATACTGGCGCAAATTAAAAGAGCAAAAGTAAATAGAAAAACATTTAATCTTTTCATTGTCAAACAATTAAATAGTAGGCAAATGACTGGTCTTGGTGTAAGGTTGAAGCTGTTTATTTATAATTTAATGTTTGATAGTTTTTGCTGTAAAGGACCAGTGATCATAAATTGATGTTTATTGTATTAAAGTACAAAGAGAAATAAACCAATTTGAATTTTCGTTCTCAAATATAAATACGTTTTTTCAAAAAGAAAAGTTTTCCATAAAATAATTTTTTTCTTAATTTGGTTTATGTTCCAATTTTGGGAATATTTCATATTCTTTTTCAAAGTTAGATTTATTTTTCTAAGAATCAACTGACAAATGTCAAGTCGAATACATTTTAAGCTATTTAATGATCACTTTGTACAATCAGATTGTTTGTGACAGGCACTTATTTCTTTTAAAATTTGTACTGCTTGGGATAATTGTACTAAAACAATAAATTTATGAAATTTTTACTCAAAACTGTTTTTATTTTCGCCCTTGTTCATCAAAGCCTTACAGCACAAACCTTGAGAGGTTTGGACAGCAGCCCAGGAGATATTGCCTATTTTCCGGATAATTTTGCCCACGATCGTAAAGATGGAGAGAAAGCCATCTTCAAGATCACATATCATCGCCCTCTGAAAAAAGAAAGAAAAATATTCGGTAGCCTTGTTCCCTATAATGAAGTCTGGAGAACAGGAGCCAATGAAGCCCCCGAAATAAAACTCTATCAGGATGTGAGTTTTGCAGGAAAACAACTCAAGGCTGGTACTTACAGCCTCCTCACAATACCTGGCGAAAATGAATGGACCATCATTTTCAACAAAGACCTGGATTATTGGGGTGCTTACAACTACAAATCAGCCAATGATCTGCTAAGAGTGCAAGCTACTGTGAAAAAATCTGAAAAAACCATAGAGGCTTTCTCTATTCAGACGGCTGACAAGGGGGCAAATGCTGGCGTATTGTATTTGGGTTGGGACGATACCATCGTGGAACTGCCCTTTTCGTACTAGATATCGATTTCAAAGCATAAATTCTGCTTCTTGATAAATCATCCTTTTATAGCTTGTAAGCCCTACAAGCTATTTTTTGTATAAATACCTTTCACCACCTCAAAAATTTATAAACTTACCGCTTTTGTTTGTTTGAAATGATTAGGATGAGATTTACCTTTGAGAAAGCTCTATATTAAGTATGCTGTATTATGTCAAAAGAAAGTACCCGATATAAAAATCTTTCCCTGGAACTGGAAGAGGAAATAGCCACCATTGTTATCCGCCGTGCTTCTAAGCTCAATGCCCTCAACGCTGAAACCGTAGAGGATTTGCGTAAAGCAATGAACGAAGTAAGTCATAATACTGAAATTAAAGGCGTGATCATCACCGGAGAAGGTACCAAGGCTTTTGTTGCCGGGGCTGATATTGCCGAATTGGCACAACTCGATGAAGTAGGTGCAAAAAGATATTCTCAAAACGGCCAAGATGTATATGCGATGATTGAGAATTGCTCCAAGCCCGTCATTGCAGCTGTTAATGGATATGCGCTTGGCGGTGGTTGTGAACTGGCACTAGCCTGCCACATGCGTATTGCGGTAGAAAGTGCCAAGTTTGGACTTCCAGAGGTGAAACTGGGTACTTTGCCAGGCTTTGGAGGTACACAAAGGCTGACCCAAAGCATCGGTAAAGCCAAAACTTTGGAACTGATTATGACCGGTGATATGCTTTCTGCCCGCGAAGCCTATGACCTGGGGTTGGTCAATCACGTAGTACCTACCCAAGAAGAAATGATCAATAAAACCCGAGAAATTCTCAAAAAAATAGCCACTTCTGGTCCATTGGCCATTGCAATGGTGATCAAATCCGTCAATTCCGTATACAGCAGCTACGAGGCCGGTTATCTCAAGGAAGCAACCTATTTTGGCGCATCTGCTGGTACCAAAGACTTCCACGAAGGAATGCGCGCCTTTTTGGACAAGAGAAAGCCCAACTTTGAAGGAAAATGAGCCTATTGAAAAAGCTGGCCGGGCAAACGGTGCTTTACGGGTTGAGTACCATTGTGGGGCGTTCGGTGAATTTTCTACTGGTTTTTATTCATACAGCCGTATTTTTAGACTATGAATTTGGAGGCATGACGGCCTTTTATGCCTACGTAGCTTTTTTTAACATCCTGTATACTTACGGGATGGAAACCGCCTTCTTTAGATATGCCAAACCCGAAAATCGCCAAGAAATTTATAACCTCATTCAGAGTTACCTGATTGTCAGCACGGTTATTTTCTCAGTCATTCTGATTTTTTTCTCTCCGTCGCTTGCGGAATATGTCGGCTACCCCGACCGACAGGAATACGTGGTATGGTTGGTTGCTATCATTGCTATTGATACGCTGGTAGCGATTCCTTTTGCAAGACTTCGGCTCGAGGAGAAAGCCCGGAGATTTGCCCTGGTCAAAATCATCAATATTTTACTCAATGTGTTCCTCAATGTTTTTTTTCTGGTATTTTGCCATCAGATCGTGGAAGGGAACTGGCTTCCGGCACTCAAACCAATCGTCAGTACCTTTTATTTCCCCTCGATGGGAATCGGTTATGTATTTCTGGCGAATCTGATTGCCAATGCGCTGACGTTTGTTCAATTGTACGATTTATTCCTTAAATTCAAATTCAGGTTACATTGGGTGCAGTTTCGCCCGATTTTGTGGTATGCCTTCCCTTTGTTAATTATGGGCATTGCTGGTACTGTAAATGCACAGATTGATAAAATTATGCTGGATAACTTGTTACCGGATGATTTTTACTCCGGCAAGACTGCCCGGGCTGCTATGGGTATTTATGCCGCTTGTTTTAAGCTGTCAGTTTTTATGAATCTGGTCATACAAGCCTTTCGTTATGCTGCCGAACCTTTTTTCTTCGCTCAATCCAATGACAAACGTGCTCCAGAATTATTTGCCCGAGTGATGCACTATTTTATCCTTGTGTGTGTGCTGCTGTGGTTAGTGCTTTGTTTTAACCTAGATTTGCTTAAAATCATTTTTTTAAGAAATCCGGTGTATTATGAGGGGATTTTAGTGGTACCCATTTTGTTGCTGGCTAATCTGCTGCTTGGGATTTACTACAACCTGACGGTTTGGTTTAAACTCAGTGATCGTACATATTTCGGGACTTATATTTCGCTGTTGGGTGCTTTGATTACTTTATTGGGCAATTTTATACTGATTCCGGTGCTGGGTTATATGGGGGCAGCCTGGACAATGCTCTTTGCCTATACCGTGATGGCGTGTGTGTGTTATGCCTACGGGCAGCGATATTTTCCGATTCCCTACCGCCTCAAAGCAGCAGGGCTACATCTGGGGCTTGCGACGGTGCTGGTCTGGGTCAGCCTACAATGGCGCGAGCAAGGTCTGCTGATCAGTACTTTACTCAATTTGGGGCTTTTGGGGCTTTATGGGGCTTTTCTGGCGTATACAGAAAAAAATCAAGTGCTTGCTTTGATCAAAAAATTTAGAACAAAACCTACATAAATTATTCTATTTTCAGAGGTGTGGACTGCTTATCCAATTTTTCCCCCCCAGCTTAGTCAAATAAAAAAGATTATTTATTTAGAAATATAGCAATTAATTAGGTTTAGTTCCATTAAAATAATCTCTATAAAAATATTTATCCCAAAATATTGTCTTTTATAAAAATTTTTTGCTATTCTTGTGTATCCAAATAAGTTTGCCTTTTTGTCCAAAATCATGTAAATTTATGCTTATGAAAGAAGCACAAGATTTTTCTTTGTTAGACAAACTCAAGCTGAGAAATACCTATCAGGTCATCGCTGAGGAAGGAGGCAAAACAGTCT
>JANRIC010000097.1:0-9907 GCA_033765345.1 Microscillaceae bacterium
AGAGTTCCGAACTGCGATTTCAGAGTTCCGAACTGCGATTTCAGAGTTCCGAACTGCGATTTCAGAGTTCAGAACTGCGATTTCAGAGTTCCGAACTTCTATTTCAGAGTTCCGTACTGCTATTTCAGAGTTCCTAACTGCGATTTCAGATTTCCGAACTGCGATTTCAGATTTCCGAACTGCGATTTCAGAGTTCCGAACTGCGATTTCAGAGTTCCGAACTGCGATTTCAGCACATTGACCCCCACAGAAAAGTTTCTAAAGTTTTCAAAATATACATATTTTTGTTTTGCTGGGTATTGTTTCTAAAATAAACATCCCGATTTTGGTTTTTGTAAATTTATTTTTCTTTTTTGGTGATAGTTTTCAACTTAAATCTAACAAAATGAATATTCCAGATCACCTTAAATATACCCGTGAACACGAATGGCTTCGGGTAGAGGATGCAAACATAGCTTATATCGGAGTTACAGACTATGCTCAAAATGAGCTTGGTGATATTGTCTATGTTGAAATTGAAAAACAAGGAGAAGATTTGACCCAAAATGAAGTTTTTGGTACCGTAGAAGCCGTCAAAACCGTGTCGGACTTATTTATGCCCCTCAACGGTAAAGTGCTTGAAGTAAATCCGGCACTGGCCGACAATCCCGAACTCGTCAATGAAGACCCTTATGAAAAAGGTTGGATGATCAAAATAGAAATCCAAACTCCTGACCAGATTGAAAGCCTATTATCGGCCGAAGATTATAAGGCACACATTCAGGCATAGTATTAAATAATTGGCTTTTCTATCAGTCGAGCCGTGTAAATGCTCAAAAGCATGTTTTTTAAAAATACCTTTTATGCCATTCTCTGGGCGACCATCATGTTTTTACTAAATCTCGGGCGGGAGCAAGGGCTTCCTCCCTTGAAAATATTTTATTATCTGTATTTTGACAAACTAGCCCACTTCCTCCAATTTTTGCTGCTTGCCTTTTTTCTCGTGGTAGGTTTTGAGAAGCAATATGCTTTTCAAATGCTTCGATTTAAAAGTATACAATACACCTTGATAATCAGCGTATTGTATGCTATACTTCTTGAAATAATACAATTAATAAGATTCAAAGAATATTTTGAAATCTGGGATTTAATAGCCAATATATTTGGTTGTTTGGTAGGTGTAATAGCCTTCTATATAATCTATAAATATTAATTGAAATTTATTTTGTATAACTAAAAAAATAGGTATATTTGTAAATGTGTAATTTCTACATTATGTTTAAGGCAATATAGAAAAAACAATAGTTTAGGTCCTTTTAAATGAATTATTATGGAGTACAAAAAAAATCCAAAGGTAGATTTAAACCGTAAAAGATTTTCTTTTCTTATGTTTGGGCTTACAGTAAGTCTGTCCCTGGTTTTAATGGCCTTTGAATGGAAGTTTTACGACACTCTAGAGACCATTAACCTAGGCTCTCTGGAAGATGAAGAAACCGAAATGATTGAAATTCCAATCACCGAAATGCCCCCGCCACCTCCACCAGTACTACAACAGCCTGAGATTGTTGAAGTACCCGAAGAAGAGGAAATTGATGAGCAAGTGCAAATGGAGCTTGACGTAGAAATCGAGGAAGAAACCGTTCCAGATGTACCTGTTAAGATTGATGCACCGCCACCACCCCCTCCAAAAGAAGAAAAAGAAGACGAAATCTTCCTGATTGTAGAAGAATCTGCGGCTCCTGAAGGAGGTATGGAAGCGTTTTATAAGGAACTCGGTACAAAAATTGAGTATCCCAAACAAGCCCGAAGAATGGGTGTGGAAGGTCGTGTGTTTGTTCAGTTTGTAGTTGATAAAGATGGTTCTCTTACTGACATCAAAGTACTCAAGGGTATTGGAGCAGGTTGTGATGAAGAAGCTATCCGCGCTCTAAAAGAAATGAAAAAGTGGAAGCCTGGTAAACAACGCGGAAGACCTGTAAAACAAAGAATGTCTATCCCGGTTTTCTTTAAGCTTAGCTAAAATTTCCATTCTATTGTAAAAAAAAAGCTCAATCTCTGGATTGAGCTTTTTTTATGTAAAATTTTTATTGCTTTGCGTATGATTCGTCTTGATATTCACAAACAAATAGCTTGTATCTGCTTTATGCTACTGGCAGACATCGTTTCCGGGCAAAACTTAGAAAGAGCCAAAGGAACCATAGACACCCTGAGTGCGCCCAATTTCCACGGACGTGGGTATGTCCATGAGGGCGACCGACGAACAGCCCTGTATCTTGAGAAAAAATTTCAGGAAATCGGCCTCAAGCCCTTTAATAAGTCTTATTATCAGTATTTTGCCCTCAATGTCAATACCTTTCCTGGCAAAATCCGCTTAAAAATTAATAAAACCACCCTCCAGGCAGGAGAAGATTTTCTGGTTAGTCCGATTTCTCGCTCCGGGCAAGGCTCAGGAAAAATAATATTTTTGGATACACTCATCTTTCGAGATATGAAAGCCAGGGCTGATTTTCTTACAAGTAAAATCCATTCCAAAATCCTGGTGTATTCCAGTCGTGATTTTGCACGAATCATAGAACTCCCCCAAGAACTCATTGATAAAATCTACCAGGCAGCCGCCTTGATCGAGCTCAAAGACAGTAAATTGGTTGCCAGTCTTTCAAATCGCCAACTCAGTAACCCGATTTTTGAAATCCCCAGACAACGCTTTGACTCGATCTTGAGCCTTTCGGCAAAACCCAAAGCCAGGTTTAAAATAGATGCAGAACTAATGACCAACTACGAAACACAAAACTTGATCGGGTATATCCCAGGAAGCACCCAGCCGGATAGCTTTCTGGTAGTCACGGCACATTATGACCACCTAGGCCGACTGGGGAAAAAAGTCTATTTTCCTGGAGCCAATGACAATGCCAGTGGCATAGCCTTGATGCTTGAACTTGCCCATCATTATGCACTGCATCCCCCCAAATATTCTATGGTGTTTATGGCTTTTGGTGCAGAAGAAATTGGTTTACTCGGTTCCAAACATTTTGTGGAATTTCCATCATTTCCACTGGATAATATTCGTTTCTTATTTAACCTGGATCTGGTAGGAACCGGTGACGAAGGGGCGACCGTCGTAAATGGAAGCGTATTTGAAAAAGAGTTTGATCAATTATTACAAATTAATGAGCAGCACGGATACCTGAATCAAATCAAAAAAAGAGGGCTTGCAGCCAATTCAGACCATTATTACTTTACCGAAAAGGGTGTTCGCTCATTTTTTTTATATACATTAGGAGGAATAAAAGCTTATCACGATATTTACGACAAACCAGAAACATTACCCCTGACTCGTTTTCGACAAGTATTCCAGCTCTTGCAAAAATTCCTGGATGGATTTTAATCAAATAAAGCGAATTCAAATCAAAAACTTAATAGCTACTATGCATCATATTCTATTTACTCAAATACTGCTATCACTTAGCCTCCTATTTTCTGGAGGCCATTTAATCGCTCAAGATACGCCTGGAAGTACCTTGAATACCGACTCCACTGAGTCCGCCGCAGAATCCGGACAAGAAATAACCCTCGAGCTGCTTTATGC
Organism: Microscillaceae bacterium; assembly: GCA_033765345.1. Classification (GTDB taxonomy): domain Bacteria; phylum Bacteroidota; class Bacteroidia; order Cytophagales; family Microscillaceae; genus JANRIC01. The sequence continues at coordinate 3,566 of JANRIC010000097.1, forward strand.
CAAAGCCCCAAAAACTGAGCCCACCCAGAAATTAGAAATACCCATGATTTTGAAAAAATATGATGCAAAGCAAACTCACAAAAACACTGAGAAGAAATTATACCACCTCCATACGAATAACCATCCAAATCGCAAAATAGGCATTCAGGCAGACCACTCTGGCTCTAAATACCGAATGCACCAGCGCAAAATTGCACAGGAAAGACAAAAAAATATCCAGAAATACAGGGAAAGAGCTTTAGGGAGCTTATTCGGTAAATTATTAGACCTGGATTGGATTATGGTAGGAATTGCTGTATTTCTGCCCGCTTTATTGATTGCTTTATTGTATTTTTTATTGGGCGGTACTGCGCTGACCTTTATAGAGATGTTTTTATTCGCACTAGGATTCGGCTTCAGTATTTTTTCCTACATCTACCTGCTTACAGAGCTTGATCCGGCAGATGCCAATTATCGTTTTTTTATAAAATTCGGGCTATTTACCTGGCCTGGAATCCTGGCAATTATTGCAGGATTTGTAGGGCTTTTTGGTGGCACAGGCGGAAGTTTGTTCGCTTACCTGATAGTCGGATTGGTGATCGGTCTGATTAGTTTTCTTTTATCTTTATTTTTCAAAAATAGTCTCTTGAATGGGTTTTGAGGCAATCCTTCACCTTGATTTGACTGCCACAAGCTAATTCCTTATTTGATTCACAGCTTATTAACTAACCCTCATATAGCATCTTGCGTATGAAAACGCATGAAGTCTTGGATACTTTATGCATGAAGCACATTCAAACACCAAATTTATACAACATGACAATTCAACTTAAGCACTGCTCTATCATCTTATTCTTTGTGGTTCTTTGTCCATTTACTTGTCTAAAAGCCCAACAGGTACCCAATCAGATAGAATTTGCTGGCATACAGCTACAGCTCAACCCAGCAGCCCGGCAGACGGTGCAAAATGAAGTCAACCTATTGCTGGAAGATCGAGAAGCATTTCGGAAAAAGATCAAGACGGCCGATACTTTTATGCCCCTAATTACAGAAATCCTTCAAAAAAATGAACTGCCCTTAGATTTTAAATACCTTGCCCTCCTGGATAATACGATTCCTGACAGCCTCGTTTTTTGGCAAATGGCTGAAAACCTAGCCCTTGATCTAGGCCTTGAGATCAACGACGCCGTGGATGAAAGGCAAAATCTATTTACAGCTACGGAAAAAATTAGTAATTTTCTCAAGATCAATCACGTAGTATTTCAAAATTGGTGGCTTACGCTTTTATCCTATCAATTTAAATCATCAAAACCCCAAGAAGAATTTAAAAAATTATTCCCCAATATGACACTAAGCCAATTGGCTCTTCAAAAAGAGTTTAGATTGGATCAAAATACTCACCCACAGGTTTTAAAACTGATTGCACAGGCTGTAGCCTATAGCCAAGCAATGAGTACCAGCCCCCAAAGAGAGATTGAATTGGTCAATTATACCGAAGCTTCCGACCAAAGTCTGGAAGAACTGGCGCAAAGCTTTAGCCTTTCTCTTCAGGAACTCAAGAAATACAATACCTGGCTCAAAGCAGCTAAAATACCCCAGGATAAAAAATATGATTTAATTGTACCCATGCCTGCCGCTTCTCCAAGTACCGAAGTACGCCTGCTTACTGCACCCGGCGGCGAATTTGAATATTTTACAAAGGATGAATCTTATGTACACATCGTAGAAAGCGGCGAAACGCTGTATAAAATCTCCCGACAGTATCAAGTACCGGTACAAAACCTGATGAAATGGAATCAGCTCAATCAAAGCTCCATCCTGAAAGTAGGTCAAAAATTATACATCGCTGCCGAAACGGCTACAAAAGAGCTTGAAAATATCCCACAAGCCCCAACGACAGAAAACACCCAAAATATTTTTACACACAAAGTACAAAAAGGTGAAACCCTCTATCGGATTTCCAGAAAATATAACGTAAGCCTAGATAATATCCGCAAGTGGAACGGTTTGCAAAATGATAATCTCTATGTCGGGCAAACCATTAAAATACAAGCCGAACAAGGTCCCTCCAATCCCACCAAACCCGAGATCAATACACCTACCGAGGAAAATACTCCTTCGAACCCCGTTCCTGTCAAAGAAACACCCCCAACGCCGCCCGTCAATACACCTACCCCCAATACTCCCGGGCCGCGTAGTATCAAGCCCAAGCTAATCCCGGATGCCCTTGAAATAGGCGGAATCCGACTGAATATCACCCGTGAAGGAAAAAAAGCCCTAAAAAAAGACGTAGATTTGCTCATCAAAAGCCAAACTTATTTCTTTAGCAAACTCAATCGGGTCGATCTTTACCTTCCCCTGGTAGAGGAAGCACTACGCAGCCAACAGGTACCCGACGATTTCAAATACTTGCCTATTCAAGAAAGTGCCCTGATTGCCGCTGCCGAATCTTCTTCCAAAGCTGTGGGTTACTGGCAATTCAAAGAAGAATCTGGAGTAGAAGTAGGTCTGGCAATCAACAGCCGGGTAGATGAACGGATGAATATCGTGGCTTCTTCGCTGGCAGCCTGCAAATACCTCAACCGGAGCAATTTGTACTTCAAAAACTGGATCATCACTTTGCTCTCTTACAATATGGGCTTCAGCGGAGCAAAATTTTATATACAGAAAACTTATCCTGGAAAAGATTTCAAAAACCTGCAAGAAATGGATATTGACGAAAATACACATTGGTATATCCGCAAGTTTTTAGCCCATAAAATCGCTTTTGAGCAGGAAATCGGGCTATACCCACTCCCCAAAAAATTGAGCAAATACACCGAAGCCAATGATAAAACCTTAAAGCAAATTGCTGAAGAAACCCACAGCTCCGAAGAAGAAATGCTCCCACACAACCTTTGGCTGAAAAAAAACAGAATCCCTGATGACAAAACTTACACAGTTATCGTACCTTTGGAGAAAGATTAAGATTATGTCAAAATTGCCCTGAAAAATCATTTTTGACGTACAATTTAATGTCAGAATGACGGAAAGTGCATTTTGGCAGTAAAATTGAAAATCCAAAATACGTAAATTTGTGTTATAATATAAGATCATTTTAAATCAGTTAAGACTGTTGAAGATATGACAACAAATAATCAGGAAAATAAAGAAACCATTTTGCAAAGTCCGGAAAATGCTCAGGATACCCAAAATACTGAGACAAATGACGCTCCTCAAGCAGAAGACCCAGCCAGTGAAGTAATAGCCGAGGAAGCTTCCGAGACAACTGCCCACGAAAATAAATCGGAAACACAACCCACTGAAGAACCTTCTGAAGTAGACCTCATCCAAAAGCTTCAGTCAGAGCTGAATGAACAAAAAGATAAGTACGTGCGGCTCTACGCCGAATTTGAGAACTTTAGAAGACGTAGCATCAAAGAAAAATCTGATACCATCAGAAATGCCAGTGAGAGCCTGATCAAAGAACTTCTTCCAATCATTGATGATTTTGAGCGTGCCCTGAAATCTATGCAAAACGCCCAAACACAATCATTTGAAAATAAAGAAGATACAATCAAAGACATCAAAGCCGTAGAAGAAGGAATTGTACTGATCTACAACAAAATGTTTAAAACCCTCGAAAGCAAGGGTCTAAAAATCATTGAATCTGCGATCGGTAAAGATTTTAACCTGGAAGAACACGAATCTATCACCACCATACCCGCTCCTAGTGAAGATATGAAGGGAAAAGTAATAGACGAAATTGAAAAAGGTTATTATCTGCACGACAAGGTTTTACGTTTTACCAAAGTGATACTAGGAAGTTAAAAAATATTTGAATCTATAGAAAATGGCAAAAAGGGATTATTATGAAGTACTTGGGGTAGGTAAAAACGCCACTGCTGATGAAATCAAAAAAGCCTACCGAATGATGGCCATTAAGTTTCACCCAGATAAAAACCCTGGTGATGAAGCTGCCGAAGAAAAATTTAAAGAAGCCGCAGAAGCGTATGACGTACTCAGCAACCCGGATAAAAGAAGACGTTATGACCAATTCGGCCACGAAGGGCTAGGTGCTAACGGTTTTAGCGGTGGTGGAATGAGTGTAGATGATATTTTTTCTCAATTCAGCGATATTTTTGGCGGTGGAAGCCCTTTTGAGAGCTTTTTTGGCGGTAGCCGCTCTCAAAGCGGACGAAGAATTCGCCGGGGTTCTAACCTTCGTATCAAGCTGAAGCTTACCCTGGAAGAAATCTCTGAAACAACCGAAAAAAACCTCAAAGTAAAACGCCACGTGTCCTGCCAAACCTGCGGCGGCAATGGCTCTAAAAATGGGACGGCACTCCGCACTTGCCCTACTTGTAGCGGTTCGGGGCAAATCCGCAAAGTAGTGAATACTATGCTGGGTCAAATGGTATCTGCCAACACTTGCCCTACTTGTAACGGCGACGGACAAATCATCGACAGCAAATGTGAAACCTGTGTCGGTGAAGGCCGAATACTGGAAGAAGAAGTAATCAGCGTAAAAATTCCTCCCGGCGTAAGCGAAGGCATGCAGCTTTCTGTATCCGGCAAAGGAAACGTACCTCCCAGAGGGGGTATGCCTGGTGATTTGTTGATCCAGATAGAGGAAGTGGAGCACGAATTCCTTAAAAGAGACGGCAACAACTTATTTTATGATCTTTATATCAATTTTGCAGATGCCGCTCTGGGTACAACCGTAGAAGTACCTACCATCAACGGCAAAGCCAAAATTAAAATTGATCCTGGAACCCAAAGTGGAAAAGTACTACGCCTCCGACAAAAAGGACTCAAAGACCTGGACGGCTACGAAAAAGGAGACCAACTCATCTACATCAATATCTGGACTCCCCAAACCTTGACCAAACAAGAAAAAGAAATCATGGAAAAAATCCGTACCTCCAAAAACTTTGACCCCAATCCTTCCAAAAAGGATAAAAGTATTTTTGAGCGTATGCGAGAGTATTTTCAGTAAGAAAAGAAGTTAAAAGAGTATTATGCAAACGCTTACTCTTGATCAGTTAAAACTAAATATAAGCCGTTTGGAGTATTCCGAACAGCTTGATTTGTTGTTAGCAATTGTTTCTATGCTTAAAACACAATCTAACTCACAAGCAACTGTCTCCCTTTTACAATTGGATGGTTTGGGAAAAGATATTTGGGCTAGTGTAAAAACGGATGATTATATTCAAGAACTGAGGAATGAATGGGAGTGAATATAAACGACTTTGCAGGTAAGTATACATGATGATCACTGAAAGTAATCCAAAAGATTGAAGTGTTAACAATGCTTGATATATAAATCTTAAAAAAGTAAGCATCCTTAAAAAAAGGGCAGGCTAAACGCACAGTATATGACAACGGATGGAGAAAAAAACAAGATAACACATCATGACAACGCTAGAAATACAAGAACAACTGTTTAGGAAAATACCACAACTCAGCCCCGAACAACAGGAAGCGATTTATAAGATGGTAGAGAGTTTCTCGCACAAAACCGAAAAAAAGGCAAAGCGCCAAGCAGGAACTTTGAAAGGGTCATTAAAATATATGGCATCGGATTTTGATGAACCACTCGACGAATTTAAAGACTATATGCCCGAATGAGATATTTACTCGATACCCATACGCTCATCTGGTATTTGGAACTGGACGATAACCTTTCTAAGACGGCAAAGGAAACGATTGAGAATAACGATAACCTGATACTTGTAAGCATCGTGAGCCTTTGGGAAATCGCTATTAAATCTAGTATAGGGAAACTGGGGTTTGATTCATTTTTTGAGAATATCGATACAGAGTTGTCCGCTCAAGATATTGGCGTGCTTCCCATAGGAGTGAATGATATCAAGATAGTCAGGTATCTGCCTTTCCTGGAAACAGCAAAACACAAAGACCCTTTTGACCGTTTGCTCGTTGCTCAGGCGAAATACAATGATTTAACCATCATTACCAAGGATGACATGTTTAAACACTATGATGTAATGCTCTTATGGTAAAAGACCATTAGTTAGTTTAAGTTTATGTTATACTCAAACCGAAGTGGTTTTAATATAAAAACAAAACCCTTACAGGGGAGCTTTTAGCTCTTAAATCATGAATAATCAAGCTAATCAATCAAGAAAATCAGGCAAATCACTTTAATCTGGGTATAGAATTAGGCAAGTCTTTTGATGTGTCGTTAGAACCTCCTCCTCAAGCAACGAGAAGAAAAGAATAAACGATTTGCTTGTCCAAGTTTTTGGAGAAGGATTTTAGGGACTCGTTTGCTTGTCCAAGTTTTTGGAGAAGGATTTTAGGGACTCGTTTGCTTGTCCAAGTTTTTGGAGAAGGATTTTAGGGACTCGTTTGCTTGTCCAA
>JANRIC010000115.1:0-13729 GCA_033765345.1 Microscillaceae bacterium
AATTATTTTAATTATTTTAATTATTTTAATTATTTTAATTATTTTAATTATTTTAATTATTTTAATTATTTTAATTATTTTAATTATTTTAATTATTTTAATTATTTTAATTATTTTAATTATTTTAATTCCCAAGAGAATGAAAGTCCCAAACACACAAACTTAGGCAAGAGGAAATGGATACACTCAATCAATTACAAACTATGGAAACCACAAGCTGGTGGAGTAGACTACCCAAAGAATGGAAAGAAGTTTTTTTGATTAATCTGGCCTTGAATGACAAAGAAGCCAAAGACCGTGTGAGAGCTGCACAAACCATTCGCAATCATTATTATACGCATCCCCGCACACTTTATCAGCATTTGTTTGACAAAGCTTTTGTACTCGAGCAACAAAACCCCGACGAGGACGCACTGCTACGTATCATCCAAATGGAAGAAATCCTCTGCCAATATACCCGAATCACGGATTTGAACCCCCTCAGTTTTCTACCTCGACTCCGCTTTTTATTCTGCCATCTGACCGAAATTGAAAGTATCGAGCCGCTTATTCAATCTCGATACCTCGAGACCCTCAACTGCGCCAAATCTGCTATCAAAGACCTGAGTAAATTACACCAGCTCAACCAACTTCAAACCTTGATTTGCTCCGATACTGCCATCCAAAGCCTTGAGGCTCTCAGCGACGTACCTAATCTGAGAATACTTTGGGCCGAAAAAACCAATGTGGAAAGTTTAGACCCTATCAGCCAAACCTGGGATTTGGAGCAAATTAATGTGTCATTCACCCAAATATCCGATTTTAGACCGCTAGCACTTTTATCCAAACTCAAAGTCATACGTGCCGGACTTAGCAAGGTACGCGACCTTTCGCCTCTGTCGCGGCTATACAACTTAGAAAAGCTCTACGTTTGGGGTACACCCATCGACAGCCTTGAGCCGCTCTACGCCCTCGAGAAACTCCAAAAACTCAGTATCCCCCATTGTAAAAATATCCGCGAACAAGATATAGAAATTTTTAAAAAGGCACAGCCCAAGTGTGAGGTGATTTTGAGGTAGAAAATATGCTGAATACCAACCGAGCGGTAAATCAGGACTGGAAATGCCTGCTCAACGCATAGAAATGCCTGCTCAACGCATGGAAATGCCTGCTCAACGCATGGAAATGCCTGCTCAACGCATGGAAATGCCTGCTCAACGCATAGAAATGCCTGCTCAACGCATGGAAATGCCTGCTCAACGCATGGAAATGCCTGCTCAACGCATGGAAATGCCTGCTCAACGCATGGAAATGCCTGCTCAACGCATGGAAATGAATAAATTTAGTTCAAAAGTTTGCTAATTGGGTAAATCTGGCGTATCTTTCGTTAAATTTTTAAACATTCAATCCTTCTTGTTATGAACAAAAACCAAATCAGTCGTAAAGAAATGCAGGAAGCTGTGGCTACATTTTTAGACACACACGCCGAAATCTGGAATACCATTCCAAAGATTGCCGAGTTTAAAAACAAACTCGATGAACTCAACACGCAGATTGAAGAAACCTTTACTGCCCAACAAAACGCACAGGTTTTTTTGGGTAAAAGTAAAACTCAGCTCAAACAGGTCATCGCTCAAAAGGCAGATATGATCAATGATGTGGTAGAAGCTTATGCCGCTTTGCAGGGAGATACCATTCTCGAGCAAAAAATGGCGGATTCTGCCTCTATGCTTTATAAATTGCGCAATCAGGATTTTATGTTCAGGATCAAAGAGATCATTCAGGAAGCTGATAAGCATTTGGAGGCACTCAAAGATTTTGGTTTGAGTGGCGATCAGATCAGCGACCTAAAAGCCGACTTTGATGGATTCCTTGCCCTCAACGGCGAGCCTCGTATGTATCGCATTGCTTCTAGCCAAGCCACCCAAGACCTCGACCAACTCTTTGCAGCAGCCAGCGAGCTACTGGTCAATCAACTGGACAAAGTGATGAAAATCTTCCGAACCCGGAATGCCAATTTCTATAATGGCTACTTGGCAGCAAGAACTATTGTAGGGTAAAAAGATTTTAACCAAAAAGAACCAGGTGCAGGTTTGTGCTTGGTTTTTTTTAATATCAAAAAGAAAACCTGGTTTTTTATAACAACTTATGGTAGAACAAATTGATAAACTCAATAATTTAGAATCAAGGAAAAAAGGATTATTAGATACAATTTATCGTTATTCTCTAAATGAACTTGACGCACAAAGGGAAAGAGCTATTATGAGAATTTCTTTGATAGATTGGAACTTAGACCCTGAAGAATGGGAATTGTATGAATCTATGCTAGAAATTATTGAAAAAGACCTCACTGATGTAAAAGTAGAACTGGAAAAATTAAGGATTGAACTTGAATTAGTTGATTTTGAATTAGATAAACTGTAATTTTAAGGATATGAAAGATAAACTAATGACATTTGAAGAGTTTAAAGAAAAAGCTCCAAAACTCAGCGATAAACTAAATAAATTGAAAAAAGAGATTAAAAAATCTCAGGAAGAAGCTGAAAAACTAAAAGAAGATTATTTGGCGTTCAAAAAAGAATACCAGGAAATAAAAGTGCAAAAGTAAAAGGCAATATGGAAGCCTCAGAACTGTTAAACCTGATCAGTGGTGGTGAAACAAGTACCTTACAACTCAAAGAGAATGTGACCAATGTCGTAAGCATTGCCCAGGAAATGGTCGCTTTCTCGAATAGTAAAGGTGGGAAAATTCTGATTGGTGTAAATGACAAAACCGGCGAGATCACGGGCTTGTCTTTTCAGGATATTCAACGAATCAATAACTTACTGACTACCGCAGCCAACGAACACGTAAAAAGTGCCATCATCATCGAAACCGAAACAGTGGATGTACAAGGCAAAAAAGTGATCGTTACGCATATCTCAGAAGGCATAGATAAGCCCTATATGGATAAAGACGGGCTGATTTTTATAAAAAACGGCTCAGACAAACGTAAAGTAACCAGCAAAGAAGAACTCTCCCGATTGCTACAAAGCAGTGGAAACCTCTACGTAGAAGAAATCTTGATAGCCAATAGCAGCTATGAAGATGTGCATGTATATCGATTTGAAGAGTTTTATACCCAAAAATACAAGTTGCCTTTTGAGAAAGAAAATTTGGGTGATTTGATAGAAAATCTTAATCTAGGCAAAGAAGGCAAACTCAACCTGGCGGGTGCTTTACTTTTTACGAGACATTCCCAAAGAAATATTCCTGCTTTTTTTATCACAGCGATCTGGTTTAGAGGGAATGACCTTTGGGAGACAAACTACCTCAGCAGTAACAACTTCGTCGGTACGCTCAGCGAGCAATACGAAAAGGCTTATGCCTTCGTCACCAATGCCATGACCAAACTTCAGGCGGGACAATCCTTCAACAGCTTGGGCAAGTCCGAAATCCCTGAGATTGTTATTCAGGAATTATTGACCAATGCCCTGATTCACCGAGATTATTTTATCAAAGACACAATCAAGGTTTTTATCTTTCAAAACAGAGTAGAAATCAAAAGCCCTGGTAAATTGCCCAATAACCTCACCGAAGAACAAATCAAAAGAGGTATCCGCAAAAAACGCAACCCGATACTGGACTCCTTTGCGCCGGATTTGCTCAACTACCGTGGTGCAGGTAGTGGTATTCTTCGTGCGCTACAGGCTTATCCGCATATTGATTTTATCAATGACAGAGAAGCAGAGCAATTTACCGTCATCATTCACCGCCCCGAAATCATCCTATAAAAAAAACCGCAGGCTTCCCAAAACGGAAAACCCACGGCAAACTCTAAACCAATAAAGTATTTTTATTCCTTAATGAAAGTATCTGTCAGATAAACCTGCTGACCGTCACTCAGCCGGATATGGTACATACCATCACTCAGCGATAGTTGATCCAGATTCAGGGTGATTTCTGCCTGATCCAGCCTTAGTGCTACCCGATTCTTATAAACCAAAGCTCCCAGATTGTCTCTCAGGTCCAGATAAACGGGCTGTCGAGGAGCTTCGTCAAACCTAATTTTCAATTCGTTATCTGCCGGATTGGGGTAGATTCTTACCTTGGGAGTTGCTTTGAGTGGCTCGGCAAAGGATAGCGCACTGCGATTTACCTGATCTACAAAAAGCTCTCCTGCACTCAGCTCAAACTGATAGGTCTTCTCCATGCCTTTGATGCCCTGTGCACCTGCTTTGGAGTAGGGAATCAGGGTAAGGCTATACTTTCCGGCTGTGGGTGTCCAGCCATTGTATTTTCCGTCAGGAGTATCTCCATAGAGTGAAAAAGGTGCTTGGTTTTCCGTTCTGCGGTAAATCTCTGTACCCAGTTCATTTTTCAGAATAAATACCACGCTGCCTGCCAGGAAAGGATTGGCGCGGAAGGAGATCAAATTACTGGTTTCAGCCAGAGAGATGATCTCATTTTCCTGTAGATCATCTATATCTTTATGGCTAGTGGCATTGACAAGGGTCAGGCTTTTGATTTTGGGCGTACCTACGATTGCAAAGTTGAGCTTGAGTACATTTCCTGCTTCTCCTTTTTGCTGAGGCTCCGTAAATGGCGTTACTTCGAGTTGATAAGAGCCTATCAGAAAGGCGCGCCCTACATAATCCCCATTCGGTAGATCACCAAATAAGCTGAAAGGAAGAAGACTTTCATTGCTCAACTTCTGAATAGTGCCGCTAAGGTTCATCCTTACACTTTTGACTTCATCTGGATTGATGCGTGCTTCTAGCGTCAGAAAATCTGTATCAAACTTATCCAAATCAATCACAGAGCCATTTTGAATGCTGAGGAGCACAGAGTCTTTGTGGGCATCTATCAGATTGATTCGCTGGATGGAAGGCAGAATCTTTTCAACGACGGTAAATGAAATTTTTAAGGGAATACCTGCTTCTCCTCTACCGTATTGCTGATAAAAAGGAGTAGCCTCTAGGGTATACATTCCCGGAGTAAATTTGTTTCCGATATAGTCGGTGTTGGGCATTTCTCCGAAAAGCGAATAAGGCGTCAGATTTTCGGATTTAATATTTTGGATGTTTCCTTTGAGCTCAAAACGAATACTGGGGATGACCGCAGGCTCTGCAAGTGCACGAATGCTAAAATTGTCGGTAGGGAGCTTGGCAAGCACCAGGGTATCCTGATCCTTAAGTAGTCCGATTTCTTGGTTGGTATCTGCATTGATCAGCACAAAAGCAGTCACCGCAATCTTTTTCTCAAAAACGGCTTTTAAGTGCGTATGCTGTTGGATAATAAAGCTATAAGGATTAGCCTGGCTGACAATTGCTCCGTTTTCGTCCTGCCATTGCAAAAATCGATAATCACTGTTTGGCTGTGCCTGAACCTGTACTTCGGCACCAGGAGCAAAGGTATTTCGTTGGGGATTCACAGATACCGAACCGTTTCCATCAGTCTGGAAGTGTAGGCGATATTCACGAATGACTTCAAAATCGATTTCTTTTTCAAAACCCTGAATCCCTCGGAGATCGAGTTGGGTGTAAGGAACGGCACGAAGACGGTATTTTCCAGTCTCAAAGGCAAAACCATCATAATCTCCATAAGGAAAATCACCAAATATAGAATAAGGTACGTATTCTTCTATTTGCTGAAAGTGAATCGGCCCATCCAAGAAAATATCCATACTCCCGATTGTATCAGGATCACACAAGGCTCTGATGCCAAATTGGATACCGTTTTCATAATCCAACAAATTGATTTTGTCTCCATTGAGCAGAGGCGATAGCTCTATGTCTTTTTTGGAATCAACGAGTACGAATCCTGTCACGCGTGGACGGCCATCTTTTACGAGTATCTCAAAACTGCACTGGGAGGTATTTCCAAATTCATCGGTAGCCGTATAAGTGATCTGATTGAGACCGGTCGGTAGGCGGTCTCCGGGTTTTAGATTGGAGGATACCTGAAAGTCAGAGCAATTGTCTGTAACCGTGGGAGGAGTCCATACACCAATAGCGGTATTTTCGCCAGGAATAGTTCTAATCTCTTTGTTGGCTGGGCATTGACTAAAAAGCGGAGCTACATGATCGCCGATCTCCAGGTTTTGCCGGTTGTCGGTCACTTGCTGATACGAAGTACTGGGTACTATTCTGATGCGGTAATTTTTACTGTACACCACATCTTCGGGAATGGTAGCAGCGATGATTCCTGTATTCTGATTACTTAGGCTTTGCCCGATGGTTTGAGGACTTGTAAACTGTCCGCTGGGGTTTGACAGTTCAACCCGGAACATATTCCCGCTTGGGAACTCTCCGGTTGCGGTGAAAGAAACCCCCAAAGAAGTACCAGGGCAAAATACTTGCGGATTGGGCAAAATGGTTTGAACGGTACGCGCTACTTCATAATCTAGGCGCACTTCGGCTCTATCCACACAGATCAGGATTGAATCCGTTTGAACCTGGATGGTATTGGTACCATTAAAATTGTAGGCTGCCAGTACTTCAGGAGCATCAGAAGACACCAAGGATTCAAAGCAACTGTTGCAACTGCAATCAATCTGACTACGGCCGAAGCTTCCGATTTTTTGCCCGTTAAGCAGTACGGAGACCGTTCCCCCGGGGCAAGCGTGCTTAATATTCACCTGAATATTGGTGAGTATCATTCCTGTGGGAATGGTATTATTAAAGGTTCTTTTGCCGCTGTTCCATGCTCCGAATCCGTTGGAGCAGGCATAATCATCTCCACAAAGGATACAGCTTCCTGAGGGTCGGGCTCCGTCCCAATCAAGTACGAGATTTTGGGTGGATTTTTGGCCGTATACCCAGGATGGTACGGTTTCACAGATAAAAAAGAGCCCAGCAATCAGTAGAAATTTACTGGATTTCAAACAGGTTTTTGTTTTGAGTCGTGTTAGAATATTGTTCGGATGCAAAATCACTTTCATGATAGAATAATTATTAAAAGAGTCTTTCCACTATGTTTTTGGTTTTTAAAATACAAAGTCAGGATTTTTGCGCCAGGCAAAAGCCCTGGAATACGTCTCCGAATAAAATTCGAGAATTATTCAGGATTCGGACAGCTTGATCCGGGTTGTTCAGGTGGGGCTGGGGTAATACCTGATAAACTTCGGAGTCATGAAATTCTTTTCAAATAATTCCATAGCATTGACTTCTAAAAAAGCAATGGGTTTTTGATGATGATTGTTAGAAAAGTTTGATACTGATTGAGACGGTCTGACGAATAATAAGAAGCTATAAAAACTGCATTTTTATATGCCACATTACTTGAGTAATTTATTAATAAAAATAAAATAAATACACTCAAGCCATTGCAAAGTCCCTGCCATGAATCTACCTCTATAATCTTAGGGCGATAGATGCCAGGGGATTGGCAGAGGAAGGGGAGAAATTAAAATACATGTAATAGTAAAATATTGATTTACAGAAGGTTAGATGATATGTTTTAGGATTAGTTTTATATCTGGAAAATATAAAAAAATAAAATATCAGGTCAAACATAGAAATAATTCTTCTTTGATTTTGTCTTAAATAGAAACCTTAGTCTCATTTTGGGAAGAGAACTATTTTCGTTTTAACATTAAAATATTTAAAAATGCTAATAAATACTACGTGGTTTTTTAGCTTTCTCAGAGGTCTACGAAGGAAAACATTTTTCAAATTACGAGTTATTCTTGAATATACAAGTAATTAGCTTTGTTACAGTATTCTTGAAGAGATTTCCGGTACTACAATCTATTTTAGAAAATTAAATTGAGTGCATGGGTATCATTTAAGGACTGAATTTGGTGATAAAACAAATAACAATAATTATTTTTGGATTACATTTAAATAAAGCACCAAAATATTTTGTAGATATGGAGCATAAATTCACATACAATCAGGCCGTTTTCGGCTTAATGCTTTTAGGCGCAAAGGCAGACGGCAAACTTCAGGAAGAAGAAAAGAGGCTCTTAGTGGAGCTTACTAGCGAAGAGCACCACCTGAGTGCCGAAGAATACAAATATGTAATCAATGAGGCAAAAGAACAAAGCGATGAGGGTTTTCAACAAGCCATTTATGGTACCTTGAATGCATACTCTAGTGATGAAAAGATCAAAGCTTTATTCTGGTTATCACAGGTAATTAAATCCGATGCCAGTTCAAATAACTCTGACGATCAGGGGCATAACACCCGCGAATTGGCTGCTTATCACCACGCTTTGGTTGGTTTGAATATTCAGGATGAGCAAGTAAAAGAATATGAAAGGTCTCGTAAAGAATAAATCTTAAAACCTTAGAGATCACCAGCACAACGAAAACCTATCATAGAAGAAAATGAACCCGGTAAAGCAGAGGTTCGGGAGGAGGGGCGAAAAGGATAACCGGCAGATTGCAAATCAGCACCTCCTTTGAGTGTTTTTTGTCGGTTGAGTTGTTTGGAGTAGTAATTGTAATCATCATAAGGAGCGTACCAGTTTTCACACCAATGCCAAAGGCTTCCATTTAAGTCAATGACAGGGTATTTGTTGATCTGCCCACTTACGAACTCCAGTTCGTATTCACTGGGAAGTCTCTTACCCACCCATTTGGCATAAGCCTGGGCATCATTCCAGCTGATTTGCCTGACTGGCTCGTTATTTTCGGCTTTTCTACCGTGTTTACCCTCGGGGTATTCCCAGTAAGCTCCCTCGACTTCTTTCCAGGATTGGCTCTCGGGGTCTATTACAGGAGCTTTACCAATTTTTTCAGCATCTGTAATATAGCGGTTGATTCTGACAAAAAGGCGAAATTCAGCAACATTAATAGGTTTGATATCAATTAAAAAGGAATTAACATAAGTCTGAAAGGAGGGTCTTTCATTTTCGGGTCCTTCATCAGAGCCTATTTTAACTCTTGATCCTTTGACTAAGATCATCCCTTCAGGGATATTGATATGCGGATCAGGTTTTTGTTGGGCTTTGAGTGTACATGTCAGACTGAAGCAAGTCAAGACCAAAACTACGGAAATAAATTTATAGACTCCCATCATATACGATATAAAAGTAGATACCAATTGTATTAGAGGGCAGTGTACAACATGAATGCTGTCAATTCAGGCATTGGTTTGTGGAGACACAGACCACGGCGGTCGGTCATGAGCATTACATCTTTAACACTACCGGATTAGACTTATAGTAGGCCAAGATACAAAAATAATTTATTTAAAGGTAAATGCTGACCTAGATTCTTAGTCCAAGGATGGTAATATCATCTCTTTGGATAGCGTTTTGGCTATATTCTGAAAATACTTTTTCCAGTTGTTTTTTTTGAGTAGGAAGGTCATATAAGGCATTCTGACGGAGGAATTGTTTGAATTTGGTCGTTCCAAAGCGTTTATTTTTCATATTAGCTTGGTCTACGAAGCCGTCGGTAGTAAAATAAAGCAAACTGCCTTTCTCCAGTATAATCTCTTGTTGAGTATAAACACGCTCACTGTTAAGTACAAAACCTATGGGTTCGCGGTCTCCCCGAATCTCCTGAATGGATTGTTGATTCATGGGAAGTCCATTATTTCGGATGGAGAAAAGGGGTCTTTTGGCACCAGCATATTTGATTTTGACTAGATTGGATTCATCATTTTGTGGTTCTAGAATAGCCAGACAAACTTCCATCCCTATCCCGATTTCCTGCATTTGTTTCTCGATCACATTGATTACGCCCTGGTTTAGGAGTGTAAGCACTTCAGAAGGGTCTAAGATTTTATCCTGATTGACGATTTCATTCAGGAGTGTGTGTCCGATCATAGAAGTAAAACCTCCGGGTACGCCGTGGCCTGTGCAATCTACTACGGCGACTACTATTTTATCTTCAATTTTGCTGATCCAATAAAAATCTCCTGAAACGATATTTTTGGGGCGTGAAATAATAAAATAATCTTTCAGGAATAAATCCATTTTTTGTTGGCTGGGCAGTATTGATTTTTGAATGGTTTCGGCATAGCGAATGCTATCCGAGATGTTCAACAAGGCCAGTTCAAGTTGTTTACTTTGCTTTTCAATTTCTACTTTCTGGCGATTGATTTCGGCGTTTTGCTTTTGCAATTGAATATTTGCTTTACTTCCACGCAATTTGGATTGGTAGATCACAAAAGCAAGCAAGGCGATCAATATACTGATGCCGATAAACAATCCAATGATACCGTTTTGAAGGCGAATATTTCGGTCTTTATTTACAATACTGGCATCTTGCCTGACTCGTTCTTGAGTAAGTAATCGTATTCTTTGTTTCTGTTCCTGGTTTTCTCTTTCTTTGATCTGGAGTTCGTACCTCATTTGCATTTCAGTAATCAGAGCCAGCCTTGCTTCATTATAAATCGAGTCGCTGTAAACCTTGTGAAGTTTGTAAAAATTAAAAGCTTCGGGCAACATATCCAGTTTTTCGTGTGCCAAAGAAAGCTTTTGATATATATCTTTGAGTAATTCTTTGTATCTGAGTTTTTGTGCTATTTCTAGGCTTTGATTGAGGTAATCAATGGCTCTTGTGGTATTTTGGGTTTGGATATAAAGATCGGCAATACTCAGATAAGAATGGCTGATGCCTTCCTGATCCAGGGTAGATTTTTGAATATCTAGTGCTTTTAAAAACAAGCTCAGAGCTTCATTATCTCGGTTACGAATTTTTTGAACCCTACCCAGGCCATAATAAGCTTTTGCAAGGTTTTTGGGTTGGTTGCTGGTTTTATTGAAGAGATTGATTGCTTGCTGGAATAATTCTGCTGCTTGTGTGTATTTTTTGGTCTTTAAATAGGCTTCTGCCAGATTACGAAGCGAAATAGCTTTTAAAGAAGGAGCGTTTAATGATTGGGATAATTCGAGGGCACGCGTAAAAAGCTCAATGGCTTTTTCATAATTTTCATAAGCCATATAGATATTTCCCAGGTTATCAATGGAGGCTGCTTCGCCTCCCTTATCACCTACCTGCTCATACACACGAATGGCTTTCAGTTGATACTCAAGAGCTTTTTCATAATCTCCAAATTTGAGATAGATCTGCCCGATGCTTTGCAAAGAGGTAGCCTGCCCGGATAGCTGACCCATAGATTGGTAAAATTTCAAGGCTCTTAAATAATAGGAAAGTGCTTTGGGATAAGCTTCCAGATTCAAATAGGAAGAGGCAATATAATAAAGAGCATCGCTAATTCCCTTGCGGTAGTTGAGCCGCTCGGCAATTAATAATCCCTGTTGGGAATAAATCAAGGCTTTCTCTGGATCAATACTTAAAAGCTCTTTAGACATAAGCATCAATGTATTGACCTTAGCAATGCTATTACGACGAGTTTCCTCCAGTAATTGACCGATGCTATCTAGTTTGGGTTCCTGAGCCATAGCTTTTGTACTCCAAAGAAGGCAGTAGACCAATAAAACAATATAAGTAGAAAAAGATTTTCTCATTCCTAATGATTACTCTTTTAAGGATAGCACAAATTTCAAACCTTTTCGCAAAAAATACTCCAAAAATTCAGGATTCTTTCACCGAAGTAAGAATAGAAATAAGATTTCAGGTTTCTCCAAAACCTCATTTAAGCTGTCTGATGTGCAAAATACCCTTTTTCAGGCTGATTAAATAGGCCATTAAGTTGAACCATCGCCGGCTTTGATCAATTACCCAACTATCTGAGCTGATTACAATTTCGGGGCTTATCGCTAAGTCTTTATCTGGATTGGCAACCAACTTGGCTTCCCAATTCCAGCCTTGTTGTTGGGCTTCTTCCAGAATTAAGCCTTTCAAACGGCCACTGTTAGAAATGGGCGAATCCAAATACCAACTGACTTGTTGCACGCCAAATGCTGCCAGTGCCTGACCAATCAGTTGAATAGCTGGAATGGTCTCTTCTACCTTCCGATACGTACCGTGGAGGCTGGCCAAATCACGGAAGCATCCATCACGACAACCAAGAATAATTCCGTCCGACAGGAGGCTTTCTGTAGTGATCAATACATTATAAGCGTCCATGACGACAGTGCTGCCGTTTAGGTCGGAAAGAGAGCATTCCTTTTTTTGTCGTTCCCAGACTGACTGATTAGCGCAACCGGAGCGCATGACAGCTTTTCTTTGTCTTTTATTGAGTCTGAATCTATCCCCTACCAGCTTCAGCGAGGCCTGGTCTGGGTAGCCGAGTGTAAGCAAATAACTGAAATCACGAACAGCCTGGCATAAAATCGGCATCCATTTATCATTAAATAAATGAACATCATCCGAATGCTGCCCCCTATGTTTTTGATGATTAGGCATAAACAGTTTTTCTATTCATTCAATATACAACTAAATTATTTTTTTTAAAATCAGAATTTTAGATTTTATTCTTGCATAGGCATAAAATGATTGTATTTTCCGTTTGAATTGCATGATAATTTTTCTAAGTTCGTCGTTAAAAGAAAAAAATGAATCGTTAAAATGTCATCTCCTATGAAATCACTCATTATAAAAAACATCCAAATACTTTGCTTAGTGGCTTACTGCTGCTTCATGTGTAGTATTCATACCCAGGCTCAGATTAAAATCAATGCCGAACTTTTCAACAAAACCTGGAAAGTAGATTTTGATCAAGACCGATATATCAAAAATATGAGTCAGGATGAATGGACAGCTTTCATCAGCCTTACTACCACCCAAAGACATACACTTGTGACAAGCATGAGTCACGAAGCCTCTTTGACTACCTTTGAGTTTAAGGCTGATCGTAGGTTTGTAGTTCGTAAATCCGGCGAAATCCTGGAAGAGGGAGAATGGGTACTACAGCCTGACGGCAAAACAATTATTGCTAAAAATGATAAAGGTTTTGAAGACATTATCGAGTTGCTTGAGCTAAGTATGAAAAAAATGGTGTTCAATTCCAAAGAATATGGGCAGGAATTGGTTCTTGTGCCTGTTGAATAATCAAGTAAAAGTATATGCCCAATAAATCAATACAAATTGCAAAGCCAGTCTGAGCCAAAGTGTCCAGACTGGAATAGACCGAAACTTGATTTTTTGCAACCTCACCTGGAGCATATAAATATTGGCTGGATACACCACAATCAACAAAATAATGATTCCCCAGGCTGCCCAGTGACTTAATGGGGGAATCAAAAATGCAAGCCCTAGTAAAATCTCCGCAATCCCGCTCCAAAGGACGATTTGCTTGGGATAAGGAAGATAGGGTGGGACAATTTTCAGGAAAAAACCTTCTTTGGTAAAATGGCTAATGCCTGCAAAAATATACAGCACTGCCATCAAATACCCACTTATTGTATGGAAAAGTTGCATAAAGTTCATGCTCTCAAGTTACAACGAGCATTAAACAAAACCAAAGATCAAGTTATTTATTTTCCTCTGTGCGAAGTTTATCTATTTGCTGTAAGACCTCTTCGGCTTCCAGCATTTTTAGGTCGCTTGCCTTACGATTTTTGTGAGATAACGTGTGTGCTTCCTTAAGCAGCTTTTGGTATTTTTCGTTCAAAATGTCTACTTCGGATTTTTTACTAAAAAGATTAAATAAGCCCATATCTGAATAATAATTTACTTGGATGAATTTACAACCCAGTGTGGAAAGTATTTGTTTATGTGGGCATAAAAAATGAAAAATTTATATGCAGAAGTGTAGAAAAATAAAATGGTTCTCTGACAAATTTTGTGGGTGACACATCTTGATTAGACTTGCTATCCACTAAACATTTGAAAGAATTGCTTGCCACGAATGCACGAATAAGGGCGTTTATTCGTGCATTCGTGGCAAAATTGATCATCAAGAGAG
>JANRIC010000116.1:0-20417 GCA_033765345.1 Microscillaceae bacterium
CTCTCTTGATGATCAATTTTGCCACGAATGCACGAATAAACGCCCTTATTCGTGCATTCGTGGCAAGCAATTCTTTCAAATGTTTAGTGGATAGCAAGTCTAATCAAGATGTGTCACACACAAAATTTGTCAGAGAACCAATTTTATTTTGTTTTTATATGTTAAATACTCAAACCAAAGTGTTTTAAAAATCAATTAATTATTATACTCAAACCAAAATGGTTTTCGGAAATTTAAAATCATTAAAAATCAAGGTAATCAATCAAGAAAACTTGCCCCGCAGGGGTCTTGTGTTTCCTAAATCACTTTAATCTGGGTATAAATCTTGAAAAATCAGGCTCATCAATCATGAAAATCAGGTTAATCACTTTAATCAGGGTATAAAATGGAAAATAAATTTATCGTCCCACAACATCACCGAATCACCAAAACAGACCGTCAGACATTGGCGGGGCATCGCTCCTGTGTCTTGTGGTTTACGGGGCTTTCGGGTTCGGGGAAGTCTACCATTGCCGATTTGCTCGAGCAGAAGCTCTATGGTGAGGGCTATCGCACCTACATTCTGGATGGTGACAATATCCGGGCAGGTCTTTGCAAAGACCTGGGATTCAGTGCCGAAGACCGCCGTGAGAATATCCGTAGAATTGGCGAAGTAGCCAAATTAATGCTCGATGCTGGGGTGATCGTATTATCGGCTTTTATCTCTCCTTTTCAGGAAGACCGAGATCAGGTTAGAAATTTGTTGGAAAAAGGAGAGTTTATTGAGATATTTGTAAGTTGCCCATTGGAAATTTGCGAACAAAGAGATGTCAAGGGGCTTTATAAAAAAGCCAGAGCCGGAGAAATTAAAAATTTTACAGGAATTGATTCTCCCTTTGAAGTACCACTTCAGCCAGAACTGGTGGTGCATTCAGATCGGATGAGTCCCGAAGAAGCCGTTGAGCAAGTATATGAGCTTTTAATTCGTACCATTCAAATATCCTGATGAGGATTTGAAATACAAAACCCACTTTATTTGAAAATATGACGTATAACTATAACCTTAATCACCTCAAAGAACTGGAATCCGAGGCCATTTACATTATCCGCGAGGTAGTGGCTCAGTTTGAAAAGCCTGTCTTGATGTTTTCCGGCGGAAAGGATTCTATAGTAATGACACACCTTGCCCGCAAAGCCTTTTTCCCGGCAAGGATTCCCTTTCCTTTGCTACACATCGACACCGGGCATAATTTTGAGGAAACCATTCGGTTCAGGGACGAACTGATGGCTGAAATCGGTGCCAATCTCATTGTGGGTTCTGTGCAGGCATCTATTGATCAAGGCCGTGTCCAAGAAGAAAAAGGCTGGAATGCAAGCCGCAACGGGCTTCAAACAGTCACCCTGTTGGATGCGCTGGAAGAGTATAAATTTGATGCCGCACTTGGGGGTGCCCGCCGTGATGAAGAAAAAGCCCGCGCCAAAGAACGATTCTTCTCTCACAGAGACGAATTCGGGCAGTGGGATCCTAAAAACCAAAGACCCGAGCTTTGGAATCTGTTCAATGGACGCAAAAAAATGGGTGAACACTTTCGAGTATTCCCTATCAGCAATTGGACTGAAATGGACATCTGGCAGTATATCAAACACGATCAAGTCAAAATCCCTTCACTTTATTTCAGTCACAAACGCCCCTGTTTTGTCAGAGAAGGCGTAATACTGGCTTATGCCGATTTTATGCAACTCAAAGAGGAGGAAACAGTCAAGGAAATGCAGGTACGCTTCCGAACCATCGGCGATATTACCTGTACTGGTGCTATCCAATCCGAAGCAAATTCATTAGATGACATCATACAGGAAGTAGCCACAAGCCGAATCACTGAGCGAGGCGGGCGCGCTGATGACAAACGCTCAGAGACTTCTATGGAAGATCGTAAAAAACTAGGGTATTTTTAAATGCGTAAGTAGTCGATTGTCCATAGTCAAAAGTTGTACTTTGGGTCTTCATAAACCACTCTACGCCGTGGTTTGTGTCCTCACAAACCGCTCATTGAATTCAAATTAAATTGCTATTAAAAAAAATATTCATCTAATCCCGCTCAACAAGATGCAAAAGGATTATTTTAACATGGAACTGCTGAGATTTACTACCGCCGGTAGCGTGGATGACGGAAAAAGCACCCTCATCGGTCGTCTCTTGTATGATTCCAAAACTATTTTCGAGGATCAACTCGATGCCGTCAAAAGAACCAGCAAACAAAAAGGGCTGGATCATATTGATCTATCACTACTCACTGACGGCTTAAAGGCTGAAAGAGAGCAAGGTATCACCATTGACGTAGCTTATCGCTATTTTTCTACTCCCAAGCGCAAATTTATCATTGCCGACACGCCGGGGCATATCCAATATACCCGCAATATGGTCACTGGAGCTTCCACGGCCAACCTGGCGATCATCCTCATCGATGCCCGCAAAGGAGTACTTGAGCAGACACGCCGCCACGCCATCATTGCTTCTTTGCTCAAAATCCCTCACGTCGTAGTCTGTGTCAATAAGATGGATTTGGTCAATTTTGAGGAGGAGATTTACGAAAATATTGTCCAGGATTTTAAAAATTTCTCCGCCAAGTTGGAGATTCCTGATGTACACTTTGTGCCAATTAGTGCTTTACTCGGCGACAATGTGGTCAAACGCTCCCAGCATACCGATTGGTACGGCGGACCAACTTTGATGTATCTGCTTGAAAACGTGTACATTGCTAGTGATTATAACCACATCGACTGTCGATTCCCGGTGCAATACGTGATCCGTCCTCATACCACCGAATACCACGACTATCGGGGTTATGCCGGAAGAATAGCCAGTGGAATCTTCAAACCTGGGGATGAAGTACTGGTGCTTCCCTCAGGCTTTACCTCCAAAATCAAATCTATTGACACCTTTGAGGGACCAGTAGAAGCCGCTTTTGCACCTATGTCCGTGTCCATGACACTGGAAGACGAAATAGACATCAGCCGTGGAGATATGATTGTGCGCCCCAAAAACCAACCCAAAGTGAGCCAAGACCTGGAAGTGATCATTTGTTGGTTGAATCCCAAAGGACCCGTACCACGTGCCAAGTATTACATTCGGCATACTACCCGAGAGGCACGCGCGATGATCACGGATATACAGTATAAAATGGATATCAATACATTACATCGCCTGGAAGGAGACAAAGATATTCAAATGAATGACATAGCCCGAGTAAGTATTCGTACTACTGCACCGATGTTTTTTGATAGCTACCGCAAAAACCGATTTACAGGAAGCCTCATCTTGGTTGATGAAAACACCAATGAGACTGTAGCGGCGGGAATGATTATTTAGAGGTATCGGGAGTCGGGAGAGGGGTGTCGGGGGTAGATTAACCGATCGGTGCTAGAAAAAAGGATGATTTTTAAAATTGAATCAAAGACATGATTGAACCGTTGATTTTAGATAGCCTGGTGACATTAGCCAGGAAAGCCGCCCGAGAAGCTGGAGAGAAAATTCTGGAGGTATATCACAGTGCGGATTTTGAAGTCGAAACCAAAGAGGATCAGTCACCACTCACTTTGGCAGACCGCCTCGCCCATGAGTGTATCATCAAACACCTGAGGCTCACTGATTTACCCATCCTGAGCGAAGAGGGGCGCGATATTCCGCACATCGAGCGCAAAGACTGGGAGTATTTCTGGATGGTAGACCCTTTGGATGGGACAAAAGAATTTATCAAAAAAAATGGCGAGTTTACTGTCAATATTGCGCTGATTTATCAAGGAGAAGTGATTTTGGGGGTGGTTTATTGTCCGGTATTGGATAAGCTCTATTATGCCCGACAGGGAGAGGGTGCCTATCTTTCCATCAATAAAACAAGTACTCAGATTCAAACCTCTGCTGGCAAACACACAGAATTGACTAGGGTGGTCGCCTCGCGCTCACACATGAACGAAGAAACTGAGGCTTTTATCAGTCAGTATCCACAAGTAGAACTGCTAAACATGGGCAGTTCTCTGAAATTTATGCTAGTGGCTGAGGGCAAAGCCGATGTATACCCCCGCATGGCGCCTACCATGGAATGGGACACTGCCGCCGCACAAATCATTGTAGAAGAAGCCGGTGGTAGCGTCGTCCAGTATGAGACACAGGAAAAAATGCGCTACAACAAGGAGCATCTGTTGAATCCTTATTTTGTGGTGTATAATTCAAGATAATAGATTCGTAAAAGCTATAAAATTATGAATACCTCCAATAAAAACAAGAAAAAACAATAAGATAAGGAGAATCTGTTGAATACTTATTGGTGGTGTAGAGTTTTTAAGAAGGCTCACTATAAGGGGTTTATGATGTTTTATACTCAAACCGAAGTGGTTTTAATACAAAAACAAGACCCTTACAGGGGAGCTTTTAGTGCTTAAATCATGAATAATCAAGCTAATCAATCAAGAAAACTTGCCCCGCAGGGGTCTTGTGTTTCCTAAATCACTTTAATCTGGGTATATTTTGGAGTATATCCTGATAAAGCTTTAGATAAGCCTGGGCTTGTATTTTGAGGTCATACTTACTCAGGGCATCTTCTCTAATCTTTGCCCTATCGAATGCAAAAGGATTAAGCATAAATTTATTGATGGTTTCCTTGAGAGAATACACACTAATTTCAGGGCAAAGATAGCCGTTTTTTCCATCCTGGATCATATCAACAATGCCTCCTGTGGGGAAGCCTACCACTGGTGTACCACAGCCAAGTGACTCAAGTACAGTATTGGGCAGATTGTCTTCTAGGGAAGGAATGATAAAAAGATCAGCAGCCGAATAGGCAACACTCATCAAAAGTTCATCCTGCACTTGTCCGAGTTCGGTTTTATTTTTGGAGGGATAAGAAAGCCCGCTATTAGCACCCAATATGCAAATATGAATATCTGGGTTTTGAATTTGCTCAATAGCTTTTTTGAGAAAAATGAAGCCTTTTCTGGCACTATTTACGGAAACTGCCACAAAAAGCAGTACTATTTTATCTTTAGGTAAGCCTAATAAATCTCTGCAAAAGTGCTGAGGATGAGGACGAAAAATATCTAAAGGGATTCCGTAAGGAATCGTATGATGCGGAAAATGCCCCAAAACCTCACTGTTTTGAGAAGCTTTGCTTAGCCACTGAGAGGGACTAACAATATGCATGTTTTTTACAGGGGCAAGGATTTTTTTTTTCTCTGCAATAATTTTGTTGTGCCAGTATGATTCTTCGGGGCTGATTTGTCGGGGTATGGGATAACCTACCTCGTTGACCCCCAGGAATCTTTCCTCATAGTGTTCGCCTCCTAAGAAGGCGTTCATATCATGCAGCGTCCAAACAATCGGTTTATGATTTTTTTTAAAAAAGGATTCATAATCTAAAAAACCGGATACCCAATGCAGGTTCACGATGTCAGCCTGTTGATAATGAGGGTTTTGTGTGATGTCTGTATCTGCAAAAGGAAAGCTAAACATCTCGAGGTCTGGCTGACGTTTTTGGATAAAGTCTTTTTCTTTACGATGAGGGGTTGGAGGTGCTAATTTAAATTCACTGAAAATACGAAGAGCTTTATCTTTCATTTTTTGGGCAAACCCTGGGCTGGGTTTGGTATAAAGGTACGTATTGGGGGGTAGATTACCTTTAGCATACTGGATAAGAAGTTTTCCGGCGGGATTGAAGTCGAGTAAGCCACGATGCAACCTGATACAAGATTGTGCTGCTCCTCCGAAAGAAAAAGTATTAACGAGTAGAATGTTCATTTAATTACTTCGACAAAAAGTGAATCGGGTTTAAAAATGATACCGTCTTTGCTTTCCAGTTCGTATTCATTCCAAGAAGATATGCGACTTTCGAAAGCTGTTTGGATGATAAAGTCTTTAAATCCTGATTCTAACAATAATTTTTTTAAAGAATAACGATCATACATCCACAAATGTACTTCCCCTCCCAATCTAAACTTACCTATTTGGCATTGAGCCAGTTCTATGGCAGTAGGCTTTTGGCAGTAAAAGGTAAGTATTTTTTTTAGAAAGTTTTTGAGATGCCTAGTGAATGATTGCCTAGGCAAAGGTTGGGTAGGAGATGAGTTTTGTTTTCGATCCAGAAATTGCCTCCTGATGTTCCGCCCTTCTTCTCCGATACGGTTGTAGACAAAATCCTCATTGGGAATACTTTCCTGAAATAAATACTGAGCCATATCGCCACCACTTTGCGTTCTGACGGTCTGGTCGTACATCTCGAGCATGATCCATTCATAATCAAAAGCAGCTTGGGGATCGCCCTGGGCGGCAAGCTCGAGCTTTTGAAGGTATAAACGTGCGATTTGCTCTAGATTTGGAATAGCCATACGTAAAATACCGCC
The DNA here is from genome assembly GCA_033765345.1 of Microscillaceae bacterium. Taxonomy (GTDB): domain Bacteria; phylum Bacteroidota; class Bacteroidia; order Cytophagales; family Microscillaceae; genus JANRIC01. The sequence continues at coordinate 6,370 of JANRIC010000116.1, forward strand.
AGGTTTGAGTACCCTGTGGCACTCTCGGATAAAATGCTTGCCATCCTGCCTACTAAAATGCTCTAAGACGTGTGAATGATATACAACATCATAGGAATTATTGTCAAAAGGAATCCCTGAAAGCAGATTGTGGGCAATGACTCCCGGGGCGGTAGAGGTAAAATCTACATTAGTCCAAGTCGGATGAAAACGATGCCCACAGCCTAGATTAAGAAGTCTCATAAGCGATACGCAAAAATGTTAAGTTGCAAGTCCATTTGTAGGTATTGGTCTATTCGGATAAAAGGGTGTGCAGAGAAGACTCCGATGTGTTGGATATTGTAGCGAAAACCTGCGGAGTGGAGTATATCGAGGAGCGTGTGTAAATCCTGGGGCTGTTCTGCAAAAGAGTGATATTCTACAAAAAGCTTCTCTACATTTTTCAGCAAATCTCGGCAATCTTGCAATACGCTGGTTTCGGCACCCTCGATGTCTATTTTTAGAAAATCTACTCGACGGTCAAGAAATGGTCTAAGACGCATTGTATCAACGCGGACGATCTGCCCGGTATCCTGCTTGAACGCAATTCTGCCTGCGTCTGCACCTTCTAATACGAATTCAAGGACTTTCTCCTCGTTCCAGAGCGCTTTTTGAAAAAGGGTTACACGTTCCAGGTCAAAAGATCGGACGTTATATTCCAACGTTTGGAATACTTTTTCATCTGGTTCAAAAGCTACAATTTCAGCCTGCGGGAATAGTTGTTTAAAATAAATCACAGACAAGCCGATATTTGCGCCGGCATCTATGATATAAGGATAAGGACTGTCGGTATGGAATTTATAGATTTCTTTATTAAATATTTCATCATAAATAAATACCAGAGAAGAAGCATCTATAAAATGAACTGTATGATTAAGCAAGGTAGAAGTACCTATTTCATAACGAGGATAGGCCATAAGGCGATTGATCTCTTCCCGGAGTTTAAATTGCGTTTTGTATCTAGGGTTCTTGAACAATCGATAATAATGTTTAATCCTCTCAGGGATTATGTAGGAGATTTTTTCTCTAATCTTATTCATCTGTTTTTGATATACTTGGCTGGGACACCTCCATAAATCGTATAAGGTGGGATGTCTTCTCTCACCACGCTTCCGGCTGCTATGATGGACCCTTGTCCGATTGTGACTCCATCTAGGATCGTACAACCGTGTGCAATCCAGACATCATCCTGGATGACGATTCCCTTGCTTGTGTTGCCCTGATCTGCGATAGGCTTGTTTGTATCCTTATAATTGTGATTACTGGGAATGATCATGCAATGCCCTGCGATGAGGACTTTTTTGCCGATTTTTGTGTTTCCGTGACCATAAATTATGGTATAAGGGTTAATGTCGCAGGCCGTCCCAATTTCAATATTTCCTCCGTAAGTCATCAAACACACACCATGATTGATAGAGGAATTATCCCCAATGATAATTTTACTATCCCGTATAACTCGAAAAATAGCACTACTATCAATATTTACATTTTTACCTATAATTATTTTATCTTGGTTTGCATTTAAGTAGTGCTTATTGGTAGTTATAAAATCTTTTAACATGCACTCCATCATATCTTCATAAAAAAATTCTGCGATTATACGCTTTAATTTTTTTTTGATTTTTTTTATCATATGATTATGTTTGAGTCCAATAAAAATCTTCTAAATACGTACAACTATCAGGCTGCCATTCAAAATCTCTTTTAATTTCAACTACTTGCACTTTAAATGGACATACACCTTCTAAGGTTTCTAGGATAGTCCTGCCAGAATCCTCCGCCAAAAAAACTTTTAGTGAATAATCTCCAATGTATAATCTTGATTTGGGGATAACACATTGTAAAATACAGCTCCTTTGTTCTGAGAGAAATATGATTTCGTCACTAAATAGCCATAGGTGAGAAATAGGCACTCCGTGATAATTAACAATTTGAAAAGCTAAAGCTGCATTTCTGAGTGCTCTGTTGGCTTCTATTTTAAAGGTAAAAGTCAATTTTTTGTGAATGTCATGAAAATTATTTGGCAAGCTGGTTTGAACCATAACTTCTGTGATTTTTGCATCTTCATTAGCTAATTCAGCTTTATAAGTATCACTATATTGAAAATTAGATTTCAGATAGTATCCAATTGCATCAGAAGTCTGGCCTAAAAAATGGACATTGCCGTTTTTTAATACTAAGCACTTTGTTGTCAAAGTAGAAACAGCATTCATATTATGACTCACAAAAAGCACTGTCCTGCCTTCGCTTTTACTGACATCCTGCATCTTGCCGATGGCCTTTTTCTGAAACTCAGCATCCCCTACGGCAAGCACTTCATCTACTACGAGTATCTCCGGCTCTAAAAATGCAGCCACTGCAAAACCCAGTCGCACACGCATCCCGGAGCTGTATCGCTTCACGGGGGTATCTATATACTTAGCTACTCCGGCAAAATCAATGATTTCATCCAGTTTGCGGCGGATTTCGGCTTTGTTCATGCCCAAGATAGCTCCATTCAGGAAAATATTTTCTCTTCCGGTAAGCTCCGGGTGAAAGCCCGTACCTACTTCCAGCAAAGATGCTATTCTGCCTTTTACTTTGACTTGTCCTTTGGTAGGAGCGGTTACTTTGGAAAGAATCTTTAAAAGGGTTGATTTCCCGGCACCGTTTTTACCGATGATACCGAGTACTTCGCCTTGTTTTACTTCAAAATTAATATCCTGCAAAGCCCAGACATAGTCGCCTGCTACTTCATTCAGCGTATTTGCCGCCCCGATTTTAAGGGTTGGGTCTTCTTTTCCTCTGAGTTTGGCGATCCATCGAGCTACGTCATCCCGTAAAGTGCCAGATCCCACCAGCCCCAATCGATACTGCTTCCAAAGATTTTCAACGCTTAATACAATGTCTGACATAAAAAATTGTAAAAATTTAAACGGTATCCATAAAAGATTTTTCAACCCGATGGAATAAACCCAATCCAATTAAAAAAATCACCAAACTCACCAAAGTACTGTTTAGCAACATTCCTCCCGTAAATACGCCTGAGCCGAAAAAAGCATAACGAAACCCTTCTATCAAAGGAGCTAAGGGATTGAGAGACAAATAAAATTGCGCTCTTTCGGAGTGTATCGCAGAAAGCGGATAAATCACCGGAGTAGCATACATAAAAAGCTGTACGCCAAAATTGACCAAATGCACCAAGTCTTTGTATTTGGTCGTGAGCGAAGATATGACAATCCCCATTCCCAAACCAAAAATCGCCATCACGACAATAAAATAAGGAATAGCCAAAAGCCAAAGCGTGGGCTTCAAAGAAGTACCCATGATAAAAAAACCGGCGTATACCATCAAAAACAAAAACAACTGAATCCCAAAAGCAATCAAAGCACTAATAACCGTAGCCACAGGCACAGTAAGCCTGGGGAAATATACCTTACCAAACATATCTGCATTGCTTGTAAATACGCTGGAGGTTTTTGTGAGGCAACTCGCAAAATAACTCCAAACCGTAACCCCAGCCATATAAAACAAAAACTGGGGCTGCCCATCTGTTGATATTCCGGCAATCTGCCCAAATACAATCGTAAAAGTGAGTGTAGTAAGTAAAGGCTGTATGATATGCCAAATAGGGCCTAAAATGGTCTGCTTATAAATAGCCACAAAATCACGTCGTACAAACAAAATGACCAAATCCCGATATTGCCAAAGCTCCTTCAAACGCAGGTCAAACCAGCTTTTCTGGGGGTTGATGACCTCCGTCCATTCATCGTTCGCATATAATTTGGAGTCTGTTTGATTCATCTTGCTTTAATTTATTGGCGAAGGTAAGGCTAAATTTTTAAATTTGTGAAATGGTGTAAGTTAATTCCGATAATTCTAACCTGTACCTATTTTAAATAAAAGCTATTATGATATACTACGAAAACCTCGCCCTGCTCAATCAACAGTTTTCTGAAGAGCTCCAACATGTCTTTCAGGAAGTACTGGCAGAAGGTTGGTTCATTGAAGGTAGGCGACTAGGGCAATTTGAAGCAGAATTTGCTGCTTACTGCCAAGTAAAATATTGTATCGGCGTATCCAATGGTTTGGATGCTTTAAAACTGGCTCTGATTGCCTTGGATTTGCCTCCCCAATCTGAAATCATCGTACCGGCGCATACCTTCATCGCTACGATTCTTTCAGTGATCCACGCCGGACATATCCCGGTGTTGATAGAGCCTGACATGGCTACTTACAATATCAATCCTCAGCAGATTGAAGAAAAAATCTCCTCAAAAACCCGTGCTCTCCTGGCCGTACACCTCTACGGCAAAATGTGCAATATGTCTGTACTGATTGAAATTGCCCACAAATATAACCTTTATCTTATCGAGGATGCCGCCCAAGCACACGGTGCTCGTTATAACCACCAAGTAGCAGGCAGTTTTGGAGATATGGCGGCTTTTAGTTTTTACCCCAGCAAAAACTTAGGGGCTTTAGGTGATGCTGGCGCCGTGATCAGCAATCACAGTAGATATGCCTTGAAATTAAAAGCCTTAAGAAATTACGGTTCTTCAGAAAAATACCACTATGAAATGATCGGCCACAACAATCGCCTGGATGAATTACAGGCAGCCTTCCTCTCAGTAAAACTTCGATACCTGGACCAGATCAATGCACACAAAAGACAACTAGCCCGGATTTACCTGCAATATCTCAAAGAAGATTTTATCAAACCCCAGGTACACCCTGATTATGAAGATGTTTTTCATATTTTTGCAATCAGACACCCTCAAAGAGATCAGCTCAAAGCCTATTTGATTGACAAAGGTATCCAAACGGGCATTCACTATCCAATACCCCCACATCGCCAAAATGCCCTAAAATCTTACTTTGTCGGAGAAAACTATCCTTTATGTGAAGAAATTCACAAAACTATCCTAAGTTTGCCCATATCATTTATTCACAAAGAAGAAGAAATTTATCAGATAATTGATGTAATGAACCAATTTAGTATGTGATCTCATGCCCCAGGAACACCCGAAAATCTCAGTAATCACGCCTTCTTTTAATCAAGGAAATACCTTAGAGCAAACCATGCTATCGGTATTACATCAGTCTTACCCCGAGCTAGAATATATCCTCATTGATGGAGGAAGCACGGATAAAAGCCTGGAAATCATACAAAAATACGAAAAACAACTCACGTATTGGGTCAGCGAAAAAGATCGAGGCATCTATGATGCCATGAATAAGGGTATCGAGCGGGCAAGCGGAGAATGGATTTATTTTCTGGGTACAGATGATTTGCTCTGTAGCAATGTATTCATGGATATTTTTGCAGAACCACCAGAAGCTGATTTAATCTACGGAAATGTGATTTTTAAACATTCCGGACAGATTTATGACGGATTTTTTGATAAAGAAAAACTGGCACATCACAATATTTGCCATCAGGCGATCTTTTTCAAAAGAAAATTATTTGATCGCCTAGGGCTATTCGAGCTAAAATATCAAATCCTTGCCGATTATGTGTTTAACATCAAATGTTTCGGAAAACCGGAAATCAAAGTGGTGTATCTCAATAAAAATATCGCTATTTACAATGAAATCGGTCTGAGTGGGAGTAAACTGGACTTGAATTTTATTAAAAATCAGCAAAATCTCCTCAAAGATCATTTAGGGATATTTCTGGATAAAAAAACAATTTATGATCGGGTAGGTCGCTTGGGTATCAAAGAACTTCATCAAAAAAATTATAAAAAAGGATTACAACTTGTTTGGATGGCCTTGCCTTACGCACCTATTTTTTATATAAAAACTTTGTTGTATTTTTTCAAAAAATATTGTCTTACATATAGAGCTTAATCAAGTGAACGCTTTTTTTTCAAAAAATCTCAAATCCACAGCCTTAGTTACCATTCCGATTTACAAAGAAAAACCGGATGCCTTAGAGATGATCTCTTTGAAGCAGTGCCTCAAAATATTGGCCGATTACCCGATTGTATTCTTTTATCCGCAAGCCCTTGACACCCGATTCTATCAAAATATTTGTGAGGAGTTTGAAATTAATCCTACCCTGGAAAGTTTTGAAGACCATTATTTTAAAAATATCCAAGGATACAATGCCTTATTGATTTCCAAAGAATTCTATAAACGTTTTAGTGTGTATGAATTCATGCTTATTTATCAACTCGACGCTTTTGTATTCAAAGACGAATTGCAGGAATGGTGTGCATTTAACTATGATTATATCGGTTCGCCCTGGGTCTATGATGATTTTGTGCAATCTTACAATGGAATACACGCCCCGCTCTGGAGCCTGGCACATTGGCGCAAGCGCATCAACTACGGAGGCAATGGAGGGTTCTCTCTCCGAAAAATAAGCAGTTTTTTAAGATTCCTGCACTTTTTTCCTTTTCTGACCCACGATTTCAAAGGGAATGAAGATGGCTTTTGGTCATTTTATGCAGATTGGTACAATCCTTTTTTTAAAATTGCACCTGCGGAAACCGCCCTGCAATTTGCCTTTGAAAAACATCCTGAGCAATCATACCAAAAACTAAATCAACACCTGCCTTTTGGCTGTCACGCCTGGCATAAATACAATATCAACTTTTGGAAACCTCATCTGGAACAATTCGGACACCATATAACGCTATGATTACCGTCAAGCTCACATACCCACAGCACTGGCTTAAAGAAGACTTACCCGGAAACTACCTGGCGCAAAGCCCTCATGAACAAGGTATCTGGGAGAACTATCAATTTGAGATTAATCAGCCAAAGCTAAAAAACTGCGATTTTTGGGTAGTAAACGGCAATTTGGACACAAAAGAAACCGTAAAAGTAAATTATGCCACGATATTCATCAGTAGTGAAGAAAGAACCAGTAAAATCTGGGATGATAAATTTCTACAGCAGTTTGACTGGATCGTCAGCTCGCAGGAGGGTATCCGCCACCCGCAAGTAATCCGAACACAATACATCTGCCCTTGGCAAGTACGCAAAACCTACAACGAACTCATCCCTCAGAAGTCCCTCCCAAAACCTAAAGACTTCTCGGCAGTTGTCTCGGATATGGTAGCTACTGAAAGCCATAAAAAGAGGTTTGCTTTCGTCAATCAATTAAAAGGACATTTCAAAGACCGATTGGATTGGTTTGGCAAAGGGAATGTATACATTCGTGATAAATGGGACGGACTAAGCCCTTACAAATACTCCATTGCCTTTGAAAATACAAGCAGTCTACATTATTGGACTGAAAAAATTGCCGATTGTTATCTGGCTCTGTGTATGCCGATTTATTGGGGTTGCCCCAATATCGCCGACTATTTCCCAGAGGAATCTATGATATTGCTGAAACCGAATGATCTACAGGCTAGTATTCAAGCCATCGAGCAGGCTATGGAGGAAAATCGTTATGAACAAAATTTTGATTATATCTTAAAAGCCAAAGATTTGGTGATGAATGCGTACAATATTTTTCCAAAATTGAAGGCTGTACTGGACGACATTCGTCCGGGAATCTCTCCAAACCCAAAATCAGTTACTTTGAAACCCGAATATTTTTTTACAAGAGAGCCTTTGCTCAAAAAGGTAATTAGAAAAATCAGACAACAATGGTAAATACCCCCAAAGTAAGTGTACTGATCCCGGTATACAATACCGAAGCGTATATTGCACAAACCATAGAATCTGTCCTTGCCCAAACCTATCAAGACTGGGAGTTAGTCATTGTGGACGACTGCTCCACCGATCAAACCTTTGACATCTGCCGGAAATACACCGCTGACGAACCCCGTATCCGCTTGTATAAAAATGAAAAAAACCTGGGTATGATGCCCAACTGGAATTATGGCATTACACTTTGTAGGGGTGAATATTGGGGGAAACTAGATGCAGATGACTTGTGGCACGAAAACATGATTGAAGAATGTGTCAAAATCCTAGATCAATCACCTGAAGTAGGTTTAGTCTGTACTTCTCATGTCATCATAGATGAACAAGGCGTATTACAACCCGAAACGGTTGCCCAATCAATCCCTGAATTTGCCAGAAATAAAAGTTTTTCTTGCATTGATCTTGTCAAACAAGGACCTGATCAATTTTTGTCTTTTCCTATTATGAAGCAAGGCATAGGACTTTTACGACGCAGTTTTTTTAAGAAATATGAGTCCTTTAAACTGGATAGATGGGGAGATACCGAGATGTGGTTCAGAATAGGTGCTCATTTCCAAATTTTTTATCAAGACAAAGTATACCACTTCCATAGAAAATGGTCTCAGAACTTTACAGCACAGACTTATCAGGATCTGGATAAAATTAATGCAGGTTTTTATGAAACTCGTAAGGCGATTTTAGACTATTACTACAATTACGGCAAAATTTCTAATAAAGAATTTCAAACATTTAGCCGCAAAAATTTACTTAATTATCAAGTTTATCTGATCTACAAACTAAGAACAGAGAGAAAATATCTAAGTGCATTCGCAAAATTTCTGTATACTTGTTGCATAGCTCCCAAAGACACAATCACGTTTTATACCCAAAGATTATTCAAAAGATGATCATTATTCAATCCAGAGGAGGTCTGGGCAATCAAATGTTTCAATATGCCTTTGCCCTGGCAACAGCGCGCAAGCTCAATACGCTTTTTGCCTTGGATAAAATGGATATGAAGGACGAACTTTACTTCTTTAAGGGACCTTCCACACATTTTTTTTATAGATTCAAAAAACTCCTGCACCCCAGAATTTATCGTATATTGCTTTTTGGAATCGCTTACAGCCTGAATTTATTTAAAAAATATCCTGATATTGAATTTGACAATTGGCTGACTCCCGAACAAAATTTGCCCAAACTTCATCCCCATGGCTACTACCTGGGTTATTTCCAGGCTTTTGCCTATTTTAAAGCGTATCAACACGAGGTCAAAAAAGCTTTTCAACTAAAAAGCCAACACATACAGGCTTTTCGTAGGGATTATCAGCATTTGTTTGACCATCACAAAATCATTGCCGTGCATATCCGTCGCGGAGATTACCTCGACATCTATAACCCCAGGCTTGGCGAGAGCAATTTGTCCTTACCCCTAGAATATTATCACAAAGCTTTGCAAAGTATTGAAAATCAGCAAGATTATAAGGTGATTTTTGTAAGCAATGAACCAGAGTTTGTCAAAAAAGAATTTGGAGAACAAGCTCATTTTATTTTTGCAAAAAATTCTGCCCTGATTGACTTTCAGATTATTCAAAATGCCGATATTGCCATTATTGCCAACAGCACCTTTGCTTGGTGGGCCGCTTTTTTGAATCCCAAGCCGGAGAAAAGGGTTTTTGCTCCTCAATACTGGCTGGGTTTTAAAATTTCTGAAGAATATCCCAAACATATTTTACAAGACCTGGATTATATTCAATACCTGGTAGTATGAAAGATCTAATGCTCCAATGACACACACTACCAAATAATTAAAATAATTAAAATAATTAAAATAATTATACTCAAACCGAAGTGGTTTTCCGAAATTTTAGCTTTTAAATCATTAATAATCAAGCTAATCAATCAAGAAAATCAGGCAAATCACTTCAATCTGGGTATAATTTTACGTCATTTTGAATTTCTATAAATATTTCGCCCCTTGGGGGCTTGGAAAAGCTCATTTGCCTTTTCGTGGATGCGATTAACCTAGGTCTAAGAGAGAAAATTGCCTCTCTGAGTAGGAAATGGCTAGGTCTAAGAAAGAAAATTGCCTCTCTGAGTAGGAAATGGCTAGGTCTAAGAGAGAAAATTGCCTCTCTGAGTAGGAAATTGCTAGGTTTAAGAGAAAAAATTGCCTCTCTGAGTAGGAAATTGCTAGGTTTAAGAGAGAAAATTGCCTCTCTGAGTAGGAAATGGCTAGGTCTAAGAGAGAAAATTGCCTCTCTGAGTAGGAAATGGCTAGGTCTAAGAGAGGTTAATCGCATCAAATTTAAGGGTTTTTACAGGTATTTCGTAGCTCCGTAGGAGTAAAATATGGATAGTAATTTCATTTTCAGTTTATACAGTTCCGTAGGAACGGCATAGATGTCGTTCCTACGGAACTTAATTTTAGGTCATTTTGAATTTCTATAAATATTTCGCCCACCTGGCGCAAGGATGTGAACTGAATAAAAAAAAATAACCTGGCGCAAGGATTTCCTTGTGCCAAGTATTTAGAAGGCGTCCGCTTTCTGCCGAAGGCAAAGGCCATGGGCTGTTCAAGAAGCTTATTACTCCCTTATCCAGACCTTAAAATGTGTCGGGGCTAAAGTAATCTTATGTGTATTGTCGGTAGAGATGCTTCAATAATTTTATAGATTTATTTTATTTTCTATAACAAGTTATAACAGAATTTATTTTCTCGAGATCAACTTTCTCAAAGGATTTACAATTCTCTCCAGGAGGCTGTAAGGCTGAGTAATGATACTTGCTTCGCCTTCCATTTCGGGTTTGAAGGTCAATGTTTTGCCACGGTCTGTACGGAGCTGATGGATGAGCCTGACATCCAACACGTATTGGGTTTCTTCCTTAGCGGCATCTTTTTGAGCCAGGGGAGATACTTTGATAATACTGCCTTCTAATTTCCCAAATTCCGCTTCGGGATAATCGTACAGACTCAACCAAACCTTCTGCCCAGCTTTGGCCTTGCCTGCCCCTTGAATGGGTAAATACACCTTTACGATTTGTGACTTGGTGGCAGGAACGATACTCATCACTTCCTGCTCACCGCTTATGTATTGATTATCAGACCAATATTGCAGTAAACTTACCTTGCCTTCTAGCGGACAACTCAGTACATAGCGGGCTTTCCAAAGGATTATTTGGGTTTGAAGGTTTCGGTATGCCTGCTCGATGGCCAAATCCAGTTTGTCGCTTTGCTCCAGAATCTGCATATCCAATTCTCCGATTCGGGTTTCTATTTCTTGGAGTTGTTCATCATGGTTAAGCAGCCCCGTTTCGCTGTTTTTGAGGTTTTGAAGCTGGCGGAGGTATTCGTTGCGGGCCTGGTACAGTTCAATAGGTGTTTTTACTTTTTGTGCATATAATAAGGAGTCCACTAGATAGCTTTTTTGAGATTGCTCAAAGATGCGCTGATCGAGTTGGTATTTCTCCTGCAAGTTTTGCGTGAGATGCTGTTTTTGTGAGATGTGTTCCCGAAGTTTAGCCGCATTGTAGGCAGAGAGCGGGTGTTTTTTAACAATGGCACGCTCTTGGTATGCTTGTAAAAGCTGATTGTAGTAAGTTTGAAGTTCACCGAGTCCAGAGTCAAACAGCCTCGACTCTTCAATAAACTTTTGCTCGTCCCAATGAATCAGTATTTTCTCGAGCTTTTGTACCTTTTGCCAATCGGTGGGATTTTGGATATATCCCAGCACCCCGCCTGCCCGGATGTTTTCTCCATCTTCTACTAAGAGCTTCAAAGCACCACTACTTCGGGCAAAGATTTTGACGGGTGGTGGATTGGTCGTGATCAAAGCATCGGCTTGTAATACATCCGGGTAGCGAATCAGTGCCGAAAGACCCAAAAAACCCAAAAAAATAAACAGTAAAGCCGGAATACCCCAGCGCAACAGCACAGCCGGAGGGCGACTCAGAATTTCCTGGACTTCTTCGCTACGGATATTGGCCAGTTCTTCGGGTTGAATAGACGAATGCATAAATTTTCTCTATTGATTTTCAATATGTTGCTACAAAGTTAAAAAAAATGTGTGTTTATTTTGATTTTGATTTTGATTTTGATTTTTCTACATTTGGTGTAAGCAACCTGATTTTTATTATGTGGAATTCCTTTCATCCTGTACAGCCATAAGAAGGGAGGGTTGTGAGTTTTATTTTTTTAAACCCAAATAAATTTTTAATTTTATGAACTCAGTTTTTGAAAAGTTTAAGGAATTTGAATTGAGTAAGGAACAGGCTACTGCTATTAAAGGTGGAGTACAAGTTACTTGCCAAACAGCTGACGGTTCTGGAATTGTTCTCTCTGCAAGAAATCTAAGAGAGATATATTCTCTCATAGATCAGCACAATAACGGGAATAGCAATCCTATTGTTGGATGTGATGTACCGCAGCAATAACAACTCGATCAGTAAATTCTTACCCTGTAAGGGGTAAGAATTACACTTATAATAAATGTTATATTTATGAAAATCTTTATTCTTTCAGTCTTAAGCCTTATTTGTTTTGGTAAGGTTAAATCTCAAGCTATATGGGTAGAAATAAAAAGTATGCCTCAAAGCTTCACCCAAATTTATGGAGAAGATTCGCTTTATAATATTATGACAAAAGGGGTTATTGATTCTTGTAACAGTTACCATTCAAAGGTTTATCATTTTACAAATGATGTGCGAATCCTAAACTTTGGTGAAACAGTACCTTCTGATGAGTTTAGGCTATTGGTTTGGTTAAGTGATAGTATTGCAAAAGGAAAATCAGGTTTTTTTTATGGTTGCGAATTATTTGAAAAAGATCAGAGTTTATTGGCTATCAAAGGATTTACACCTTTGGAGAATACATCGGAACAGAAAATTTTAGCTGAATTATTTAGAACTGCTCGTATTGTTTTGGGGATAAGTATTTCAAAAGATATTAATACCAAGCCCCATAACATTAATGAAACACAGCGAGACAGCCTAAACCTTGGTGAGAATTTTAGAAACGTTGTAGTTAGTTTTAAAGCTGCGGAAGATGTAGAGGATTCAGTTTTTCATTTTATCAAAAACCAACTGACTAATGAATGGAATCTAACACAAATTAAAATATGGAGGCATGCTTCTGGAAGCCTGTCAAAATACGCTTATTTTAATTTGTATTACCGGGATGAAAATAATCAAAAAGAAATAATTGATCTTCGGAATTTTATGAAGGTTACCTATACAGTTCGCCCAAAAGACAAACAAACCTATGTATTGGAAAGAAAAGTTTCAGGACAAGGTATTGAAAATGCGTCTGTTGATGAACCTGAAGAAATAAATTTGATCGAGTTTGGGAAATATCCTTTTTATACAACTTCAGATATTGGATCAAGTTATATACTCATGAAAGATCTATTTAACTTATGGTAATTCAGCGTATGTATGATTTACAAAAAATAGCACCTGTGAAATTAATAAAAATAGGATTTTTGATCTTCTTCATTTCTTGTTTTTTATCTATCAGAATTCATGCACAGGATAGCTTTTCGGGACTTAGAGATCAAGATAGCCTCAAAATAGGGCAAAACTTTTTGGATTTTACAATACAAACCCTTGCGAGTGATACCATTCAATTAGACGAACTGATTCATCAAAAAAAAATTACAGTCTTAAATTTCTGGTTTGCAGCCTGTAAACCCTGCATACGTGAAATACCTGAACTCAATGCATTGGTAGCCAGATATCAGGATAATCCTGATGTTGTTTTTCTGGCTATTTCCATATTGCCTCACGGAGTTAAGAGTGTAGCCCAAAACTATAAATTTGCCTATCAAATTGCTGTGGATGAATCCCAAGAGATTGCCAAAATGTATGAAGTATCTAGTTATCCTTGCCATATAGTGATAGACTCTTCAGGTAAAATTGTCTTTTACAAAACCGGATTATTTCCAGAAGATAAGCTCCAAGAGGGATTAAGTATTGCAATTGAAGAAGCTTTGGCTGAAAAAGATAAGTAACAATCAGCGTAAAATCTCTTGAATCTCAATATTTTACTACAAAGTAACGAAAATAAATTGTATTTTTTTTTTTTAGTATATAACTTTTTATATATTTGAATCAAGTAACCTGATTTTTATTATGTGGAATTTCAGTAGTAAAAGTTATCCTAGCAAAAGAATAAATTAGGGAGGATTTTAAAAACATTTTTTACATCAACCTTTATGAAAAACACACAGAACAGTAGTAGCAAGACTACTTTTGAAAAATTTGAATCTTCTGATAACTTCGGAAAACTATTAAGAATAAAGATAAGAGGCAAAAATATTGAAAAACTGAGATAAATTTTGTTATTTAAGGTCAAAAATAAGCTAATATGACACTTATAAACTACCTTGAAAGTTTACTATCCCATTACA
>JANRIC010000117.1:0-3379 GCA_033765345.1 Microscillaceae bacterium
CTCTCTTGATGATCAATTTTGCCACGAATGCACGAATAAACGCCCTTATTCGTGCATTCGTGGCAAGCAATTCTTTCAAATGTTTAGTGGATAGCAAGTCTAATCAAGATGCGTCACCCACAAAATTTGTCAGAGAACCAATTTATTCTTGATCTCTTGATGGTATACTTCGTTTTGAGTGTGAATAGGAAGCACCAACGTATAAGTGCCAGACTCAAAAGAAAAAACACCCAAATAGGCTTCACGAACATAAGAGAGCTTAGAAGACTCCAGAAATATCTTCATAATTTCATCCTTGTTTTTAATTTCCAGATATATGTGGGTGTCTTTTGAGAAGAAATTCAAATTATCCGAACAGGTTCGTATAAAAAAAAGTCCTCGTTGATCTGATTCTTCAAAAAGATTTAGGGGAGAATACACTAGACTAAGATTTATTTTACTTAGCGAGCCTAGTTCATAAATGGGTAGCTTTTCTGATTTCCCCAGAGACCGTTCGTGAAAGAAGGTATTTTTAAGGCTTTCCAGCCGAATTTCTTCATTTCCGGCACAGAGACTGATTTCGTGAGGCAAACTGCCAGATTTGAATTGCTCAAAACTTATGGGCAAAATAAAATAAAAGTAAGAATAAGCGCAACTTTGAGAAAATGCTGGTTGTAACCCCAGTAATAATCCCCAAACGAAAGCTAGTAAAAAGAATTTATGAATTTCCGAAAGAGGAATTTGAAATTTAGGTTTATTCTCGTCCATGATAGGATTTAATTTTAAGTAATTGATTATCAAAATTTTAAACACAACCTATTCCCTAATTATGTAGAGTTACGGGTTAAGCACTCTGACCGAGTCAGTATTTTTGGTTAGAAGGGTAGACATACTATGAAAAATATTTTAGGGATTTATCAACAAAAATTGCACACAAATACGGTAAAGAGGTTTCTCGTTGAAATTTTATGTGTTTCTGACTTTAACAGATTGCAAACGAAAATACTCGAGTCGGAAGAGGACATTACTCCTCTAAGATAAGATATTTGCTTTTGGCAAAATCATAAAATTTCGCTTCCTTTATTTGGGTTGGTTGAATCCTGGGGCTGCCCGGAGTCTGGTACATCAGTCGATAGATTCCAGGACGAAAATCTATTTTCCCAAGAAAAACCGCATTGACATCCGTGAAGGCAGAAAGAGAGGAAAGGTTAATTAGTAACTTCATTTCCTGTTTCTTCTCTAAATGCTTGATGCATATCTCTATAATTGTCGAGTCTTTCCTTAAAAAATCAGCTCCTTTGCAAAACTCCAAATAAAAAAAACCAGCCTCCCGGTTGGGAAAAGGCAGGAGGGCGTTTGCCTCCCTGATCGGCTGTCCGCTACCGGAGCTATACGGATTTATAAGATTGTGGGCATTCCAACTGCCTACCTCGTGAATTAATTCCCTTACCCGGGTTTGGTTGGGCCTTCCGGCGGCATCTCCTATAGTCCAACCGTGATGCGTTTCTGTACGATGATGGGCGGATAACCACACATGCCTTAAGATGACGGCGATATCAGCGCAATCCGAAGGCAGGGCGTAGGCCGTTTCCCGAAGGTTTTCAGGCAGACATTGGCTAACCCAACTTTGGGTAGGATGATCTACAAACTCTAATCGTGTCACCCTCTCGGGAGTTGAATGTTCTCATACCCTGAAAAGACATGAGCCATTGTTCATACGTAGGGTGTAATTCTGGGTGAGCGGCATTAGGTTGAGGTACTGTTCTATCATAACAAAGCGGAGCGGCAGGTGCCGTCTGTGGAGCATCATCTCTTTGAATCAACTGAGGCATGATCTTAGGTTGTAAGCTTTGCTGCACGGTATGCGTCAATTCGTGTGCAAGCAACTTTTTTCCTTCGGTTGATCCTGGATTATATTCTCCCTGATTAAAATGAATGTCATTCCCCACCGTAAATGCCCTAGCTCTAAGTTCCTGATTCATCTGCACAGACTGGCTGCTGGTATGAATCCGCACCCCGCTAAAATCTGCCCCAAAGCTGTTATTCATAGCACTAAGCGTTTGTGTGTCCATGGGGCTACCGCTGCCTTTGCTTGAGTTAATCTGGCTTTCAATTTGGCTATCGGCTGTACCTATTTCACCTTTTTTTTGAATCATTTTGGGTTGGAGTTTTTCTTCAAGCTCACAAGCCGCACATTTACGCTGGGTAAAGGAAGAACTTAGGGGTGTAATTTGTGAAGCCAGGGTTTTGGCTTGGATTTTCTCCTCCTGCTCACAAGCCGTACACTTGCGCTGCACTGGCTGAGGTGTACTAACTACTTGCTCGGCAATGCGGTCGGCTTCTTGCTCATAATGATCGTTGGGCTGCCCAATGCTGAGTTTGGCTTGTAGGGGAGATTGCAGAGCCTGGAGGAAAGGATTATTTTTTGGGGGGTTCTAGGGATTTTTGAAAAGGTTTTTTGTTTGGATCATTGGTTTTCTTTTGAATGGTATCCTGTTCTTTGGGTTGTATGCGGATGCGAGTTGGGTCGTTATTTTTGTGTAATGGAATTTGCATAGCTGAGTTGAGTAAAAATATTTTATTTTATTGCATTTTCGAAAATAGGAGTTTATTTATATGTAAGATCGTAAAGAAATAAGTATTTTACAAGTATTCCAGGAAATTTATACTGTGAATTGGAGGAATGTTTTATGATATGTAAAGGTTTCTGTGCTTAGTTTTCAATGAAGTTATGCTTCAAAAATTGTAAAAGAATAGAACCGTCCATACGTACAGATGGACGGCTTTGGCTAATTTGAAACTTCCTGCTTGAAGGAAGTTTCTTCTTGTCTCATTTTTTATCTTGACTAGTCTGAAAGCCCGGAAACAACCTAAGCAAACTATCTGGATAGATTATATCCAACTCCGGGATAATTGGATTGAGGCTTTCACGAGTTATGTTACCGCGAGTTTGAAAATTATAATAACCCGGTATTCTCAGACCTTTTTGCCATACGATGCAATCTTCCGTCCAAAATTCAGGATCATCCACATTGTACTTAAAGCGCAATGTGTTTTTATGCAAGATAGTTTCTCCATTTTTTTTAAACTCATTGAAATAATATTGCCTGAGAGCGTAACGAATGTCTGAATAACTTTCCCCGTTAAATGGCAGATAATGGTCATAAGGGTACAATTTCCAAATATCCCGATAATCATCCCGATAAGCAATGACAGCCTTTCCATCAAAAAAGCTCTTATCAGGATAGTCTACATAGTATCTGGCAATCTCCTCCAAATAACTTTCATCCATCATTCTACCCTTAAACTCAATGACCACAAAAGCATATAGCCTCAAAGTATCAGGGCTGTACAAGATGCTATCAATATAAATTCTTGGTTTTTCTGTGGATTTAGGGTT
>JANRIC010000127.1:0-41665 GCA_033765345.1 Microscillaceae bacterium
TTATATGAAATATAACTATTCTTATAAAACTTACATGCTATATTTTATCAAAACCCATATTTTGCGATATTTTATAGAGTTTTAGAAGAAAACTTACAAAAAAACTTACAAAAAACAGGGGGGTGCGAAAAGTCGGATTTAAGTTCTTGAACAATGAATTTAAGTTCTTGAACAATCGATGTAAGTTCTTCAGCAAACAATTTAACTTCTTCAGTTTTGAACGAACAACATCACTTATTACACACTACCATTATTGTAATTCCCTTAATTCTTAATTTCTTTAATTCTTAATTCTTAATTCTTAATTCCCTTAATTCTTAATTTCTTTAATTCTTAATTCCCTTAATTCTTAATTTCTTTAATTCTTCTTAATTGATTTAATTTAACCCATCAAAAAACTCCCTGCAAAGCCTGTTTGAACTGCTGATAAGGGTTTGTAGGGAAAAAAGTGCTTACTTTTAGAGGCAATGTTTTTTGTAAGGTCAGCATAGCGATCATTATCCCAAACAACACATTCAGGATTGTGACCAAAGCCACCATCCAGAGTGATTCGAACACCAACACGGCCACCAAATCGCCCAATATATTGACCAACACCATAATACCTACCTTGAGCGTATTAATCTGTGGCTTGCCAATACTATCCAGCAGAATTCCGCTCAGTCTGTCAATGGGTAGAAAGAAAATAAAAAACATAAAAATCCGGAGTACCCATACGCCGTCTAGGTATTCTTCGCCTCCCAGGATGCGTATAATCGGCTCGGCCAGCAATTGCCCCAATACTAGAGGAATCAACAAAAAAGCGGACAGTACAAATACCTGATTTCCAAAAAACTTTACGAGTTGTTCGTACTGTGCGGCTGCGTAGAGCTTGGACAATTTAGGGAAAGCCGTAGTAGTCAGGGCACGGAGGGGCATTTCGGCAGTCTCGATGAGTTTCAGAGGAAGAGAATAAACCGCCACCATCACCGGACCCAGGAAGTACCCAATGATAAATACATCTGCGCTTTTGAGCAAGTTGGTACCGATGAGCGTAATCATGCTGAATTTTCCAAAATGAAACTGCTGGATCATCATGTCTCTCCTAAAAAACCGAAGATAACGCAATCTGCTCCAGTTGTAGAGCATCACAAATAGGCTGGTCATCAAGCGTGATAAGGTATGCAGGCTAAAAACGAGTAGTTCGCTGATTGCTTCCAGATAAGCGATGCATACAAGCAGTGTTCCTAAAAAAATTAGGCTTCCCATGACAGTAATGACTCCCATCTTCATAAAATCTTGTTCGGCGTGTTTGATCCACTGCGCCATACTAAGGGGTAAGGTAAACCAAATCACCAGTGGATAACCCATAAAAAATAATTCAAGTCCGCTTTGTTTGCCCAGACCAGGGGCAAAAAACGCCACTGCAGCTAATAAAAAGCACAATACCAGGCTAAACAACAGGGCAATCGCCCAAGAAGAGCCAATCATCTGTTTTTTGTTTTTTTCATCCTCGATCACAGAGATATTGCGTACAATGGACTGATGCAACATACCGGCGCGAAGCATCTCCATAAAGTTAAAAGCTGTAAGATAAAGCAGCCAAAGCCCAAAGGCTGACCTTTCCATCCAGCGCGCCAGGATAATAAAGGCAATCAAGCCCAGTCCGGCACTCATTACCTGTGTACTGAGCGTGAGGGCATTGTCATTTTGCAGGATTTTGATGATTTTTTTTCGCATAGCCATTGAGATACATTAATTTTGAAAAGAGAAATGCTTTAGGTGCCCTTCCAGAATATCGGACAATTGTTCGGCGCGGCTTTCCCAGGCATTGCTGCGGGCAGTTTGGATCCTTAAAGCGGTTTTTTCTGCGTCATTAATTTGTAATTCCCAATGGATGGATTGCAAAAAGACTTCTGGGTCGTCTGCAAGCGTGATGATGTCTTCAAAATCACTCATCGGGGCAAAGTTGGTGGCTACTACGGGAATACCGGCAGCCAGGTATTCATTGATTTTAAGCGGATAGATACCTTTGGTAAATTCATTTTTGACAAATGGAATAATCCCCAGGTCAAACTTTCGGAGGTATTCGGGTAGTTCTGTGGGGGATTTTGAGCCGAGGAGCTTTACGTTGGGGTATTTTGCGAGGCTTGCTTTTCCTGCTTCGGAGTTGATCCTGCCCAGAAAGACATAATCATATTCGGGGCTGCGCCAGATGCAATACTCGAGCAAGTCATAATCTATGCGGTCATCCAGCGAACCGATATAGCCGATGGTTTTCCGATCAGAATACGGTTTGAGGGTTTGATAAGCCTGATGAAAAAGCTCAAAATTGACCCCGTTTTTGACCAGATAAGTGTTAGGATTAAAGACTTTTTTCTTTTCATAAAGCCCTTCGGAGCTGGTAATGACTACATCAACGGCTTCCATAAATTCTACCTCGAGGTCTGCGCCGTGGGTTTTGCACCAGTGAGCGGCTGAGATTTCATCATAGCAATAATAGATGTTCAGGGCTTCTCCAAGTTGACCAAGTAGAGGTAGTCCATAAAAAGGATTAAAGGCATTGATGACTAAAGGATTTTGAAATCCCAGCCGACGTTTTGCCTTAAGAATGGCTTTTTTGACGCGTTGAGCGTTGAGATGCTGCAAGGAGCGGTAGATGCCTTCTGCTTTGATCCAATTGACAGGCAGTACGGCCGGTGGAGTAAGTACGTGAATTTCGCTGTTATCTTTCAGCATCAGGCAGCGGAGGCGGTTTTCCAAGCCGATAATTCTTTTGACGGGTACATTGTTTTTCTTCAAAAATGCCGTAAAAACATCTTTGTAAGTATATTCATAATCTACATAAAGTACCCGATTATGGCGTGCCCATACCGACATCATCTCTACGATGGTTTTCATATAATCACCTTCCCAGTTGGGCAAACCCACACAAATAATGTCTTGTTGTTTAATCATACATGGCTTTTTTAAAATGAGCAGATTTGAATTCCATTTTTACAATTTTCTTAAATAATCTCCGAAGAAGGCTTTTTTTCATTCCTTTGACATCTCCCAGAATGCTATCCAAATGAATAGGTTTTACGCCGTTCAGCAGCAACAGGGGTTCTCGTCCGATTTCCTGGATAAAGTTTTTCATAATATATTTGTCTACATTGCCCCAGGTGCGGTTAGCCCGCAGAGTCAAAAGCAGTATATGTGCATTTTGAAATAATTTGACTGGAATCAACCCTTTTTTAAGAGCTGGTAGCTCTATGACGACATAATCATAAGGTGTATTGTCGAACTCTTCCCGGATGATGTTGTGGATGCTCTCCACATGAAGCAGTTCTTGATTGACTTCAAAATGCTGATAATTAGAGAACTGTGATTCGCTGCCCGCCGGCAACAAATGCAATACTTTAAAATCAGCCTCATGAAGTCCCTGGGCTATTTTACTACCGATAAGAGATTTACCCTCTTGCTCCTGGACGCTGAATGTGATAATTTCAATCGGTCGTGCGGGGTTTTCTAAATGCGCCTCGTTTACCTGAATCTTTGAAAGTGCTAGGTTTAGCAAAGGTATACGGATGTAGTGATTGATCTTTCGGTATTTCTTGTTGTACAATGGAAAAACCCCCGCCAGGGCATATTTGGTAAATCGGACGGCACGATCAGGAGTTTTTAAGGTGACATCTATCAGCTCAATGGCCAGCACCGAACCCGTGATCGTGATAAAACCCACCATAAAAGAGACAATCACCAGCAGTATACGCTGATTGCCGAGCGATTGCAAGTTAGGGGCGTCTACCACAGAGATATTGGAGGATATTTCAATGTTTTGCTGTCTTAGGAGAGCAAGGTTAAGGTCGTGAATCATTTGGATATATTCCTGCTCATTGACTCCGATTTCGCGCTCCAGGCGGGTAAGCCCTGAGCCAAGTGGAGCGAATTGATCGTACAGATCTTCAATTTCGCCGAGGCGGTTGGTGATTGCCTTTTCTTTGGCTTTATTGGTTTCTATTAAGATGATATTATCAAGCCATTCGGAGAGAAGCTGCTGGATGGGTAGCCCTTCGGTAGAATGCGTAAAGTTGTAATGCGTGACGATATCCTGCTCGAGAGAAGATTTAAGTTTGCGGGATTCTTTTTTGAGTTGCTCAAGGTCTTGCCCGTTGGCTTGTGAATTGATTTCTTTAAGAGCAATGCTGGTATTGACTTCAGAGAGTTTCTGTTTTCTTTTCAGGATTTCTTCATTTTTGGAAAGGAAATTTTTGTCGATGCCCAGTTTATTTTCTAGTTCGCGAATGATGGCTCTGGAAGCTTCTAATTCGCCTGTTGCGCGACTTTGCTCGTCACTGAGGTCTTCTTTTTTGTTGGCCAGGGCTTTGGTTTGTTCGTAGTAGTTCAGGATTTTACCGTCTTCTCGGAATGCTTTCATTCTGAGTTCGGAGTCAGTCAGTTTGGATTGAGCGTCTTGTAGTTTTTTCTCAAAAAAGCCCACCACGTTATCGGTTTCAGAGGATTTGAGGTAGCGGTATTTTTTGATAAATACCTCGAGCAGGAATTGGAGCGTATTGACACAGATGCCCGGATCATCGCTGGAATAGCTAATTTTGACCATATCACTGCCCAATACCCTAGAAGGGGCTGCTCCAGAGAGAGCTTTGAGACTGTAGTAAGGACCTCCTCCCTGAATGATTCGGTTGAGGGGATGTGTTGCTTCTTTTTCTATGGCTTCTTCTATTTTTTGAAGAGTTCCTTCAAAAGAATTCGGTACAACTACCTGTTTGCGGACTTCCTCTGATACGGCTTCGCGCAGATATTTGAAGCCTCTGGGTCCGATATGCACACTATCAGGCTTCGGCAGGATGAGGCCTTGAGCCAATAGGCGCGTGGCTACCCCTTTGAGTGTAGCTTTGGCTTGGATGGTGATCATCAGATTGTCAAATGAAGAACTTACCAGCGTACGATCTAAGGTGCGCATTCCGGTAGATTCTAGGTTGAAGCCTGATACCACGCCTGTATAAATCATGGTTTCCGAAGCATATTTATCAGGCATTCCTTTGGTGAGTCGGTGCACAGCGACGGCCATCACTACCGGAATGATCAAAATGAGCTTCATATTGCTCAATAAAACCCGAATAAGATCCAATAAAGTCATTGCAGACTGATTTTAGGAGAACTCAGTGCAAGGAAATTCCTACTAAATTCTCCAGTTCTAAAAATTTGAGTGCCACTTCCAATTTACTTCTTTCGTAATCCGCTTCTGCTCCTGAGTTTAGCTCAATCATGCGCCCCAATTCAGAAATATCAATCTGACCTTCCTTGAATTTTTTCTCTGCTACTTGGTAATTTATGGAAAGAGCCTGTTTTTTATTACCAGCGATCAGAAGCAGCCTTTCCAGAGAAATGAGTTCGGAATAAGCCGATTTTACGGCCATGCTGATTTCATCGGTGAGGGCTTCTTTTTCGAATTGGGCGATTTTGAGGTCTTGCAGTGCTGCTTTTTTGGTGTGAGGTCTGCCGAAAATATCCAAAATAGACATCCTTACATTGATACCGATGCGGTAATTGTCCCCACTTTGTAGGGAAGCCGTTTCTACGGCATTCCCATTGGTGCTTAGGTTAAGACTGCTGAAACCATTGGTATAAGTATACCCCATATCCGAAAAAACTTTATCCAACCATTTCTTTTTTACAAGCCGGAAGTTCTCCTGCTCCTGAACAATCTTACTTTCTTTGGCTTTGATCAGGGGAGCATTTTGAACAGCCAGCGATATTAATGAATCAAGGCTGGGTAATGTTTTAATGAGGCTGTAAACTTCTTCTTCAACCTGTGCTTCTAGCGTCAAAAATGAGCTGAAAATTAAAAAAACAATTACAAAAAATGCATTTTGCATAGTTATACATTGTCGTGTTGAAAAAGAGCCGGAAATGTTTTTAAGATAATTTTTATATCCATCATCAAGGACTGATTCTGAGCGTACTGGTTGTCGAGGGCGATACGCTCTTCCACAGACATATCGGCTTTCCCTCTTTTGGTCACCTGCCAAAGCCCTGTAAGCCCTGCCGGAGCAAGGAAACGCTGCAAAGATTCGTCGGTGGTTAGTTTTTCAGCTTCATAAAGTGGCAAAGGTCGGTTACCCACAAGAGACATATCCCCTTTGAAAATATTGATCAATTGCGGGAGTTCATCCAGGCTGGTATTACGCAGGAAATGTCCAAGTTTGGTAATTCTCGGATCATTTTTGAGCTTGATAAACGTATCCTGTTTATTTTCTTTTTTGAGTTGGTGTGCCTTTTCGCACATCAACTCTCCGTCCTGGAAGAGCAAGGGAGCGCAATAGTTGCCGTTTTTAATGGCACATTCATCACAACTTTTTATATTTTCCGAGGGCAAGTTGTTGTCCTGATAGGCGTTGAGGTGTTTGAACTTGTCGATTTGTTTATCGGCATGGATGGACATGGTTCTGAATTTATACAAATCAAAAACTTTGTATCCTGCGCCTACCCTTTTGGAAGTATAGAAGATAGGACCTTTGGAGTCGAGCCGAATAGCTGCCATGACAGCTAAGAAGATGGGAGATAAGAGCAAAAGAGCCATCCCTGAGCTAATTATATCAAATGTTCTTTTGATAAATCGGGGTTTGATAGCGGCATTTATGTTTTTGATTTTGCTACGTTTGAGTTCTTTTTTGAGTTTAATCAGGGTGTCAAACCTGGTTTTGATTTCATAAAAATTAAGAGGCGTTTGATAAAAATCATTTACACCCAGGCGATCAGCTTCCTGCATATATTTGTCCGACTTGACAGATGTGTAAATAATAAAAGGAAGCTGAGTTCTGGAAAACCTCTCTCGTACCCTAGCGAGGGCATTTAAGACGACCTTATGCGGGTAAATAAAATCTGTAGCGATGATATCTACCTGATAATCCACGCTTTTTAACCACGTGTAGGCTTCATTCCAGTCTTTAAATCCGATCACCAGATATTTGTTTCCCAGGGCTTCTTTCCAGGAGATATACTCCTTGTCGCGGGTCTCAACAAGGAGCAATACATTTTTATGGATTGACATAGGTTAGAGCTTTAGTAGAAAAATTTATTTAAGCGGCAATAGTGATGACTTTATCAATTCGAATTTCGAGTTCTTCGGGATTAAAAGGTTTGGTCAGGTAGTCGGTGGCCCCCATTTTGAGGCTACGAATACGGTCTTCGCTTTTATCCTTGCCCGAAAGCATGATGACAGGGATTCTTTTCAAGAAGGTACTGGCTTTGATGGATGCCAGCATCTCGAGGCCATTCAGGTCGGGCATCTCGATATCTGAAATAATGACATCCGGGCGATTGCCTTCTTCTAACCAGGCAAGCGCATCAGCACCACTGGTTTTGCAGGTCACTAAAAATCTTTCACTTAGGTAAGATTCTAAAAAAGCCAACATCATTTGATTATCCTCAACGATCAGAATAGATGGTTTCATGTTTTAAAATTTAATTTTTGGTTAATAGAACTAAGTTAAAAGATTCCCGGAGATAAACAGTTTAGCGATTATTGTAAATAGATTTCTCCGGGAATTGTTCAAAATACTGTTATTTATTATAGATATTTTCGGTTTTTCTGTATGTGGGCAGATTCAAGTACCAGTCTGCGAAGGTGGTACCACCGCTTTGTGCCCAACTGCCGAATTTGGTATAGGCATCCAGAATGGTTTTGCCTTCTTTGGGATATGCAAAACTGCTGGGGAGCGTAATTCCAAAAGGAAGTCCTTGCTGGGTTTGGTAATATTTACCCAGATTTACATTGCTGGCATCATCTGCTGTACCCAGGAGTTGATTGTCAAATAAATCTGTAGGTAATTTGCCCAAAAGATGGATTTCATGCCCACGGCGTTTGTTGGAAATCACAAAAGGATTAAAGCCCTGTAGGTCGGTCAGCGTGATGGGAGAAGTGAATATCATCGTGATATTGACCGTATCTGCGCCGATCTTGGGGGCATTGTCTTGGGTATTGAAATAAAACCCTTCTACCTTGTTGATTTGATTGTAGATATTGTCATACACGATTACGACTGCTTTACTTTGCCCTGCTTCCACACCGGTATTGGTTAGTGTGATGTAGTTTTCGGTGAGTTCGGTACCTGTCACGGAGGCTACTCTGGAAGCTAAGATAGGTAATTGAAACCCAAATCCGTTCTCGAAGCTTGCCCCAGAGGCGCGGGTGATGAATTGCCCCCGAACTTCAACCACTCGATTGGAAGCATTACTGATGGCATTGAGCTGATAGTCTACTACCAGGTCATTAAAATCATAGTCTCCTTTTTGTGGCCAAAGGTCTTCAAAAGCAATGGTGGCGTAGGTGTTTTCACCGGGGATATAGTTGTTGTAGGCTTTGTCATCGTCATTGGGATAATCATCTTCATTGTCACATACGCCGTCTTTATCAGCGTCATCACAAGCTTTTTTTACGTCTTCTAGGTTCTCGGTAATCACGGCGGTAAATGGATTGGCAGTCACAAAAAATACGGCATCATTAAAATCCTGGTCGCCATTGGGTCTGCTTTGATCTTCAACGCCCAGCAATAAAAGTTCATTCACTTCATCTTTGAGAAGGACTATGTGTCGACGATTGGCTTCGTTGGTGAATGTATTGAGGTTTTCGTCCGAAAACTTCATCTGCCCCGCAAAATTCACGCTACTTCCGCTCCAACCGTTAGGCACCAGAAACCATCCAATAGAAGTATTAGGAGGAAATTTACCCAGATATACTTTATCGCCTGAGAGCATAGCCCCTCCCGAACCCACATAAGATGAATTTGGGAAGATAATATTGAGTTTGCTTATATCATTGATACTGGCAGGAGGGTTTCCAATGGTATAGGTATAATAACCCAGCGCATTTCGCCAGCCTGCGCCTTCGTGTACGAAAGTAACCCATACGTCGGCAGAATCTTTCAGATTGGTATTGCTGATGATATTTCCGGAGAGATATTCAGGATTATAAGCTGGTACAGGGCGTAATTCGGGCAAACTTGCATTAACATTGTCTAGAATATCTTGTGGAAAAACTTCATTGGGTCTGATCAAATAGGTAGGAAGCCCATTGCCGTTATAATTGCCCATATACGTAAAACTATTTGCTTTTGGAGAGCCGGATTTAGGACTGATCAGTTTATTGAATTTACGGCTGTCATCATCGTCTTTATTTCCTCCTAAAGTATAGCTGATATTTTGTTTGGCAGGGATTCCGATTACGTTGGGTAACCCAGGGTAGTTACTGACAATAAATACCGAGTCTTGAGAGCTAGGAAAATTAAAATCTAATATGAATTTTCCATCTTCGTCTGTTCGTCCGCTTGCGACGGTTTTACCACCTAGGCTGGGGTCTGCGTCACAAATCTTCACGGTAATACCGCTAAGATTTTGGTCATCGGTATTTTTTACGCTTAAGTTGAGAGAAATTGCCTGAGAAGTGCTAAAGTCAAAATTCTCAGGAATTGCTAGAGCTTCTATATCCGTGATGTTTTCATTATCAGGAGTGGGGTTGGTTTCCAAATCCCGACATGAACTTATGAGGAAGAGCATCACGCCAAGAAGGCTTACTAATTTATTATTCAATGGTATCATAAGAACTAATAGAATATTTACAGTTTTCAAGTTTCTTATGTCTAAATACTCCGAAACGCCCAAGATGATTTGGTGTTTTGTATGAAAACATTACCTGAATTAAGTTTCGTTTTAAATCAGATTTTCCGACATAAAACGTAGCATTTTTGTACACCAAGCTTTCATGGTATTTTATAAATTACTAATAATCAGAATATTAACTTATGGTTTGAGGTTGAGGCTTTGAGCCTAAAAGACAGGATTTCTGACAAAATCACCCACTATACTACCTCATAAACCCATCATAGACTATGGGTATAATATCCCCTTTTAACTAAATGGCGAAGCTTGTCGTTAATTTAGACAACTTATAAGAACTTGATAAAACCCTCATTACATGATGTACATAAGTCATCCCGAAATTTCAGCCATCGGGGCAGGCATAGAGCAGCTCAATGTTCAGGCATCCGATTCCATACTGTTATTGATTGCAGAACAGAATGCACCTAATTTAGATGAGTTGGTAAGGGTTTTAAGCGAGAAAGGGATTTCTTTTTTCGGTGGGCTATTTCCTGCCCTGATTTATGGAGATGAAAAATATGAAGAAGGAATTATACTTCAGAAATTCCCTGTATTTAACAAACCTTTGGTAATCCAGGGTCTGGACAAACGCGATTTTAGTTTGGAAAACCTGCCTCAAATTGATTCAGAAGGCTATCAACTTTCGGCTCTTATTTTATTGGATGGTATGACCGGCAATATTTCCTTGTTTTTCTCAAGGCTTTACAACCATTTTGGTAATTCTATCAATTATCTGGGGGGAGGGGCAGGTTCTTTGAGCCTGGTACAAAAACCTTGTTTATTTACGGAGGAAGGCGTTTTTGAAAATGCAGCCATCATTACTTTGATTCGGATGAAAAGTAGACTCGGCGTAAAACACGGCTGGCAAACCCTCGCAGGACCTTTTCTGGCTACAGATACCCATAACAACATACTTAGGGAACTCAACTGGAAAAATGCCTTTGAAGTTTATCAGGAAACCATCGAGAAAAGTGCACAACAGACAATTACAGCCGATAATTTCTTTGATATTTCAAAGGGTTTTCCCTTTGGCATTCATAAAACCGGGTCTGAATCTATAGTGCGTGACCCAATCAGCGTAAATGATCAGTCCGAATTGGTATGTGTGGGTGAAATACCTGAAAATGCCGCCTTGATGATTTTGGAAGGGCAGCCCGAAAATCTGATCAACGCCGCCGCCGAAGCTACTCAAATTGCACTGGGAGCATCACAACCTTCTACCTATGACATTTTACTTTTTGATTGTATCTCAAGGGTATTGTTTCTGGAAGACCATTTTAAAGAGGAGTTAAAAGCTGTCAAGCAGGAACTTAAACCTGATATCTGCCCATTTGGAGCACTTACGCTTGGAGAAATATCTTCTTATGGAGATGGTCATATAGAGTTTTTCAATAAAACCATCGTAGTCGGGATGCTTTACAAAGAGACTGAGGGCTAATCTGAGAAAATGCGGATTGATGGCAAAACTTTTATGGAAATATGAAAAAAACACAGAATATAAATATCGATATCATCCAAGATATTGCTTCATTGTACGAACTCTCCCTCTCGATCGGCCATTCGCTGGATATTCAGCAAAACTGTGAAAAGTTTTTTAGTACTTTAATGAGCCGTAAAAATATTGAATTTGCAGCACTCTGGCTTGACAATCAGGTTCTCAATAAAGATAAGGCTTCCTCTTATTCACTTCTGTATGCTTATCCACAATTCAAAGCGGTGACGGAGCACCTCTTACCCCATCATCCGATTACCCAATTGATTCAAAATAAAAAATTTGTCATCATCGATCATCTCAGTCCTGAATTCCATCAAATAATCACCGAAAAAGATATTCAAGAAGGAACTTACGCCATTTTTAATCTGGAAGGTCTGGGTTTTTTAAAACTATTCTCCTCATCCCCCGATCATTCGCTGAATGTCGCCGATTTGAATAAATTGTACAAAGTAATCTGTAGCTTTGGCGTCTCTATTCAGGCAGGGATTTATCATCGCAAATCAATCGAGCAGACCAAAGAAAGAATCAAACTGGAGCAGCAATACCAGATTCTTTTCTATGAAAACCCAAACCCTATGCTGATCTATGATTTAGATAACTTGAAAATCCTGGCTGTAAATGATGAAATGCCCACTAAATACGGATATTCAAGAGATGAATTGCTGCAATTGACACTACGCGATCTGAGTCCTGATGATCACACATTTGAATTACAGGAAAGAATCAAATCCATTCAACAAGGGAAAGATACCACAGTCACTACCAAACATCGTTTAAAAAATCAAACAATCATTGATGTATTAATCAAGGGTAGGCAAATTGATTATCAGGGGATTAAGTGTGGGCTTAAGCTCATTGAAGACATCACCGAAAAAAAGAAAAATGAAGAAGCGATACGGCTTCTGGCTAAATTCCCAGACGAAAATCCCTTTCCAGTACTTCGAGTAGACCTACAAGCCATCCTTGTCTATGCCAATCCCGCCAGTCAGGAGCTTTTGAATATTTGGAAGATTCACGTAGGGGATAAATTACCAAGCAAAATCTATAACAAGGTGGCTCATTCCAGCAGCCCCCATTTTAAGGAAATCAAAGTCCAGGCAAATGACAAGATTTACTCGCTTATCTTCAACTATGTAGCAGGTGCGATGTATTATAATGTGTATGGCAGCGATATTACCGAAACCAAAAAAGCCGAACGCGCTCTTCGCGAAAGTGAAACCAAAACTCGCTCCATTATCAAATCTGCGCTGGATGCGGTTATTCTGATTGATCGTGACAGCTCAATTACCGAATGGAACGATCAGGCAGAAGCTATTTTCGGTTGGAAACCCGAAGAAGCACTGGGGCAAAAATTACACGAACTCATCATTCCCGAAAATTATCGGGAAATGCATATCCAGGGAATGAAAAGATATTTGGAAACTGGATACGGCCCTGTGCTCAACAAACGAATTGAAATTACTGCCATGCATATCAATGGGGCGGAGTTTCCTGTGGAATTATCCATCTCCCCAATCATCATCCGGGGTGAAATCTTCTTTAGTGCCTTCCTAAGAGATATTACCGAACGCCGAGAAGCAGAAAAAGAAATCAAACTCCTTCGCAAATGGATCAATCAGGTAAGTGATGCTGTACAAGTATCTGACCTCGAAGGCAATTTTGTTTTTGTGAATGAAGAAGCTGCCCGACGTACAGGCTATTCCGTCTACGAACTTCTACAAATGAATGTCAAAGATATTGAGCAAATCTTCAGCCCTGAGAAAGCCTGGGAAACACACATCCAGGAACTTCAAAAAGAAGGAAATATCATTATTGAAGGTGTCAACAAGCGCAGAGATGGTTATTGCTTTCCGGTAGAAGTAAACGTAAAATACATCCGTATTGGTGAAAATCAGGAGTTTATAGTAGCTTTTTCAAGAGATATTACTACCCGCAAAAAAGCCGAAGAAGAACTCATTCACGCCAAGCTCAAAGCCGAAGAAGCTGCCCAGGTCAAGCAACAGTTCCTCTCTACCATGAGCCACGAAATCCGAACTCCCATGAACGCCATCATCGGTATGTCACGCCTGCTTGAAAAAACACCCCTTCTGGAAAAACAAAAAGAATACCTCAAAGCCATCAAGTCTTCTTCTCAAAACCTGTTGGTAATTATCAATGACATCTTAGACTTTTCCAAAATAGAGGCAGGTAAACTAGAGCTGGATCACATCGGTTTTAGCCTCAAGGAAATCACCGAGAACCTGGTCAAATCTACCAAATACAAAGCCGAAGAAAAAGGAATTGGGCTTTATCTCTATATTGATCCTGAGATCAAAGAAATATTGATTGGCGACCCGGTAAGGCTTAACCAAGTATTGCTCAACCTCAGCAACAACGCCATCAAATTTACTTATCAAGGTTATGTCAAAATTGAATGCAAACTCAGTTGTACGCTCCCTGAGCATCAAATCATTTCTTTCAAAGTAACTGACACAGGCAAAGGAATCCGAAAAGAAAAATTAGCCAATATTTTTGATAGCTTTACCCAAGAAGATGCCACCATCAATCGTAAATTCGGAGGTACAGGGCTAGGACTTACTATTTGCAAACAACTCATCGAGCTCTTCGGAGGCAAAATAGAAGTAGCGAGTGAGGTAAACCACGGAACGACTTTCTCTTTTACGCTTCCTTTTAAAATAGGCAACGAGCATGACCTTCCACAAAGCGAAGAGTATACCATCGAGGAAAGTAGCCTGCAAAACATTCGGGTATTGCTGGTTGAAGACAATGAAATGAATCAACTTTTTGCTCGTACGCTCTTAGAAGAATGGGGTACACTGGTGGATATTGCCGAAGATGGAAAAATTGCCATCGAGAAAGTCCAAAAAAATGTATATGACATTATCTTGATGGATATGCAACTCCCCCTCATCAATGGGCTTGAGGCTACCCAATATATCCGGCAGGAAATAAATACCCAAGTACCCATTATTGCGCTTACCGCCAATGCCATCAAAGGAGATGAAGACAGATGCCTCCAAGCGGGCATGAATGATTATATCTCCAAGCCCTTCGAGCCTACCAAACTCTTTCGCAAAATCAATAAGTTTATCCATTTACCTTCCAGCGTACTCCCCAACCCACCTGTAGCGACTCAAAATGCAAAAAACTCCGAGATCATGGAAACTCAAACTACTCCCGATAAACTCTATGACCTGTCTAAATTTGAAAAAAGTTTTAAAAATCGCGATACCATCATCAATCTGATTCAGATATTTCTGGAAGAAACCCCTGGCTTACTCCGAGAAATCAATACAAATTATTCTCAAGGCGAGCTGATTCAGGTAGCGTATCACGCACATACCCTGAAAGCTTCCCTAGACCTACTTCAGATCGAGAGCCTGAGTGAAGATATTCGTACTATCGAGAAGCTGGCTAAAGCCCAGGAAAATGACGAAACACTCGGCTCTCTGATCGAGAAGTTGAATCAGGTGTGTATGACTTTATTTGAGCAGCTAAATCAAGAAGTGCTTTTGACTTAGAACCCGAAGCCTAGCCGCGCAAAATAATAAGCTCCCGAAAAACCCATTTGTACGGCATCCCAATAACCGCCGCCTTCGGTCAGGTCATCCTGCTGATCGGGATATACATTCAGCAGATTGTTAGCCCCCAAAGTCAGGTTTACTTTTTTGGTGAAATTGTAAGTCAAGCTTAGATCCGTAGTGATTTTTGCTTCATACAAATCAATATTATTATCAAAATCATATAGTTCAATCTCACTAAAACGGGTAAGCCCCACACGAGCCGATATCTTCTCTTGGCTGTAAGTAGCACTGAATGCAAGTTTACTTTTCGGAGCAGAAGCCAGCAAAAAACCCTGCTCTCGTACGCCAAAGAAGGTCTCGGCATCAAGATTACCATTATTGACGGCTTCAATACTCATATCATTGATGTTTCCGATAAATGCCAGGTTCAGGTTGCCCTTGCCGATCGGCTGATTGTAGGCAAGTACCATATCCAGCCCCAGGGTTCTGGTATCGGCACCATTGGCAAAAAACTGGGCATTCACAACATTGATCCCCAAAGCGGAGGCATCAAAATAACCTGACAAAACCACCCTGTCTTTTACATCAATAAAATATCCGTCAATGGTTGCTGTGAATCCGCCAATGTTATAAGTAAATCCCAAAGCAGCATTCAGAGCGGTTTCTTCTTTCAGCGGCTGAATACCAAAGGATTTGGTGATCGGGCTATTGTTTGGAGATAGCAAGGTCTCCTCAGCAATTCCTCCCTGAAAGTCGGTAAACCTCAAATTATAATAAATCTGTACCAGCGAAGGTGCTCTAAAACCTGTACTTACAGAACCTCTCAGGATAAAATCTTCGGTTACTTTTAATCGGGATGCTAGTTTGACGTTCAGCGTATTGCCAAAATCACTGTACTGCTCAAATCGAGCCGCCGCACTGACCAGGAATTTTTTGGTAAATTCAAATTCGGTATCCAGGTACAAGGCCAGATTAGAGCGCGAACGATCCACTTCATTGGCAGGGCTATATCCTGGAAAACCCTGCGATCCACCCGGACGCAATTCACCAGTGGCTGGGTCGGTCGGAATGATTTGTGTGCTTGGATCGGTAATCAATACACCATTTACATCATAAGTAGCCCAGGAAGCTTCGTCACCAGCAAATATCCTGAAATTCTCAATGCGATATTCTGCACCAAATGCCACATTGATTCCTTCCAGAGAATTTTTGTAAAATTTAGAAAAATACAGCCCGGACGTGTTTTGGCTCAATCGATGCCCTCCTGCATCAAAATCCAACGGAGAAGCTTCTTCCAGTGAGGCATTGACAGTTCCCTGAATAAAATAGTGAAATTTATTGACTCCATAGGTATTATTCAGGTCGATATTCCAGCCGCTTGCTGTTTGGGTACGTACCCCGGCTGAGAGGGAGTTATCAAGGATGACAGAGGTAATCCGGGGCGTAAAACCATTGGGAAAGATACTCAAAACCGTTCTTGGAGTATTGTTGTCCCTGGTAAAGGCAAAAGCATCCGTATCGCGGTAGCTGCTTCCTCCAAAGGCATAAAATTCGCTTTTATCTCCCAAAGGAATCGCTGCATTGGCAAACAAATTAAATTGATCTACGGCAGCTTCTCCAAACCCTCTTCGGAAATCAAATCCGGGTCTCAAGGTTTTGTTTTTTGAAAAAAATTCGGAGGTAACGTTTACAAATCCCTCTTTCCCGATACCAACTCCATAATTCCCCGTGACTTTGACAGTGCCTCCGTCAAGGCTTCGGTCATCCTCTAGGGCATTGCCGTCTCGGGTACTTGAAAGCCTGAAGCCATCTGTGTTGGCTGTTCCCTCTGGAAAATCACCCTTCGCCTGGGTATTATAAGCTCCCGTGAGTACACTTCCTGTAAATTCCCCGGTATTTTTTTTCAGAACTATATTGATGACCCCAGCAATCGCATCAGAACCGTACTGTGCCGCCGCCCCGTCTCTTAATATCTCGATTCTCTCTATGGCACTTACCGGAATGGCGTTGAGGTCGGTTCCGGTATTTCCCCTTCCACGAGTACCAAATACATTGACCAGAGAGCTAGAATGCCTTCTTTTGCCATTGATGAGTACCAAAGTCTGATCAGGTCCCAAACCGCGTAAGGTCGCCGGCACAATATGATCGGCACCATCCGAACCAGATTGTTTGTTGGCATTAAAAGAAGGAGCTGCATAGTGCAGCAGTTGATTGATGTCTATTTGTCCACTAGCAGCAGCTACTTTTTCTATTTCAATCACATCCACCGCTACGGGCGTTTCAGTAGAAGACCGCCCAAAAGCACGCGAACCAACCACTTGAATCTCCCCCAGACTCGCACCGTCTTCCAGGATGATATTTAGTTCTGTTTGTCCTGTCAGGCTGATTTCCTGTGATTGATAGCCCACAAAACTGATTTTAATGGTGGCGTTGGAAGATTGAAGGCTGATTTTAAACGCTCCTGTTTCGTCGGTCAATGTTCCGTTGGTTGTACCTACTTCCAAAATACTGGCACCTACCAGTACTTCATTGTTGGCATCGGTTACTTTTCCACTGAGGGTATGTTGCGCTTGCACCCTAAAACAGATCAATAAACAAAATAAAAGAGGTAAATAGATTATCTTCATACTCAATTTTTTGGGTTAAAATTTTATAAAATCGCCTAAAATTTAGAATAAAATTTTGTCATTACATTATTTTTTTATTGAAAAAATGTTTTTTAAAGCCTTTTACAGTACTATTTATGGAAATTATTACATGTCTTCACACTTTTATACTCTTTAGTTTCTCAGATTTTGACTCATAGACCTTCCTGTTTTTTTAAGCCTTATCCAACACTTTGCGGCTGTTTTTTTTTACACTTACACAAATTTTTGTACCTTATCTTTGGAATTAAAAGTGATTTACAGAAATTTTTAAATTTTAGCGAAATTTCGCTTGTTTATTTCATTTCGCTGATTTATATTTGTCAAAGAATTCACAAATAGCGAAATTTCGCAAATATTAAAAAATATAAATCTCTGTGTAACTTGCTTTTAATCAATTATTTAATTTAAATTTTTAATAAACTAAGTAATTAAAACGTATGCAAAACTTGTCTGTCATTCAAATCCAAACCGAACTCCAAGAACGTTATGCGGAGATACTAAGCACCGAAGCCCTGGCCTTCTTAAGCAAGCTTCACCTCGAGTTTAACCCTCAAAGACTGGCTTTACTTCAGAAAAGAGCCGAACGTCAGGCAGAAATTAATGCCGGAAAATTCCCTACTTTTCGTGAAGACACCCGAAGTATTCGTGAAAGCAACTGGCAGGCCGCCTCAACCCCGCCCGACATTCGGAATCGCCGTACCGAAATCACCGGACCAGTAGACCGCAAAATGATCATCAATGCCCTCAACTCTGGAGCAAAGGTTTTTATGGCCGATTTTGAAGATGCTAGTTCGCCAAGCTTCGCCAATATGATCGAGGGGCAAATCAATCTCAAGGATGCTATTCGCCGTCAGATTGACTACACGGCCGAAAATGGCAAATCCTACAAACTGAATGAAAATACCGCAGTACTATTTGTTCGCCCGCGCGGCTGGCATTTGGAAGAAAAGAACCTTTTGTTGAATGGTGAAAGACTTTCGGGAAGTATGGTAGATTTTGGTTTGTATTTCTTTCACAATGCCAAAGCTTTGCTTGAGAATGGTTCAGGTCCTTATTTCTACCTACCCAAAATGGAAAGCTGTGAAGAAGCACGCCTTTGGAACGACATTTTTGTATTTGCCCAAAACGAACTGGGTATTTCACAAGGTACAATCAAAGCCACCGTGCTGATCGAGACCATTCCTGCAGCTTTTGAAATGGAAGAAATCATCTACGAACTCCGTGAACACATGTGCGGACTCAATGCCGGCCGCTGGGATTATATCTTTAGCTGTATCAAAAAATTCCGCAACTTCCCCGATCGTATCTTCCCCGACCGTGCCCAAGTGACCATGACCACACACTTTATGCGCTCTTATGCCAAACTACTGGTCAAGACCTGCCACCGCAGGGGCGTACACGCCATGGGAGGCATGGCCGCCTTCATCCCAAGCCGCAAAGACGAAAGCATCAACCAAATGGCCTTTGCCAAAGTAAAAGCCGACAAAGACCTGGAAGCCGAGACGGGCTTCGACGGTACCTGGGTCGCCCACCCCGATTTAGTGCCCATTGCGATGGAGTCCTTTGATCGTTTCCTGGGTGAGCAGCCTAATCAAAAAACCGAAACCCACAGCCTCGAGTATCAGGTCTCTGCTGATGATCTGCTCAACTTCAACGTGGAAGGCGGCAAAATCACAGAAGCTGGCCTACGTACCAACATCCACGTGGGTATTCTGTACATCGAGTCTTGGCTGAATGGGGTAGGAGCCGCTGCCCTCTACAACTTAATGGAAGATGCCGCCACAGCCGAAATATCCAGAGCGCAGGTCTGGCAATGGTTGCACAATGAAGGTGTCAAACTGGATGACGGAAGAGAAATCACCATCGAGTTGTATGAGCAACTATTTCATGAAGAATTAGAAAAAATCAAAACCCTGTTGGGAGAAGCACCCCTAGCAGAAGGAAAACTAGGGCAGGCTGCCCAGCTTTTTGATAAACTAGTCCGGGATCAAAACTTTGCCGAGTTCCTGACCCTGGATGCTTACGAATTGATTTAAGCCTTTAAACCTATAAGGTTTTTAAAACCTTATAGGTTTAAAAAGCAGGTAGTTGCCGCTACCTGCTCATAATCAAATACTTAACTTTCTTAAAATAATAACTATACGAATACGATGACTAAAGAACAAAAAATTTCTGAATTAATCAAAGATTGGAGTACAAATCCAAGATGGTACGGCATTGAGCGACCTTACACTGCCGAAGACGTTATAAAATTACAAGGTTCTTACCAGATCGAGTACAGCATCGCCCGCCTGGGAGCCGAGCGTTTGTGGAAAAAACTTATCTCCCAACCTTTTGTAGCCGGACTAGGTGCCCTCACCGGAAACCAGGCTATCCAGGAAGTACAAGCCGGACTCGAAGCCATTTATCTCAGTGGCTGGCAGGTAGCTGCCGATGCCAACCTAGCCGGACACATGTACCCCGACCAAAGCCTCTATCCGGCCGACTCAGTACCCAAGGTCGTAGAGCGCATCAACAATGCCCTGCTCCGCGCCGACGAAATCCAGGGGCTGACCCATGAATCATCCATTCACTGGCTCGTGCCCATCGTAGCCGACGCCGAGGCAGGTTTCGGAGGCAATCTCAATGCCTTCGAGCTGATGAAAATGATGATCAAAGCAGGAGCGGCAGGCGTTCACTTCGAAGACCAGCTTTCCTCCGCCAAAAAATGCGGACACCTAGGCGGCAAAGTACTCGTACCCACTGCCGAAGCCATCAACAAACTTGTAGCTGCCCGACTGGCTGCCGACGTGATGCGCGTACCTACCATCCTGATTGCCCGTACAGATGCTGATGCCGCCGGACTTCTGACCAGCGACATAGACCCCAGAGATCACAAGTTTGTCACCGGAAACCGTACCTCCGAAGGATTCTACGAAGTGCGTGCAGGCATCGAGCAGGGCATAGACCGTGGCTTGTCTTATGCCCCCTTTGCTGACCTGCTTTGGATGGAAACCTCCAAGCCCGACCTGGCAGAAGCCCGTGAATTTGCCCAGGGAATCCACGCCCAGTTCCCTGGTAAAATGCTGGCTTACAACTGCTCGCCCTCCTTCAACTGGAAGTCCAAACTTTCTGTCAGTCAAATGGAGACCTTCCGTGAAGAACTCGCAGCAATGGGTTATAAATTCCAGTTTATCACCCTGGCCGGCTTCCACGCCCTGAATACCAGCATGTTCGAGCTTTCCAAGGCCTACAAAGAGCGCGGCATGGCGGGCTACTCCGAACTACAGGAAAAAGAATTTGCCTTGCAGCAACACGGCTTCAAAGCCGTAAAACACCAGGCTTTTGTTGGTACAGGCTACTTTGATGCCGTACAAAACACCGTGATGGCCGGACAAGCCTCTACCGTCGCTTTGAGAGGCTCTACCGAAGAAGCGCAGTTCTAGTTTTTCAGTCCATAGAGTTTTTTGTCCATAGTCCATAGACGATGGTCGATAGTCATGACATGAATTAAGATGTTACATCTATAAAATATTTCAAGACCCAAAAACCCTATGGACTATGGACTATCGTCTACGGACTTGAAAAAACTATGGACTATCGTCTACGGACTTGAAATAATATGTGTTTTTATTGTTTAAAAAAAAACCGCTCTGCTTTTGGTGGGGTGGTTTTTTTTTCTAAAGAAGCCGATTCCAGGAGTCGTTGACCTACCTGAGAAAGCAGAAAGCCCCTAAGTGCATAAGAGCTAAAAATAAAACCAGGATATACAATAAACAGGCACGTAAAAAACACTGCGCTTTACGAGGCATTGACCTTGTGGTTGGATACTTTTGAGAAAAAAAATAATAAATATTTCGCCCCTTGGGGGCTTGGAAAAGCTCATTGTGCCTTTTCGTTGATGCGATTAACCTAATTTTAGAAAAATCATTTTATTTTTTAATTTCAAATGATTATCTTGACTAAAAAATATTCCAAACCACATAAGACAATGTCCAAAGAAAACCTCGTTTCGCTCAATATCCCGGATGCAGATATGACAGCCATTAATCAGGCTATTCAAACCCTGCAAGATAAATTACTGCCTCATCTCTTGGAACTTAACAAAGCAGAAAAAGAAAGTATCCCTAAGATGAAAGACAAAACGATTGCTTTCGTAACAAAAGCCACCGAACACAGTGAGCAAAAGCCTATGCTCGTGCCCCAATACGTGGATGTAAAAGAAATGCGTAAAGACCTTGAAGCCGTTGAGCTATTCAGGCAACTATCCAACTCCATCAACCAAATAGCCAAAGGCTTAGACGACACCATGACCGTAGCTGGCAGTGAAGCTTACATTGCAGCACTTGCTTTTTATCAATCCGTAAAAGTAGGGGCAAAACTCAATGTTCCGGGTGCACAAGAAGTGTATGACGACCTCAGCGTACGCTTTCCGGGTAGAAGCAAGCAAAAAACACCTCCCACTACCTAAATTGCTACGCTAAGTAATCAAATTGCCTCTCTGACCTGCAATTTTCCTACTGGGAGAGGCAATTTCCTCTCTCCGACCTGCAATTTTCCTACTGAGAGAGGCAATTTTGTATGTCAGAGATAAAAACCCGTAAAATAATGGAGAAGTGGCGATGTATTACTTTGGGGGCAACCGTATTAGATGCCCAAAATAATTCTTGTACTTTAAGAGGTAGAGTAGAAATGGTTGTAGCCACTGGCAAACAAGACCCCCAAACCCCTTTTTTCTTTTTGAACGAATATAAACCTCAACTCAAATCACAATCCGACCCCCAAGGACAACTCTTAATTGCGATGCTCACTGCCCAAGCCAAAAATAACGGGCTAAACTTACCAATTTATGGAATGTATAGTATTGGGCAAAATTGGTTTTTTGTGCTTTTAGAAAATAAAGAATATAGTGTGAGCAAACAATTTGATTCTACCGACCCTTCAGAATTGAAACAAATTATCAATATGCTGCAATATGTCAAAGCCCATATCGAAAAAAATATTTGAGTTTTAAAAATTGTACCAAAAAGCAAGGGAGAAGTGGCGATGTATTTTGTGGAAGGGATTTTGTAAATTTGTAGAAACAAAATCAAAATAGAAATGAAATCTTTTGAAAACTGGAAATATGAAGAAGTAGAATTGACCTTTGGCATCAAACAAAATGAAAACTTAGCTTTGATGATTGAATGGCTGCAATCTGAAGAGAAAATAACAGAAGAAGAAGAAAAAATAATTCTAAAACTCCAAAAACGTCTCAAACGTTTTGTTGATGCTTGGAATGAAGAAGATTTGAAGGCTTTTTTTTTAATCCCGCTAATTGATTTAGTCAATTTTTATGAAGATAATAAATATCGTATTTTTTTAGAGGCAACGATTGGAGCTAAAATCAAAGATGTTCAAAACCAAGAAATAGATTTGCGTGGGCGCATAGAATTTTTGGTGGCTACTGGCGAACAGGACCCTCGTATACCTTTTTTCTTTTTGAATGAGTATAAGCCTCAACTCAAATCCCAGTCTGACCCCAAAGGACAACTTTTAATTGCTATGCTCACTGCCCAAACCAAAAATGAAGCCTACCATTTAACTATCTATGGGCTTTATACCATTGGGCGGTTTTGGTTTTTTGTGATTTTGGATGGTAAAGAATATTCAGTCAGTAGGGCTTTTGATGCTACCGAAGATGATATTTGGCAGATTGTAGCCATTTTGAAAAAGGCTAAATTATATATTGAAGAAAATTATGAGAAGGTAATAAAAAGCAAATAATGGAGGGCGAAGTGGCAATGTATTTTGTGGAAAAGGTTTTATAAATTTGTAGAAATAAAAATTTCTTAGATTATGATAACAAAATCATTCAAAGATTGGGACTCCGAAGAAGTAGAGAAAGTTTTTGGAATCAGTCGCTTATGGAAAGAATTTGATACACTGGAAGAGTGGATAAACACCCAAAACTTTACTCCCAAACAAGAACCCCAAATAGAAAAACTAAGAGATATACTTTTTCTCAATGTAGATGCTTGGAATGAGGATGAATTGAAAATGTTTTTTATAGCGCCTTTGTTAAGTATAGTTAATTTTTATCACCAGCCTTATTATAAGTCCTTTACACAACGCACATTGAAGATTCAGACCGATACGGTAGATTGCAAAGGAGATGTAGAATTTTTGGTAGCAACAGGAAGAAAAAATCCTGAAAAACCCTTTTTCTTTCTACACGAATACAAACAAGAAGAACAACGCACTAATGATGCTTTGGGGCAGTTATTGATTGCTATGGTAGCCGCACAAATCTCCAACCAAGATGATATGCCTTTGTATGGCTGTTATGTGTTGGGCAGATTTTGGTTTTTTGTGGTACTTGACAAAGATAGATATTCGGTCAGTAATGCCTATAATGCTACCAATGAAGATATTTATAAGATTATGGATATTTTGGGAAAGATGAAATCAAAGGTTGAAAGCTATTTTAATTTGGAAAAATTAAAATAAGATATTTAGCGCAAAGCAGAGGATATGTTTCGTGGAGAATAGTCCTTAGTGAAGACAAAACAAAGGCAAGGATTTATTTAAAATGAATAAAAATGGAATACGAAATATATCTCGAGTATGGAAACAACGAAACAAAGGCAAAGTCGAGATGTATTTTGTGGAAGCGATTTTGTAAATTTTTAGAAACAAAACACAAATTGATATGAAACCTTTTGAAAAGTGGAAAACGGAAGAAGTGGAACTCACTTTTGGAATTAAATATTTGCGAAGCACCCCTCTGATGCAAGATTGGCTACAATTCCAGCAACCATTAGACCCTGCTGATGAACAGACGGCTGAGAAGCTAAGATTATTTTTGCAGGAATTCGCCAATTTTTGGAATGAAGAAGATATGAAGGTCTTTTTTATAGTGCCTGTTTTGCAAATTGTCAACTTTTATGCACCAGACAAATATCGCACTTTTATGGAGGTTACCCTTCAAGCAAACCTAGTAGATGCCCAACATAACCCCTGTACCTTGCGGGGCAGGGTAGAGATGGTAGTGG
This sequence comes from Microscillaceae bacterium, assembly GCA_033765345.1. Taxonomy (GTDB): domain Bacteria; phylum Bacteroidota; class Bacteroidia; order Cytophagales; family Microscillaceae; genus JANRIC01. The sequence goes on from JANRIC010000127.1 coordinate 24,323, forward strand.
CTACAGGCAAGCAAGACCCGCAAATACCTTTCTTCTTTTTGAATGAATATAAAGCCCAACGCAAAGTGATTACAGACCCACAAGGGCAATTATTGATAGCCATGCTCGCTGCCCAAGCCAAAAATAATGGGAAAAACTTACCCATTTACGGAGTGTATAACATTGGGCAAAACTGGTTTTTTGTGATTTTGGAAAACAAAGAATATAGTGTGAGCAAACAATTTGATGCAACCGACCCCGCCGACCTCAAGCAAATTATCAATATGCTGCAATATGTCAAAGCCCACATTGAAAGAAATGTTTGAGCTTTGAAAATCAACAAAGAGAACAAGGGCGATTCGCGATGTATTTTGTGGAGAATAGTCGTTTGTGAGGACAAAAACAAACTGCATAGAAAATCAGGATTCAATTTGTTCTTTTACCCAACGTAGCATTTTAAAAATCCTAAAAATATCTTCTTGAGTGGCATCGAAGGCAAGGCTTACTTCCAGATTTTTATCTTTTAAAACGACAAAAAACCAAAACCTTCCTAATACATAACAACCAAATAAGGGTTTTGGCGTTTCATTCAAGGCTTGGGCGGCAAGCATCTCAGCTACCAATTGAGCAAGAGGGTCATTATCTCGCTTTTTCTCTTGTTTGTATTCGTGCAAGAAAAAAAAGGGCTTTTTGGGTTCATCTATGCCAGTAGCCAATACAAAATCCACTATTCCATTCAATCGGATTCCCTGTACTTCGGCTGAAATACGTCTTTGCGTAAAAATTTTACACTTTTCGCTTTGCAAATCTGCCAACAAAATCAAAGGACTAATAAACATAAATTTTAATTCATCTTCATTCCAGTTTTCAGCATTGCGAATCAATTGTTCTTTGAGTGAATCTAAGGCTTTATGTTCCTGTGCATTGATTTCATTTTCAGCCATTAACCAAATCTGCAATAGGGTAAATGAATGGTAAATTCGGCTTAAGCCAAAGGTTTCCATTAATTCTCCGATTTTCCAATTTTCAAAGGATTTACTCATTTTTTTAGCTTCAATTTCTTACCAAATGTATGGATTATTTGCTTATCTTTCAAGCAAGATTCAAAATGTATGAAAAAGTTATTTTTTTTACTTTTCTACTTTACTTTTTTTATGAGTGAAGTATCAGCACAATTCACACAAATAAAAAACTTAGACGTTGAAAGCTTAAAACCAATAGAAGTCATCCAAGAATTAGATTTTTGTTTTAATAAATTTGATGAAATCGTGGAGAAATATGGCTTAGAGCGCATCAAAACCATTGGTGATGCTTATATGGCTGTGGGTGGCTTACCGGTGGCGAATCAAACCAATCCAACGGATGCAGTGCAAGCAGGTTTGGAAATTCAGGCATTTATGAATGAACTCAAACAACAAAGAGAAGCAGAAGGAAAGACGGCATGGCAATGTCGCTTGGGGATTCACTCAGGCGAAGTGATAGCAGGCGTAGTCGGCACCAAGAAATTCGCCTACGACATCTGGGGCGATACCGTAAACTTGGCAAGTAGAATGGAAAGCAGTGGCGAAGTAGGCAAGGTCAATATTTCAGGCGCTACTTATGAACTAGTCAAAGACCAATTCCAATGCACTTATCGTGGTAAAATAGAAGCAAAGAACAAGGGCGAAGTGGAGATGTATTTTGTGGAAAAGGTTTTGTAAATTTGTGAGTACAAAATTCTCAAATTGATATGAAACCTTTTGAAAAGTGGAAAACAGAAGAAGTAGAACTCACTTTTGGCATCGATTTTTTACAAGAAATGGACGGTATGCAAGCATGGTTGGCACACCAAAACCCACTAAAACCTGAAGAAGAAGCAAGAATGGAAGTATTGCGAAAAAAAATGCAATTGTTTTCTAATTTTTGGAATGAAGAAGATGTCAAAGTATTTTTTGTGATGCCTATCATTGAGATTGTCGATTTTTATCACTTTGGAAAATATCGAGCTTTTATGGAGGCTACATTTCAAGCAACACTTACTGATGTACAAAATAATCCTTGTACTTTAAGGGGCAGGGTAGAGATGGTAGTTGCTACTGGCAAGCAAGACCCGCAGATACCTTTCTTCTTCTTGAATGAATATAAAGCCCAACGCAAAGTGATTACAGACCCGCAAGGGCAACTACTGATAGCTATGCTCGCCGCCCAAGCCAAAAACAATGGCTTGAACTTGCCTATTTATGGAATGTATAATATTGGACAATTATGGTTCTTTCTTATTTTGGTAGGCAAAGAATATACGGTAAGTAAAGCCTTTGATGCTACAGATGCCATAGATTTGAAGCAAATTATCAATCTACTCCAATATGTCAAAGCCCACATCGAGAGGAATGTTTGAGTTTTGAAAATCAACAAAGAGAACAAGGGCGATTGGCGATGTATTTTGTGGAAGCGAATTTGTAAATTTATAGAAACAAAATCTTAACGGATATGAAATCTTTTGAAAATTGGAAATATGAAGAAGTAGAATTGACCTTTGGTATCAAACAAAATGAGAATTTGCCTTTGATGATTGAATGGCTACAATCTGAAGAGAAAATAACAGAAGAGGAAGAAAAAATAATTCTAAGACTCCAAAAACGCCTCAAACGCTTTGCCAACGCTTGGAATGAAGAAGATTTGAAAGTCTTTTTTGTGATTCCTTTGATTGATGTGGTCGATTTTTATGAAGAGGGTAAATTCAGGGCTTTCACAGAGGCAACAATTGGTGCCGAACTCAAAGACATTCACAACCAAGAAATAAACTTGCGAGGGCGTGTAGAATTGTTAGTGGCTACGGGTGAACAAGACCCCCGCACGCCTTTTTTCTTTTTGAATGAATACAAACCCCAACTCAAATCGCAAAAAGACCCACAAGGACAACTCCTAATTGCTATGCTCACTGCCCAAGCCAAAAATGAGGCGTATCACATTCCTATCTATGGGCTTTATACGATTGGTAGAAACTGGTACTTTGTAGTATTAGAAAGAAAAGAATATGCGGTTAGTCGTCAGTTTGATGCTACCGAAGATGATATTTGGCAGATTGTAGCCATTCTGAAAAAAGCAAAATTATACATTGAAGAAAATTATGCAAAACTTATCAATATAAGCAAAAAACAAATCTAATTGATGATGTATTTTGTGGAAAAATGCAGTAAAACTCAGATTTAAATACACACGAGCCCAGAGAACCACTCTCACATTGGATGGATAAAGATACGCCGTTCGCTAGAAATCGCTTGTTTTTAATGCTCTAACGATAATTACTTAAGAATCAAACCTATGAAAGCCATATTTCTCAAAATATTATTCTGGGTTTTAATGGCAATTATCCCGCTGATCGCCATTTTACTCATTTTTTTAGGTATCAATGATTATTACGAGATCAGTCAACTCAACATAAAAGGCAAAGTAGGCAAAGCACGCATTACCCGTGCAGAGGTTGAGGACGACACCGAAGGATCAGATACGCATTATCTGTACTATCAGGTAGAAGGCTCTGATAAGATCACCGAAGAAGTCGTAGAAGAAAAAATCTATGTAAAATACAAACCAGGAAGCACCGTAGCGGTTTTTTATGTACCCGATCAACCACACATTGCCCGCCTGAAAGAAAGAGGACTATCCTATCAAGCAGCCATTTTCAGATTAGGCATTGGGATAGTTCTGCTCATTTTGTTTGGCTGGTATATCATACAACTTTACTGGGGCAAAAATCCTTAAAAAAAAAGTGTCAGTTGGAAAAAAACCGACACTTTTATAAAAGCATAAATTTCAAAATTACTTAGCTCTTTTCATTACAAATTCTTTAATAGGGCTTCCTTCTTCATCATCATTAAAAAGCACCATCTTATCAGCAGTGATTTCTTTGAGCAGGACTTTGTCTTCATCCTCAGCATCATCTTCTTTGGTGATGATATAACCGTCTTCAAAACTCCAGGTGCCAGTTTTGTTTTCTTCTTCCTGAGTCATCGGATTTTTGCTGCTTGAGGCGTATGTGCCGTCAGCCTTAAACTCCATACTCATTTCTGAGAAAGACTGCATCATCATATCAATCATTCCTTTCATCATTTCTTTTTGTGCTTCATCATCACTATTTCCCATTTCTTTCTCAATGAGTTCCATCAGGATAGGCTTCATTACTTCCATATCAGGATTCCATTTTCCGACGATCTGGGCTTTTTGAGCAGTAGCAACTTGCAGAGATGTGAATAAGATAAGACCAAATAGCAAAAGGCAAGTTTTAATTTTCATTGTATAAGTGTTTAAATTACCAATAAATACTCAAATAATATGCTTATGGTTACAAAAAATCTGATTCACTACAGAATTAGATTTCTTTCTGAAAATAATTAAATTGCACTTCAAATAACAAAACATTGGGTATAAGCAATCCGGGTGCACCTAAAATTGATCGTTGCCCAACACCTAATACCCAATACCCAACACCTAATACCCAATACCCAACATGACCGATTATAACCCTTATTTTCATGTGATTTATGAAGACAACCACTTACTCATTGTCAACAAACCCAGCGGTTTGCTGGTACAGGCTGACCAAACCGGTGACAAAACCCTGACCGACTGGGCTAAAGAATACATCAAAGAAAAATACGACAAACCCGGTGAGGTTTTCTTGGGTGTGCCACATCGCCTAGATCGCCCCGTAAGTGGACTTACCATCCTCTGCCGTACCTCCAAAGCCCTGGAGCGTATGAATCAGCTTTTCAGAGAAAGAAAAATGAATAAAACCTATTGGGCTATCGTCAAAAAACGCCCTCCAAAATCCAAAGATAAACTTACCCACTGGCTACTCAAAGACCCGGTCAAAAACCTGGTCAAAGCTTTTCCTTATCCGCACGAGCAGGCACTAAAAGCCGAGCTCCAGTACCGTATACTCGGCAAACTCAATGACCACTGGCTCTTGGAGGTCAGTCCCCTTACCGGACGTCCGCACCAGATTAGAGTACAACTGGCCTCTATGGGTTGCCCCATTCGGGGAGATGTCAAATACGGCTTCCACAAACCCAACCCCGATGCCGACATCAACCTGCACGCCCGGAAAGTGTATTTTATCCATCCGGTCAAAAAAGAACCCCTGCAATGCATCGCCGCCCTGCCTGAACAGCAATTCTGGGAGCAATTCCTGGTATTTGACAAACCCCAGGTAAAAGACAAAAATATAGACAATCTACACTCCTGATGCAACGATTCAAGCTCAAGGACTGTCTTGTCTATAAAAACCAAAAATATTTGGTCAAACATTTGTAGATTTGAAAATAGTTTCAGTACTTTGTAATGCAAGTTACTAGGTAATGTATTTTATGTGTTCGTAAATGGACAATAATTGTCTTACCAGCGTACACTTTATGAAACAAAATAAAACTTAACTTTTTGATATTGAGCTGTTTATCTCAAATGGTATTTTAATTGAACTAAACTGTAATGATGTAGACCTATATATAGACTGATGATAAAATTTAATCGATTTACTATAAAACCTATAAACCATATGACCATTTTACTGAAGCCACTATTTAAAAAATCTCTATTTGGCTTAATCTGCTTATTGTTTATTTCTTGGAGTGTTTCGGCGCAAGACACTCCTTCGAATAATACCTGGTCTTTAGAGCAATGCGTACAATATGCAATTAAAAATAATGTGAGTGTCATGCAAAGTGACCTTCAGGTACAGGTGAGCGAGAATAATTATTTACAATCGAAGGTATCACGTTATCCTGATTTGAATGCAGGAGCTAATCAAAACTTTAACTGGGGGCGTTCTATTGACCCTTTTACCAACCAGTTTGTGAATCAAAGGATTAGCTCTAACAATTTTAGTTTAAATTCATCTCTCACTTTGTTTGACGGATTTAGCATCAGCAACACCATCAAAAGAAATCAGATTGATGTTGAAGTTGATCGACTCACCGCCCAACAATCCCGCAACGATGTATCGCTTAATGTAGCATTGGGTTATTTGAATATTTTGCTCAATAAAGAGCTTCTTTCCGTGGCTGAACAAAATGTCCTCTCTACACAAGCACAATTGGATCGCACCCAAAAGCTTTTTGATGCCGGTGCAGTGGCCGAAAACGATGTCATCGATCTCAAAGCTACCCTTTCTAACAATGAATTGGCAGTGGTAAATGCTAAAAATCAATTACAAATATCCTATGTTACTTTACAACAATTGATGAACCTGCCCGTAACCCTCAATTTTGAGGTCAGAGAAGTATCTATTGAAGCACTGGATGTGATTAATTTTTCGGAAACTGCGGATCAGATTTATCAAACCGCCCTGACCAACCAGCCTAATATTCGCAGTGCCGAGCGCAATGAAGAAAGTGCCGCTTATTCTATTGATATTGCAAAATCCGGTTCTTATCCTACACTTACACTCAGTGGTTCTATTTTTACTGGTTACTCGAGTGCTACCACAAGGGATGGAAGCGAGTTTTTCAATTTTGTTGATACCGTAGGTTTTGTAGATGGTAATACCAGTGTGCCTGTGACCAGCGAAAGGTCTTTTGCATTGCCTGAAAAAGCACCATTTTTTGATCAATTGGGGGATAACTTCCGCCAACAAATTTCGCTCAGTTTAAATATCCCGATCTTCAATCGCTGGCAGGTGAAAAACCAGGTCAATAATGCTGTAATTAATAAAAAAAGTGCCGAACTGAGTACTCAAAATCTCAAAAACCAACTCCGCCAAACCATCGAGCAGGCTTATGTAGATGCACAATCTGCCTTGAATACCTACCAAGCCCGCCAAAAACAAGTAGAAGCCCTGGAGCTTTCTTATGAAACTACCGAAAAACGCTACAATGCGGGTGCTGCCAATGTGGTGGATTTTAACCTAGCGCGTATCAACCGCGACAATGCCCGTTCGGACGCCGTGAGAGCCAAATATGATTATCTATTCCGCAAAAAAGTATTGGATTTTTACCTAGGGCGTGATCTGTCTATTGATTAACCTAGATTGACTATAAATGCCTAAAAGCCTGAATGTATTCAAACAACATTTGGGCTTTTTGGGTGAAGTCCAACTTAAAAAACGCTTAAATCATATAAAGAATCTATTTTTTTATCTTTTTTTGTAACATATCTACCACAAAACTGACAAATAGGGTAAGAAATACTGATTTGGTAGTATTCAAGATGTAATGCTGAAATAAAAAAACGCCTGGCTTTGTGTCTTCACAAAGCCCCTTTTTGAACGAACAGCATTACTTGTTTAACACTACCTAGTATTCCAAATAACAAAACAGTTGTCTCTTAAATCGTCAATAGTTTTCCGATAAAGAAAAATTAGAATTACTCAAAAATTTATTAAAATCATCGTCTAAAAACCATGGCAAGAAAAAAAAAGTCTAACAAGCTATTAAGAAATTTAATTATCATCGTAGTTATCTTGGTGATTGGGGCATTTATAGCCCGAAGTGCTGGCTGGATCGGCAAAGAACCACTTGTCAAAGTGCAAACTTCTATCGTCAAAAAACTGGAAATCACCGAACAAGTCACTGCCTCAGGGAAAGTACAACCCGAAACCGAAGTCAAGATCAGCTCGGACGTCTCTGGCGAAGTCATTGAAGTCACCGTAGAAGAGGGCGACTCAGTCATACAAGGGCAATTGCTTTTCAGAATACGCCCCGACAATATCCAAGCCGTCGTAGAGAGTGCCAGGGCTACGGTCAATTCGCGCCAAGCAAATTTTGCACAAGCACAGGCAGATTTATCGCAGCGAAAAGCCCAACTTCTACAAACAAAAGTTTTGTTCGATAGAAATAAAGACTTATACAATCAAAAAGTCATCTCGCTCGCTGATTACCAGACCGCCGAAACCAACTATCAGGTAGCCCTCGAGCAGGTCAACTCCGCCAAAGAAAACGTAGAAGCCGCCCGATATAATCTTCAAAACTCTCAGGCTACACTCCGCCAAAACCTAGACAACCTCTCCCGCACGGAGATTTATGCCCCTACCAGCGGTATTGTCTCTAAACTCAGCGTAGAAAAGGGCGAAAAAGTAGTAGGAACCGGACAAATGGCTGGAACAGAAATGATGATCCTCGCCGACCTCAACAATATGGAAGTGCAGGTAGATGTCAATGAAAATGATATCGTCAAAGTAAGACGCGGGCAAAAAGCCATCATCGATGTGGATTCCTATTCGGCAAGTGGGCGCAAATTTGAGGGTATCGTCACCGAAATTGCCAATACAGCCAATACCACTACTTCGGCAGATGCTGTGACCGAATTTGAGGTAAAAGTACGTATCCTTAAAAAATCTTTCCAAGACCTGATCGGCAAAGACTCTAAACGCCCCGCCTTCCGACCTGGAATGACCGCCTCCGTAGACATCATCACCAATACCAAATCAGGCATACTCGGAATCCCGATTGCAGCCGTTACTACACGTGATAAATCAGACGAGGCTGATAAAAATATTGGACGACAGGTAAATACCGCCAACAATTCCAACCAAAACGAAGATAAAAAGAAGGAAGAAGAAATCAAAGAAATTGTTTTTGTGTATGACCCCAAAGAAGGAAAAGTCATCCAAAAAGAAGTACAAACCGGGATCAGTGACTTTGAAAACATGGAGATTATCAAGGGGCTTAAACTGGGCGAAGAAGTAGTGAGTGGACCTTTTATTCTAGTATCTAAGCAACTCAAAGACGGCCAAAAGGTAGAAAAAGAGAAAATCGAAGACTTAAAAAAGGAAGATAAATAAGCTTCTACGTTTGTCCCTGAGACCGATAAAAAAATGAACCGGGTTTTTAAAAAAGTAGATATTTCTAAACTAAAAAAAAAGCGTTCTGCCGATGCTCCCAGAGTAGCCCTCATAGGAGGAGGGAGCTGGGCAACTGCTTTGATTAAAATCCTTTCCGAAAACAAGGTCAACATTCACTGGTGGTTGAGAGACAAAGAGGCCGTAAGGTATATCAAAAAAAACCGATTTAACCCCAATTATTTGACCAATGTACCCATCAACAAGCACAGGGTAAGGGTATTCAGCCAATTAAAAAACGCACTTAAAGACGTAAACTATGTCATTTTGGTGATCCCAGCCGCTTTTGTGGAAAATGCACTGGAAGGACTAAATCAGGAAGACTTAGCCGGAAAAATTATCATATCGGCAGTCAAGGGCATTATTCCCGAAAAAAACCTCTTGGTTACAGAACTACTTGAGCAAAAATTTTTACTAAAACCTGAATCACTTGCAATCCTAAGCGGACCCTGCCACGCCGAAGAAGTAGCATTGAGCAAACAATCCTATCTTACTGTGGGTGCCTTTGAAGCCAAAGTGGCAGAAAAAGTTGCGGCTTTGCTGGAAGGTTCATACATCAAAACCATACTCAGTACGGATGTTTACGGTATAGAATATTGTGCCGTAATGAAAAACATCATCGCTCTGGCCTGCGGAATTGCTCGTGGACTCAACTATGGCGACAATTTTCAGGCGGTATTGGTGAGTAGTGCTATGCAGGAAATTCGCCGATTTGTACAGAAAATATACCCGCACGAACGAGATTTTTTTGATTCGGTGTATCTGGGCGATTTATTGGTGACAGCCTACTCACAGTTTAGCCGCAACCGCACTTTTGGCAATATGATTGGGAGAGGCTATACCGTACAATCGGCTCAAGTAGAGATGAATATGATCGCAGAAGGATATTATGCCGTCAAGTGTATCTATGACATCAACAAGAATTATCAAATAAGCATGCCGATTACCAAAGCCACTTATAAAATTCTTTATGAAAAGGTCTCTCCAGCACTTGAGCTAAGTCTACTGAAAGACCTGATTGCCTAAAATCATAAATATAAACGCATTTGCAACAATTCACCCTCAAAAAAGTATTAGTAAGCATCAGTCGTTTATCTAAACTCTAAGCTTATGTCACAATCCAACAAAAATATGGAAGCCTATATCGCCAAAATTCTGGAGATACAACAGGCACAATCCGAAAAACCTATCTCAGAAAATGAAATGAAGCAAATTGCTACTGAGTTGGGATTTTCGACAGACGACTGGCAGAAAGTAGATAAAACTTACGAAGACCTCTGGAAAAGGGGGAACGCCTTTGTACAACACAAAAACTGGGAAGATGCTCTCCATAATTTTCACCAGGCTCTTGTCCTTAAGCCTTATGACCCTTCTCTTTTGTATATGATCGCCAGTGCCTATGAAGGGCGTTGGAAAGAATTGCACCACCCAAAAGATAAAGAAAAAGCTCACCACTTTGCCGACCAATGCCTACAAATCAAAGCCGACCACGCCGGAGCCATTAAACTAATCAGTGATCTTAAAAGACAAAAACCTACACAACCTTCTCCAAAAACTGGATCGTATTTGGCTTATTACATCATTGGAGGGATTTTATTTTTATTTTTTACAGTTGGTTGGTTTTCTTCTCGCCAAAGCCAACCTAAGCAAGAATGGACTCCCGTGGTGAGTACTCCTGTAGCCCCCGAAGGCTCGTCCAATAGCAACAACACTTCATCCACTACCAATGACTCAAAAATAGAAGACCGTGAACTTCCCGTAAGTTTTATAGAAAATGAAAAGTCTCAGGGTTTGACACTGAGCACGGAATCTTCTATTTTTCATATCAGCCGATATGATGCTGAAAATTATTCCTTTCGTTTCCTGGGAGATTTAATCGTAAAAGATATTGAAGTAAGCCTGCTCAAAATAAAAATCGAGCTCCTTGACTCACAAGGCAAAATAGTCAAAACAGACTTTCTGGATGCTATCAGCGATTATAATCCCAAGGCAAGAAACGGCGATAATATCCCCCTTGCTTATTTTGAATACAAATCCAACGAAAAAGCACCCGATTGGAAATCAGCACAGCTCTCTGTAGAAATTATCCAAAAACAATCTGCTTTGAATCTAAAACCCGAAAACTACCCCTCAGTCACGGTCAAACGGGGAAATAATAAATCTGCTAATTTTGACCTTAAGGTTTTTCAAAGAGAATCACGCTTTACTCCTTCCACTTTTGGAGATAAAAAGTTGTATCATAAACTGGAATTAGATTTCAAAAATACGGGTAATTACGCTATCAAAAGTCTCAAAGCTGAGATTCAATGGTTTGATCAACAGAATAAAATCATAGATTCTAAAACCATTTACGTCAATACTAGCTCAAACCCTTCTATCAAAAAAGGGCAGGGAAGGGTTTTTGAAGGCACTTGGGCTTTAGAAAAAATAGACATCCCTCAGATTAAAAATTATGAGGTGGTCGTCACAGAGATTGAATAATTCAAGGTGTGTTGTTTTATCTCGAAAACCCTAACCGTCTTATTTTTACTTCTTGTGGACAAAATCTGCCAAAGATTTTTCCCTAAAAATATTACTTGAAGACATAAAACCTACAAATTGCACTTTTTGTAGGCAAATCTTAAATTATGCCTATAAACATTTTTTAGTTACATTGCGTAAAGAACCTGTATTCTATGGAGTCTTTGAGTTAAAATTTATAAATAAAGAGCCTAAATCTCTTTGTTTCTTTGTGATTTAGCCGGATCAAGACTATTTTCACACAACATTATTCAACGCGTACCAACCAAACTTTAAAGTTCTATTCACTGATTTGCTCATTTAGTTGCAAAATGCTTACAAGTGTAATAAAAAGAATTACCCAATGTATTTTATTTATTTTTATAATGGTGTATTCAGGATACCAACATGCACACGCACAGTGTATACCTTCCCCGGTAAGTGTTACGATTATCAATTCAAGCAATACAGTAGTTAATTCTTATTATCCTGGGGATGCAAGTGTTGTTATGGGTTCTATGAGTATTCCAGTGAGTACCAAAAGAGGTACAGCGGACGATATAAGCAATGGCGACCTATTAATCGTCATGCAAATGCAGGGTGTTGAAATAAATATAACACTGCCCGATAGCATTACTGATACCTCTGGATCAGACGGAGATTATGCAGACGGAGACGGTGGGAATGACCGCAGTGGGTTTATCAACAATGGGAATTATACTGCGGGTCAATATGAGTATGTAGTAGCCGACGGACCTGTCACAGGAGGGCTGCTTCCTATTCGCACTGCGCTTAAAAAAACATATATACACGATCTGACACCTTCATCTACCCTGGGGGCAAGAACCTTTCAAGTGGTTAGAGTAGCCAATTACCAAGACTTGATTTTATCCGCAGGGGCTAGTATCACGGCATTAGCCTGGAATGGGCGTTCGGGAGGCATTATCGCTATTGATGTAAACAATGTATTTGCTCTGGATGGCACTATACAAGCAACCGGAATGGGTTTTAGAGGAGGGGCTAGGTCTGCTTCTGAAATTGTCTTCAATGCTCCGGGGCATCGTGGAGAGGGAATTGCAGGAACTCCCCGAATCGTATATGATGGCTCACAAATTTTGAATAATCTCACGAATCACAATACTTCTGTATTTGCTGGATCTTATGCAGGGATATCTACTTATCCTGGTTCGGTATCCGGTGTGTTTGATTCGGACAGAGGGCTTGGTGCGCCTGCCAATGCTGGTGGGGCAGGTTATCTGGATGGTGGTGGGAGCGGAGGTTCTAATGGAGGAAGTGGTGGTTTTGGTAGTCAGGATATTGCTTTAGGTGCAAACCATATTTCAAAAGGGGCTATCAGCCTGGATGCCTCAGATGGCGATCGGCTTTTCATGGGCGGGGGAGGAGGCAGTGGTGGAAGGGATGACGACGGCGGCGACAATGATGCGGCTTCCTGCGGACAACCGGGCGGCGGTATCATCATCATAAGAGCCGACCAGATTACGGGCACAGGTTTTATTCTTGCAAATGGTTTGGGTGGATTCTCACAATTTTCCGAAGGTGCTGGAGGAGGAGGTGCCGGAGGAACCGTACTCATTCATACATCCAGCAGTAATCTGAGCGGACTGGCTATTTTTGCGAGAGGTGGCAACGGCAACAGTATTTTTACCACGGATAGCGACGGTGGTGGCGGCGGTGGCGGCGGTGGAAATGTACTTTTAAATAGAATTGGAGGCACTTTTACAGGGTTACCCTTCATAAGTGCTATTGGAGGTGCTGCGGGGTTGAGCGGAACGAACACCTCTGCAGCCAGTGGTGGAAGCGGTGGACTAAGCATTAGCTCATTGCCAGGGGCTTCTTTTGTGTGTAGTTTGGAAGCTTTGCCGATTACTTTGTTAGAATTTAATGCCGAGGTCATTGATCATGAAAACGTTTTACTCTCTTGGATCACAGCACAGGAAATCAATAATGCCTTTTTTAGTGTGGAAAGATCAAGGGATGGTTTCAACTTTAAGGAGGTCATCCGTTTAGATGGAGCAGGAAATAGTTCTTATACAAAATTTTATGAAGTAATAGACCAACATCCAGAATCAGGCATCAATTATTATCGCTTAAAACAAACAGACCTCGAGGGTAAATCTACTTTCTCTAAAGTAATAGCTGTGGAGTTAAACCCAAGCTTTGAGCGTATTAAAATGTACCCCAATCCGACTCAGGGTTTATTATTTATAGAATCTTTGTCAGATATTCAAATCATTCGTCTTTGGAGTGTCAACCACCAATTGCTCCTGCAAAAGTATGTTGGGGATGATAAAACGATGCGTGTTTCTCTTGATATGGATACACTTCCTCAAGGAATTTATTTGGTTGAGATTGTCTGTGAAAGGCGAAAGTTTTTTAAAAAGTTATGGGTTAAGTTTTAATTTTATCAAAACTTAGAGAACAAACGGCCGAGGATTTAATCTACCCCCGGCTGTTTAATTTCAAAATTCTCTTTTTTCTTGGCTTCCTCTACCATCACAGCTACGTCTTGCAGGAGTTTTTTGGCATCGTAGACAATACCGTCTTTGATGGTGTATTTTACACCGCCCACACGTTTTACTTCATTCTTTTCATTAAGCTGGATGGCACCCGTACCATACAATACCTGGAGATTCATCAAAGGATTAGACTCTACCAAGATCATATCAGCTTTTTTACCAATCTCAATGCTACCAATTTCCTTCTCCTGTTTGAGGGCTTCGGCTCCTTTGAGCGTGGCAGCTCGAATGACTTCCAAGGGATGAAAACCGGCTTCACGCAGCAACTCCAGCTCACGAATGTAAGCAAAACCATACAATTGAAAAATATACCCTGAGTCCGAACCCGTAGTGACTCTTCCTCCTCGGTTTTTGTATTCGTTCACAAAAGCCATCCAAAGCCTGTAATTTTCTCGCCAGGCTACTTCCTGTTCCGTTCCCCAGGCATGCCAATAAGAGCCGTGCGAAATTCGGCTAGGCTGATAAAAACGCCAGAGCGAAGGCAAAGTATACGTTTCATGCCATTCTGCCCTTCGGGTACGCATCAGGTCACGACTGGCTTCGTAGATGTTAAAGGTAGGATCGAGGGTAAAATCGAGCGCAATTAATTCGTTCATGACCTTATTCCAATGCTCAGAATAGGGTGCTGCGGCTTGTTTCCATAGCTTACCAGCCTCTTCAAAGCGATCCTGTTCATTCTGATAGTTATAATCCAATGGGTAATTCTGAATAGTACGGTCTGTAAATAGTGCCTCTGGCAATCCGTACCAATGCTCCATGGAGGTAAGTCCCATACGGGCAGTATGCAATACATTCAGGCGGGCTACATCCAACTGTGCATGGTGGCAAGCAGAGCCTAAGCCCAGTTTTTTGGCTTCATCCAAAGCAGCACCCATAATATCGGGTCGTGCGCCGAAAAATTTAATTCCTTGGGCACCTTGTTGGGCAATCTTGCGTACCCAAGCTCTTGCCAGTTCGGGCGTAGAGATAGGCTGGTCGCTACCCATTCCAAAACCAGTGTAGGCAAAGATTCGGGGAGCTGTAATTTCATTATTCAGGCTCTTTTTCTGATGCTCCAGCACCCAGTTTAAGCCATTAAAGCTTCCTGGCTCGCGGATCGTTGTGATGCCGTGTGCCATCCACAGTTTAAAAACATACTCGGCCGTAGTGCCTTGTTCTGCGCCTCCGATATGCCCGTGCATATCCACAAAACCCGGCAAAAGATACATTCCTTCTGCTTCAAGGACTTTATCGCCCTGTGCGGCTTTGGGGCGGTCGGCAGGGTCAATAGGTACGCCAGGGCTTCCAACTTTGGCAATCCTTGTGATTCGGTCTTTTTCTACCACAATGTCTACGGGTCCCAATGCGGGTGCGCCTGTCCCATCAATCAAGATAACCCCCCGGATGATCAGGCGATTAAAAGGTCCTTCGCCTTCCTGGCGTAGGGGAGCTTTGGGCACTCTTTCGGTCTGGGCGATGAGAGCAAGCGGGAATAAAACCCCCAACCACAGATAAACGATCAACTTATTTTGTAACATAAACATCAATTATAGGTTCTTTTGACATTTTAAGGCGGGTGTAAAAAAGAATTATTTTTATCAGAGCCGACTTGACTGTCTAAAAATATTTTGGTTCTTCCGTGTTTTTAGCGCGTCGTTAAGTATTCAGAGAATTCTAGCACTATATTTTCGCTCAACAGAGGCTTGGCATTCATTTCAAAGTAACAAGCACATCTTTTATTGGAATGTACCCATGACTTTTGCCTTTGCTTCTGCGGAAGAAATCACAGGAATAATTTCAAAATCAGCCAAATCATTCCAATGCGCCACCCATTCCAGAAGTTTCTCCAAAGATTCACTTTCCATCACCTGGTAGCAGGTTTCTACCTTTTCATCAATCCAGCTATTGAGATAGACCACACCCGGGGGCAATAACCGCCCTTTATCCTCGAATCGGGTGTAAAGCTCTTTTATTTTATCAGGATAAAATCTCTCGATGATCATGTAGGTCATAAATCATGTAAATTGATTGAGAAATATATTTTGCGAAAAAACAACAAAATTTTTGAGAAAAAAAACTATTTTTTTCTCAGAGAAGATTCACGGATGATTAAGGTTGTTTTTAATACGATGGTTTCGGATTTTACGATATTATCGAGCTTTTTTTGTTTAAGAACTTGCTGTGCGGCGATTTTACCCATATCTATCGCCGGGTGCATCACAGTAGAAAGCTGCGGATCAATGATGGAAGAGGCTGGGTCATTATTAAAGCCGATGATAGCGACTTTATCAGGGATTTGTATTCCCGTTTTTTTCATAAACTGAATGGCACTGACAGCAGCAGTATCATTGGCCGAAAAAATACCGTCAGGAGGATTGGGTAAGCTAAATAGATATTCTGCGGACTTCCAGCCCTGGTCGGCATCCAGATTATTGCTGTACACAATCAGGCTTTCATCAATAGGCAAATGATGTCTCTTAAGGGCTTCTAAATAACCTTCTTGCCTTTCACGGTATACATTCCGATGTTGTGCGCCTGCAAAGTGTGCAATCCGCTTGCAACCCTGTTCAATCAAATGACAAGTAGCTTCAAAACCTGCTGAGAAATTATCAATCACCACCGTGTCCAGGTTTAGTTTTTCTGCCACCCTGTCTACAAATACCACCGGAATACCATTATCTATAAATTGTTTGAAATGATCGTAATTTTGAGTTTCCATGGCCAAAGATACCACCAGTCCGCTCACACGGCTTGCATAAAGTACGCCAGCATTGCTTACTTCATCTTCATAGCTGTCGTGCGATTGAGAAATGATGACATTGTACCCCATTTCTTTGGCGGCAATTTCTACCCCACTGATGAGCGATGAAATAAAGGGTCTATGAATCAAAGGAATCATGACTCCAATGGTGTCGGTTTTATTTTGCCGTAGACTTGCAGCGATTCTGTTGGGCTGATAACCTCTTTGTTGAGCCAATTTTTTGACAGCTTCAATGGTTTCTTTGCCGATGCTGTGATGACCCTTTAAAGCCCTGGAGACTGTTGATGGAGATACATTTAACTCCTTTGCCAAATCATAGATAGTCACCCCTTTATTGTTTTTCATATTTCTAATTTTTCCAATAAAAAATTCTTAAGAATTTGATGATAGACTTTACGATAATTTACTGTAGTTTTTTGATCATCTAACCGAATATTCCCATTGAGGGCTTGGAGTTTTCAGTCCAAAGAAGCTCAAAATAATACAAAAAACCCGATATTTTTTTAAAAAAAATACCGGGTTGTGGATTTTATGACTGACTATGTAGCTTATCTCTCTACATAGTTTGTAGCCCCTAAGACGCTTCTTATACCTTGATCCCCTTAATTTGCTTAAACTCGGCTGAATTGTTACCGTAGAGCGAGGATATATTTGCTTTCATACGCTGTGCTCGTTTGGATAAATCCTCAAACAGTGTTTTTCTTTTGTTTCTTGCCAGGGTAAGCGGGGCTAGTTTTGCATTGACGGTGCTGTTGAGGGTTTCTAGTTCGGCT
>JANRIC010000132.1:0-74207 GCA_033765345.1 Microscillaceae bacterium
GCATAAATTACCTAGAATTTTCACTAACTTGGCAGTCATAAAGTCTTTCATCTAATAGTATATTTTTGAAGATTGGAAACCTTAAAATTACTATTTTTTTGGAAGACTTTTTACTCTTTTATTTTTTATCGGGTAGGGTGATTCAAAATGCAAAAGTGAAGGTCAGTAAGACTATCAACAAAGAAATGATAGTGCTTTATTGGCATATAGGTCAGGCAATTGTAGAAAAACAAAACTTGGTGGGCTATGGAAAATCAGTTGTGGAGCAATTGGCAAAAGACATCAAAGAGGATTTCCCAAATTTACAAGGTTTCTCAGCCCGCAATATGTGGGATATGAGGCGTTTTTATCTTACTTATAAGGACTTCCCACTTCTGCGACAGCTTGTCGCAGAAGTTCCTTGGAAGCATAACCTATTGATTATGAGTATGAAAAATACAGATGAGCAAGCGTTTTATCTTGAACAAGTAGCCACCCAAAACTGGACACGCGAAGTCCTCACCTTTCAAATCAAAAATAATGTTTATCAAAATCTTAAGTTGCGTGGTAAGCATCATAACTTTCAACATACTTTGCCTGAACTTCAAGCAAATCAAGCACAAGAAATCCTCAAAAGCGAATATACATTTGATTTCTTAGGTATTCAAGGAACAATATTAGAAAAAGCACTTGAAAACAAACTGATAGAACATATCAAGGAGTTTTTATTGGAATTAGGCTATGGATTTACTTTCATTGGGCAACAATACAGACTTGTACTGGGTCAAAAAGAATACTTTATTGATTTGCTATTTTTTCATAGAAAATTGAAATGTTTGGTAGCAATTGATTTAAAAATTGGAGAATCTGAGCCTGAATATGCCGGAAAGATGAACTTCTACTTGGAAGTATTGGACAACACAGTAAAAATGACTGATGAGAACTCAAGTATTGGGATTATTCTTTGTACCAAAAAAGATGATCTGGAAGTGGAATATTCCTTGCGGAGTCAAAATAAACCGATTGGTGTGGCAGAGTACAAATTATATGAGCAACTTCCCGAAGAACTTAGCAAACAACTGCCTTCTGCCAAAGAAATCAAACAATATTTGAAATCAAAAAAGTGATAAACCCATTCCTCAATCTCTTAGAAAAGACACTAAAAAGTAAAAAGATACCCCCCACTTTTTCAACGAACAGCAAACTTATTTGACTCTGCCCCCTGTTGAATACCATTCCATGCATAGCTACTCGATGTAATTTTGAAAAATTTTCTTTACTTTGGTCTCTCAACTCAATGGTATTATCAAATCATATTTTAAATGCGAAAACTTTACCTCTTTATGTTTGTTTTCTGGATGACAGATTGTGTATTTGGGCAATCAGCCTCAGACTTATTCAATGCTGGCCTTGAAAAAATGAAGGAAAAAAAATACGAAGAAGCCATCACCGATTTTGATCAGGCACTTAAAATGGATGATAAAGATTCTTTTTTACACGCCAATCGAGGGCTGGCACAGGCAGCTTTGGGCAGGCATCGTCAAGCAATCTCGGATTATAATAAAGCCATCAAACTCAATCCGAAATATGCCAAATTTTATATCTATCGTGGTATTGCCAACGACAGCACCCGCAAATACCAGGAAGCTGTAGATGATTATACCCGCGCAATCAGATTAGATGATAAGGACCCTTCGCTTTATACCGCCAGAGGACATACCTTCTTTAACGTCAAACAATATGACACGGCAATTGCCAATTTTAATGTAGCCATTCAACTAGATCCCAATCAGGTCACAGCGTACCTGCTTCGAGGACAAGCAAAATATCGCACAGTTGATTCGGTGGGTGCCTGTAATGATTGGCAAAAGGCTTCTGAACTCGGTAGCGAGGAAGCCCGGAAACTCTTTGAAGAAAATTGTAATCAATAATAATGAAATGCGTATACAAGAAGCCGATATTTTAAAAGCCCTCAGTACCGTAGAAGAACCTGATTTGAAAAAGGACTTGGTCACACTGGGTATGATTCGGGATATTGAGATAGTGGGTCAGAAAATAGCCTTTACGGTGATCCTCACCACACCAGCCTGCCCGCTGAAAGAGCTGATCCGAAAAAATTGTGAAAAAGCAATTCAACAGATCATACATCCTGACCTGCAAGTGGAGGTACGTATGACTGCACAAGTAACCTCTACAAGAGACAACACGCCTGTCTTACCAGATGTCAAAAATATCATTGCCATCGCTTCGGGCAAAGGAGGCGTGGGTAAATCTACCGTTTCTGCCAACCTGGCCCTGGCACTTGCACAATCGGGTGCTAGGGTAGGCCTAATAGATGCAGATATTTTCGGACCCTCGATTCCGATTATGTTTGGGGTAGAGGACGAAAAACCCCTCGTGGAGCAAATCAATGGCAAGAATTATATCATTCCTATAGAAAAATTTTCTATCAAAATCATTTCTATGGGTTTTCTCTCTCCGGCTGAAAGTGCGGTGGTTTGGCGAGGCCCTATGGCCAGCAAAGCTCTGCAGCAGTTTATCACAGATACACTTTGGGGCGAACTGGATTATCTGCTCATTGATCTGCCGCCGGGTACAAGTGATATTCACCTGACTATGGCGATGACCCTGCCCATGACGGGGGCTGTGATCGTGACTACCCCCCAAAAAGTAGCCATTGCAGATGCCCGCAAAGGTCTGGCTATGTTCAAACAAGGGCAAATCAATGTGCCGATCCTGGGGATTGTGGAAAATATGGCTTATTTTACGCCGGCAGAGCTACCAGATCATAAGTATTACATCTTTGGGCAAAATGGCGGTAAAGACTTCGCCCTCAACAATGTACTTCCTTTCCTGGGAGAAATCCCACTGGTACAGGCCATCCGCGAATCAGGCGATGAAGGCATCCCAGCAGTAGCCCAGAAAGACCCAATTTTGCAAAAAGCTTTTCAGGATTTAGCACAGGCTTTGGCACAACAAGTGGCCATTCGAAATGCAGCGTCTTTGTCGTAAGTCCATGAAACTCATCCTGAATATGTTCAAAAAAAGCTTATCTTTGAATTATATTCGGTTTTTTTTGTTAATATTGAAAATTATTAAGTCTAGAGATATACTATGGAAGTTTCACTCAATTCATCGGAATTATTACAACGCATCGAGAAAGCCCTCGATACTATTCGTCCTTATTTAGCGGCTGATGGAGGAGACATTCGGGTAATAGAGGTCACCGACGAAGGAATCCTGAAAATTGAGCTTTTGGGTTCTTGTGAAAACTGCCCTATGTCAGCCATGACCATGAAAGCCGGTATAGAAGAATCCATTCGCAGATCAGTGCCCGAAATCTTAGGCGTGCAGGCTGTTAATGTTTAATCTTATAGATTTGGCTCTTAGGTGATCTTAAGATACCTGCATTTTTTTTGATTTGTATTTCTAAATATTCTAATCATGATAAAAAAAATTTTTAGTACAGTCAGTATTTTAAGCGTTTTATTGCTTTTGGGCAGCTGTCAAACCCTGAATTCTCTTGCCAATACAGCCCTCTCAGGAACAAATGACAACGGCGAGCCTACGGATGCCCAAATCGGTATGGGACTCAAAGAAGCCCTCAACGTTGGCATCAGCAAAGGCGTAGAAGAGCTCATCAAGCAGGATGGATACTTTAAAAACGAACTGATCAAAATCCTGCTCCCTCCCGAAGCCCAGAAAGTACAATCTATCATTACCAAATACGTACCCGGAGGCGACAAACTTGTTGCAGATGCCATCCTGAAAATGAATCGCGCTGCCGAAGATGCAGCCAATGAAGCCAAGCCCATTTTCGTAAATGCCATTACAAGCCTGTCTTTTAATGATGTAAAAAATATCCTTTTTGGAGCTGAAAACGCTGCAACTGGTTATCTGAAAGACAAAACATACACAAGCCTCTCCTCGGCCTATTCACCCCGTATCAATGAATCTCTTACCAAAGTAGGTGCCGTACAAGCTTGGCAAGCTTTGGTGACTCCTTATAATAAGTTTGCCAATTCGCCCCTGGCAGCCACCGTCAAAGATGCCAAACCCATCAACCCCGACTTAGGGGCTTATGTGACTCAGAAGGCCTTGGACGGACTATTTTTTAAGGTTCAAGAGCAGGAGAAAAAAATTCGTACTGATGTTTCTTCCCGCACTTCCGAATTATTAAAAGACGTGTTTGGTCTGCTGGATAAAAAATAGATTTTATAAGAATTAGATATTCTTTTATCTGATTCTTCTAAGACTTCTCTCAATCTTCATCTAAATGTCAAAAGCAACTGAAGACTGAGAAAGTGGTTCTTCCGTAGATTTAACGTAAACAAAAATCCCTCATCCCAAAGAGCTTTAAAGCCCTCTCCTTTCAGCAGAAGATTGGGTGAAGTGCAAAGAAATCAAGCGTAAAAGCTTACATACGTTAAAATATCGGGTTCTCTGACAATTTATGTGGGAATGATCCATGCAAGTATTTTCAAACAATAATTCTGTAAAAAATAAGTGCATTCAATTTCCTCTCTTGATGATCAATTTTGCCACGAATGCACGAATAAACGCCCTTATTCGTGCATTCGTGGCAAGCAATTCTTTCAAATGTTTAGTGGATAGCAAGTCTAATCAAGATGCGTCACCCACAAAATTTGTCAGAGAACCATTATTATTAAAGGATAATGATAAGCAAAATATTATCTTAGAACGCTTTGATAATGCTGTTTCAAAAAACACAAATAAATATAATTCATTTATAGACTTAGTCGGTATTTTAGAAACTATATGTGTAGGAAATGATAAAGATGAATTAAGTTTTCGATTCAGTTTATATGTTTCATACTTATTGAATAATAAATTATACCCAGATTGAAGTGATTTGCCTGATTTTCTTGATTGATTAGCTTGATTATTAATGATTTAAAAGCTAAAATCTCGGAAAACCACTTCGGTTTGAGTATAAATTATAAAATATCTTTTGAAGAGGTAAAGAAAATGTATGATATCCGATCAAAACTTGCCCACGCAGGTCAGTCTAATAAATATTCACAAGAACTACACAACAAGCTTAAAGAAATCACAAAAAAACTTATAGTAATGCACCTCCAAAACCCCAATCAAAATGTGAAAGACCTCATTCTTGTGGCTTTAAAGATAAAGGACACAAAATCCGTTTAATCTTGGTATTTAAATCGTGAAAGCGTACTATTCTCCCGAATCCAAGGGTTATAGACTCAAAAAATAGGTCAGAAAAGGGGTTTTCTTTATCTCAACAATTGGGGTGTTGAGATTAACACTGGAAATATTTTGGGATAAACTGGCGATAGGGGTATAATAAAACCTCCTAAGAAATATCTAAGGAGGTTTCGGGGTAGTATATTTTGATACGGACTAAGCTCCGATTTCCATTCTATGGAATACGCTTACTTTGATATCGGCACTTACTTCTTTGATCAATTGAGCTATGGTTTTGGAGTTATCCTTAACGAACTGTTGATTAAGCAGGGTGCTATCCTGATAGAATTTGTTGAGTTTACCCAGAGCAATTTTCTCGAGGATATTTTCAGGTTTACCTTCTTGACGGGCTTGTTCTTTACCGATCTCGATTTCACGCTCGATGATAGCAGGGTCTACACCGTCTTTATCAATTGCGACAGGCTTCATAGAGGCGATTTGAAGGGTGATGTCTTTACCCAATTCCGATACATCATGGCTACCTACTCCGTCTAAGCCGAGGATTACTCCTACTTTGGCGTTGGAGTGGATATAGATGGCGATTTTTTCGGCATTTACTTTGGCGTAAGCACTTACTTCTATTTTTTCTCCGATTTTACCGGTGAAGTTGGTGATATGGTCGGCAACGGTGTTTCCGTCCACATCAAGAGTTAATAGTTCTTCTTTGCTTTCGGGCTTATTAGCTACTGCGGTTTTAAGGATAGTATTTCCTAATCCAAGAAACTCTTCATTTTTAGCTACGAAGTCGGTTTCGCAATTGAGTGCAAATATATATCCTTCACTTCCTGTCTCTGTAACGAATGCAAAAACAGCACCTTCGGTTGCTTCGCGGTCGGCACGTTTGGCAGAAATTTTTTGACCTTTTTTTCGTAAGATAGTGATTGCCTCTTCAAAATCTCCATTGGCTTCGTTGAGGGCTTGCTTACAGTCCATCATACCGGCACCGGTCATTTGTCGGAGTTTGTTAACATCTTGTGCAGAAATAGCCATTTGTATATGAGTTTAAGATGATTTAATCTTCATCGTGCGAAGAGACAGTATCCAGTTCTTTTTTGTTGTCTTCTTCGTCTTTGGTTTTTTGGTCTTCCTTGTCTTTTTTTCGATCTGTTAATCCTTCTTCAATTGCTGCTGAGATAGCTTTGGTAATCAAAGAGATAGACTTATAAGCATCATCATTGGCAGGGATTGGGAAGTCAACCGAATTGGGATTAGAGTTGGTATCTACGATCCCAAAAACTGGGATACCTAATTTGGTAGCTTCATTGACAGCGATATGTTCTTTTTTGACATCTACCACAAAAAGAGCTGCGGGAAGTCGGGTAAGATCGATGATTCCTCCAAGAAGTCTTTCCAGCTTTTCTTTTTCACGAGTGATGGTAAGTCTTTCTCTTTTTGCCAGGTTCTTGAAAGATTCTTCTTTCATGAGTTTTTCAATAGAAGAAAGTTTTTTCAAGGATTTGCGAACCGTTACAAAATTGGTAAGCATTCCACCCAACCAACGCTCAGTCACGTAGGGCATCCTTAGATTTTTTGCTTCTTCGGAAATAATCTCCTGAGCTTGTTTTTTGGTAGCCACAAACATGACTTTTCTTCCGGAGCGGACTACATTTTTGAGTGCCTGACAGGCTTCATCCAAACAAGCCAAGGTCTTATTAATATCAATGATATGGATGCCGTTTTTCTCCATAAAAATATAAGGAGCCATTCTGGGGTCCCACTTACGGGTAAGGTGTCCGAAATGGACACCGGCATCTAATAATTCTTTATAAGTTAATTTATCCATAAGTCGAGCTTTCAATTAACGTTTACTGAACTGGAATCTTCTACGTGCTTTTCTTCTACCGTACTTTTTACGCTCTACCATACGCGAATCACGAGTAAGGAATCCTTCTTTTTTGAGAGGGGGGCGATTTTCAGCATTATCTTCAATGAGTCCGCGGGAAATAGCAAGGCGAACAGCTTCGGCCTGCCCTGTGATCCCGCCACCGTACACATTTACTTTAATATCAAAGCTCTCGAGTACATCTATGGTTGCTAGGGGTTGCAGAACGACGGTTTGGAGAGTTTCTATGGGAAAATAATGCTTAAAATCTCTGTTATTAACCGTGATTTTGCCTGATCCCGGAGTCATATATACTCTGGCAACTGCTGTTTTTCGTCTTCCGGTGGTATTGATTACTTCTTTTACTTCAGCCATCTTTCAATATAATATAGAATCAATCAGATTTTCACTTCAATTTTTTTAGGTTGTTGAGCTTCGTGGGGATGTTCATTCCCAGCGTACACATATAGATTGTGGATGGTTCGGTTGCTCAGTTTATTCTTAGGCAACATTCCTTTCACCGCTTTTTCAATCATAATGGTAGAAGATTTTTTTTCTTTCAGCTCCCTGGGCGTAGTAATTCTTTGCCCGCCCGGATAGCCGGTATAGCGGATATATTGCTTATCCGTCCATTTTTTTCCTGTCAACTTCACTTTATCCGAATTGATGACAATCACGTTGTCACCACAATCTACGTGTTGAGTGTAACTGGGCTTATGCTTTCCCATAATTATCTTTGCCACTTGGCTTGCCAATCGCCCCAACACCATTCCGGTGGCATCCACAAGAACCCATTCTTTTTGGACGGTTGATTTATTAGCGGCTATCGTTTTATAGCTTAACGTATCCACGATTTATTAATGCTTTATTTGAAATTTTACCAATTCATTTTAAAAGGAGTGCAAAGTTATTGTTTTATTCGGTTTTATGCAAAACATGACAATTTTTTTTATGAAGATAAATCATAAATCCTTTGGGAGCTTAGTCTTTGTGCTTTTGGAGTTGATTGAGGGCGGCTTTAAAGTCTTTGGGATAGGGTGCTTCCAGGCTAATTTCTTCTTCTTGTTGATTTTTGAAAGTCAGTTTGAAGGCGTGTAGGGCAAATCGGGGCATCACAGGAATTTCGTCCGTATCTTTTTTGAGATTAAATTTTTTCTTGATTTCTGAAAGTAACAGTGGTTTTCCGCCGTATTGTTCGTCTCCTGTGATAGAAGCCTGGAGTACAGCAAGGTGTATTCGGATTTGGTGGGTACGCCCGGTTATAGGTCTACACTCGATCAGACTGTGTTTTTTGAAAATTTCCAGTGTTTTGAAATAGGTTTGGGCGGGTTTTCCTTTTTCAAAATCAATTTTTACGATGCCAGTATTCAGTGCATAAATGGGTTTATCTACCAAAACCTGATCGAATTCCTTGAGTCCATCTACAAGGGCGTGATAGATTTTCTCGACTTTGCGATTTTGAAATTGGATAGATAAGTGCCTGTAGGCCTCTGGATGTTTGGCAATAGCGAGCACCCCGGAGGTTTCGCGGTCAAGTCGGTGAGCTACTTGTGCTGCTGGCAGGTATTCTCGGGCAAGGGAGATGATATTTTGTTTTCCAAAGCTTTGGCGATCATCCAGGGTAGAAAAAAAAGGCGGTTTATTCACCAGGATATAATCAGTATCTTCATAGAGAATCAAATCTTTGAAAGTAAAATTTTTCATATATGTTTTGGTGAGGAGCAAAAGGCTTTACTTAACTCCTACAAAATTGGAGGATTTAAGGTTATTTTCGGATTTACTTTGAGGATGTGGCTCCTGTGAAGCGTCAAAAGGGTTTTGCCCTTCTCCCAAGCTGAATATAAACTTACTTCCTTTGTTTACTTTACTGTTTACTTTAATTTGAGACTCGTGGGCTTCCAGGATATGTTTTACAATGGCTAGTCCAAGCCCTGAACCTCCTTTGGATTTGGAGCGGCTTTTCTCAACGCGGTAGAATCGTTCAAAGATGCGATCCAGGTGTTCAGCCGGGATACCTGGACCATTGTCTTCTACGGTTATTTTGATCTGAGACTCCAATTTGGATAAATTGACCTTAACAAAACCCTTTTCAAAACCATATTTGATGGCATTACCCACCAGATTGGTCATTACCTGTTGGATTCTTTGTCGGTCGGCATAGACGAAATAGGGCTGTGAAATTTCAGTATCCAAAATCAGATTGATTTGTTTGAGTTGTGCCTGTTCTTCCAGTTGTTCAAATACTTCTAAAATGGTAGCTCTCATATCAAAATTCTCATAACCCATCGTAATCATCCCAACTTCCATTTTAGAAAGGGTAAACAAATCTTCCACCAGCGTTTGAAGACCATCAAGACTTTTGGCGGCCTTATTTAGGAATTTATAGCGTACCGACTCATCATCAATAGCTCCGTCTATAAGGGTATGAATAAAACCCTGGGCAGCAAAAATAGGCGTTTTGAGCTCGTGGGAGACATCCGCCAGGAATTCCCGACGATAAAGGGCTAATTTTTTGAGGTGGTCAATTTCCTTTTGTTTGGTAGAAGCATAAGAATAAATTTCATAATTGAGTTTTTTGATCGGACTCAAGGTATGGTTCATTTGCTTTTTAGCAATTTTAAAATCTTTCTTTTTGAATTTATCCAATACGGAATATGCTTCATTGACCTCTCCCAATACCAGGAACTCAAGTGTAAAGTAAAACAACAAAAATGAGGAAGAAAATGAAATGGAGAATGAAACAAAAAGAATGACATAAGTTACAGTAGGTACCAGAGAAATAAATGCAGTA
This sequence comes from Microscillaceae bacterium, assembly GCA_033765345.1. GTDB lineage: Bacteria > Bacteroidota > Bacteroidia > Cytophagales > Microscillaceae > JANRIC01. The sequence continues at coordinate 9,822 of JANRIC010000132.1, forward strand.
GTGACCAAAGCGATAGACAATGCCAATACCAAAGAGACAAGTCGTGATCTGAATAGCATATAATTATTTGTTTATCAGAGACTTATTGTATTAATTATTATTAGTAGCCAGTTTATAGCCGACTCCTTTTACGGTTTTGATATAATCATTACCTATTTTCTCACGTACTTTTCGGATATGCACATCTACGGTTCTGGCAAGTACATACACATCTGCGCCCCAAATATTTTGTAATAAATCCTCTCTACTGAATACTTTATTGGGGTTTTGAGCCAAGAAAAAGAGTAATTCAAATTCTTTTTTGGGCAATGTAATCGGCTCTAATCCCTTATACACGGTATAACTACGTTTATCGATAGTTAAGTCGTGGATTTTTATCTTATCCTCTTGCTTATTTTTTTTGAGTTCTCTTCTAAACAAAGCCCCTATGCGGCTAATTAAGGCGCGGGGTTTGATGGGTTTGATGATATAATCATCCGCACCTACATCAAAAGCTGCTACCTCAGAATATTCTTCTACCCTAGCAGTCAAAAAAATGATATATGTTTCAGATAATTCAGGTATTTCCCGAAGTAATCTGCTAGTTTCCACACCATCCATTTGTGGCATCATAATGTCCATCAGGATTAAGTGTGGTAAAAAATATTTGGCTATTTGAATGGCTTCTTTTCCATTAGAGGCTGTTTTTACATCGTACCCAGATCTTTCTAGGTTATAATGCAAAATCTCTGTAATATCAGGCTCGTCATCTACTACAAGTACCTTGTAAGTTGGTTTGACATCCATGAGTATCTTTCGTTTTATGATTAGATAAACCCTAAATAATTTTCATTTACCTATTTATTTAAAAAATCTAATGATAGGGATTGAAAATATAATTTAGGTTGTTTTAGGTATAAAGTTCCGCAGTTTTATCTAATTTATTTCTAATTTCAACTGTTTTTTTTTAATTTGGATGTAATTAATTTTAAGGTTTTTAAAATTACTCATCTTATTCTTTTGTTTCTTAATCACATGAAACCAGCTCAAATTTTTCCGAAGAATGGTATTTTGGGAAGGTTGCATATCCAAACAGTTGGTTATTTTCTGCTTTTTCTTAGTGATACAAAATTACACAAAAGAATGAATTAATAATAGCTTAACAAGTTTAATATTAATTTAAACATATAATATTCTCATAATTTATTACTATTTTAAGTAAAAATTTCATAAAGCAACAATTTTTATTAATAAAATACAAATGACTATAAAAAAAGCACAAGAAATTGTGGATGAATGGATTCGTACTAAAGGAATTCGATATTATAACGAGCTTACCAACACAGCCATTTTGATGGAAGAGGTAGGAGAAGTGGCGCGCTTGATGGCTCGTATTTATGGGGAGCAATCTTTTAAGGAATCTGACAAAACTTATGACCTGGCCGATGAAATGGCTGATGTACTTTTTGTACTGATTTGTCTAGCAAATCAAACCGGCATTGACCTGACAGAGGCGCTACAAAAAAATCTGGATAAAAAAACAAATCGGGATGTAGAACGCCACCAGAACAATGAAAAGCTAAAACAATAGCCAAAAACATTTATGAAATTAATTCTTTATCTCTATGCTGCTTTTTTTTTAGGCCTAGCTTGTGTGAAAGCCCAAAATCTCGTACCCAACCCTGGCTTTGAAGACCACACCGAATGCCCGGATTTTTTGGGAAGTGTACGGTCTTACAATTTTAACTCTCCTTGGGGCATTTTACCAAACTGGCAGGCCAACCCTCCTGATTGTACTCCAGACTATTATCATCCTTGCGGTAAAAGAAAATTCAGGGCACCCAAAAACCTGTGTGGAGAAATGCAGCCTCAAGAAGGAGTGGCTTATGTGGGCATGATCCTAAGAATTGGTGCAGTGGATTATGGAGACCCCAAGGATTTGATGTATCGCGAACACATAACCGCCAAGCTTTCACAGACTTTAAAACCTGATTTTCAGTATCTTGTACGGTTTTATGTGGCTCTTTCCGATTATTCCAATTATGCCCTTGCGCATATTGGCGCATTATTTACAGAAGAACCCCTGGTTATTCAAGAAAACCAAGCTTATACACCCCAAATTTGTTCTAAAGGTGTGATGCTCAAAGCCCCAAAAACCTGGATGATAATTCAGGATACGCTCCGTGCCAAAGGAGGTGAAAAGTTTATTACCTTGGGCAATTTTGAAGATTATGCCCAACGCAAAATCCGTAAAATCACTCAGAATACACAGCATTTCAAAAAATTTAACTACAACCGGGCTTATTATTACCTGGATGATGTCTTTGTGGAAGAGCTTGGCCCTTTTCAGCAAACTCTCATTGAGCCCAAAGACTCGATATTGCTCACAGACTGGGGGCTGGTCAAATCAGGGGAAAAGGTTATCCTGGATAATATTTTCTTCGAGTTCGACAAAGCTGAGTTGCTCCCCGAATCCTTCCCAGAATTGAATAAATTGGTAACTTTACTGAAAAATGATCCCGGAATTCATCTCACTTTGATTGGGCATACGGATAGCATCGGAACTCAGGAGAAAAACCAACTGTTGTCCGAAAACAGAGCCAAAAGCGTAGTCAGGTATTTAAAATCAAAAGGTATCCAAAATAACCGACTGGTATACAAAGGCTTTGGTGAAACCCAACCCATCGCCGGTAATGGAAACCCAGACGGAAGGCAATTAAACAGAAGGGTCGAGTTTATGATTCATCGCCCTGAACAAAAATAAACCTTGGAATCACTTGAAATTTTTCACTCATTGACTCCTTATTTCTATGCAAGAATTCATCGTATTGATATTGTTCTCTTTTTCTGTCTTATATTTGATCCGCGAATTCAGAAAAAATTTCAGTGCCAAATCTTCCCATACCTGTCCTAAAGGTTGTGGGACTTGTAGCTCGACTGAACTGAAAAAAATTGCTTCGGAACTACACCAAACAGCAAAAAAACAAGCGCACTGATTGCCCGATCAACATTTTAATTTTATTTATGCAACAAGATCAAATACATATCCGTGAAGGACAACCCGCTGACATACCCGCAGTGATGGGGCTTATTCACGAATTGGCACATTACGAAAGGGCCGCCCACGAAGTAATCAATACCCCTGAGCAACTTCTGGAAGACGGTTTTGGCAAACAGCCGCTTTATGGATTTTATGTGGCCGAATTTCAGGAAATTATCGCTGGAATGGCTCTTTTTTATTATCGTTATTCCACCTGGAAGGGCAAGGTGCTTTATCTCGAAGACCTTTATGTCAAGCCTGAATTTCGCCAGCAAAAAATCGGCACACTCCTCCTCAAAGCCCTGGCACAAAGAGCTGGTCAGGAGAAATGCCAGCGTATGTCGTGGCAAGTACTCAACTGGAATGAGCCTGCCATTAACTTTTATAAAAAACTAGGCGCACATCTCGATGACGAATGGATCAATGTATTTATTGAAGCCAAAGATTATGATTTGATCTAAGCACAATTTCTCTTTCCACAATACCTCTAAAGTATTGATTATAAACAACTTATTTTAAACTACTCTCGCTGATTTCTGCTTGTTTATTTGTATATTTGCTTCATGGAAGCATTTTTGGATTTATGTGCCGAACATCTAAGTGAGGCCTATACACACCAAAGCGAAAGTCTTTGTGTGGTACTCCCAACCCGTAGAAGCGGGCTTATTCTTGAGCAATTGCTCAAAACTAAATCTCCCTCTTTCAGTGCACACATTACACACATAGAGGATTTTATCACGCAGGCTTCCGGCTATGAAAAACAAAGCCCTGTGATGCTTCTTCTGGAATTATATGAAATTTTTAGTAAGATTGATCCCAACATCCGCCTCGAGCGCTTCACGGGTTGGGGGCATATCCTTATGCGTGATTTTGACCAAATAGACCGAAATCTTGTAGATGCTCAACAGCTTTTTAAAACCTTAAGTGATGTAAAAAGTATTGAGCGTTGGCGGCTGGGTGAAGATAAAATCACCCCTCGAATCGGTGAATATTTTCAGCTTTGGGAGCATCTTCACGAGACTTATCTTGAATTTAAACAAAGCCTCGATTTTCAAAAAAAAAGTTATCCAGGTTTGATGTATCGCCACTTAGCTGAGAATGCCTCCGAGCTGCTTTTACGCCACCCCACCTATCAAAAATACTTTTTTATTGGTTTTAATGCCCTGAGCAAAGCCGAAGAAAATATCTTTAAATGCCTCCTAGAACACCAAAAAGCCGAAATTATCTGGGATACTGACGAATATTATATGCGGGAAAATACCGAAAATAAAGCAGGTTTTTTCCTTAAAAAATACAACAAAAGCTGGGACCGTACCAATTGGCACTTTAGAAGTAATTATCTGCTTACCAGCCCCAAAGACATTCACGTCATTCAGGTAGCCAACGCCAGTATGCAGGGAAAGGTAGTCAATCAGCTTCTAAAAAACTGGACGGTTTTGCCTCAGACTGAAGAAACAGACCTGATCATCCCTCCCACAGCCGTCGTACTTGCCGACGAAAACTTGCTGCTTTCCGTACTCAGCTCTCTGGATAATCAATTTGAAGGGATGAATATCACGCTTGGGCTTGCCTTAAAACAATCTGCCCTTTTTAATCTGATAGATATTCTTTTTGAGCTTTTTCAAACCCTGATTACCGACAAAGAAACCCGCGAGCCTAAGTTTAACCATCGTGGGGTAATCAAATTTTTGAATCATCCTTTTATCCGTCAATATGAGAAAAAATGGAATCAAGCCCGAGAGGAAAGCGAAAAACCCCACGAGGGTAAAAGCTTTATTCTGGCAATGATCAATTTTATCAACCGAAACAACCGTATTTATATGAGCCAGGAAGAATTGCTCAGTATCGTGGAGCACGAACTTTTCCAGGAGCGATGCGAGGAAGATATAGAACAGCTCGAGTTTTACCGAAAAATCAACCGGGCTATGACACCCCTGATCGAGGCTGTTTTTGTCAAATGGCGTAATACTTTTCAGTTGATTCTTTCTCTGGAAAGCCTCAGCACACTTTTATATTCGGAAGATAATTTTCTTGAAGCAGCCTATTTTCGCGAATTCCAGAAAATACTGGCTCAGTTAAAAGGTTTTGTTCTTAAAAAACCTAAATTTATTGATATCCGCACCTTTAAGCTATTCCTTTATCAGGCTTTTCGTGAAACCAAATTTGATTTCGACAGCGACAAAGATTCGTCTATTCAACTCATGGGCATTGCAGAATCACGCAATCTGGATTATGAAAATGTAGCCATTCTTTCTGTGAATGAAACCATACTGCCGCGCAGCAAAAAAATCAACTCTTTTATCCCTCTCGATGTAAGCGAGTCTTTTGGATTGCCCTCCTATCAAGAACAAGATGCTGTGGTGAGTTATCACTTTTATCGTTTGCTCCAAAGAGCCAAAAATATCGCCCTCATCTATGTAGCACCCTCAGATACTTATGGTGGCAAAGAAAAAAGCAGGTTTATCCATCAACTTGAGAATGACCTACGCCGACTCAATCCTTTGGTAAACATCCGAGAATCTGTGGTACGCTTCAAATCCGGCGAAGAAAAACCCGAATCTGAACTCATTATCCATAAAAATGATGAAATCATCGAGAATATCAAGCAAAATCTTAAAAAAGGATTAACGCCCTCTCAAATCAATTCTTTTATCAATTGCTCTATGCAGTATTTTTTTGGGCAGATCAACGGATACAGTTCCGTCAATTCCGTGGAGGAGGTTTTGGGTGCTGATAAACTCGGAACGCTTACGCACGAAATTCTGGAGGAAATCTTTAGAGAACTCACGCAACACAAAAAACTAGTAGATAAAACAGACATTGAGGCTATCCTCCCCAAAGTCCCGGATTTGGTACAAGAAAAATTTAACAAGGATATCTACTCTAGTTATGTATTCACTGGGCGAAATTATATCTTCAAACAAATCACTGCAAAGTATATCCAACAGTTTCTGATCAGCCAAATGGAAGAAATTGAACGCCAAGGCGCACCCTTTGAGATACTAAGTTTGGAAAATGTAGATAATCCCGAAGAAGATAAACCCCAAATCAATCCTACTGTTTCTGCTTCTCTCAAATTAACCGTCCACAATGAAGATATTTATCTCAGTATTCGAGGAATCACCGACCGAGTGGATAAAGTAAAAAACGAAATCAGAATCATCGACTACAAAACCGGTAAGGTAGAATCTGCACAGCTTAAATTGAACGCAGGCGAACTTGACGCATTGGTCAACGAACCCAAAAAAGACAAAGCACGCCAACTCTGGCTTTATAAATACATATTCGCCAAGCATATCATAGAACGCGGAGGATTGAGATTGGGTGAATTTACCATCCAAGAAAACCAAGCACTCACAGCCGGCATTTATAGCCTCCGAAACCTGAATGAGGGTCTGCTAGTACTCAAATCAGACGATAAAAAAAGTCTGTTATTTCCCGAAAACCTAAACGATTATATCCAAGTATCTGAAAAATACCTCCACCAGATTATCTCTAAAATGCTGGATAGAAATATCCCTTTTGAGCGCACCGATGACCTCACCATGTGCCAACGCTGTACCTACAAAGAAATGTGTGGGAGGAGCTAAAAAGATAAATGGAGGTATTGGCACAAAGCCAAACCTCCAATATCCTTTAACCAGCTATGGAAAGAAAGACTAAAGAGCAGTAAATTAACCAGCCCTAAAAAAACTGCTCTAGTCTGACACAAACATCAGAAATATTGTATAGACTTCCAAATTTTTTTAAAAAAATATGTCATTCGTATAATTTGTTTAATTTTAAAATATTTAAATACAATATGAACAATTTTTGAATAATCCTACTCCTACAGAATGGGTTATATTACCCAATTTAATGAATAAAAATGCTAATAAATTGATTTTAAGATATTTCTACTTTATTTACTCCAAATTGGATTGAAAAAACATGCACATTTTATTCTGTGTAAGAAATTTAACCTATTCTTAAAAAATAACTGCGTTTTTTTACTTTTCCCTCAGTATGACACAACAAAAACATATTATCCAAAAACATATCTTCGATCTGGAATGTGATCAATATGAAACGGCGCATTCTGTACAAAAACGACTCCTCAGTCTGATTCACAACACGTTACCAACGCTTTGCGAAGATGTACTCCACAACTGCGACCTCCCCGGCATTCACCTCAAAATCCCTCAATTGGTATTAGACCTAGGTGATATCCCCGAAGATAGATTTGAGTCAGAATTTATCCTCAGATACCGCCGGATTTTGCAAGAGCAACTTGATCGCCTGATTCAGGAAACCAAAGCCGGAACAAACCAAGAGGTGGTCATGCTCTCTCAGGCGCATTCCGTAGCAGATATGTGGATGCATCTCTTGTTGGATGGATACCTGCCCTGGTGGGGAAATGCTGCCTGGGAAAACTTTGCTCCAGGAATCGTACTCACTCCCAAAAACGTATTTCTACAACTCTGGAAACAATCCAAGCAAAGATTATTGACCTTTTTGAAAGCAAATTTTCAAAATACCGCATTCCGAAAACGCCTGATTCATCAACTAGACGATGGCACTCTATTAGAATTTAGCCTTCATCTAACTTCCCTGGGGCACTCATTCCTCCAAAAAACAAGTGCCCATCTACCACAGGATTTAAGAGAAATTTTCTGGGAAACCGTACTAGAAATGCTCCTGGTCGAGTCCCGAAGTATTCACTCAAAAAATCAGGCAGCTTTCTGGACTCTTCTCTCCGATAAATTGGTAAAAAACACGTCTTCAATCCACTTTTTTGAACCGAAAAACAATCCACCCCTGGAAAAACTGCTGCTTTCCTTCCAAGAAAAATTACTACTTTCCTCTCAGCAAAAATCAAAATACTTGATCCTCGAAAAGTTAATCCATTCGCTGTGGCAAAAACAAAATATCTTGTTTCAGGATCAACTCTCTGTCTCCCAGATTCAAACAATTCTAAAAATACTTTTTCAATCACAATTTAGAGAAATTCAGGAATTGATCAAAGACCTGATTACCGAATTTAAACACCTAAAAACCATAGAATTACGTGTTTGGGAAGCGGTCTTTCAATATCTTTGGTATGAACCCAAACGAAGCCCTGGCGATATTGACAAAAAAGAACTCCAAGGTATAATACGGCTTGAACTAAAAAAATTATCTCCCTACCTATCCGACGCACCAGCCAAATCCGACGCACCAGCCAAATCCGAACCACAAGCCAAATCCGATCCTAAATCTGAGACAAGCGACAAACTCCTGAAATTATGGATGGAAAGTGCAGATTTAGAGGAATTCATACATATTTCTGCTTTGCAGCCTTCCATAGATTCCCGGAGAGAATTCATGAACCGGGTTTTGCCCTTATACAGGAGTTTTGTGGATCGTTTTTTACAAATAATCCTGCAAATCTTTCAAGAAAATCAACTGAGTGCCGATAGTCCCCAACAAATCGAGGCTAAAATCTGGCAACAAAGTATGCATTACCTCTGGAATAAACGCCGTATTCCTTTCCAATCCCAAGACTTTATGCAGGAAATGACAAAAATTATCTTCAAATTGTATCCGCAAGTTCCAACAGAATCTTTTATTGAGTTACTCCGCTCTAAAATACCTATGATGGCAGAAGACCTACAAAAAAGCAAAGAACCTTCAAAACCGCTTGATCTGGAAGAATTTATCCGGGAATCGCCCGACCACGAAGAGGATATTCCCGCACTGCTCCAGGAATCAGGACTACTCCCCTGGAAAACCTTGATCCGAAGGGTGTATGCCCTCACTCACTTCGAGTCCGCTCGTGAAAATTACCAGCCCTGGCAAGAACAACTCTCTCAAAGAAGTGCAGACCCGGCGATTACCCAGTATTTTCTGGAATCAAAAACCCCCAATCTCGATCTTTTTTTACATTATTTATATTATTTTATACTCGAAGGGCAGCTTCCTGAAAAGCTTTCTATCACGCCATCAGTACTTTTGGCAGAGACTTATAGCCGATTTCCAGAAACTTTGAAGCTGTTTTTTGCGGCACTTTCTCCCCCTGAAAAGCTTGTACTCCGCAGAGCCAATGCCCATATTATCCACCAGATCATGGCGCAACTCAACCGCGAAACTCAGCAAAAAAAACTGGAAGCTCTAGGAGAAACGCTCAAAAAAAATGCACTCAAATTTGGCTCTACAGAAGCCATTTATATTCAGAATGCCGGGCTAGTGATCTTGCATCCCTACATCTCCCGACTGTTTAAACTCCTGGAATATACCGAAAATCAAAATTTCAAAAGCAGAGAGACTGCCTTCCGGGCTGCTTACCTACTTCAGTATCTGGCTACCAAAAAAACAGAAACCCAGGAATATGAAATGGTATTCAATAAAATACTTTGTGGAATCCCACTCAATGAAGTCCTCCCAACCGAAATAGAACTCCAAGAACAGGAAAAAGAAACCGCCGAAGGGATGCTTCGAGGAATTATCAGCAACTGGACGGCTCTTAAAAATACCGACCCCGATAATCTAAGGGTTTCTTTTTTGATTCGTGAAGGCAAAATCACTGCTCAAGAAAAATCCTGGAACCTGCTCGTGGAAGAAAGAGGTTTTGACGTACTGCTGGATTATTTGCCCTGGAGCATCGGAACGATACGCCTCCCCTGGATGGACAAAATACTTTTTACACAATGGAGAGGCGGAGAAAACTAATTTTCAATCCATTAGACAAAGCTCCAGCTTTATTCCTGAGCAAAATCATGGACAATCTCATAAATCCCTTGTGCTAGTGCCGGGTCAAATTCTTTTTTCATCACTCCGGTTTCAGCATCTTTGAGCAGCACATGCTCAGTATCCTGTGCCTTGAAACGATACATCGCCATGTGTGTCTCAATATCGACCTTGAAGTTATCGCCGTCTACCCTGACATAGAGAATTTCATCCGGCTTGATGCCGTATTCTTGAGTGACCAAATATTTTAATCGGGAAGAGGTAGCAAGGATTTCCTCAATCTTGGATTTATCCTCAAACATTAAATCTGCCATGTAAATTATACCCAGATTGAAGTGATTTGCCTGATTTTCTTGATTGATTAGCTTGATTATTAATGATTTAAAAGCTAAAATCTCGGAAAACCACTTCGGTTTGAGTATAAAGTTTTATGATGTTTATAAACGAATATTGGTATAAAACCGACTTTTCGCACTCTAGCGAAATATTTATATGAAATATAACTATTCTTATAAAACTTACATGCTATATTTTATCAAAACCCATATTTTGCGATATTTTATAGAGTTTTAGAAGAAAACTTACAAAAAAACTCAAAAAAAACAGAGGGGTGCGAAAAGTCGGTTATACGATTTTCAATTACTTGATTCTATATTGCTTCATATCAATCCTAAACAACTTCAATCTTTTTACGGTTTACCAAAAAATAAATTTTAAAAAATTGCTTTTAGCAATATAAAAAAGGCTTTTTTATCAATCAGGTAAATTTATAAATATGGAAGTAAAAGTTTATGAAAGTGACTATCTTTCTTTGTTAGTGAATGAGCAAGCGCAATTGCTTAAGGTTATTTGGTCGCACGCTACTGAACTTATGCAAGATGAGGTGTTCCGAAAAGAACTCACGAATTATGCTGAAATTGCCGAAAAGTATCAACCCACAAAATCATTCGTGGATACACAATATTTCTTCATGGCAGTAGCACCTGAAACACAAGAATGGATAAATCAAAATATCCATGAACGTTCTTTGCACGCAGGAATTAAAAAATTTGCCTATTTAGTAAGTACCGATTTGTTTTCGCAAGTTTCTATTGAGCAGACAATGGAAGAGGGAAATGCCAAATACATTTTTGAAACACGCTATTTTGATAACGAAGAAACAGCCATAGAATGGCTAAGTCTCACGCCATAATTATGGTATTATAATTATATCGTATTACAGGATCAATTAGCCTCAACTCGGTTTAAGGACTGAGCTTTGCAATAGAGTTAAAATAAAACAAACCTTAACTGCGATAAAAAATAAGTACATTCATCAAATTTCTTATCTTTATTAGAAATTTTACCACCAATGCACAAATAACTGCAATTATTCGTGCATTGGTGGCAAGCAATCCCTTCAAGCTTGTTGTGTATAAAAAAGTCTAATCAAGATTTATTATCCACAAAATTTGTCAGGCAACCATTCTTTTTTAGATAAGCCTTCAAATGTCGGAAGAGCCAACTCAAACTTCACAGCCTTTATGCCTTCAACACAGGTTTTTCTTGGAGATTTTTTAGCAAGCCCACGGGTGCATATCTACTGAAATAGTGTAGCGTTTTTTCCCAATTATCCAGAATTTGTTGGGCATTTCGGCTTTCGGTTTCTTGATAATAATCTTCCAATAAGGCTTTTAAATCCTGATATTCTTCCATCTCCAGCTTATGCAGGGCGAGATACTCTTTATTAATATTACTATCCTGATTTCCTAACACGATCACTTCGCCTCCAGTCATTCCACCGCCGATATTGTAAGAAGTTTCTCCCAGGATGACGACTTTGCCTTTGGTCATATATTCGCAAGCGTGTAAACCTACGCCCTCCACCACCGCCAAAGCACCACTATTCCGTACGGCGAAGCGGTCTGCTGCCATGCCGTTGACGTACAAAGTACCCCCTGTGGCACCATACAGGGCTACATTCCCAATAATGACATTTTCGTGCGCCTTAAAAGTCGCTTGAAGGTTCGGGCGAATTACTACCTTCCCACCAGACATGGTTTTACATACCGAATCATTGGCTTCTCCATAAAGTCGCACTTCCATCGTATCGGTCAGGTAAGCACAAAAGCTTTGCCCGGCACTTCCGGTAAATTCCAGTTGAATCTTCCCGCTATAAGCTTCCGCAGTCGGGTTTTCTCCTTGTCTGAATTTTTGACTAAACTTTTGATCTTCTTTTTTGGCTATCGCACCGCATAAAGTAGCAGGAATGGCTCGGTCGGTTGCGTGAATGGCATATTTCAGTGAAATGTCTTTGTTGGCATTTAAGGCTTGTTGAGAATCGCCGATGATGGTTTGATTCAGGGTATTGGTAATTTCACTGAAGGGGTTATCGATATTTTCTTGGGGATTGTATGGATAAGATTGATCCAGCACAAAGCCCAAATTCAGTTTTTTGGTTCGGATTATATCTTGGTGTTTGGCATTGGCCTCGAGCAGGTCTGTTCGTCCGATGATTTCATCCAGGGAGCTAAAGCCCAGGTATTGCAGTTGCTTACGAACATCTTCTGCCAGATAGTGCATAATCGCTACGATATGGTCTTTAGTACCTTTGTATTTGGCTTTGAAGCGAGGGTCGTGGGTAGCAATTCCGGTGGGGCAGGTGTTTTTTTCGCAGATACGCGCCATGATACAGCCTTGAGCGATGAGCAACAACTTTCCGAAGTCGTATTCTTCGGCACCCAAAAGGGCAGCCGTCACGATTTCTTTGCCCGAATGCAGGCCTCCGTCAGTTCTGAGGGTGACCATATTGCGTAGGTTATTTTCCAGCAAGGTTTGGTGTACTTCTATCAAGCCTAGTTCCCAGGGCAGGCCAGCGTGTTTCATGGAAGAGAGCGTGGCGGCACCGGTGCCTCCTTCCCCCCCGGAGATATGAATGATGTCTGCACCGGCTTTGGCTACTCCGGCGGCGATAGTTCCGATACCAGCACCAGCTACCAGTTTTACATTTACTTTTACGCCGGGGTGTAGCTGCTTGAGTTCGTAGATCAACTGTCTGAGGTCTTCTATGCTATAAATATCGTGTAGGGGTGGCGGCGAAATCAAATCTACATGGGTGAGTGAGTTTCGAGCTTTGGCGATATCTTCACCGACTTTAACGCCCATCAACTGCCCGCCTTCGCCCGGTTTGGCTCCTTGGGCTACTTTTATTTGTATTTCCTGCCCAGAGATCAGGTACAAAGCATTGACTCCAAAACGTGCTGAGGCTACTTGTTTGGAATACGCTGTGATGCCTTCGGTATAATAATAAGGATTTTCGCCCCCTTCGCCACTATTGCTGCGCCCACCGATTTCTTTCATGGCATAAAAAATGTCTCTTTGTGCTTCTGCGCTGATTGCTCCAAAAGACATGGCTCCTGAACCAAATCGTCGTAAAATTTTCTCGCGGTTTTCTACGGCTTCCAAAGCGATGTGTTTTTCTGCCTTTTTAAGTTGGAAAAGATGCCGGACGGTGACTGGCTCGTCTTCATGCCCTAAAGCCAGGTATTCCTCAAAAAGAGCGAGGTCATCCAGGGCGAAGCCTTTTTCTCGCACCAGTTTGTGGATAATTTTGGAGCGTGCTGCGGTCATGGAGTGTTTTTCTCCTTCGGTTCCTCGGGCGTGTTCTTTGTATTGGTAGGTATTGACTAATTTTTCTTTTTCAAGCGTCTGAACTGCCTGTTCGGTTTTGAGAAGTACATCCTGCACTATTTCGTCAATTCCAATACCGCTTAGTTTGGCACAAACCCCGTCAAAATAATGCGCTATAAGCTCTCCAGAAATCCCAATGGATGTAAATAACTGTGAGCTTTGATAACTACGCACCACCGAAATACCCATTTTAGACATAATCTTGAGCAGCCCTCCTTCGTAGGCTTTGATGAGGTTTTGTTCTTTTTGATCGGCATTTAATTTGTCCAGATTTTTATCGGGATGATAACGCGCAATTTCCAGGGCAAGATAGGGACAAATCGCCGCAGCCCCCATACCAATCGTTGTGGCTAACTGATGTGTGGTACGTATCTCGGCAGATTTGACCACCATTGAGAATTTTAGCCTTGTTCCTGAATCACGCAGGGAAGTGACCACAATACGCAAAGCCAGCAGGCAGGGAATGGCAGGATGATCAAAGTCTGCATTTTCATCCGTCAAAATTACGATAGAAGTACCTCTGTTTACAGCGTCTTTGACTTGCTGCTCTAGTTCTTGCAAACGGGCTTTGAAACCTACCGTACCAAATTCTCGCTTAAAAGTAATGTCAAATTTACGTACAATGATGCGATCCTGAGAGTTTTGGTCTCCTATGAGTTTCTCGATAAATTCTATTTGCCCGAGGCTTAATACGGGGCTAGGCAATTCATAAGCCAGTTGTGGGGGGATCAGCTCTTTTTTAGCAAAGATATTGGGTCTTCTTCCAAGATAGGTGCGTAAATCCGTGATCATTTTTTCACGCAGATAATCCAAGGGCGGATTGGTAACCTGTGCGAAATTATGGCAGAAATAATCAAAAAATGATCGGGGTTCAGAAGACAAAACCGCCAGTCTGGCTGTATCCCCCATAGAACCTATGGCTTCTTTGCCAGTTTCTATCATTGGAATAAGGATTTTGCTTATATCTTCTTCGGTATAGCTAAATAAGTATTTTTTGTCCAGATGCTGGGAGTCTTGATTTTGGGTTTGGATAAAATTTAATTTGAGCGTGCGATTATCAAATTTTGCATCAAAATTATACCTGGAGCGACTAGGGTCTACAAAATAGACATTGCCCGATTTCAGGCTTAGGCGCACTCCTGAGCCTGCTTTTAATGCCCCTTTAGAAATAATGTGTGATTCATCCAAATCAAAAGAACCAGCCTCCGAAGACAAATAAAAAAAATCTTCGGTCATAGCCCAGCGACAAGGGCGGAAGCCATTACGATCCAGGCGTGCGCCGATATTTTCCCCATCTGAATAGGTAATCAAGGCAGGTCCGTCCCAGGGTTCCATAGCTCTCCCCCAAAAATTATAGAAATCATTGTCATGATTGGCAGGAGGCATTAGGATGGCTAGGATTTCATCGATATAGGGAATACTGCTTCGGTGCAGGAGGGCTTCTACCATTTCATTAAAGCTGCCCGAATCGCTTACTCCGCTTTCCGTAAGTAATTCACCTTTATAAAGCCCCATAGATTTCTCCCTAGATACAGCCCAAGAGCGATTTCCGGTAATGGTGTTGAATTCGCCGTTATGCCCAATCAAACGGAAAGGTTGGGCACGATCCCAGGTAGTGGTGGTATTGGTACTAAACCGCCGATGAAACATAGCAAATCGGCTTTTATACTCGGGATTTTGCAAATCCAGATAAAAGCGGTCTAGGTCAAAAGACCTAGTAAGCCCTTTGTATACGATGGTGGTGGCAGATAATGAAGCAAAAAACAAGTCAGGCAGTGCTCTTTGGCGCAGTTTGGTTCGGGTAATTTGTTTTCCGGTATAGAGCAGCTTGTCAAATGCGCCGTCGGTCTGGCAATGTTCGGGTCGCTGGATAATTGCCTGGAGCAGATAAGGTTTTCTGGCAAAAGCATCTTTACCCAAAACCGAATCATCGGTAGGTACTTCCCGATAGGCCAGGAGCTTAAGCCCTAAAAAGTCAAAAGTATACTCGAACACGTCTAAAACAGCTCTTCGGACTTCGGGCTGGGTAGGTGCAAATAAGAAGGCAACGGCAATTTCCCGGCGTTTGTGCCCCAGCATTTTAAAAGGAATATCGGTCATAAGACCTGACCCGTCGGCAGTGACCAGGTCTGCACCACATGCCCCTCGGTGTTCTTCGCATCGGAGGGCAAATAAGGCTTTTTGTACGATTTCGTTGGTAAATTGGGATTTGCGACTAGCTACAAAACCAACCCCGCAGGCTGACTTCTCTTCGGTATAGCGATTTTTCATAAAAAGAAGAATTATAAATTATTCAACACAGAATATTACTAATTAATGAAAACCTTATAGAAGATTTTAAATTCTGAAAACAGGGGGGAATTTAATAAAAATATATGATTTAGCAAAAAAACAGTATAATACCATTGCTGCTTTCAAGATTTTGATAAAATATTTTTAAAAATATAAAAATAAGATAAGCCCTTTTATGGGTTATCTTGTTAAATACATTCAATAAACATTGTACTATTTTAATATTATACTTCTTTTAAAAAACAAAAGCCTCCGATTTGATCGGAGGCTCAAGGGCATAAATCATATATGATTAAGTTTATTCTCCTCGGATCAGCCTTTGTTTATCCATTTCCATTTTGGCGCAGTTCAATTCAATCGAGAGTTCTTCAGGGCGATCAAAAGAGCCTTTAGGGTATTTTTTAACCAATTCGGGATCGGCATATAATTTGGAAAAGAATTTACCCCAGACTGGTAAAGCTAGTACAGCGCCTTGTCCTAGAGAAATTGTTGTAAAACGTGTAGCGCGGGTATCTCCCCCCACCCAAACGCAGGCACCCAGGTTGTGGGTAATTCCCATAAACCAGGCATCGGAATTATTCTGGGTAGTTCCGGTTTTGGCAGCGATTTCATTGTGCCAGCCTGGGTTGTTGTCACGATTTGTGCCGTATCCGTGGATAGATACTGCGGTACCTCCGGGTTTGGTAGTGCCCATGAGCATGTGGAGCATTTGGTAGGCAATTTCTTCGTCGATCGCCTGTCTTACTTTGGGGATAAACTCTTCGATGAGGTTTCCGTGTCGGTCCTCGATACGGGTGATAAATAATGGTTCAACGTGATTACCTTTATTGGGGAAGGTACAATAAGCACCCAGAAGTTCAAAAATAGATACGTCACTGGTTCCCAAGCAGATGGTGGCAGTGTTATCAATGGGGCTTTTGATTCCGAGTTCGCGGGCATATTCAATCACTGTGGGTACCCCAATTCTTTGGATCAATCCGGCGGATATACTATTGGTAGAGGTAGCGATGGCTTGTGAAAGAGTCATCATAGCACCGCTATACGATAAATTGGCGTTTCGTGGAGTCCAGCCTCCGGGAAATCTTACAGGTACATCAGGCAGGCGATAGCAAGGGGTATAATTATGGTCGAGAGCTGCTGTATAAATAATTGCCTTGAAAGTAGAGCCGGGTTGTCGTTTGCCCTGATACACGTGATCGTATTGAAAATGCTTAAAATTAGGACCACCGACCCAGGCTTTGACGTGTCCACTTCCGGGCTCCATGGCCATAAATCCGGCTTGCAAGAAATATTTGTAGTGCCGGATAGAGTCCATGGGACTCATGACAGTATCTACTTCAATAAATTTTTTATTTTTAATATATTTATAGACCCGCATCTCGATGGGTTTATTCATTTCCCGGTAGATTTTTTGGGTATCTCTGCCGTACATTTTTCTCAGGAGTTTGTAGCGGGCGGATTTACGGGCTTCATTTTCAATAAAATTGGGTAGTTCTTTGTTCCAAACATCCACCCAAGGGTTTTTTCCGTGCATTTTCCAGTGGTCATAGAAGATTTGCTGGAATTTGATAAGATGCTCTTGTACGGATTCCTCAGCGTATTGCTGCATTTTGGAGTCGATAGTTGTATAGATTTTGAGTCCGTCTTTGTAGAGGTCGTGTCCGTTTTCGGCAGCCCATTTTTCCAGGAATTTAAAAGCCTCTACTCGAAAATAAGGAGCTATCCCTCCAACGTGTTGTACGACTCCATAGTGAAGATCAATGGGTAGATTTTTGAATTCATTGTATTGTTCTGGGGTAATAAAGCCATTTTCTTTCATTTGGAACAATACTACGTTTCTTCTTTGCTTGGAAGCGTTTTTATGGCTGATCGGGCTGTATCTAGAAGGTGCTTTGAGCATACCCACCAGCACGGCAGATTCCTGTACATTGAGTTGGCTAGGGTGTTTGTCAAAAAAAGCTTTGGCGGCTGTGTGTACTCCGTAGGCGTTATGCCCGAAAGGTACTGTATTGAGGTACATCTCGATGATTTCACGCTTGGTATAACGACGCTCAATTTTTACAGCAGTAAGCCATTCTTTGGTTTTAGAGATGATTGTACCGATAAAACGGACATTGTGGAGACTTCCCTGACTGGCTTCACCTCGGGTGCGATACAGGTTTTTGGCCAATTGTTGGGTGATGGTACTTCCTCCACCGTCTCGCCCGAAATTAATTACAGCTCTCAAAAGGGCTTTCAGATCTACTCCTGCGTGACGCTCGAAGCGTTCGTCTTCGGTAGCGATCAGGGCATTGACCAGATAAGGGGACAATTCTTCATAAATGACGGGAGTACGGTTTTCGCGGTAGTATTTACCCATCAGGATATTATCGGCGGTGTAGATTTCGGAGGCTAGTTCATTCCGGGGATTTTCAAGAATCTCAAAGCTTGGGATTTCTCCAAAAAGCCCTAGGAAATTATAGTTGAGTGCCACAAAGTACAATACAATCCCCAAGATTGTACTCAGAAATGTCACCCAGGTGATAAAAATAGCCCGATAAAATCTTCCTCTTTCTATTTCGATTCCTTTAAACATTTGATTCTATTTTTTTGCAAATTTATAGTATTTACTGCACTTTATCTAGCAAAGCCTGTGCAAAATCAAGGAGTTCGCTATCAGGATAGTTTTTGATAAAGTCATTGAGTTTATTTTTAAAAGCGGCTTTATCTCCATCTAGCTTAAGCTGAATGAGATGCTCCAAGAGGATAAGCCGGTCTTCAATGGTGTTTTCCGGGAATTTCTGACGGATTTCAACCAATTGAGACATGGCTTTTTCGTATTCACCTATTTCATAAGATTCATAAGCTTGTTTATAAACGGCTTTTACTTCGGCTTCATTTTCTTGGATTTCTTTGTACCAGTTTGGATTTACGATTCTTCGGGCAAAGCTGGATTTGGGGAATTCCTGCAACAAAATATTTTTGTTTTTATCCGAGGCAGGCAGATTGCCCAGTTCTTCGTGTAGTTGATATAAATAGTATCTGGCTTCGGGTTCATACTGAGTTTTGGGAAATCTATCGAGCAAGGTCTCGAGGTATTTGACAGCATTTTTAGGTTCTTCGAGTTTGAATTTATAGATTTTACCCAGTTCAAAAGCCGAATTTTCAATTTTTTTATTAGAGGCAGTAATTTTTTCTTCGTTGTCTGGCAAGGCATCATAAATGGCTTTTTTGCGGGCTTCCACTCTTTTCAGAATGGCATCTTCGCGCATCTTGCTTACATCTACAGTAGGTTCAGAAGGTCTTACATCTACAGTATCTATAATCCCCCTGATGGCTTCTGAGCGACGCCAGTTATCTACCAATGGGCGAGGAGTTTTTCTCCATCGATTATCAAACGCTTCTCTACCCAGCTCGATAGCTCTGGGATTATAAAAATACCAAACCGGTCCATCCTGCCCTGCGGTAGATTGTGCGATTGTATTATTGGCTACGGTTTGTTTCTGTCTTTTGAGTTTATCGCGGGTTTGTTGGATTTGGGTAAGGCTATCGAGGGCATCTTGATTTTTATTTTCTTCCAGTTTGAGCATACTAGCGATATAATCTCCTCGTTGAGGTTCAGGAATTTTGACAAGGCGTTGAAGACTATCTTCGGTACGATAAATCGTGAGCTGTTCTACAAACTCAGTCAGGGTGTTTCGTCGTCGCTCAATGTCTTTATAATTTTCTACATTTTTGGGGAGGCTGGTCATTACACTGTCATAATACGCTTTGGCAAGTTCATATTGTTGTAATTCAGCATAGTGGATTTCCCCCAATTTGAGGTAAGAATAGGCTTTTTGTATGGGATTATCCGTGCTTACGATGATGGACTGATTCAACTCGACGATGGCTTTTTTGGTATTCCCGCGTTTGAGCTCGAAAAGCCCAAGTTCGTAATAGATTTTATCCTGATATTCTACATTTTTATCGTCTCTCAGTAATTTTTTATAGTATCGGTAGACTTTCTTCACGTCTCCTTCTCCACTAATTTTGGAAACCTGTGCCATAGACACATTGGCATAAAAAGAAAGCTCGTAAGAAGGATTGTTTTTTTGTACGGCTTTATAATTTTTAAAGGCAAGTGCATCACGTCCCAATTGTTGATAGACCTGACCGAGGATAAAATGTGCCCTGGCTTTATCTTCTCCTTTGGACATAATTTTGACGGCCGAACCGAGGCTTTTGGCCATTTCAATCATATTGCCTTCAAGTCTGTAATAATGTGCTCGCATCAGCAAATAATCTCTTTGCTCTTCTTTTTCCATGGGTCTTTTACGAAGTACAAGCATAGCAGCTCGGGCGGAGCGCATATCTTCAAGCTGCATATAGGTCCGCATCAGTTCAATCAGAGCGCGATTGCGGGAGGCGGGGTCAGTACCTTTGGTATTGACATATTTAAAGGTGTTGATGGCATCCTCAAACTCTCTGCGATAGAACCTTGCCTTACCGATAAGGATATAACCGGGATCAAGCCATTTACTTTCTTCGTGACGATTGGGAATATTGGCACACTTTTTAATACAATCTTCCATTTTAGTATCATACGATTTGAAAGTATTGGTATCAGTGGCCACCAATACATCCAACACTCGATTATAATTTTCTTTACGTTTATCAAACAGCTCTTTTTCAACCTCTTTTACCGCTTCACGAGCCAGAAAATAAGAATTATATTTGGCATTTACATCATGGTATGCTTTGGAGATTAGAGAACTACCGCCACCTCCTTCTTTTGTAGCAGTACAGGCATAAAGCAAGGCTAAAAAACCTGCTAGGCTAAAAGGAAAAAAAAATCGGTAGAAGGAAGAAGACAGATGCAAGATATAATGCGTTTTTGAATTCATAAATCATGCTAATTTTGCAAAATTATCTTAACTTTGCGGAATTAATAAGTATTTAGCAAATTTTTTGAGAGAATTATTAAGTACAAATATACATACGAATATTTTTTTTTTATTGATGTCTTATCTAATTTATTAGACGCTTGAAAATTAAAAATAAATTTTTCACCAGGGATTGGTGGACAACACAACTCTCCCTCATCATCAGGAATGAAATTAGTCTGGAAGAAAGACAAAGGATTCCTTACACGCCTGCCAAATTGGTCTTTATTTTCTTTATATTATTTCTTTTTATTTTTATATTGGGCTTTCTAGCAGCGGGGCGATTCTACCGCGAAAACGTCCAAAAAACAGATAATACAGACCTAGCTTATCAGCTCAAAATAAAGGTCGATTCCTTATCTCAAAAACTTGAAACCCAAAATTCTTATATGGATAATATCAAAAAAATATTGGGTGGGGATATCAAGTATATGAAAAGTGCCCTCTCCGGTGTACAAGAAGATAGTGTGCTGGCAAAGAAAAATTTTGACTCACTGGATATTGATTTTCTTGGAAAAGCCGACCTCAAGCTCCGCGAAGAGCTGGAAGGCAATAATAAAGTATTTGCCAGTCTGGGTGGAGGTCAATCTTTGGAAAGTTTAAAGGATATATTCCTTTTTTCTCCCATAAAGGGTATCGTCTCAGAAAAGTATAATTCACTAGAAAATCATTATGGAGTAGATATTGTCGCCGAAAAAGATGAGCCTATCAAATCAATTGCTGAAGGAACTGTGATTCTTTCATCCTGGACGGATGACACAGGATATGTGATAGCCATTCAGCACAAAGCCAATCTGATTTCGGTCTATAAACATTGCTCAAGTCTTATGAAAAAAACTGGTGATTTTGTCACTGTGGGAGAAATTGTAGCAATTATTGGGAATACCGGCAAACTCAGCAGCGGTCCGCACCTTCATTTTGAGCTGTGGTATCGCGGCAATCCGGTCAACCCTGAAGAACTAGTATCATTTTAAAATCAATTAAATACGTTGAATTATGGCAATGTTCGGATCTAATAACAACAACAACAACAACAACAAGGAAGTGGTTAAAGAAACAAGACCTACCGAAGCCAATAACAATTCTGAAACCAGAATTGGCAAAGGGGCTACCCTTTATGGCGATATCGAGACTGCCGGCAACATCCGTCTGGACGGCCAAGTAGTAGGCAATATTCGTTCTAAAGCCCGTGTAGTTTTAGGGGAAAGTGCACAATTAAAAGGCAACCTTTTGGCTCAAAATGCCGAGATTTTCGGTGAAATCGACGGTCGAGTAGAAATTGCCGATATATTGACCCTGAAAAGCTCTTCCAATGTAAAAGGGGACGTAATCTGCAATAAGTTTGTCACTGAATCGGGTGCTAATTTTAACGGTAAATGCCAAATGGGAAACGCCATCAAGGAAATCACTTTTGAAGATCGCACTCATTTGATTCCCGCTCAGAATCAAAACAAGCCTCCTGTTAATTTAATCAATGAAAAAGCCAAAATCAAACCAAGCTTATAAAGCTTATTTGACGTATTCGGGGTTGGCTTTTCAAATGATTGCCGTTTTAGGGCTTTTCCTTTGGGCAGGAATGTCATTGGATAAATATCTGTCCCTTAAATTTCCTGCTTTTACCGTTTCCCTTTCATTAATGGCAATAATTGGTGTCATGATCTTGGTGATTAAAAGCCTACCCAAATATTAGTTTATTTTTGGTATTTTATCCAATGATGAGAACATTCTTCCGCTCCTATGCCCCTAGTATAGGTATTCTGTTTGTTTTACTGGTAGATTCTTTGTTGCTGAGTCCCGGCTATCTGCACCCACAAAAATGGATGATATGGCTTTTTTTCTTTTTTTTATATTCCATTACCGAAAAAATTAATTTTTTCGGCTTAAAAGAAACCCCACAAAAATTTCAAATTTATTTCTTTTCTGCAATGATTATTCGGATGATTCTAAGTATCATCTTTATATTCATTTTTCTTTATCTGCAAGTGGAAAATCTTTTCCTTTTTGTCGGTACTTTTTTTCTATTTTATTTCTACTACATAGTTTTTGATATTTATCACTTGTTGGGTAACTTGCGAGCCGATTGAAGAAAACATGTACTAAAATGAAAAAATTCCCGTTTGTCAGTATTTTTCTGACCATTTTTGTTCTAGTATTCTCTTCCAATATCTTTGCCTCAGATAAGGAAAGTGAAGAAGAGAAATTTAACCCAAGCCAGACCATTTTCCACCACGTGGCAGACTCTTATGAGTGGGAATTTTTTACCATCGGTGACCAACATTATTCTCTACCTCTTCCCGTTATTTTATATTCTGATAAAGGACTTGATGTCTTTTTATCTTCCGAACTACATCACGCCAAAGAAGAGGTACATCACGAAAAAACCGAAGGCGAATCCAAAGAAGAAACACACCACGGCAAAACCCTTAAAACATCCGTCAATACCTACCTGGTAGACCATGGCAAAATCAGCCTGGCAGACGGGGGTACACTGTACGATTTCTCGATTACCAAAAATGTATTCTCTATGTTTTTAAGTGTGGCATTGCTGTTTATTATCTTTTTCAGTGTGGCACGTGCTTACAAAAAAAATCAAGGCAAAGCTCCCAAAGGGCTACAAAGCTTTTTTGAGCCGATTATTCTGTTTATTCGTGACGACATCGCCCGTGATGCCATCGGACCTAAGCACGAACGATTTTTACCTTATCTGCTCACAGTTTTCTTCTTTATTTGGTTTAATAATGTTCTGGGGCTTTTCCCCGCAGGTGCTAACCTGACCGGAAATATTGCCGTCACGATGACATTGGCTTTTTTCACCTTGCTGATGACGCTCTTGAGCTCCAATAAAAATTACTGGAATCACATCTTCAACACACCCGGAGTACCCTGGTGGCTGAAAACTGTTGTTCCTATTATGCCCCTGGTAGAGTTTATCGGTATTTTTACCAAACCTTTTGCATTGATGATCCGACTTTTTGCCAACATCACGGCAGGTCACATCATTATGCTGAGTTTGTTTAGCCTGATCTTTATTTTCAAAAAGGTAGGTATTTATGTAGCACCTGCCAGCGTGGCTTTTGCCGTAGCAATGATGTTTCTTGAATTATTCGTAGCCATTCTTCAGGCTTATGTATTTACATTACTTTCTGCGTTGTACTTTGGCGGTGCAGTCGAAGACCACCACCACGAACACGAAGAAGCGCATCATTAACAAGTATTTTATTAACTAAATTCTACATATATGTTACTTGAATTATTATCCATTTTATTAGCTGACCTAGGTATGGGTCTTGCCGGAGTCGGAGCCGGGCTGGTAGCGTTAGGCACTGGTCTTGGAATCGGTCAAATAGGTGGACGCGCCATGGATGCTATTGCTCGCCAGCCTGAATCTACTCCCCGTATTCAAGGAGTCATGATTATTGCGGCTGCTTTGATCGAGGGGGTTGCACTTTTCGGAGTTGTAATCTGTCTGATCATTGCCGTGAGCTAAATTATTTGCCTGACATCTTTGCGCTAGGCGAAGATGTCAGCTTTTATTTCGGGTAATTCACAATTCAAATTCTTTAATTTATTTGCTTCTAATTGATTAAACATAAACAATATGGATTTATTTAGCCCTGGTATAGGTCTTATTTTCTGGCAAACGGTTACTTTCGTAGTCGTACTCTTCTTGCTTTCCCGCTACGCCTGGAAGCCCATCTTAAATGCTTTGAAAGAGCGTGAGCAATCTATCGAAAACTCCCTGAAACAAGCCGAAAAAGCCCGTGATGAAATGCAACTGCTTCAGGCTGGGAATGAAAAACTATTGGATGAAGCTCGCTTAGAGAGAGATACGATCCTTAAATCCGCTCAAAAAACAGCCCACGAAATCCGTGAAGAAGCCAAAGCAAAAGCAGATGCCGAATTTAATAAAAGATTGGAAGAAGCCCGACGCGCCATCGAAACCGAAAAACAAGCCGCAGTCGCTGAGATCAAAAAACAAATCGCTTCCATGTCTGTAGAAATCGCAGAAACATTACTCCGAAAAGAACTGGAAGACAAAACCAAGCAGGAAGAACTGGTATCTAATCTGATCAAAGAACTCAAAATCAACTAACAGATTTTAATTCTACGCAAACATGTCAGACACAAATGTAGCTAAAAGATATGCCAAACCCATCCTGGAATTAGCTCAGGAACAGGGGATTGTAGATATTGTATACCAAGATATGCTTCTATTCAAAAAAACTTGCGATGCCAACAAGGAATTGCTTGCCGTTTTGAATAATCCGATCATCCGGGGTTATAAAAAGTTTTTAATCCTTAAAGCACTGTTTCAGGATAAAGTAAATCCTCTAACACTTTCTCTTTTTGAAATTATGGGGCGAAAAAACCGCGAATCGGTACTTTATTCCGTAAGCCAGGAATTTGCACAACTTTATAATCGCTATATGGGCATCGAGGAAGTGAAACTAACCAGTGCTACCCCGCTTCCTGATGCGCTTAAACAACAGATCAAAGATAAACTTGCCAAGGAACTCAATAAAACCATCATCCTGGAAGAATCCGTTTCTCCTAGCCTGATCGGAGGTTTTGTAATTCAAATCGGTAATAGCCAAATTGATAGTTCTATCAAAAGTAGCTTACAAAGACTTAAAATGAACTTTATTCAAAATTTATATAAATAGTATCGCTTATGAGCACGATAAGACCCGACGAGGTTTCTGCCATTCTCAGAGAGCAACTCTCTAACTTTAAAACTGCCGCCGAACTCGAAGAAGTGGGTACAGTACTCCAAATTGGTGACGGAGTAGCTCGTATTTACGGACTTACCAAAGCTCAAGCTGGTGAGCTTGTACAATTCGAAACCGGCCTCAAAGGACTTGTCCTCAACCTGGAAGAAGATAACGTAGGGATCGTTTTATTGGGGGAATCTACCGGAGTAAAAGAAGGGGACAATGTACGAAGAACCAACGAAATTGCTTCTATCAAAGTCGGTGAAGGGCTTATCGGAAGGGTAGTAAATACCCTCGGCGAGGCCATCGACGGAAAAGGACCTATCAGCGGCGAACTTTTTGAAATGCCCATCGAGCGCAAAGCTCCAGGGGTAATCTACCGCCAACCTGTAAGTGAACCCCTTCAAACTGGAATCAAAGCCATCGATGCTATGATCCCTATCGGAAGAGGACAAAGAGAGCTGATCATTGGCGACAGACAAACTGGTAAAACTGCCGTAGCCCTTGATACCATCATCAACCAAAAAGAATTTTACGACAAAGGTGAACCCGTTTATTGCATCTATGTGGCCATAGGGCAAAAAGAATCTACTGTAAAACAAGTAGAAACTACTCTCCACAAAGCCGGTGCGATGGATTATACTGTGATCGTATCTGCTCCTGCTTCTTTCCCTGCTCCGATGCAATTCTATGCCCCTTTTACTGGTGCAGCTATCGGTGAATATTTCCGTGATACAGGAAGACCCGCCCTCGTAATCTTTGACGACCTTTCCAAACAAGCTGTAGCCTATCGTGAGGTTTCTCTGCTCCTTAGAAGACCCCCCGGACGTGAGGCCTACCCCGGTGACGTATTCTACCTCCACAGCCGCCTCTTGGAAAGAGCTGCCAAAATTATTGCTTCTGACAGCGTAGCCCAAAATATGAATGATATTCCGCCTTCATTGGTTGGAAAAATAAAAGGAGGTGGCTCACTTACTGCTCTCCCCATCATTGAGACCCAAGCTGGTGACGTATCTGCGTATATCCCTACCAATGTAATCTCAATTACTGACGGACAGATATTCTTGGAAACCAACCTCTTTAACTCAGGTATCCGCCCAGCCATCAACGTAGGTATCTCTGTATCTCGTGTG
Organism: Microscillaceae bacterium; assembly: GCA_033765345.1. Lineage (GTDB taxonomy): Bacteria > Bacteroidota > Bacteroidia > Cytophagales > Microscillaceae > JANRIC01. The sequence continues at coordinate 36,256 of JANRIC010000132.1, forward strand.
GGTGGTAATGCCCAGATCAAATCTATGAAAAAAGTATCCGGTACCCTAAAACTTGACCAGGCGCAATTCCGCGAATTGGAAGCTTTTGCTAAATTTGGTTCAGATTTGGATGCCGCTACCTTGCTCACCATCACACGCGGTCGTGTCAATCAGGAAATCCTGAAACAGCCTCAATATTCTCCTATGCCTGTTGAGCAGCAAGTTGCTTCTATCATCGCTTCTACAGGTGGCTGTTTTGACAAAGTACCTTTGGATAAAATTAAAGACCTTGAGAAAGAATTTCTCCTGGTGTTGAGAAGTGAGCATAAAGATACCTTAGAAATGCTCCGTCAAGGAAAATTTGATGATGATATTCGTGCCCTAATCATCAAATTAGGCAACGAATTGGCAAAAAAATTTAATTAAGCCTTTTCTATCGGAATGTTTGGACTGCCTGGTCTCTCCAAATATTCCGTATTACTAAATAATATACTTAAATAAATTGGTTTTGTGAAAAATAAAACCAAAACCCTTGCAGGAACTTCAAAATCAAATAAATCAATCCTGTTAATTCAGTAGTTAAATTCTGCTATCATTATGGCAAGCTTAAAAGAAGTCAGAAATCGTATCACTTCGGTAAAATCTACCCAACAAATCACCAAAGCCATGAAAATGGTGTCCGCAGCTAAATTACGCCGAGCACAGGACAAAATCATCCAGCTTCGACCTTATGCGGATATGCTGGGAGCTATTCTCCGAAATTTAAGTGCCAGTATGACTGATGAAGCACTCCAGAGTGTGTTTACCCAAGATCGTAACCCCGAAAAGGTACTTATTGTCGTCATTACCTCAGACCGAGGCCTTTGTGGTGCTTTTAATGCCAATGTAATCAAAGCCTCCCGTAAATTGGCCGAAACCAAATACGCTGATCAATTAAAAGCTGGAAAACTTAGTTTTTTATTTTTTGGAAAAAAAGGCTATGATTCCCTGAGAAAACAAGGCTTCCAAAGCTTGGGTAATTTTGTGGATGTATTTCAAAATCTAAGTTTTGAAAAAGTAAAAACCGCAGGTGATTATATCCTTGAAGCTTTCAGCAATAAAGAATTTGACCGGGTCGAGCTGGTCTACAACGAATTTAGAAATGTACTGGTTCAGGTAGTGAAATCAACCCAACTTTTGCCCGTTCTCAATGAAAACGAGGCTGATCAGAAGAGTTTAATTAAAATCAACACATCCGTAGATTATATTCTTGAGCCTTCCAGAACAGAAATTATTGAGGAGCTTATCCCCAAATCCCTCAAAATCCAATTATACAGAGCTGTGCTGGAATCCAATGCCGCCGAACAAGGCGCCCGCATGACTTCTATGGATAATGCCACTGAAAATGCAGAATCTCTTTTAAAAGAACTGAAACTGACCTATAACCAAAGCCGCCAAGCTGCCATCACCAAAGAAATTCTTGAAATCGTAGGTGGCGCAGAAGCTTTGAAAGCCCAATCTTAATCCGTTTTTATAGACCTGGTTTCAGACCCAAGCTCTACCTCGTAATTCTGATGTCAATTTAATACTACAATACTTCATCGCCCACTTAAAAAGTGGGCTTTTTTATTTTTGAATAAAAGCTAAAATACATTATTTTTAGGTTTATTTACGATACAACTGTTTGACCCAATGCTCAATCCCAAAGAAACTGCCCTCAAACTCCCTCACAATCCTGGCGTATATCGCTTTTATGACCATGAAGATACACTCTTGTACGTGGGTAAAGCCAAAGATCTCAAAAACAGAGTAAGCAGCTATTTTAATCAATCAGCCACCCATAACCGCAAAACCCAAAAATTAGTATCACAGATCGCCCGTATAGAATATACCCTGGTAAATACCGAGTTTGATGCCCTTCTACTTGAAAATAACCTGATCAAAACACACCAACCCAAATACAATATCCTCCTTAAAGACGACAAAACATTTCCCTACATCTGTATTACCAAAGAACGTTTTCCCAAAGTCCTCGTTACGCGTACTTTAGACCGATCTTTGGGCAAATTTTATGGACCTTACAGCAATGTCAAAGCAATGTATACAGTACTTGAACTGGTAAAAGAGCTTTACACCATCCGTACTTGCCATCTCAACCTCAGCGAAGAAAATATCCGGGACGCCAAATTTAAAGTATGTCTGGAATACCATATCGGTAATTGCAAAGGACCTTGCGAAGGATTACAAACTGAAATAGACTACCAAAAAGACATAGACCAAGTCCATCAAATACTCAAGGGCGATGTGTCTATAGTAAAATCCTACTTTACTGAAAAGATGATGGAAACTGCTCAAAACCTCGAGTTTGAAAAAGCAGCCGAATACAAAGAAAAACTGGCAAGTTTAGAAAAATTCCAAAGCAAATCTTTAGTCGCAAACCCTAATATCCGTGATGTAGACGTGTTTTCTATCATTTCTGATGAAAAAACGGCTTTTATCAATTACCTCAAAATTAAGGATGGTGCCATCATTCATACTCATAATTTTGAACTGAAAAAAAAACTCGACGAACCCGACGAAGAAATACTGACTCTCGTAGTACTGGATGCCCGCAATGAATTCAATAGCCAGGCAACTGAGATTATTACCAATATTCCACTACAAATCAACCTTGACCAGACCGAAAACACCATCCCAAAAATCGGAGACAAAAAGAAACTCCTCGATTTATCTCTCAAAAATACGTTTTACCTCAAACGTGATAAAGAGAGAAAGCTTCTCAACCAACAAAAAAAAGATACTGGTGTAGCTGTACTCGAGTTGCAGAAGATTCTGAATATGTCAAAACCTCCCATTCACATCGAGTGCTTTGATAATTCTAATATCCAGGGTACCAATCCGGTCGCTTCCATGGTCTATTTCCAAAATGGCCGCCCACTGAAAAAAGAATATCGGCATTTCAATATCAAAACTGTAATAGGTCCAGACGATTTTTCTTCTATGAATGAAATCGTATCCCGTCGATATCGCCGCCAATTAGACGAAAATAAAGAACTTCCCGACCTGATCATCATCGACGGTGGCAAAGGGCAACTTAACGCAGCTTGTCAGGCACTCAAAGACCTGAATCTTTATGGACAAATGAAGATCATCGGCATCGCCAAAAGACTGGAAGAAATTTATCTGCCTCAAGATGATATTCCTTTGCACATTCACAAAAAATCACCCGCACTCAAGCTCATCCAACAGGCAAGGGATGAAGCACACCGCTTTGCTATTGAATTTCATCGGCTCAAACGCAGTAAAAATAGCATTCAAAGTCAATTGGAAGAAATTAAAGGCATTGGTGCAGCAACCGTAGAAAAGCTCCTCCAGCATTTTAAATCCATCAAAAAAATCAAGGAAAGTACCCCCGAGGAAATCGCCGAAATCGTGGGAATGGCAAAAGCTCAATTGATCAAAGAATCTTTAAAGTAAAAAGGAGGCTTGCGGCCTCCTTTGAAATCATATATCACATCAAGTTTTCTAAAATTCCCATAAATTATGCTCAAACTCCATCAAGTCATACTCGATTTTTTGAGACATATAAAGCACTCGCTTAGCTGCCCCAGGATCATCACCGTATTCGTCATTGATGATAGAAATTACTTCTTTATCATCTGGATTAGACACCTTAAAGATACGTGAGCTAAACAAACGCAAATCAAAAGCATCCGCAAGTGATACGTGACGACGAGGATTGGAAGGGTTGTACCAGAAAGCTCTCAGATCTTCAAAAGTACCTTTTTCCTGAGATTCATTGTAGGTTTCTTTGAAATAATTGTATAAATCCTTAAACTTAAAAGTAGCAAAAGGCACATCTCCCATTTCTGTTTCAGGGTTAGTTCCCTGAGGAATTACCATCGTAATAGACTGAATATCCCAGTACATTCTGGAACGACGACGGTCAAAAATCAAATCTTCTTTCATCTCAAGAACATACAACTGAGAAGGAGTAATATTTACGGAATCCTGAAATTGGTCATCCCAGTATTTCAGGTTTTTCATAAAGTCCTCTACTTCCATGGGCTCTTCAAAACTTGTCAGACGAGGACTAGTCTTGTTGTAATAAGGCTGAACCTTTTTCTCTTGTACGGCATCAATGATTACCTTGGTAATCTCATTTTGGTAGGAGAAAAACGGTTTATTCTGTTTTTCCAACAGGTTAACTCTACGCCAAATCGTAGTTCTGTACATAACATCCGACTCAAGAATGGGTCGTACTGAGTTGGGGTTATACCCTTGAGGACCAATTTGAGCAAACGAAAGGTCAGCAAGTGCAAACACCAGGAATAAAACTGCACTAACACTTATTATTCTTTTCATAATACTAAATAGAAAATATTTGTTTTTATAAAATATGCCACTTGAAGAACGAATCCAAGTGGCAAATATTTTAGATTTTAGTCCCCTGCCGAAATAAACAAGCCTTAGTTTACAAAGAAACTAATCAAGCGATTACGAATATTATTAACAGGGATAATCTCACCTCTTGAATTTACCCTTTGAACAGCCTCTACTTTCACCTGAAAGCCATCCCCAGGCTTAGACTGAAACTGAGCCATATTGATAGCACCAGAAGCGAAAGTCTGTGTGGCAATTGCTCTACCAGCTCTAAACTGCCTTACAGTAACATTGCTCACTTTATAATTAGCCTCATTGGGTAGAGTATTCTTAAAAGTTTCATCAGCTTCTGCTTGTATACTTAAACCAGGAATATTACCTGGAATAGGCTGCTCATTATTGATACGAGCACTTCCTTGACGGTTACTCAGGTATACATCCGGTGGAGGCACAGGATTCACTCTAAATTCGGCTGTACCGATAGGTTTACCACCACTACTCACAGAGAGAGTAAGCGCACCTACATCACGAGGATAAATAGTAACCTCGCCTGATTTTCCGCCAGGTACTGCTGAACCGTTATTTACACCAAAAGATGGGTTATAGTTAGCTCCCAAAGCTGGTACAGAAGTCTCAAGCGGATTGGCACAACCTTGATACAAGGGGAATTTACTTTTAGAAAGCACCAGAAGTACGGGTTCTACTACGGTATAATCCTTATTAAATGTAAAAGTAGTATCCTTGCCTCTAATTTTAATTTTGATTTCACCTTTCCATTTCTGATCTCCTTTCCCGCTTGCAGGGATTTTTACTTCTCCAATACCGTCTTTTACACGGATAGGGCTTCCATTTACAAACATCTTTACGTCTGTTTTAGAAGAAGTAGCCGTCAAGAACATAGTCGCTGTATATTCAGTACCACGCGCTACGGTATTGGCGTCCGCAGAGGCGGTAGCATACACTTTGTCAAACTTTACCTCATTACTTAGATCACCAGCACCCAGTTTTTTCAAAACTTCCTGCTCGTATCGGATTACTTCGGCTTGTTTTTGTGTAAGTACTGCCAGCGCAGCCACTACGGGAGTTTGTCCAAAGTTAGCTTGTGCAAAATCTTTATCTCGTTGAACGGCATCATTTTGATACAAAGGATTGTATTTATTACCGATAGCCAAGAGCGGAAAAGGTCCGCCTTCTGCCATTTTATCTTTTGTATCGGGCTTAACAAAACCCAGGTCTCCATAATCTCTGTAAAGATCTTCTACAAACCCGTTCAGAAGTTTTTCAAGGTTATAGCCTTGTCCATTTTTGGAGCCTTCCCTACCGATCATATAAGTCTCTACCTTAGTTTCTTCCTTGGGGTTTTTTACACTCCCAGTTTTTGGGTCAAGCCCTTCTCCGGCTTCTGTAATTAGGGTTCTTTTGATTTTATCAATTTCACCGATCAATTTGGAAGTTTTCTTTTTAAGTTCGTCTGCTCTACGAATAGCTCTTTGCCCGTCAGCAGAGTTACCTTCCTTCTTAACTTTTTCTTTCAAAGCCTGTAAAGCTTGCGTACTTGCTTCTTTCTGTGATTCCAGTGAGTGTTCCAAAGATTGATTCAAGAAAATAAATTTATCAATAATGGATGAGCTCACCTGGAGTGCTAGAAGTGCTGTGAGTACCAAGTACATCAAATTGATCATTCGCTGTCTTGGTGTCTGTTTTCCACCGGCCATATTGTATTAATTTTATTAGTTTAACCATGAATTAGTTTAATACAACAAAATTAGCCTTTCATAGCAGTAAGCATACCACCATAGACTTTATTAAGAGCGGTCAGATTGGTAGTAAGAGAAGAGAGTTCTTCTTTGAATTTCTGCGTATCTTTACTGGCATTCGCAACATTTTGCATGGCTACGGCAAGGCTGCTGTAGAAATCATTCATAGCTTTAACGTGTTTGCTTGCGCTACGCAATTCTACTTCATAAACAGCATTTAGCTCAGTCAAATTTTTAGTAAGGCTTTGTACTTGTGCATGGTAAGCTTTGGCATCTTTAGAAGCACTAGCCATTTCGCTCATTGCACTGATGGTAGAAGAATAAGATTTATTCATTTCTACAATGGCATTAGAAGCTAATTTAACGTTTTTAGCGTATTCACTGGTAGCCACAGAAGCATCTGCCAATTGAGTCATTTTAGCCACATTGTCGGCTAGTTGTTGCATTCCTTGTCCCAGCCCCTGAATTTTATCGGGAGTGATCGAGTTTGCCAATTGGTTTTCAATAGCAGCTAATTTAGCAGCAGTGGCCTCATCTCTTGGAGTAGTACTAGTAGTTTGAGGGAGATTTTTAGTAAGATCGATGGCATCGCCTTTGTAGTTTTCATCCAATTGAGGATACAATCTGGACCAATCAGGACGGGGAGCATCTGGGTGAATAGGTTCAAATCCACCAAGGAAGAAGATCACGGCTTCGGTAACCATCCCTACGGTCAACATCTCTGCTGCTCCTGGCAAGTGCAAAATTTTAAACAAAGCTCCTAAGATTACCACACCAGCTCCGATACTCGTTACCTTGGGAACGATATAAACGTAGATGTAGTCGAGAGTACTCATTTTTTTCGCGCTCATTTCAGTAAAAGTTTAGATTTAGTTTATTAGTAAATTGAATTAGAATATGTAATTCTATATAGTAAAAGGTGTATGAAATAGCCTTAATAAGCAATAGCGAACACTAATTGTTTCGCTATTGACTGGAGTTTTCTATTAAAAATAACCGGATGATCTTCCCAAGTTGGTTACTACGCAACGGAATCCGATAGAGCTGGAAGCTGAATCCCAGTGTTGGAAAGTACGAGTACCAGTTTCGCAGTAGTAAGCAATATCTTTCCAGGAACCACCGCGAACAACGCGTCTGTTATTGGGGTTGCGGTCATTCAATCCATTTTGAGTAATAGGTGGGTTATAAACAGGGTTCATATCCCAAACCACAGGCACAGATGATTCATAATAAGCATCCAACACCCATTCGGCCACATTACCTGCCATATCATAAATTCCATAGTCATTAGGGAAGTATTGAGCAACTGGTCCGGTGTAGGCAAAACCATCATCGTAATAGTTACCACGACCGGGTTTAAAGTTAGCGAGCATACAACCCAGTGTATTTCTTAAATAAGGGCTTCCCCAGGGATATTTTGCCATATCACGGCCACCACGGGAGGCGTATTCCCATTCGGCTTCGGTAGGAAGGCGGAAGCGAGGCGCAGGATATTTTTCTTCTTCAACGTTTCTTTTGTAATAGTTGAGGTGTTCTGTTCTCCACTGACAAAAGAAGCGGGCAGCTTGCCAGTCAACTCCTACAACTGGATAATCATCAAAAGCTGGGTGCATGTAATAATACTCCATCAGAGGATCTCCCATGTGGTGGGCATAATCATAGCGCCAACGAGTAGTATCAGGATACATTTCTTTCATTACCCGGATGGAGTCAGGTCTTACCGGTGTGCCATTCATCATAAACATACGGTCAAGTACCTGCTGTACATAATCCTCTGGCAATTCTTCATCATTGGATTGACGACCTTCGGAATAAGCGAGTAATACATCGGTAAATAATCGGTATTGATTATTGGTAATCTCAGTTTCATCCATAAAGAAGGCACTAATGGTGATCTGCTTGTTGAAGTTAATCTGAGTAGTAGGCACGTCTTGGTCTGCCTGGCCCATATGGAAAGTACCGTTAGGTACCTGAACCATACCCGTGGGGATGTATTGTGCATCATAAGGACGGGTATCATAGTAGGAATTTATTTCACCTGCTGACCCATCAATTCTATCCGTCAAACTTTCCTCACCACGTTTTCTAAAGAGAAAACAACCTTGCAGTAAGAAGGAAGTCGCTACGAAAGTAATTAATAAAGCTTTGTAACGAGAATTAACTTTATTCATAACACCAAACAAAATTTATTATTTATTATTTTAGTTTATTTGTTGAATTTTAATTTTCTTAAGAGTTAAGGAATATTCAATTATTGTACTGTTCATGCACGATACAAACATCGTACTAAAATAATTACGGTAGCAAAATTAGCAAAATATGAATTACCTTTTTCAAAATTTCGGAATATATATGCCTGATTTATTCACTCTCGCAATTATAACGGTTTATTCTATAAATTATTTCAGTTTTTTAATATTTAGATCTAGGTGTTCCAATTTTAGCCGGTAGCAAAGGAAGCGACACGGGTAAATCATAAGAAATAGATATTTCGTGTGAAGTAGGTTGTTTGGCATTCTGCCCAGAAAACACATAATCAAAACTATAATTTAGTTTTATGTTGTGTTGTACTTTCTTATTTTTTCTTTTCAGATTTCGGGGAACGTTTACCCCTAAAATTACATTGGCTGATTCTTCATTTCTAAACGTGCTTCCTACCCAAAAAGTATCATCATAAGTAAATAGCCCTCCTACATCAAAAGAATATTCAATAAATGCGTCTGTTTTGAATAAAAATGTAGGGGTAAAAATCAGAGAACGCCTACTTCGGGGAGCAATTTCAAAATTATAGCCTCCAAAGATGTAAATATTATTGGTAAGTGCTTGTTGATTTAATGCATCCCCAAAATTGAATTCGGATTTTGCCAAATGGTTTGCACTTATACTGGCAAACATTTTCTCTGAATGATAATATATGCCCACAGCCAAATCAGGTTTTAGTACGGCTTCGCTGCCGCTGATCTCAAAAGGGTCTCCGTCGTCTCGGAAGCGATATTTGTCAAAATCCACGATTTTGGTATATAATCCGCCTCTTAATCCAAAGGAGAGTTTGGATTCATCAGATAGAGTAACGTGATAAGCATAGGAAAGTTGCAATTCAACATTATTTAAGGCTCCTATATTATCATTCACTACGTGTAATCCGATTCCACTTTTGAATTTGGGCAAAAAGGTATTAAAGCTCAGTACTTGCGTACTGGGTGCGCTGCCGTCGTCAAATGTAGAATTATATCCCGCCCATTGACTGCGATGTATGAGGGAAAGTTTAGTATTGCCTTCCACTCCGGCAAAAGCTGGGTTGAAATACAACTGATTAAACAGGTATTGGGTAAATTGGGCATCTTGTTGTGCTCGGGCTAAGGTGAACACAGCGAAGAAAAAGATTAGTGTAAAACAAGTCTTTCTCATGGGCGAAATTATTCTTGATTAAAAAACAGATGTTTGAAAAATTAAATCTATAACATCAAAATATCTGTTTTAAGTTTTGTGCATACAATTTATTTGACTTTATTCGCTAATTTTATGTAATTTTCTAATGCTCCAGTCATTGAAGGGGCATTGGGCATGGGTGCTTCGATATCGAGTATCAAACCGGCATCTCTTACTGCTTTGGCAGTGGTCGGGCCGAATGCTGCGATACGGGTTGCATTTTGCTTAAAATCCGGAAAATTCTCAAATAAAGAGCTAATACCAGAGGGGCTATAAAAAGCCAAAATGTCATAATTTACATCAGACAAATCAGATAGATCACTGGCTACTGTCTTGTAAATAATCATTTCGGTACAATGATAGCTGCTATCGTGCATAAAACCTGGTAAATCCTCTTTTCGGATATTTGAACAAGGGAACAGATACTTTTCGTCCTTATGTTTTTTGATATAAGGAAACAAGTCTTTGACTGTTTTTTCTCCTGTAAATATCTTTCTTTTCCTTACTACAATGAACTTTTGCAGATAATTAGCGGTCTGATCGGAAACACAAAAATATTTCATATCAATCGGCACTTCAATTTTATTATCCTTACACAATTCAAAAAAATGCTTTACTGCATTTCTGCTGGTAAAAATTACAGCCGTATGGTCTAAAATATTGATCTTTTGTTTGCGAAAATCCCGAGAATTAATCGGTTCAATTTGAATAAACGGCCTAAAATCAATCTTAATGCTATATTTTTTGGCCAGTTCCTCATAAGGAGAGTTAGGAGTACTAGGTTTGGGCTGTGATACTAATATGCTAGATACTTTTTTTAGTCTCTTGCGATCAATTTGCATATGTGTTTCACTCATATAAAATTGAAGATAAGGTGTTTTGGGTTAACAAATCAGATGAAGAGCAGGAACTTCATACCTACCATAAGTGGTACTAGTTCGGTAATGCAAAGGTAATAAAATAAATAGAGACTTTTATAACGGATTTGCTTTAATACATAAAAACTTACTAAAAAAGCTTGTATAATATGAAAAAACAATACGGAAAGCCCTAAGGCTGTATGAAAGTTTTGGGCGGCGAAAGAAATATTTAAAAAGATCAATATAATCGCCAAAAAACCATAAAAAAGCCCTGACAAACGAAAGTATTCAAAAAAGTGAACCTGAATCACACCTTTATCTATATTGAGGATGATGCCAAGAAAACTAAGTATCAGATATTTCAAAGCGATCAAAAGTATAATCCAAAGAAAGCTTTGCAAATAACTTGAATAACCCAATAATAAATTGTATTCTTCGGGTATCGATGGGTTATTTCTCCATAAAACCTCAAATACAAATGCCAATAAAAGTGCCTGCCCACCCAATAAAAGAAGACTAGTTCCACTTAGGGATTTGCTGATAAGGCTTGGGTCAATGTGTGATACACGAGAAAGACTACTTCGCCAATCAAAATAGCCCTTTAATGCTCGAGGCTGATAATTAAATATGCTGGTATAAAACAAGCCCAAGAGCAACATTTGTAGCGTAATAAAATATTTAAATACTGAGCTTCTGGCTGTTTTGGGGAAAGATACCTGTGAGGGATTGTATTCCTGAATTTTGCTCAAGGTTTCTTTGGGATAGCCGATAAATAAAGCCGGTAGAGGAAGTCGTGGAAGTTTATCATAAACTGTAAAAAAAATCTGATCTCCGGAATAAATTTCCCGGAGGCTATCGACTTTCAGAGATTGCCAGCCTTCCCGATTGATTTGTTTACAGAGATTATTATTGATCATTAGATAGATGCCTTCATAGGCATAAAATACGACTTCAAAGCCTTCGAAACGCTTCAAATCCAGCCAAAAACTCATTGTTTTGGAGTTTTTGTGGCGGTTCTCGATGTAGGGCACGTGCGCTCCATAATTTTCATCATATACCTGCCAATCGTCCGACAGGGGGTATACCTGATAATGTTGGTCAGAATAAATGATTTTTTTTTCCTGGGCTAAAAGGATTTGTAAACAATCGAGCAACAGAAATAAAAAAGTAAGATATTTCCACTTATTTAATAGCATTTTTCAAAAATAAATGAATTTCAATAAATTGTCAATGAGCAAATATTTATCAGCGTATTGGATAGGCGCTTATCACTATTTAAGACTTTTATAAAATCGCTTTGAATAGGATCAAAATCTGCTGATTAAGCCAAAATGCACCTTTGAACGTCCAAAGTTGAATTCTTGTGTATTGCTTTTGCCCAAGGCATACACCAGATTAAAAATCCCGGCTTTTATCGAGAAACTGACGCCTAAACCCACACCCAAAGGATAATCTACCTGAATATCCCCGATCAAATCTCTTTGTAAAAAACCCTGATCATAAAACAAAAAGAAATAAGATTCTTTATCTATAAACCAGCGGCTCTCAAGGGTAGCAAGTGTAAAGGTAGAGGCAAAAAAACTATTTTCATTATGCCCTCTTAAAGATTTGATTCCTCCGAGGCGGTACAGTTCGTTTAAAAACAAATTTTTATTAAAAATCCTAGCAGCCCTAATTTTGGTCAAAATTACAAATCTTCGTCCAATTGGAAAATATTTTTCAAAAGAACCCTCCAAAAGTACTTGTGTGGTTTTGAGTGTTATGCCTTCGTAGAGGCTATCGGCTACAAATGGATTGGGGATAATATTTTTTGTACCAATATTAAGTGAAAGGTCAACACGTATTCCCTTTGAAGGATAAAAAATATCATCTAGGTTATTCCATTGATAGGTCAATCCATAGGAGAAAAAATTTATCTCAGATACTTCGGGCAAGCTGTTGAATTCACGGAATAGATTTTCACTCCCTAAGGTCGATCTACGGCTGGTAAAATTAAGGCTGAACTTACCGGAATCAAACAAATTGTACCATATATTCAAGCTTATTTTACGGTTCAAAAAGCTTGAATCTTGCCTAAGCAGATAAAAATCAAAGGAAAAATCCAGCTTACTCCCTAAAATAACTGGATGTAAATAATGCAGGTCAAGCAATTGTGATTGGCTCTGGAGTCGCTGCCATTGAATGTGTAGATTTTTGCCGGAAGCGAAAAGGTTTTTCAAATCCAGATTAAACTCTCCGGTGATGAGGGTTTTACCCTGGCTCTCATTGGGAAATATACCGAGAATCCCATCAATTTGGTTGGATTTTTTACGATTGAGGTTTAGTTTGACGTAGGCCAGTTCGCCTTTGAATACTACTGAGGGCGGCTCATTGAGCTGTAAGTAGGGCAAACGGCTAAGAATACGGTTGGCTTGCTCCACCTTTTGCTGACCAAATAATTGCCCATTTTTCATATTGAGCATTCTCAGCAAGAAGTTTTTACGCAAACGGGCATTCCCTTCTAGAATAAGTGTATCCAATAAAATTTCTTTCCCAGGATCATAGTTTAACACAGCACTGACTTTGTTTCCCTGAAAACGAATAGAGTCCAGGCGAATACTTGCAAAGGGAAGCCCATGGTTTTCGGAATAATCCAGGATTTTATCTTTCATATCCAGCCAATCTTGAAATATAAATGGTTGTTGGGAATAATTTTTTTCCTTAAACCCAATCTCTGCGCTTAGGGCAGGGCTTAGGTTTCCTTGTTTGAGATTTTCCCAATAGTATCGTTCTCCCAGCCGGATTTGTGCGATAAGCGAATCGCTGTGGAGGTAGATTTGTTCTGCTGTGGCTTGCCAATAAGCCTGATTTTGTAGGGTTTGCAAAAAATTATTTAGCTCTTGGACAGCCGCCAAAGAATCGGTGTGATTTTTCTGATAGCTAAATTTTCTAAGGATGATTTCATCTTTTTGGTCTAAAAATACACATTGCAAAGAATATTTTTTAGATTGGGCGATGGGATGCCCCAGACCAAGGATCAAAAGCCCAAATAAACAAAATTTAAATTTCATTCTAATATTCTTCATTTCCTGAAATCAAAAAATACGACTTTGGCAAGTTTATACATTCATATACCATTTTGCAAGCAAGCGTGTTATTACTGTGATTTTCATTTTAGTACCAATTTATCTTTAAAAGCCCAGGTCATAGAAGCGATCTGTGCTGAGATTGATCTGCAAAAAGATTATTTACCCAAAGTTCCTTTAAACAGTGTGTATTTTGGCGGAGGAACGCCTTCTTTACTTCAAGAAGCAGAGCTATCCGCATTATTTACGCAAATTCATCGCCACTTTTCATTAAAACCTCAGGTAGAAATCACGCTGGAATGCAACCCAGATGATTTGAACCGGGAGCAACTCAGTATGCTTAAAAGACAAGGAATCAATCGGTTGAGCGTAGGTGTACAATCATTTCATGCTGAACACCTCAAATATCTGAATCGTGCCCACGACAGTAAAAAAGCTTATGAGGCGATACAACTGGCTCAAGACATAGGTTTCGAGAATCTTAGCCTGGATTTGATTTATGGTATTCCTGCTGAGGGGCATCAAATCCTGGAAGAAGACCTGAAAAAAGTTGGCTCGCTTAATCCACCTCATATTTCTGCCTATTGCCTTACGATTGAGGAAAAAACAGTTTTTGGAAACTGGTTGAAAAAGAATAAGATCAAGCAGGTTGAAGATGAATTTGCTGCACAACAATTTGAAATCCTATTAAACTTTTTGGAAAGCAGTCTGTTTGAACAATATGAAATTTCCAATTTTGCACGTAACCAACAATACTCCCAACACAATTGCAATTATTGGATTCAAGAAAGCTATTTGGGAGTAGGACCGGGAGCGCATTCTTATAATCAATATTCCAGACAATACAATATCACAAACAATACCTATTATATAAGGTCAATCAACAATCGGGAAATCCCTTGTACCCTGGAGATTTTAACCCGAGAAAACCAGATCAACGAATACCTGATGACCAGTCTTCGGACAATTTGGGGTACAGATTTGAGGTATTTGGCAAACAAATTTGACTTGGAATTAATACTACAGAAAAAAACAATTCTGGAACGATATATGCAGTTTGGCCTAATACAAATTGAGGATAATAAACTAAGCTTAACCCGAAAAGGTAAGTTGCTGGCGGACGAAATCATTCGGGAGCTTTTTGTTAGTGAATGAATTATGATCTCATTAATGAACTTTGAGTACAAAAAACGACTTTTTGCCTTCAACCCACAAGAAGCTCTGGACATTTCTCTTCCCCTAAAAAACGGTAAGAATAATGTAAATTGTTATTTTGCTGATGAGGTAAGCTTTGATACCATCCGAATGGGCAGTTTTGTCGGAAGTGTCGCTGAAGGAGGTCCTTGTAACTACCAAAAAATTTCTTTAAGCCCTCATGGCAATGGTACGCATACGGAGTGCTTCGGTCATATCAGCTCAGAATCTTCAGCAAACCTCTATGCGTGTTTGAAGAGGTATTTGTTTTTTGCTCAGTTGGTGAGTCTGCCCATTCGTCAAGTAAACGCTCAATCCATCATCTTGTGGGAAGACTTAAGCGAGAGAATTGATGCGGATTTTATACCCGAAGCATTGATCATTAGGACATTGCCGAATGATTTAGATAAAAAAACCCGGCAATATTCTGGTACAAATCCTCCTTTTTTGGATTCAAAAATCGGTCATTATCTGGCACAGAAAGGGATTTTACATCTTTTGGTAGATTTGCCTTCTGTGGATCCAGAAGTAGATGGAGGCTTGTTAGAAACGCATAGATATTTTTGGCAGTATCCTGACAATATTCGTTCAGAGGCGACCATTAGCGAATTGATCTATGTAGAGGCTGCCATTCCTGATGATTTTTACGTATTAAATATTCAGGTTACAAGTTTATATACAGATGCAAGTCCAAGTAAACCGATATTGTATTCATTGAAAAGATTTTAGGGTATTTTCAGGGGTAATTATAGAATTTTCTTAAAATATTTCAAAACAAGTGGTCGAGTTCGGCCAAATTTTTATATTTGTAAGTAATACCATGATAAAATTTATCACTATGGCAAGTGAAATCAAACCAATGACAAGTGAGGAGAAGAAAGCGATATTGTTGTTGAAATCCGTAATTTTTCATTATCACGGATTGGATAATGAAGAAAAAGAAATTTTGGACAATACTGCCCGAAAATTCGATGCCTGGGAAGAATTAAAGTGGGCAAATGATTTTATTGCATTGGATTATTATACTGCTTTTGAGCGAGCCAGAGAGTATCTAAATGAAGTGGTGGGCAATCTGGATAAAGATACCCGGCTGGCTTATCTGGGTATGGTCTGGGAGGCCAATAATGCTAAAGGGTATGTCACTGAGATGGAAGCTACCGCTATGCTTAAACTAGCAAAGGATTGGCACGTCCAAAAAGAATTGATGATGCTGGTGCGTAAAAAAAACTAGCCGCTTATCTATAAAAAAGGAATGCTTGTAGGGATACATTCCTTTTTCATATAAGCTTTGGGATTTATTTTTTAATCTTTTTCTTTTTTCTGAACCTTCCCCCCTGAATTAGTCGTGAATCAGATCGAATTTGGTATAAGTCTGCAAAACTTGTGGAATATGAATTCCTTCAGGGCTTTGATTATTTTCAAGTAAAGCGGCTAGGATTCTGGGCAAGGCCAGGGCACTTCCATTCAGTGTGTGTGCTAGATATTTTTTATTTTGTGCATCTCGGTAGCGCAAGCCCAGTCGGTTGCTTTGGAAAGTCTGGAAGTTACTCACAGAACTTACTTCAAGCCATTTTTTCTGCGCTGCGGAATAGACTTCAAAATCATACGTAAAAGCAGAGGTAAATCCCAAATCACCGGCACACAGGCTCAGAATTCTATAAGGAAGCTCAAGTTTTTCTAACAATGATTTGACGTGTGCACACATTTCCTCGAGCGTGTTATAAGATTTATCAGGATGTTGAATCTGTACAATTTCTACTTTATCAAACTGGTGCAGTCGGTTGAGCCCTCTTACATCAGCTCCCCAGGAACCGGCCTCTCGGCGAAAACATGGTGTATACCCTACTTTTTTGATAGGGAAGTCGTCTTCTTTCAAAATGACATCCCGAAATATATTGGTAATCGGTACTTCTGCTGTAGGAATCAAATAAAAATTATCTGCGGTAGCGTGATACATTTGCCCTTCTTTATCTGGCAATTGCCCTGTACCCAATCCTGAATCCTGATTGACGAGCAAGGGAGGTTGTACTTCATCGTATCCGGCCTGAGCGGCTTCATCCAGGAAGAAATTAATCAAAGCTCTTTGTAATTTGGCACCTTTGCCCTTATAAAAGGGAAAACCGGCACCGGTCACTTTGTTTCCGAGTTCAAAATCAATGATATCATACTTTTGGATCAGTTCCCAGTGAGGCAAAGCATTTTCAGGCAGATTGGGCATATCTCCGTGTTGAAAGACTTCTATATTTTGTGCAGAAGAGCTTCCTTCAGGAACCCGGGCATGAGGCACATTAGGAAGGAGATAAAGGGCATCCTTGAGCTTTAATTCATATTCCTGAAATGCTTGGGTGAGTTCTTTGACTTTTTCTTTGAGGCTCAAGCTGTTTTGCTGTGCCTGATCGGCTTCTTCGTGTTTGCCTTCTTTTTTCAATTGACCGATACGTTTAGCAACATTTCCAGCCTCAGCACGGGTTTGATCCATCTCCAATTGAGTCTCCCTGCGCTTTTGGTCTAGGTCCAAGACTTCCCCTATCATGGTTGCAGCATTTTGGATTCCTCTTTTTTCTAATCCGGCGATGACCTGCTCGGTACTATCTCGGATATGGCTAAGTTCTAACATGGGTGGATATTTCTTTTGGGTTTGATAATAGGTGTAAAAATAGACAACATAAGATCAAAACAAAAAAAAGAATTTTTTCTTGAAACATTTAATCCTGGAAACTGTATAAAATTTTAATCAAAAAGCTTTGCATTATTTAATTGGACGTTATATATTGCAAGCAATTTAGAAGAAACCACTAATGGTTTATCTAAAAATAGGCTTTCTTAGATTTATTCTCTTCCATTTATCAGCATTCTTTTGAAATAATCAAGAGTTTTCTGGATTCAAAACAATAAATCAAGTTCTTTTATTTAGTCATTTAAACTTTTTGAAGTTTGAACGCATAATTCAAAACTACACAACAATTTTACACCATCTTTATCTTTTCCATTTTAGAAGATATAAACGAATCGAGGCGAGCAATTAATCTTTAACATAAATATCTATCATATTATTTCCATTTATTCATTTAAAACTAATTTGGATGTACATTAATTTTATTGTATTGGCTTATGTATAACATAGACGAATTAAACTTGAAACTGCTTTCCGAATTGAAGGAAATTGCGGAAAGACTCCAAGTAAAAAACTTTAAAAAATTAACCAAAAAAGAGTTAATTTATAAAATCCTTGATCAGCAGGCTATCTTACCTGAAAGTGAATACCTACCCATAAAAAAAGAGACCGAATCAATTAACAAAATGGATATCAACAAAGAATTCAGCTTTGAACCCCCCAAAAAACCCAGGGTCAAGCGCGAAAACGTAAAAGAGCCTGCATCTGCTTCGGATGACATCAACTCTAACGGAACCATCAACATCAACTTTGAAGAAGAAGAAGAAGATTTGCAAGAATTGAAAACTGAAACCATCGACTTTGAGTTTAAAGAAAACATCTCCAAACCAAAAATAACCAAAGAACAAATCCCTCTGAAGCCCAAAAAACCCGTTAACAATGGTATTCGTGAATTTGACGGTCTTATTGAAAATGAAGGAGTTCTTGAGATTATGCAGGATGGTTATGGTTTTCTTCGCTCTTCCGACTACAATTATCTGGCAAGCCCAGATGATATTTATGTATCCCCTTCGCAAATCAAACTTTTTGGACTTAAAACAGGTGACACCGTCAAAGGGCAAATTCGTCCTCCCAAAGAAGGTGAAAAATATTTTGCCTTGTTGCGCGTAGAAAATATCAACGGAAAAACCACCGAGCAAATCCGTGACAGGATTCCCTTTGAATATCTGACGCCTCTTTTCCCAGAGGAAAAACTAAAACTCAGTACCAGAGCCGATGAAATGTCTACCCGAATCTTGGATTTATTCGCTCCTATCGGTAAAGGGCAACGCGGAATGATCGTCGCTCAACCCAAAACCGGTAAAACGGTACTTTTGAAAAAAATTGCCAATGCCATTGCCGAAAACCATCCCGAAGTATATCTCATCGTCTTACTGATTGATGAACGCCCGGAAGAGGTAACTGACATGGCACGAAATGTAAAGGCTGAGGTAATCTCTTCAACTTTTGATGAACAAGCCGAAAGACACGTGAAAGTATCCAGTATTGTGCTTGAAAAAGCCAAAAGAATGGTGGAAACAGGGCACGATGTCGTGATTCTCCTAGATTCTATCACGCGTTTGGCTCGTGCTTATAACACTGTAGTACCTTCTTCAGGTAAGATTTTATCAGGTGGGGTGGATGCCAATGCGCTTCACAAGCCCAAACGCTTCTTCGGAGCAGCCCGAAATGTGGAAAATGGCGGTTCTTTGACCATCATCTCTACTGCTTTGATCGAGACAGGCTCTAAGATGGATGAAGTGATCTTTGAAGAATTCAAAGGAACTGGTAATATGGAGCTTCAACTGGATCGTAAGCTTTCCAACAAGCGAGTTTACCCTGCTATTGATGTTCCAGCTTCGGGTACACGCCGTGAAGACCTGCTGATGAGCAAAGAAGAGCTTGCCCGTGTATGGATTTTAAGAAAATATATGAATGATATGAACTCTCTCGAAGCCATGGAATTCCTCCTGGATAAGATGAAAGGCACCATGGACAACGCTGAGTTTTTGGTATCCATGAACGGGTAACAATCCATAGAAGGCTTTGTCCGGTATTCCAAGCACTGGGCAAAGTTTTTTTTGTTTTGTGTTTTTTTTCATCAAATTTTCAATTGTGCTTTTTATACACATCATTCAAGTAATTGTTAGGGTTTTACTAAATAATAGCTTGATTTTTAAGTGTTTCAGTGTGAACACTCCTCGGTAGAGGCTTTGATTTTATGTAGTATAAAGCCACCTCGGTTTGCGTATCAAAAAGAAGTTTTGTACCTTTTTAAAGGACTAAGCTTTATGCTTTGTATAACTCCTCTTATATTTGCACTAAACATTAAACCCAACGTATAATTTGGATTTTTTTAGCATCAAAAAATTGCTTAGTGATCTGAATCACTATACCATCGCACAAAAAAATCGTGCTGAATTCGAAGTCAAGTATCACGTAGAAAATGCGCGTGATTTGATCTCAAGAACGATTATTCTATTAACCATTGTTGGTTTTATTGGTATAAATCTGTTTTTTGCCATTTTGTTCGGATTCCTGGCTTTGGCATTTTATATCAATAAACACGACTGGTTGGGATTTCTGGTAGTTTCCGGAATACATTTTCTCATTTTATTCTTAATTATCATCGGTACTCGATTATTTAGAGGGCTGATTTTGGGACGAATTCTCCGTATAACTATTCATTTGTCAGAGCAAATTTACAAATTCTTCTTTATTAGTAAAAACAAGCAATAGCAAGTATGGAAGCAAATAAAAATCTCCCTGCCATCCAAACTAACCCGGACGATCTGACCCTGGATCAACAAAGAGAATATCACAAAAAGGAAGTAGAAAAATATGAGGTGGCGTTGCTCAACGATCTAAAAACTTTGAAAAGAGATTTCTCGCGCCTAGCCATCGTCATAGGAACAGCGTACGTAGCCTATCGTTTTACTCGCTATTTCCTAAAATCTTCTTCGCAGCCTTCAGCTCCTCTCCCTCAAGAAAATCAAGCCTACGCTCCAACTTATAAACAAAATGGACATATTTCAGTCGAGCAGGAGACTCCTAAGCCCAAAAAATCGTTTAGTATTAAGAATCTTATTAAAAGAAAGCTGACAGCAATTGCTTTGGACATTTTGAAAGAAAAATTACAAGAAGAAATCATAAAGTATAATAAAAAAAATGCAAAGTAAAATTTATCAAGAATTAAGCGAAAGGAAAGCCCGAGGAATCAAATCCTTTACGCTTCTGATTGACCCTGATAAATTTGAACAAGATACTTCTCTCAAACTCGCTCAAAAGAAAGCCTTTGAACACGTGGACTTAATTTTTGTAGGAGGCAGCTTGATCAATGGCTCCAATATCGGTTTTACCATACAAAGTATCAAAGCACATACCCATAAACCAGTGATCATTTTTCCAGGAAGTAATATGCATCTTGATATGTCTGCGGATGCAATTTTATTTCTTTCTCTGATTTCAGGGCGTAATCCTGAATTTTTAATTGGACAACATATAGTGGCCGCACCTTTTCTCAAAAAAAGTAATCTGGAAATTCTTGCCACCGGTTATATGCTTATTGATAGTGGGAAAGCCACTACGGTATCATACATCAGTAACACGACTCCAATCCCCTATGACAAGCCCGAAGTAGCCGTCTGTACAGCCATGGCCGGAGAAATGCTGGGCTTGAAACTTATCTATGCCGATGCAGGCAGTGGTGCCCAAAAAGCCATTAGCTCCAAGATGATTCGAATGCTCAGTAAGGCGATCGATGTGCCGCTCATTATTGGGGGGGGAATCCGCTCGGCTGCCCAAGCAGCAGAAATTCTGGAAGCAGGTGCTGATGTAATCGTGGTGGGCAATGCTATTGAGGACAATCCTGAGCTGATTGGAGAAATCGCCTCAGAGATAAAAAAAATCAATCTACGTCATGGATAAGAGCCTTCTCTTGCCCAATACAAAGAAGAAGAGGCATCCCGAACTTGAATTAAATACAATTCAATTTGTTTGAACAAAAATTCGGAATGTCTCACAGATTGGCTTAAATCCTTAATTGACATTCATCAAAGAATCTCTTCGGCGCATTTTACCAGCAGGGATTCCGAACATCATCTTAAATCTTCTACAAAAATAAGCGGTATCTTTATAACCTACCTCAGAACCAATCTCTCGGATACTCTTTTTGGTGGTACGTAACAAATGTACGGCTTTTTCCATTCGCTGATACTCGATATAGTCCTGAGGGTTGATCTGAGTCAGCATTTTAAAATACTGCCCGACATAATCTTCTGATACATTGGCTACACCAGCGAGTACTTTGTTGGATAAATCACCGCCCAAGTATTGTTTGATATAATTAAAAATATCAATCAGGCGAGGATCTTTGAAGTAAGTACTGTTGGTAGCAAGTTTTTCCACAAATAAACCTTCACGCAAGATATAACGCACTACCTCAATGACTACCTGCTCGGTTTTATTCTGGATTACCCGATTTTTTCCAGGCATGTCATTCATATCCTCGACGACTATTTCTTTGATGATGCGTGCCAGGCCTGGGTTATCACGAATGATAAAGGGAGGAATATCCAAAGAAGTAAAGAAATTGATAGAATCAAACACTTTGGCTTCAAAGGCAATATAGCTAAAAGAATTGGGAAGCTTTCCTACGGTATTTGCGTCTGTATTGGCTTCAAAGTATCTTTCCTGATGACTGATATATTCCTGATTATCCACCACTTTATTGTCTGCACCGATACCATAAGAAAGTACAGAAGCACGCCCACCGGGGATAAAAAGCATATCACCTTTTTCTACTTTTTCCTCGCCGTTGCTATGGGAAAGCTCTCCATCGTGAAGCAAATAGATATAATTTTCTACATCATAATGGTTGCTTACTTTAAATGATTGTAAGATTTTTATATTAACCGATTTGCGAAACTTCACGCCTAATGATTCAATAATCTTGTTATAATCTTCCATGACAGTATAAGTTTAATTAGCTAAATATATGCTAAAATCCCGTATTAATGTGTTAAATTGTATTATTTTACTATATAAAAAAACAAGACTCACTTCAAAAGTAAATCTTATTTTCTATATATACAAATTTTTACTTTATAAAAATAGAATTATTTCAAGATTTCACGTGCAATGACCAATTTTTGTATTTCGGAAGTTCCTTCGTATATCTGGGTGATCTTGGCATCACGCATCAAACGCTCTACGTGAAATTCTCGCACATAACCGTAACCTCCGTGGATCTGGACGGCTTCGATGGTGGTATCCATAGCTACCTGCGAAGCAAAAAGTTTGGCCTGTGCGGCAGCGTTGACATAGTTTTGCCCCGCATCCTTGATTCGGGCGGCTTGCAAGGTGAGTAATCGGGCGGCGTTGATTTGGGTGATCATATCAGCCAACTTAAATTGAATGGCTTGATGTTCTGAGATCAATTTGCCAAAAGACTTGCGTTCTTTGGCGTATTTGAGTGCCAGTTCGTAAGCACCCGAAGCAATACCCAGGGCTTGGGCTGCGATTCCGATGCGGCCACCGTTGAGGGTTTCCATGGCGAATTTGAAGCCAAAGCCATCTTCTCCTATGCGGTTTTCTTTGGGTACTTTTACATCCGTAAACATCAGCGAATGCGTATCCGAGCCGCGAATGCCTAATTTTTCCTCTTTTTTACCTACCACAAAACCCTCCATACCCTTTTCTACGATCAAGCAATTGATGCCTTTGTGGGCTTTTTCGGGGTGAGTCTGGGCAATGACCAAATACGTGGAGGCATTACCGCCATTGGTGATCCAGTTTTTGGTACCATTGAGGAGGTAATGATCGCCTTTGTCTTCGGCGGTCGTTTTTTGGGAGGTAGCATCAGACCCGGCTTCAGGCTCTGAGAGACAAAAAGCCCCAATGACTTCTCCTTTGGCCAGAGACACCAAATATTTTTGTTTTTGTTCTTCGGTGCCGTATTTTTCCAAGCCCCAACAAACCAGGGAGTTATTCACAGACATGGCCACGGCGGCTGAAGCATCAATTTTGGAGATTTCTTCCATGGCCAGTACATACGAGACCGTATCCATACCGCTACCTCCGTATTCGGGGGCTACCATCATGCCCATAAAACCGAGTTCGCCCATCATTTTGATTTGTGTGTGGGGAAATTCTTCATTTTTATCGCGTTCAATGACTCCGGGAAGTAATTCTTTTTGGGCAAAATCACGGGCGGCTTCCCTTACTTCTGCCTGTTCCTCAGTCAGAAAATCCGAGGACTGTATTTCTAAATTAAGTGTATCCATAATATCTAGACTGTGATTTTTTTGGTTTTTATGATAAAAATGATTGATCAATAAGATTTTGAATCACAAGATCATATCCTGTACAAATATAATCCATTATCCTGAAAATAGAAGGAATTGAATAAAATCTATGGGGCAAAGACTTTGGATAGATTTCTGAGGTTTTAAACAATAATTTTTCCGATTTTGTATTCTAAAACCAGAAAGGCAGGTCTTCCTGGTTTTAAAGGTTTTTAAAACTATTTATTTATCTTTGTATTGATTGGAAGAGAATCTTTGAGAAAATAAACGATCTTGATATGCCATATAGCAAGTTTACATCCATAGTCAAGTTTTGCCAACAATACGGATTGGCACAACAAAGTACGGGCAATCTTTTTAAGGAAGTGATTTTACCCGTATTTTTGGTAAGTGACCGCTTGTTTGAGGATATAGAAGATGCGAAAAAATCACCTTTATATACTGAAAAAGCAAAATCAGAGCTAATCATAGCTCCAGTTTTAAAAGAATTGAGGCGAAAAAACGATTCTATTACGATTTTTTCGGGTTTTGCCCTGGATATTGAGGGAGAGCCTGATTTGAATGGAAATCCAGATTTTATCCTGAGTGCCAAGCCCAACCTGGTAGAAATAGAAGCTCCGATTTTTTGCCTCATGGAAAGCAAAAATAAAGCACCTGATGAGGGTTATGCACAATGCGCTGCTGAGATGTATGCTTCTAGGTTATTCAACCGACAAATGAACCAACCCTACGAAATTATTTACGGGACTGTAACAAACGGATTTGAATGGGTTTTCCTCAAACTGGAAGAAAATACATTTTATATTGATACAGAAAGGTATTACCTCAATGATCTACCCAAATTATTAGGGCTGATGCAATGGATTGTAGATTCATTTAAAAGTTAAATAAAACATGAACATCCTATTCTTCCCCACCCCTGCTGATTTCAGAGCCTGGCTGGAGCAAAATCACGATAAAGAGACAGAACTCTGGGTGGGTTTTTATAAAAAAGGCAGTGAAAAGCCCAGTATCACCTGGCCTGAATCAGTAGATCAGGCACTTTGCTTCGGCTGGATAGACGGCATTAGAAAATCTATCGACACCGAAAGCTATAAAATCCGCTTTACACCCCGCAAACCCAACAGTATCTGGAGTGCCGTTAATCTCAAAAAAATGGACGAGCTTATGGCGCAGGGTTTGGTCATGCCGGCAGGAATGGCTATTTATGAAAAAAGAAATCTCAAAAAACAAGAAATCTATTCTTTTGAACAGGAAAATATTGAGTTGGGTGAAACATACCAAAGTCAATTCAAAGAAAACGCCAAAGCCTGGAAGCTATTTCAGGCAATGCCGCCTTCTTATCGCAAAACGGCCATCTGGTGGGTTATCAGTGCCAAGCAGGAAAGTACCCGACTGAAAAGATTGGCTATTTTGATGGAATGCTCAGAAGCAGGGAATAAGATTCCAAGTCAGCGAAGAGAGAAAGACGAATAAGCACACTGATATTTTACAATAAACATAAAAAAAACCCGGCGTTTAAACCGGGTTTTTTGTATATTTTATGAAATTAAAAACTTAGTCGTTACTGGAAAGTTTGGAGAGTAGTTTTAGAATCTCCACATACAACCAGATTAGGGTTACGATCAATCCGAAAGCTGCAAACCACTCCATATATTTAGGAGCTCCTTCACGGGCACTTTGGTCGATGAAGTCAAAGTCAAGAACTAGGTTTAAGGCAGCCAAAACCACTACAAAAAGGCTAAAACCGATTCCAATCATACCACTCCCATGAATATAAGGAATGTTGATGCCAAACATGCCCAAAATCCAGGTGCTCAGGTAAACCAGGAAAATACCCCCTGTGGCAGCCACTACACCGGATCTGAACTGCTGTGTTACTTGGATAAACCCTGTTTTATAGGCGAAAAACATCGCAAAAAACACCCCGATGGTCAGTAAAACCGCCTGAAACACGATTCCGGGATAAAATGAATTCAATAACAAAGAAATAGCTCCTAAAAAGAAACCCTCTAACAGCGCGTAAATTGGTGCCGTAACTGGAGAAGATTTAGGGCTGAAAGA
The DNA here is from genome assembly GCA_033765345.1 of Microscillaceae bacterium. Lineage (GTDB taxonomy): Bacteria > Bacteroidota > Bacteroidia > Cytophagales > Microscillaceae > JANRIC01. The sequence goes on from JANRIC010000132.1 coordinate 61,924, forward strand.
AGTAATAAACGCCATAATTAGCCCTCCGAAAATACCAATCATCAAAAAGGGATAAATCATAGCAGGATGCGTAATGCCGTACCACCAAGAAAATCCAGCGGTAACAGTAGCTAAAGCCAACAAGATGATGGATTTATTAATAGTGCCATCCACTGTCATCACCTCGCTTTGGGTTGCAAAGTTTGTATTTACCGAGGCGTATGTTGTTTCTTTAAAAAAAGGATTTGATCTGTTCATAGTTTTATTTTGTGTTATTTAAAATCAAATTTAAGTATAAATTATTAGACTTGCTTTTTCAGGAAAAAGTTACTTTGATTTTCTCGATAATTCCTGAGGTAGAATAACCTTCCACCAGATCGAGTGTTTCTACCCGACCTCCTTGACCAAGAACAAACTCTGCACCAACGATATTTTTGATTTCATAATCGCTTCCTTTTGTCAAAATGTCAGGATTTAGCGTTTCAATCAGTCGTAATGGCGTATCTTCCTCAAACAACACTACCAAATCTACAAACTCAAAAGCGGCAATCATCCGGGCGCGGGGATATTCGGGGACGACCGGGCGTTTTTCACCTTTGAGCCTTCGGACGGAGGCATCGGTATTGACCCCAACGACCAGTTTGTCGCCTTTTTGACGGGCTTTTTCCAGATAATCGATATGCCCCAGGTGTACAATATCAAAGCAACCATTGGTAAAAACCACTTTTTTTCCTTCGGATTTCCATTGGGTGACTTGTGCGGAGGCTTCTTCCAGGCTTTGTATTTTATCGGCAGTATTCATTTTGTGTGAGCTGTGATTTTAGGTTTTCACTATGATTTTTTTGATTGGTGTGATTATTTTGATTTTGGCTGTTTACTTATTCTTATTTCACTTGAGCACTGGTTTAAGTTGATTCTTTTTTTTCTTCTGACGATTGATGAGTAAGGCACTAATTAATGTGGCTACACCACCGAATAAAAGAATGGTCACTGTCTGAGAAGTATGCATAAATGTAGCCATTAAGATGCCATCTTCACTGGTTAAACCCCTGAGTATAAATATCTTGCCGACCAATAAATGATAAACGCCCACCCCTCCGCTTACTGGAGCCCCCATACCCAAGGCACCCATAAAAAGAATTAGTACTCCAAACCACATATCCAGGTGACCAGTCTTGGCAAAAGAAAAGAAAAGCACATACGACATCAGGTAATACATCAGCCAGATAAACAAGGTGTGAAAAATAAATGCAGGCAGATTACGGACACTTCGGATACTGAACACTCCTTTTATTATATTGAGTAAAATACCTCTAAGCTTTTGAAAAAGACTCCATTGTAGCAAAAACTGACGATAGCGATAGGCTACTGCAAGGAAGATCATTCCAAACACACTCAAAATCAAGAATACGTAAGTCAGTTCGGCATAAGAAGACAACTTATCCTGAAACAATTTGATAAACCAATCACTAAGATTCTTAAACTCCACAATAAAAACTAGAGCTGTAATCAAAAACAGCATCAACAAATCAATAATCCTTTCAAGCACAACTGTTCCAAAAGCCGTATCTGCGGGTATATCATCTAGCTTTTGGATAATTCCGCAGCGGCTTACCTCTCCAGCACGAGGGATGATGGTATTCATAAAATAGCCAGACATTACAGCCAAAAAAGCGTTCCAAAGAGAAAGTTTATAACCCAGAGGCTCAAGCAGATATTTCCAACGATAGGCTCTAGAAATATGACTGGCAATTGCTAGTATGGCAGAAACAAAAATCCAGGTATAATCTGCTTCCTGAAACCTTGCAAAAATCTCATTTATATTAATACCCTGAAATGCATAAACCAGAAGCCCTCCGGCGATTGCAAGCGAGATCAGGTACTTAAAAAACGTAAGAAGGTTTTGTTTCATAGCAGATTAAACTCTGTTAAATTCATCTGGAAAAACGACAATAGGCTCATATTCACGAGCTTGCGGCTCTTCCATCCAGGCATAAGCAATAATAATCAGGACATCATCTATCTGTACTTTGCGGGCAGCAGGACCGTTGAGGCATACTTCACCACTGCCGCGCTTCCCTTTAATGATATAAGTTTCAAATCTCTCTCCATTATTGACATTGACTATCTGAACTTTCAGATTGGCAAACATACCTGCGGCATCTATTAAATCTTCATCCAGGGTAATACTCCCGACATAATTCAGATTGGCTTCTGTGACCTTTACCCGATGAATTTTAGACTTTAGTACCTCGACCAGCATATTTATTTTTTTTAATTTATTTTTCAATTTTGTTTCAACAAGAAAATAACAACTCAACTTAAAAATCGTTCGGATTCTCGGTTAAATCTCCGGTTTGTATAATGATATTATCCAATAAACGCACCTCCCCCACATAGGCGGCTATACAAAGTGCTATTTCTTCATACTCCCTGATATTGTGTACATCCTTTAAATCCTGGGTATTGACGATATGGAAATACTCAAGCCGAACAGGCTTATGCGCTAAAAACTTTTCTACTTCTTTTTTGATTAATTCAGGTTGATTGCCGTAAGAAGGTAGTAATTGTTTGGATAGTTCAAGTGCCTGTGGAATAGCTACGGCTTCTTTTCGTTGGCTTGCCGTAAGTCTTTGGTTACGGGAAGAGAGCGCAAGTCCATCGGCTTCACGCACAGTTGGGTGTATAATCATCTCTATATCAAAAGAAAGATCCCGGATTAATTGTCTGATAATGAGGCACTGTTGTAAATCTTTTTGACCAAAATAAGTCCGATTCGGCTGTATGATATTGAATAATTTAGCTACTACGATTCCTACGCCGTTGAAGTGTCCTGGGCGAAACGTTCCTTCCATGGTTGCTTCTAGGCTGCCAAAGTTAAGATGAATTTTGGGATTTTCATGATACATTATTGTATCTTGTGGGATAAAGAGGTGTACATTCTGGTATTTTTCTAATTTTTCCTTATCAGACTCCAAAGTTCGGGGATATTTTTTGAGGTCTTCTACATTATTAAATTGTAAAGGATTGACATAAATGCTGCAAATAGTCAGGTCATTTTCGGTGACAGATCGCTCGATCAGTGTCAGGTGCCCAGCGTGTAAAGCACCCATGGTAGGAACAAAACCTATTTTTTTATTGATCAGGGTATTTTTTTTTAGAAAAGCCCTAATTTTAGAAACATCTTCAAAAATCTGCATATTAGAACCTGAAAAATTAATATTTGAAAATCACAAAGCTACACCATTTCAGAATAAAAATTGAATTGTGCTTTTTTTTTTGTAGCTTTGCAGGTCTTTATTCTTCAAAAAATTGTTCATATCACAAATTATTGAATATGGTGCTTGGTATGGAAAAACTCCGAATACTCTACGTGGCGAGCGAGATCAATCCCTTTCTAAAAACCTCCAAAGTTGCTGAATTTGTCCGAAAGTTGCCTCAGGCAATGCAGGAAAAAGGTATGGAAATCAGAATTCTGGTTCCTAGGTTTGGACTTATCAATGAACGTAAAAATCGCCTTCATGAAGTAGTCAGGCTTTCCGGTATCAATATTTCAGTGGGTGATGACGAGAAACCCCTGGTCATCAAGGTGGCTTCTATCCCTAATGCAAAATTACAGGTGTATTTCATTGACAATGAGGATTATTTTCACCGGAAATATGTTTTTAAAGATAAAGAAGGTAATTTTTATTTGGATAATGACGAAAGAATTATCTTTTTTTGCAAAGGAGTGCTTGAGACAGTCAAAAAACTGGGTTGGGCACCCCATATTGTACATTGTAATGACTGGATTACCAGTTTGATTCCGATGTATCTCAAAACAACGTACAGCAAAGATCCTGTATTTAATAATACCAAATGTATTTATACGGTATTTAATAATTATTTTAACCATAAGTTTGAAGAAAATCTGATTGAAAAAGTCAGAATGCTTGATAATGAAGAAAATATGCTGGAGATACTGAACTCTCAGGACTTTGAAGGTTTTTCTAGATTAGCTATCGAGTATTCCGATGTGATTGTCAAGGCTGAAAAATCATACGATGAAAAAGTGCTTAATTTACTTCAAGAGTTTCAGGGTAGAAAAGATATTACTCAAATTGAAACTAGCTCTGAATATTCGGATCTATACTATGACCTCTACAATGAAATTGTGGGAGTCGAGTAAACCTTTCTCCTTTCTGGCTGCTTGCTTTTTATTGTTCTTTAATTATGCCTGTGAAGAAGCCGGAGGTATTGGGGAAGAAATCGGCGTAAACGTTGAAACAGGGGTGTTTTTCTCAGATACTTTTGCAATCAATACTTCTACGGTATTGATTGAGAACAATACAAAAGGAGCATCTCGAATATTGGTTGGTCAATACAAAGACCCTGTTTTTGGCATCGTTCAGGCAAAAGGCTTTTTCGAGATGCTCCCAGATAGTTTGTTTTTGCTGACCAACAGCGATTTTAATGCTTCTGAAGACCTTTTGGTGTATGATTCTTTGATACTCAATTTGCCTTTTCAATATGTGTATGCAGATACTACTGCTGAACAAAAATTTAACCTACACCGAATTACTGAAGAAGGCGGCATTGATTCGGAAAAAGATTTCACTAATAATAGTTCTCTGACCTATGATCCGACTCCTCTAGCCAGTTTTCAATTCAAGGCCTCTACCATTCAGGCAAAAGGAGGGGTAACGCTTAAGTTTGATGATACCTTTGGGCAAGAAATCTTCAATTATGCGCTCAACAATACGCCAAGAACTGAATTTAGAGAGAATTTTAAGGGTTTTGTACTTGTTGCAGATACTACATTTAACAACAACGCCTCTATTGTAGGGTTTAAAGTTCTGCCCAATGATTTTACTGATGGGAATGTCAGTTTTATGTCGCTGTATTATACCGAACAGCAAAAACGTGAAGGCAAAAGCGATACACTGTTTAATCGAGTCAAGCCCTTTTTTGCCCTAAGTGGCCAACGCTTTAATCAAATCAAAAGCGATCGCAGCAATACCCCACTGGTAGCTTTACAAGCCCCTTTGGATGAGATACCTTCCTCCCAATCCAATTTTCTGACTTATTTACAAAGTGGAACAGGTGTGGTGACCAAATTGGAATTCCCAACCCTCAAAAATATTAGTACCTTAGGAAATGTTGCTATCAATCGGGCAGAACTCGTGATTAAGTCCCAGACAGGAAGTTCGCTTGATTTGGATTTTGTGTATCCATTTAATATAATTTTTCATTTAATTGCCAATGGAAATGAGGTTGAAAGAGATGATAACGGTAATCCGGTGTTTATTATTGGGGATATTGACCGCTCGACAGGTCAGACTATCCCACTTACATTCTCTTTTAATACCCGTTTTGAGGAATATCGCGGTATCTTGACAGATCATTTTAATGAGGTATTATCTGGAAGGAATAGCTCTCAGTCCTTATTTATTATTCCCAATAGCAATATTACGACAACCAATCGGGTGATTCTAAACAATTCACCTGAAAGTGGGTTCTCTATGCAACTTAGAGTTTTTTATACAGTTTTTAAATGATTTTAATCTTATCCAACTAAATTTTTTTTTATTATGTGTGGAATCGTCGCCTACACTGGGCATAGAGAAGCTTATCCTATTATCATCAAAGGGCTCAGACGTCTGGAATACCGGGGCTATGACAGTGCAGGGATTGCACTTGTCAACGGGTCTCTTTCGGTTTATAAACAAAAAGGGAAGGTCTCCGAACTGGAAAACAACCTTCAATCCGCCAAGCTGGATGGTAAAATAGGTATCGGGCATACCCGCTGGGCTACCCACGGTGAGCCCAATGATGTCAATGCACACCCGCACTATTCATTTAACAAACAACTTGTACTTATACACAACGGAATCATTGAAAACTATTCAAGTATTAAGCAAGATTTGTTGAATAAGGGATACCGGTTTATCAGTGAGACCGACTCTGAGGTATTGGCTACTTTTATTGAGGATATTTACACCAATGCCCAATGTTCATTGGATGAGGCTGTACGCCTAGCTCTGCAGAAAGTAGTTGGTGCTTATGCCATCGTAATTATCTCCGAAACACATCCTAATCAAGTCATAGCTGCCCGAAAAGGCAGCCCAATGGTCATTGGTGTCGGCAAAGGAGAATACTTTATTGCTTCGGACGCTACGCCCATTGTAGAATACACCAATGAAGTGATTTACCTGAATGACCACGAAATCGCCGTCATAGAAGGAGAAAAACTATCTATCAAAAATCTGGATTCTACCCCACAAACTCCCTATATCCAAAAGATTCATCTCGAATTAGAATCCATCGAAAAAGGTGGCTATGAGCATTTTATGCTTAAAGAAATCTTTGAACAACCCAAATCCGTGGCTGACAGTATGCGCGGACGGATCAATGCCAATCAAGGTTTCTTACAATTGGGTGGATTGACGGAGTACATCAATCGCCTGGTCAGTGCCGATCGAATGGTCATCGTGGCTTGTGGAACATCCTGGCACGCTGGTCTGGTAGCAGAGTATGTGTTTGAAGAATTGGCACGAATCCCCGTAGAGGTAGAATATGCTTCTGAATTCCGTTATAGAAATCCTATCATCCGTGAAAATGATGTGGTGATTGCCATTTCACAATCCGGTGAAACAGCCGATACCCTGGCTGCCATTGAGCTGGCAAAGTCTAAAGGAGCTATTATCTTTGGAGTTTGTAATGTGGTAGGGTCTTCTATCCCCAGGGCTACCCACGCAGGGGCTTATATTCACGCTGGCCCCGAAATCGGGGTAGCTAGTACCAAGGCCTTTACTGGGCAAATCACTGTATTGATGATGATGGCACTGATGATTGCCCATCGTAAAGGTACAATCCCTGAGAGCGCTTACCGTGAAATCCTGGTCGAGTTAGAGACTATTCCTCAAAAAATTGAGCAAATTCTCCTTCAAAACGAACAAATCAAACACATATCCCGAATTTATAAAGATTCACGTAATTTTCTTTATCTTGGAAGAGGGTATAATTTCCCAGTAGCCCTTGAAGGTGCCCTCAAGCTCAAAGAAATTTCTTATATACACGCCGAAGGCTACCCCGCTGCCGAAATGAAACATGGACCCATTGCGTTGATTGATGAAGAAATGCCCGTTGTATTCATTGCAACGGACGATAGCAGCTACGAAAAAATTGTTTCCAATATTCAGGAAGTCAAGGCACGCAAGGGAAGAGTCATTGCCATCGTAACAGAGGGCGACACGCTCATTAAGAAAATGGCAGACTTTACCATTGAAATTCCAGCAACCTATGAGGCACTTACTCCTCTGCTGTCAGTTATCCCCCTGCAATTACTTTCTTATCATATCGCTGTAATGCGTGGTTGTAATGTAGATCAGCCCCGCAATCTGGCCAAATCCGTGACTGTAGAATAAAAACTTATAAACTTATGAAAAATACCCCAATCCAGGGGCGTTTTTTGTAAGTTATGTGTTTTTTTTGAGTCACTTTATTTTGATATATTAGAGGATTCATATAGCTTTGTAAACATCAATTCATTGATTTATAAAGAAGCACAGAGAGAACGGGCTCAACGAAGTGCTGGCAACCTACCTAAAAAGTAAGGTGCTAATTCCCACCTAAAAATTTAGGAGCTATAAATTAATTTCTATGAAAACGTACTCTTATCTTCTTCCCCTACTTACAAGCTCTCAACACATTTACTTCCAAATCTATCATCATAACAATTCAACTACTTATTGTTGTTGTTGCTGTTGTTAAATTCCTCTTCGGGTAAGTTCAATGGAATAGGATTGGGCTTCCCGATCCGAATAACCTTTTTGTACCCATATTTATCATAATATCTTAATCTTTAAACTATCAATATAATATTAACATGTCAAATTTACATTTTGAAACTTTACAACTACACGCCGGCCAGGAACCTGACCCAACTACTGGATCCAGAGCTGTACCCATTTATCAAACGTCTTCTTACAACTTCAAAAACTCAGAACACGGTGCCAATTTATTTGCGCTTAAAGAATTCGGAAATATTTATACCCGAATTATGAACCCTACCACAGATGTTTTTGAGAAAAGAATTGCAGCCCTAGAAGGTGGCGTGGCTGCCCTGGCTACCGGATCTGGGCAATCGGCTCAATTCCTAGCACTCAATAACATTATGCAAAGTGGAGATAATTTGGTATCTACAACCTTTTTATATGGAGGTACCTACAACCAGTTCAAGGTAGCTTTCAAAAGGCTGGGTATAGAAGTGCGATTTGCAGAAGGAGATAAAGTAGAAAATTTTGAGAAACATATCGACGAGCATACCAAGGCCATTTATCTGGAAACTATCGGCAACCCGGAGTTTAATATCCCTGATTTTGATGCAATTGCTGCACTAGCACAGAAATATGACATTCCTCTGATTGTAGACAATACTTTCGGAGCTGCCGGGTATCTATGTCGTCCTATTGAACATGGCGCTGCAATCGTGACTGCATCAGCCACCAAGTGGATCGGTGGGCACGGTACCAGCATTGGTGGAGTCATTGTAGACTCTGGAAAATTCAATTGGGGTAATGGCAAGTTCCCTCAATTTACAGAACCTTCAGAAGGGTATCACGGAATGAAATTCTGGGAAATATTCGGAACCGACGGACCCTTCGGCAATATTGCTTTTATCATTCGGGCGCGTGTAGAAGGATTGAGAGATTTCGGTCCGGCTTTGAGTCCATTTAATTCCTTTTTGTTTTTGCAAGGTCTGGAGACACTTTCTCTAAGAGTACAAAGACACGTAGACAATGCCCTAGATATGGCTCAATGGCTCGAGAGTCACGAAATGGTCGAAAAGGTACAATATCCAGGGCTTGAGCGCAATCCTTATCATCATTTGGCAAAAAAATACCTAAAAAATGGCTTCGGAGGTGTACTTTCTTTTGATATCAAAGGAGGCAGAGCCCAGGCTGAGAAATTTGTCAACAGCCTTAAATTGACCAGCCATTTGGCCAATGTAGGGGATGCCAAAACCCTGATCATTCACCCAGCCTCTACTACCCACCAACAACTCTCCGAAACTGAACAACTTTTGGCAGGTGTAGGCCCTGCTTCACTTCGAGTGTCTGTGGGTATTGAACATATCGAGGATATCAAAGCAGATTTCCAGCAGGCTTTTGATCAAGTAAAGGGATAATTTGAGCAAAAAAAACTAAACTTTGAAGCGATTTTGACGAATCGCTTCAAAATTTTCTAAATTCAATTTGTATAATTTATACTCTCTTGGAGGAAAAAAAATTTACTTATGAAGCCCCTTTCCCCCTGGAATCGGGCAAAAAACTGGAAGGATTCGAGCTGGCTTACTCCACTTCAGGTACCCTCGAATATGATGCACAGGGATTTTGCAAAAATGTAATCTGGATTTGTCACGCCCTAACCGCCAACTCTGACCCCGAAGATTGGTGGAGTGGGCTAGTAGGTAAAGATAAACTATTTACGCCCGAAAAATATTTTATTATCTGCGCCAATGTATTAGGGTCTTGTTATGGCTCTACCAATGCGCTTTCCCTTAATCCTCATACCGGGCAATCTTATTATTATGACTTTCCATTACTCACCATCCGAGACATCGTCAAAGCACAGCAAGAACTCTGCAAATACCTGAATATCAACAGAATACACATCTGCACTGGCGGTTCGATGGGTGGACAACAAGCCTTGGAATGGGCTATTGCTGATCCTGATATGATCGAGTATCTTATCGTATTGGCTACCAATGCCCAACATTCGCCCTGGGGTATTGCCTTTAATGCCTCTCAAAGAATGGCTATACAAAATGACCCTACTTGGGGGCAAAGAATCCCAGAAGCTGGTATCGAGGGAATGAAAACAGCTCGTGCCATAGCTTTGCTCTCTTATCGCAATTATCACACCTATCGGTACAGCCAGTCCGAAGAATCGGATGATACACTGGAAGCATTCAAATCAGAATCTTATCAGCATTATCAAGGCGAAAAACTAGCACGCAGATTCCACGCTTTTTCTTATTGGACATTATCCAAGGCCATGGATAGTCACCACGTAGGTCGCAAAAGAGGTGGTTTAGCCTCAGCATTGGGCATGATCAAATCCCAAACTCTAGTAATTGGAATACTCAGTGATATTCTTTTCCCTCCTGAAGAACAAAAATTTTTGGCACAACACATCCCCCAAGCCCTCTATCAGGAAATTGATACCCTTTTTGGACACGACGGATTTCTGATTGAGACCGAGATTATTGGGGAAATTATCAGAAATTGGCTTCAAAAACAACCCCAACAGAAATTACAACCGAACTTAAAGAACTGATTATAAATAATTTAGCTTTACAACTGCTTTCATTGGCGTATGACACAAAATATTTAATACATAGAAGATGAATAAACAATTAAAAATAGGGCTTTTTGGATTTGGATGTGTGGGTCAGGGTCTTTATGATATTATTGAGAAAACTAGCTTTCAGGCTGAGATTGTCAAAATTTGTGTAAAAAATCGTGATAAAAAAAGGACTATACCTGCTCATTATTTTACTTATGACAAATATGAGTTGTTGAACAATCCTGAAATTAACGTCATTGTAGAGCTGATTGATGATGCACAAGAGGCTTTTCAAATTGTAAAAAAAGCACTCCAAAGTGGCAAAGACGTGGTGACCGCCAATAAAAAAATGGTTGCCGAGCACTTGCAGGAGTTGGTCGAGATTCAGCAGGAATATAACCAAGCTTTACTCTATGAAGCATCGGTATGCGGGAGTATTCCAATCATTCGTACTTTGGCTGAGTATTATGACAATGAACTTTTGTATTCGGTCAGCGGTATTTTCAACGGCTCATCCAATTACATCCTTTCTAAGGTTATTCTTGAAAATCTTTCTTATGAAAAAGCCCTCAAACAAGCCCAGGAACTAGGCTTTGCTGAATCAAACCCGGTTCTTGATGTGGGAGGTTTTGACCCCAAATACAAAGCGTGTATTGTTACTACACACGCTTACGGAGTATTTATTGATCCTGAGGAGGTTTTTAATTATGGCATCCAGTCGCTTTCCGAGCACGATATTCGTTTTGCACAGGAAAAAGGCTTTAAACTTAAACTACTGGCTACCATTTCCCGCAATAATGAGGAAGAAATGACTTTACACATTATGCCACATTTCATCCCTGAAAGGCATTATTTGTATTATGTAGAGCAAGAATACAATGGCGTAATCGTAGAAGCAGCTTTTTCAGATAAACAAATATTTGTCGGTAAAGGCGCAGGCGGGCATCCTACGGGTTCGGCAGTGCTTTCTGACATTTCGGCTCTTCGCTACGACTACAAATATTCCTATAAAAAATATGTATTTGGGCAGCCCCTGCGATATACCCGCCATGTTCCGCTGGAGATTTATATGCGCTATCGCAGCGAAGACGAATTAAAAATCCTTGACTTTGAAGAAATTAGCGTGAAATATCAAGGCACAGACTTCAATTATGTGATTGGTATAGTCAACTTAAATCAGCTTTTTGCTCAAAAAGAGGTTTTGGAAGCTCGAGAAATATTTATTGCCAATACCGGAAGAAAACTTCCTGCTCATTAATCCCAAATTACTGAAATTGGATTGCTGTCTGAATTTGCTGAATATGCTCATATTACGCTAATTTTTCGTATTTTTGTAAAAAACTTAACCGTTTAGCGTATGCCATACATCACCGATATAGCCGATTTAGACCTTGACGAAACCTATACCTATGCCGACTACCTAACCTGGCGTTTTGAGCAAAGCGTGGAACTCATCAAAGGCAAAATATTCAAAATGTCGCCTGCGCCTAATCTAAAACACCAGAGAATATCAAGAGAACTCCTGCGCTCGTTTTTTGCCTATTTTAAAAAAAATAGCCCGTGTGAACTTTGCGTTGCCCCTTTTGATGTACGCCTATTGGATAAAAAAAAATCAAGCAAGGCAAATCAAGATATTTATACCGTGGTACAGCCTGATATTTGTGTGATTTGTGATAAAAGCAAACTCGATGAGCAAGGCTGCATTGGTGCGCCTGATTTGATTATAGAAATCCTCTCTCCGGGCAATTCCAAAAAAGAAATAAAAACCAAATACGCCCTGTATGAAGAAAGTGGTGTGCTTGAATATTGGGTCGTGTATCCCTCAGAGCAATCCTTATTGCAGTTTATTTTGAATGAAAATGGGCAATATGTACTCAAAAGTGTTTTTGCCGAAGACGAAGTTTTTCAGGCGCATATTTTTCCTGAATTGCATATTGATCTGGCTGAGGTTTTTGCCGAATGATTTGGGGTGTTTT
>JANRIC010000133.1:0-72022 GCA_033765345.1 Microscillaceae bacterium
CCTCGAACTCAAACGCTGGCAAGGCGAAAAATACCACCAAAAAGGCTTACAACAACTCAGCGATTACCTGGATTTGTACCAGCTTAAAGAAGGCTATTTACTCATTTATGATTTCCGTAAAGAAAAAGAATACAAGCAGGAGCAAATCCAGTTTGAGGATAAAAACATTTTTGCAGTCTGGGTGTGATGATCATTGCCCACTCATAAACTTGCATTGATTTTTACATCACCCCGTTGTCCTCAACCCCGCTGCAATGGCATTAACCAACAGTAAGAGGTCTAAAATCAATTTTTCGCTGCGGGGATCGTTTTCGGCTTTGAGGCAGCGCCATTCTCGGATGAGTCTGACCTGTTCTTCGTGCAGGATGGCGAGTTTATCATTTCTAAGGGTAAACATTTTATGAATTCTGGGTCTGCGCTCCTCGATGGTTTGTCCGTAGATCAGCTCGAGCATGTTTTTGGTCAGGTGAAATTCATCTAAGATCAATGGCATAAATTTATCTCTGACTTCATCTTGGCTTACGAGAGAGGCATATTTTTGCATTATTTCGGGGTTGGTGACCAGGATGCTTGAGCTGGTATTGGTCAGGATATAATGGAAAATAGGGTACTCGATGGCTTTTTGGCAAATTTCCTTAAAAATGGCAGGCTCCTGCTGCTGCATATAACCCAGTGCAGTACCTACACCATACCAACCCGACAAGAAAAAGCGGGATTGCCCCCAACTGAATACCCAGGGGATAGCCCGCAAATCTTCCAGGCTGCGTTTGCCTGTCCTTCGGGCGGGGCGCGAACCAATACGGCTTGATTCTATGACATCAATAGGAGTGGCTTCTGAAAAGAACTGTATAAATCCTTCGGCACGCAGTAGGTCTTCGTATTTCTCTCGGCTCAGTTTTGCCATGCGCTCCAGAACGGCATCGAGCGGGTTTTCGGGCTGTGGAGCATACACATCGGCAATCGTTGCTTGGGCTGTGCCAGCCAGGAGAAGCTCTAGGTTATAGGCATTGGTGATTTTGTTGGCGTATTTCTGGGCGATGGTTTCGCCTTGTTCGGTCATCCGCAAATCTCCCCGGATGCTGTGTTGAGGTTGAGCTTTCAGGAATCGGTGGGTTGGTCCAGCCCCTCGGCTGACCGTTCCGCCTCTGCCATGAAAAAACCGGATTCGCACGCCGTATCGGTCTCCTACTTCACATAAAATTCTTTGTCCACGGTTCAGATTCCAAAGGCTTGCCAGGATACCGCCGTCTTTATTACTATCGCTGTAGCCGATCATGACTTGTTGCATAAGTTTGGGCTGCTGATGTAATTGTCGCTGATATTCTAGGCTTCTTTGAGTGAGCGGGTTTTTGAGGAAATTTTCCAGGATTCCGGCACTTTTTTGCAAATCCTCAATGGTTTCAAAAAGGGGCACTACGGGCAGGCTGCATACCAAACCTTCTGCGGTATGGATCATCAAACCCACTTCTCTGACCAACAAATAAACCAGCAACAAATCAGAAGTACTTCGGGTCATACTGATGATTAATGAGCCCAAGCCCTCGTGTCCATAGCGCCGGATATGGTTTTTGAGTACGCGATAAACCTCCAATACTGCTTTGGCTTCCTGGCCTAACTCGGTATCAGCATAGGTAAAAGGTCGAGGCGAGAGGAGTTCTTTTTGCAGAAAAGCCAGGCGTTCGTCCTCAGTCCAGGTCAAAAAAGCATCTCCTTCGAGTCCGGCAGCATTCATCAATTGCGACAGTGCCAGGTCGTGGAATTTACTGTTTTGGCGGATATCGAGGTGTGCAAGATGAAAACCAAAAGTTTGGACTTTGCGGATGATCGGCTCGACTTCTGCTTTGGCTATGCGCCCTGCACCCATGCGAGTCAGTGTATCGGACAAAAATATCAGGTCTGCCAGTAAATCGGCAGCAAATTGGTAGGAATAGTCTTTTTCGTCAATTTCGTTGTATTCATCCAGCCCCAGCTTTGCAAGCATCAGATTGAGAAACTGTCGGCTGGGTTCGGCATAGTTTCTTTGTAAGGCTTTTTGGCCGGTTTCCCCCATGGGTGTTGCTATTTCCTGAATCTTATCCAGGAAGTTTTGGGGGAATTCCTGTGTAAATACCGAAAAACTGAGCCGCATCGCCAGGGGTTTTAATTCTTTTTTGATAAGCGTCAAAGCATTTCGCCTTAGCTCTAGGAGCGTAAATTGGGTAACTTCCGCAGTCACAAATGGATGCCCGTCACGGTCGCCCCCCACCCAGTTGCCAAAGGTGATTTTGGGTAGCTGTCGATAGTCATCGAGGTATTTGGGGTCAAATTGAAGTTCTTCCCAGGCTTTTCGCAGGCGACGATCGAGGACGGGGAGTACGTCCGGGAAAACATTGCTAAAATAATGGATGATGTTTCGTAATTCAGTCGGCACATCCGGTTTTTCCAGAAAAATCTCTCCGGTACGCCATAATATTTCCAGTTCTTTTTTGATTTGATGGCGGATGGCATCCAGTTCAAAAGGAGTCCAAACCTGATTTTCTCGTTGTACGAGCAACAAATAAATCCGGCGAAGGTGCTCAAGAATGGTGGCTCTTTTAGATTCGGTGGGGTGCGCTGTCAGGACAGGTTCTACGTGAATCTGAGGCAAAATACTGGCAATTTGTTGATCTGAAATTCCTAAATTTTTGAGATGTAGTAGAGATTTAGCCCACAACCCTGAAAGGCTGGTCATTCCCTCTTGTTTTTCCTGAGATCGGCGAAGCTGTGCCTGTGCATTTTCTTCTACCAGATTAAGTAGCTGAAAATAAGTAGCATAGAGTTTGGCGGCTCTCAAAGGAAGGGCTGCTATTTTGCCGGAGTGTAGCAATTGAGCCAGGGAAGCCTCCCCTAATTCTAGCAAAACTTCTTCAAAACAGGCAGTTATGTAGGCTACATCCTGCTCTATTTTCTCAATATTGATACTTGTTTCGGTAATTTGCATTCCAATGAATAGGTTTGATGGTACTCGAATACAAAATTACGAAATAGAAAGCATTGCCTTGAGTGCAAGCTCAAAAAAATCCTTGAAGACGGAGATTATGAAGGAGGCTAAAATTTGGTCGCATCTGAAAATGCGACCCTTATCAGCAAAATACTAAAATGTATAGACCGTACACCATTCATAACAAGTACGCCCTTTTCTATCATCCCATTTCACCACAATTCGGACGCAGTGTGCGTCGGAATTAAAGCAAGAACCCGTATTTGTAGATTCGGAGAAACTCTGTCCTAAGGCTAAATAATTCAATCGCCCTGAATCTCCCCACAGATAAGTATCATCTTTGTCGTAGACGCTGGCTGTCCAACGAATGTTGTAAATATCCCGGTCGCTGATATTTCGGGAGGTGAAATCTACCTGACCACAGGAACTAGAAGCATTTATTTTTATTTCTTCTCTCTGAGTCAGCTCAATGAGTTCGCAGGAGCAGAGCCACAAGATAACCAATAATAACAAAAACGTAATTTTAACTTTAGATTTCATGGGTATATGGTTTTATAAGTTTTCTTACAAAATCATAGACAACATTTCTCTAAAATTAGTGTACTAGTTTTTAATATTTTTTGTACTAATTTTAATCAGAGCCTGTTAATATTTGTTAATGGAAAGCATTTATCGTAAGTTCATCCTGGTTCAAGCGAAGACGCTTAAACCAGAGTGGGCATTAATCCAGGCAATTATTTATTCGTTTCAGGGATATTCGGTATAAAACCGCTAAAGACATTCTGGTTGATGACAGGAGGCGGGGTAAGCAAATGATACGTATATCTGACAGGAATATGGTCCAGACGAATGCAATAATTTTCATAGATCCTTCTGACTTGCTCTGCATAATTTCCCAACTTAAAATCTTTCAAATATCTTTTCTGGAATTTGGAATCTTTCTCATAATGCTTGATAAGACTCAAAAAATTGGTCTTTTCCATCAGATTAGGTGCGTTGAAGGAATTGGCAGTAGGTATCAGTCGTGCATTTTGAGCAAAAAGTACAGCATTCCCCAAAAATAAAAATATACTTAGAATTGCTAATTTTTTCATAGACTTAAATTTTGCACACTAATATAATTATTTCAAGTTAATAATTCAAGTAAAATTTTGTTTCTTCTGTAGATTTACGCAAACTTGTTCAGCTTAATGCGCTACTCTAGATTGGGCTTGAACCAAAGTTGAATCTTTAAAATTTTACTTGGCTTTCCATCCCCTCAAAAATCCTCCAGCACTGTATCATGGCACGAGGTACGTGATAGCAGCCCTTCCACTTGCTTCCTTTGAGCGGCAGTAAAATCTCTCCTTCCCGATTCAGGTAGCCGAACCATTCGCCGTACTGAGGGTCCGGGAAATGTGTCCAAGTGTAGTTGTGTACTTTTTGGTACCATTCCAGGCAGGTAGGGTTTTGGGTGTAGAGATAAGCCCTAGAGAGCGTCACGAGTGCTTCCAGGTGTACCCACCAGAGCTTTTGATCCCAGTCCAGAAATTGGGAGGGATGCCCTTCGGAATCCAGGAAATAAAAAATACCGCCGTACTGCTGATCCCAGCCGAAATCCAGGCTGTGCAAGGCGATGTCTACGCACTTTTCCAAGATGTCATTTTGACCGCGTTGTTGTGCCAGTTCTATCAAAAAACCCATGCCTTCGAGGGCAGTGCCCACATTGATTTGTCGCCCTTCAAAGGAATCACAAAAACTCCCATCCGGAGATACATTGTCAAACATCAGTTTTTTGGTAGGATTCCAAAACACATCCAGTACGGCATGCATGGATTCTTCTACGGTCTGTTCGATTTGCTCGGGGCTCAGTAAGTCTTCCACCTCAAGCATTAAATTGGCAAGAATAATATACAAATCTACATTGATCAACGGACGCGTGCCGGGGTAAGTCTTGCTGTATTTGCCTTTGGGATTATCTCTGCGCCGAAGAATATTTGCGAAAGTTTTTTGGGCGATTTCCAAAGATTCTTCCTCCTGTGTAGCCAATCCATACTGTGCAAAAGCCATACAGGCAAAACAATCCGAGAAGATATTGTAGGGTTGGACGAGCGGTTTACCTTCGCGAAGCAGGGAAAAATACCAGTTGCCATCTTCGTCCCGACCGTATTTTTTGAGGAATTCAGCCCCCAACCGGGCTATTTCAAGCCAGCTTTGTCGCTTTTCTACCCGATTGTAGAGCATGGAGAATGTCCAGACTTGCCTTGCCTGAAGCCAGATGAATTTATCGCTCTGAAATACCTTGCCTTCCCGGTCCAGACAGGTAAAATAGCCTCCATATTCATGGTCAAGCGAATATTTTTCCCAAAAAGGAATAACATCTTCCAGAAGGGTATTTTTGTATAAACTAGTATATCGGGTGAAATCCTGCCGCATATTTTTAGGGTCAAAATTTACATTTATATCATCAAAAGTATACAAAAAAAATT
The DNA here is from genome assembly GCA_033765345.1 of Microscillaceae bacterium. Taxonomy (GTDB): domain Bacteria; phylum Bacteroidota; class Bacteroidia; order Cytophagales; family Microscillaceae; genus JANRIC01. Next base: position 5,428 of record JANRIC010000133.1, read on the forward strand.
ACTTCATTTAGAACTTACTTTTAGCATCTATCAATTGGCTTTTGTCTTCCTTCGTCAAGGCATAGTTAAAGCCCGGATGAATGCTGTAGGCACCGTATTCGCCGTTTTTGCTAAGTGCCAGGAAGCCAACCTGAAGGTCTTTGATATCTTTGTTTTTACGAATGATGCGCTCTACCACCTCTTGACAGGCATCTTGTGGAGATTTGCCCTGTCGCATCAGCTCTACCACCATAGCACTTCCAGCCACTCGGATCACAGCTTCCCCCAAACCAGTGGCACATGCGCCGCCCACTTCTTGGTCTAGAAATAGCCCTGCTCCGATAATGGGTGAATCTCCTACCCTGCCGTGCATTTTCCAGGCGGCACCACTCGTGGTGCATGAGCCGCAAAGATTACCCTGCTGATCGATGGCAAGCATACTGATGGTATCGTGGTTCTCGATATTGATTTTGGGTTTGTAATTGGATTCCTTGAGCCAGTTTTTCCAGTCTTTTTTAGATTCTTCGGTCAGGAGGTTTTCTTTTTTAAAGCCGTTTTCTAGGGCAAACCTCAGTGCTCCTTCTCCCACCAGCATGACGTGGGGTGTTTTCTCCATCACGAGTCTGGCAATAGCAATGGGATTTTTGATATGCTGGAGAAATGCCACAGCACCGCATTGGTCATTTTCGTTCATAATGCAGGCATCCAGGGTCACGTGTCCTTCGCGGTCGGGATAACCGCCATAGCCCACACTGCGGTATTTGGGGTCAGATTCTACGACCATTACGCCTTTTTCTACGGCATCGAGGGCTTTGCCTCCGGCTGAGATGATTTCCCAGGCTTTTTGATTGGCAGGCATTCCATGATCCCAGGTAGAGATCACGACCGGCCCGGCAAATTTTTGTGCATCTGGTTGAGCTGCCTTCGCCCAGTTGAATTTGAGCGAAAAAGGCAGTGCCAGTAAAAAAGGAGAAGATTTTTTCAGGAAATTTCTTCGGTTATTTGTTGTATCTGTCATATCAACACTATTTAGTAAGCATGGAGGCATTGAGAAATAACTCATAAATGGAATTCAAAAAGGTGGTTTGTAAAGATACAAACCACAGCGATTTGAAATCTACGGACTCAATTTCGGACTATGGACTATCCACGATGGTCTTTTAATCCAGGAAATGGTATCTTTTAAAAGCTTCAATGGCTTCATATTCTGCCAGACCCAGTAAATCGTAAATTTTAGCAGTGCCTCGGTTACGATCTTCAGCTCTCTGCCAAAACTCTCTGGAATCGGAGCCGGGGAAAAGCGGACGGTCTTTCTGAGATTGGTGCTTGAAAATGGCTTTGCGCTTACGCAGTAATTCATCGGGACTAAGCGGCACGGCCATCTCGATATCGTGGATATCCCACTCTTGCCAGGCACCTCTGTAGAGCCACACGTAGCAGTCTTTGATCCAGGCTTCACCCTTGAGGCGATCCAATGCTTGGAAGATGGCATCCAAGCAAACGCGGTGTGTACCGTGCGGATCGGAAAGGTCACCTGCGGCATAAACCTGATGTGGTTTGATTTGCTGGAGCAATTCTACGATGATGTCGATATCAGCTTTACTGAGCGGTTTTTTCTTCACCAAACCTGTCTCATAAAAAGGCATATCCAGGAAGTGCGCCCGGTCGTCCGTCAGACCTACGTAACGACATCCGGCTTTTGCCTCGCCTCTTCGGATTAGCCCTTTGATTTTTTGTACTTCGGGAGTATCTACAGCTCCGGGTTTTTTATTTTTGATTTGCTCTACGATTTTATTGAAAAATTCGTCACTATCCTGGATTCCCATATCAAATCCGGCATTAAAATCATTCATAAAATCTGCAAAGCGAATTACATCTTCATCATAGACGGCGATGTTGCCGGAGGTTTGATACGCCACGTGTACTTCATGCGCCTGATCGTGGAGGCGAATGAAAGTCCCTCCCATAGAGATTACGTCATCATCTGGGTGAGGACTAAAGATAATCACCCTTTTCTGGGCAGGTTCAGCACGTTCGGGGCGGTGTGTATCATCGGCATTGGGCTTACCGCCAGGCCAGCCTGTGATGGTATGTTGTAATTGATTGAATACTTTGATATTGATGGTGTAGGCCGAACCGAACTCAGTAATGAGGTCGCTCATTCCATTGTCGCCGTAATCGCGGTCGGTAAGTTTGAGGATGGGTTTCTGGAGCTTTTGACAAAGCCAGGTGACAGCGCGGCGGGTAAGGGCATCGTCCCAATCACAGGTACTGACCAGCCAGGGAGTTTTTGTGCGGGTAAGTTCGGCTGCGGAAGCCATATCCAGCACAACTGTGACATGGGGGTGATTCTGAAGATAGGTAGCAGGAATTGCTTCGGTAATTTTTTCTTCTACGCATCTACGGATGATATTGGCTTTGCCTTCACCCCAGGCCATGAGGATAATTCTTCTCGATTGCATAATCGTGCCTACCCCCATCGTGATTGCTTTGCGGGGTACGTGTTCCTCACCGAAAAAATCGCTGGCAGCATCTACCCGAGTGATATGATCGAGGGTAATCAAACGAGTGATGGAATTTTCGGCAGAGCCCGGTTCGTTGAATCCGATATGCCCGGTACGTCCGATTCCGAGGATTTGCAAGTCAATGCCTCCAAAGTCCTTGATTTTCTGCTCATAATCGAGGCAATATTGGTGAATATCTTTTTTGTCTATGGTTCCGTCAGGGATATGAATATTTTCAAGAGGGATGTCTACGTGATCCAATAAGTTTTCTTTCATGAATCGGACATAACTTTGGATATTATCGGGAGTAATGGGGTAATATTCATCTAGGTTAAAAGTAATGACATTTTTGAAGCTGAGTCCTTCTTCCTGATGCATTTTGATCAATTCCTGATAGACTCGAATGGGGGTAGAACCAGTAGCTAGACCCAATACACAGGATTTGTTTTCCTGCTTTCGGGTGCGAATGAGGGCAGCAATTTCTTCGGCCACGGCGCGGGAAGCTTTGACAGAGCTGTCCAGGATTACGGTATGTAATCTCTCGAACCGAGTTTCTTCACTAGGATGGGGTTTTGAGAGCAAAGCCATAGGATTTCGAGTAAGTTTAATTTTCTTAATTTTAGATGAAAGTACTACACAAAGTTAATTTAAAAAATGAATGTCTAAGGATTTCTTAATAAAATTATAAAATTAGTCAATAAAGAACTAAATATTTTGTAATCTCTTAGGGAATCTCTTATATTCAGCGCATTAAAAGACTAAATATACAAATATGCCTTTATTCATCGTGTTTTTAGGAGTGCTGGGTCTGTTAGTTTTGATCACAGTTTTTAAGTTAGATGCTTTTATTTCATTTATCATCGTATCCATTTTTGTGGGTTTGGGAGAGGGGATGACGCTGGAAGCTACTATGGCCGCCATTGAAAAGGGAATCGGAAGTACTCTGGGAGGCTTGGTGATGATCCTGGGTTTTGGGGCGATGTTGGGTAAGTTGGTGGCTGACAGTGGCGCAGCACAGCGTATTACGGATAGTCTTGTCAAGCTTTTTGGGCTAGGCCGGGTACAATGGTCGCTGATGATTACAGGTTTTATTGTAGGAATACCGATGTTTTACAATGTGGGTTTTGTGATTATGGTTCCGTTGGCATTTACGGTGGCGATGAGCAATCGCCTTCCTTTATTATATATATCCCTGCCGATGCTGGCTGCGCTTTCGGTTACGCACGGTTATTTACCCCCTCACCCCTCCCCTACGGCCATTGCAAAGATGTTCGAGGCGGATATGGGGCTTACTTTAATTTATGGATTTGTTGTGGCGATTCCGGCAATTCTGGTGGCTGGTCCTTTATTTTCTTCTACGGTCAAGAAATACAAATCTCAGCCACTTAAAGAATTTTACAATGAGCAAACCCTGGCAGATCATGAAATGCCTTCATTGGGAATCAGCCTTCTTACGGCTTTATTGCCTGTATTATTGATTGGTATGGCGGTGATTTCTGCCGGATATTTTGGAAAAGCCCACCCCGTTCGTCAAGTGTTTGATATCCTGGGTATACCTTCCCTGGCGATGCTTCTTTCGGTATTGTTGGCGGTTTATCTGCTGGGTTTAAGGCAGGGTACGCCGATGAAATCAGTCATGGCGATGATTTCCAAAGCTGTCTCTAGTGTTACGCTGATCTTGCTGGTGATTGCGGGTGCGGGTGCTTTGAAAGAAGTATTGGTAGAAAGCGGTGTGAGTAAATATATTGGGGAAGTATTGGGGCAGTCTAGTTTATCTCCTTTATTTTTGGCTTGGTTGATTGCTGCGGCAATTCGTGTGTGTGTGGGTTCGGCTACGGTGGCAGGTCTTACGGCTGCCGGAATTATCGAGCCGATGGTCAGCGCAGGAGGTGTTTCACCGGAATTGATGACCTTATCCATCGGTGCTGGAAGCCTGATGCTTTCCCACGTGAACGACAGCGGCTTCTGGATGTTTAAAGAATATTTTAACCTAAGTGTACAAGAAACACTTGCTACCTGGACAGTCATGGAAACCATCGTATCCGTAGTAGGGCTGTTGGGCATTTTGGCACTCAGTATGATTATATAGTATAATAGAGTAGTGTGTGAGTATTCAAAATTACCAATAAAATAAATCACTAAATCATAAAAATCAAATAAATCACAGTTTAGACGATGATGCATCCCAAACCTGAAAAACAAATTACCATTTTGCAATTAGAGTTACCACCTGCGCCTACTCCTGGTGGGGTCTATCATCCGGTGGTTATTGTCAACAATTTGTTGTACATCTCCGGACAGCCACCCTGCAACTCGGACGGAAGCCTGATCACAGGCAAGGTAGGTCAGGATTTGAGCCTGGAGGAAGGTTATGAAGCTGCCCGGCAAACTGGACTGACGATGCTTTCCACTTTAAGAAGCCACTTGGGAGATCTGAATCAAATCAAAAGACTGGTCAAAACTTTGGGGATGGTCAATTGCCTGCCTGATTTCACTTTACACCCTGCGGTCATTAACGGATATAGCGAATTGATGCGGGATATTTGGGGAGAAGAATATGGTAAGGGAGCTCGAAGTGCCGTAGGGATGACTCTACCAGGCAATATCGCTGTAGAAATAGAGGCTATTTTTGAACTTTTTTGATGAGCTTTTAATTTGTGGGAAAATCACGAAATATTTGAAAGATCATTATTTCCCAATTTAAGCTTAATTTTATTTAATTTTTTGGGCTGTCTAAAAAATTAAAGCATAATTTTTGTGATTTTCTTGCACACAAGGATGATTTTTGCTTCATTTGTCTCTTGAGTATGTAAAAATTACTTTATATCTATTCGCTTGTGCAATAAACATGTCTAAGGTCAAATCAATTTTCGGTTTATTCATCATTCTTTGGGGGGTGTCTGTTGCTTATCCCAAAGATATAGTGCATTTATCGAGTTCTTTTGCTGCTTTTGACCTGATTATTGATGATCCTAGCACTGATCTGCCTATAGCTTTTGTTTCTCCTCTTTATGATGAACCTTTTGCGCCGGAAGATGCTAAAAAAGATGATTCACAAGAAGAAGAGGAGGAAGAAAGAAAAGAAAAAGAAGAGAAAGAAGAAAGAGAGGGTGAAAAAACAGAAAAGAAAAAACGTTTTTCATCTTTTCTGCTAAATCCAATCGCTGCTTCAGCTTTATTGTACGATTCTAACCTGCTTTATTTATATTTATCTCAAAAGTCACTTTTTTTATCTGCTTATCAAAACCCGCTGTATATTCTTTACGGCAACTTCCGCTGTTAGAATTTCTTCCAATTACCCTATTTATGTTGTCAAAACGCTACGCTTGCGCTGGTCACGAATCGCTTGATCAGTGCCGTTTGATGGCATTAAAACTCCAAATCTTATTTACAGCATAGCAATTCATAATTATAGTGATTGTCTTTTATCAATACACTAGTTATGGTGTCACTATGCATTTATTTCTCCATTTGATTCTTAAAAAATTAAATATAAAACTTTATGCTTTTTCAAAAAAATATTCCAGCAGACGGCCTTGCGGGTCTGCAACAAAACTGGAAAAACGATCTTAGTTCTGGTTTTCTGGTATTTTTAATTGCTCTGCCACTTTGTTTAGGTATTTCTTTGGCGAGTGGTTTTCCACCCATTGCCGGAATTTTCACGGCAATCATAGGTGGTATGGTAGTTTCGGTATTTGCAGGCTCGAAGCTTACCATCAAGGGTCCTGCGGCAGGTTTGATTGCCATTGCGGTAGGAGCCATTGATACTTTTAGCAAGTATAATACCCCTGATGATAGGATGATGGCTTATAAGCTTACCCTGGCAGTGATTGTGGTAGCGAGTGTACTTCAGGTGATTTTCGGTTTAGTGAAAGCGGGGCGATACGGTGATTTTTTTCCTGCTTCGGTGATTCACGGGATGTTGGCTGCCATTGGGATTATCATCTTCGCCAAACAGTTTCCTGTCTTGATGGGAGTCAAACCTCAATCCAAAGAACCTTTGGAATTGCTTGCTGAAATTCCTCAGATGCTCAAGGAAATGAATCCTGAAATATTCTTGATTGGAGGGGTTAGCTTGCTTATACTTTTTATTTTGCCTTTGATCAAGAACAAGTTGATCAAAATGATTCCTGCGCCGATGCTGGTTTTGGTTTTTGCTGTGTTGATGGGATTTTATTTTGATTTGTTGCACGAGCACAAGTATATGTTCTTGGGTCACGAATACCATCTGGGGGAAAACTTCCTGGTTACTTTACCTGATAACATACTGGATGGTATTACCTTTCCGGTATTTACGCATATTTTCACGCTGGACTCTATCCAGTTTATTTTGATGTTTTCACTTGTTGGCAGTATAGAATCTCTTTTGACTGTGAAGGCGATTGACGGGCTTGACCCTTATCAGCGTAAATCGGACATGAATCGGGATTTAGTAGCCGTGGGTGCAGGAAATATACTTGCAGGATTGATTGGGGGCTTGCCGATGATTTCGGAAGTAGTACGTAGCTCTGCCAATGTAAATAACGGCGCAAGAACCCGTTGGGCAAATTTCTTTCACGGAATATTTCTTTTGATTTTTGTGGCCTTTTTCCCTGGTCTGATCCATCAGATTCCTTTGGCTGCTTTGGCGGCGATGTTGGTTTATACCGGATACCGTTTGGCTTCTCCCAAAGAGTTTAAGAATACCTATCAAATCGGAGCAGAGCAATTAGTGATATTTCTGACTACCTTGATTATTACACTGGCTACCGACTTGTTGCTGGGTGTGTTCGCCGGGATTGTCCTCAAAATACTCATTCACATCATTGGAGGTGCTAATCCTTTGAGAATTTTCAAAGCAAAAGCTGAATTAAGCCATAAACACGAAACCTATTGTCTAAATATTAGTAATTACGCTATTTTCAGCAACTTTCTAGGATATAAGAAATATTTGGCACAAATCCCTGCAGGCTCACACGTTATCATCAATTTTGAGCAAGCCTGGTATGTAGACCATACTTTTATGGAGCATATCCATCACTTTGAGCATGACCACCACCTGACCGGAGGCACCGTAGAGTTGGAAGGTCTTGAGAATCACAAACCTTTTTCAGATCACCCTCTGGCAGCACGAAAGATTCGTAAAAATGCTCAGGGAAAAAGCAAAGAAATCTCACTCAATAATCGTCAAAAAGCCTTACAAAAAGTAGCTGATCAATTAGGCTGCTCTAAGTTTAATCCTAATCTGGCCTATGACAGTATGCGAATGATTCACTTTAGCTTCTTTCAGGGTAAAAAAGTAAAATACCTTGAGAATAGATTGATCAAAGAAATAAAAGGAGCAACTCTTGAGTTTACGGATTTGTTGGTCACCGAAGGAGCCAGAACTTCCGAAACCAGATACAAAACCTCTGTGTTGTTTGTTTCACATTTACACGATCATTTCCCGGATTTTAGAATTGAGAAAGAAGGTTTTTGGGATAAGTTCTTTGGGGGATCCGACATTAATTTTGAACAATATCCGGTTTTCTCCAAAAAATACCTACTCCGAGGGGCTGACGAGCAAGCAATTAAGGCTTTTTTTGATGAAGAGTTGATCCGATTTTTTGAAAAACATCACGATTTTCTGGTAGAAACCAAAGGAGATAAAATCCTGATTCATCGTGATAAAGGACTAACTCCTCCTAAGTTGGTAACAGAGGAATTTAAGTTTGCCGAAGAACTATTCAGCATCATTCATAAGTCTTGTCTCTCTCAAATGGACTACCTGCAAAGCGAATCTAAAAAGAATCATCCTGTAAACAGCCCATTGGCAAATAGCCTGGATGGGCAATCAAATATTGAGCAATAAATATATTTCAACCAAAAACAGGCTTTTATGAAAAAGGAAAAAGGAAATCTCGATATAAACCATATTATCCAAGAGCTGAAGCATTATTTACCTGCCCAAGCACCGCTTAAGGATTTTGTGCATCATAATACACTGCATACTTTCCAGCATTTAAAATTTGATAAGGCTATCCATACAGCCTCTGAAATATTCGGCTATCACGTTTCTCTAAATTTAGACGAATACAGAGCCTTTTATCATAAGGGGATGATTCGAAAAGAAATTCTGGACAAAGTCATTCTACAAAGGAAAGGCGATGCAAATGCCACTCTTTGGAAAAATAAACTTTTGATCCAAGACTACCACGTCTCCGAAATCTCAAGGGTAGGGCTTCTAAGAGCGAATTGGAAAAAACACTATCACATCGACTTGGATTCTCTGGTTCATCCGATCTTATTTAGAGTCTTGTGCAGTTATTTGGATCAGGGAATTGCTATCTGGAAATTTCCTGTTTGGGACAAAGGCTTTATGGCTTCTATCCGTACTTTAGAGAAAAACAGCTTCAGCAGTGTTTTTCGCACCGAAAGGGCACGTCACTTACTACTGCATAGCCATTTGCACATCGATCAATTGTTGAAAATTCTGGTGGGCGATGAAACGCTGTATGAGCATTATCTTTTTGATCAGCAGTTTTCACATCAGGGATGGTCAGGGATTGTTTCTTCTATTGAAGATCAACCCGACGGCCTGTTGGATCACAAAAAGATTACTCTCAAAGAACTCATTCAATTGGAATTACTCCTTGAAATAGATGCCCTCGACTTTTCTTTTGGTGAAATATGGGCACCTCTCTCTCATAAAATCACAGAGAAGCCCACCCCATTATTTGCTGAAATTGAGGAAAGCGAGTTTTGGGAAATTCTCTCTATCTGGCAAGAGGTATATGAATGGAGCTATTACGATGAAGTACTGATTGGCATTCAACAACAGGAAAACCACCAACCCGATCAGCCAAATAAAAGCTTTCAGGCACTCTTTTGCATTGACGACCGGGAATGCTCTTTCAGAAGGTATCTGGAAAAATTTGACCCGCAATGCGAAACTTTCGGTACTCCCGGCTTCTTTCATGTAGAATTTTTTTACAAGCCTGAGCACGGCAGATTCTATACCAAGCTCTGCCCCGCCCCTGTGACCCCCAAATACCTCATCAAGGAAACCAAAACCAAGGCAAAAAGGAAAAAGGAAATGCATTTTACCAAACATACCCATTCCCTTTTCGGAGGTTTTATCATTACCCATACCCTTGGTTTTTGGTCTGCTTTTAGGTTATTTTTCAATATATTTCGCCCCACAATGAGCCCGGCCACGTCTCACTGTTTTAAGCACATGGATAAGTATTCATCACTCACCATTGAGAATACCAACCCCGAACATAAAGAAAATAACCTACAGATCGGCTTTACGATTGAGGAAATGGTCACCAGAGTGGAGGACTTGCTACGAGGTATTGGTATGATACAAAATTTTGCACCGATTGTATATGCCGTAGGTCATGGCTCAAGTAGTGTCAATAATCCACATTATGCGGCTTATGAATGCGGTGCCTGCTCAGGTCGCCCAGGATCAGTGAATGCCCGCGTAATTAGCTATATGGCCAATCACCCAAAAGTACGCAAAATATTGCGTGAAAGAGGTATTGATATTCCCGATGAAACTCAGTTCCTGGGTGGTATCCACGATACTTGTAGGGATGAAATTGCCTTTTATGATGAAGAATTGCTTTCCCCTGCAAATCAGGAAAAACACCAACAACATATCAAAACTTTTAAGACCGCTCTTGCACACAATGCCAAAGAACGCTCAAGAAGATTTGAGCTCATCCATACAAACCTAGATGCTGAAAAGGTTCATAAACAGGTACTCAAACGATCTATTTCTTTGTTTGAACCTCGCCCCGAATTAAATCACGCCACCAATTCGCTTTGTATTGTAGGCAGAAGATCGCTGACAAAAAATATCTTCCTGGATCGCCGTGCATTCCTGAATTCTTATGATTATGCGCTTGACCTCAACGGTGATCGACTTTTTGGGATTATGAAACCCCTGGGACCAGTTTGCGGAGGTATCAACTTAGAATATTATTTCTCAAGAGTCAATAACCAAAAACTGGGTGCTGGGAGCAAACTACCGCATAATGTCATGGGGCTTTTTGGGGTTGCCAATGGAATTGAAGGCGATTTAAGACCGGGGCTTCCCAGCCAGATGATCGAGATTCACGATCCGATTCGCCTTTTGATCATTGTAGAGCATTTCCCGGAGGTCGTCCTGGATGTAATCCAACGCGCGCCGGATATGTATGAGTGGTTTATCCATGAATGGGTACAGTTGGTAGCTATCCATCCTCAAAGCCGCGAACTTTACCGTTTTAAAGACGGGTATTTTAGCTTTTATGAAACCAGCGGGCGAAGCATTAAAAAGTTGCCGGAATCTGAGCTGGAACCCTTAGTAGCTTCACATCACGAAAATTTACCGGTTTACTTGACAATTTAATACGATGACAATAGAATGGCTTATCAATTATTTGGTTCTGATACCATTGTTTGGGTTTTTTATGAGTGTATTGATTCCTTCTAAGCAAGAAAGAGTTATTTCCTGGAATGCTTTTCTTGTCATAGGATTGCACATGCACAGTGCCGTAATTTATGTAATCACCTGGGGGATATGGGGCTTTCCTGTGCTTGACATCAAGGATTTAGTTTTGTTCAAAACTTCTCACTATGAATTCTTTCTGGATTTTCACTTTGATAAGATCACGGCTGTTTATTTGCTGGTAGGAAGCTTTTTGACTTTTTTGGTAACGATTTACAGCCGTTATTATTTACACAGAGAAGTTGGTTATCGCAGGTTTTTTAGCACCATTTTGATCTTTTACTTTGGATACAATGTAGTCATTTTCTCTGGAAATCTTGAAACCTTGCTGGTAGGTTGGGAAATATTAGGGATTTCTTCTTTTCTGCTGATTGCATTTTACCGAGATCGATACCTACCCGTAAAAAATGCCGTCAAGGTATTTTCTATCTACCGCATCGGAGATGTGGGTTTGATTTTGGCTATGTGGGCAAGCCATCATCTTTTTCACGAAAATGTCACTTTCCTCAAACTTAGTAATTACGAATTGGTCAGCTCGCAGCTACAAAATCATACCTTAATCGGAATCTTTATCTCGCTGATGATCTTGATTACGGCCTCGGCCAAGTCTGCACAATTGCCATTTTCTTCGTGGTTGCCCAGGGCGATGGAAGGGCCAACTCCCTCGAGTGCTATATTTTATGGCTCTCTTTCAGTACATATCGGTGTTTTTCTTTTGCTACGTACTTATCCTTTCTGGGAACATCAACTTTCTGTCAGGATTTTAATTGTTTTGCTGGGTTTATCTACCAGTATTGTGGCATCTGGTATTGCTAGGGTGCAATCTTCTGTCAAGAGTTTGATTGCTTATTCTTCTATTGCACAAATTGGTCTGATTTTTATTGAAGTAGCCCTGGGTTGGGAAGATTTAGCCTTGATTCACTTTGCCGGAAACGCTTTTTTGAGAACCTATCAATTACTGGTTTCTCCTTCAGTAGTCACCTATCTGATTCGAGAGCAGTTCTATAATTACGAACCCCGACAGCACAGTATTGAAGATTCATGGCCAAAAAGGATAGAATATACCCTGTACATGCTTTGCCTCAAAGAATGGAACCTGGATTCGATGATGTACCGCTATTTGTGGAATCCCCTCAAGTGGGCAGGTCATAAGATGGACTTTTTTACGATCAAAAATGTATTTCTTTTTTCTATTCCTTTTTTCGCAATGGGTGTATTAAGCCTTTATTTTGAGGCTTATATCCCTGAAAACATGGAGCATTATCTCCCTTTGCCCTTCTCGGCCATTGGACTTATTATGGTACTCAAGGCATTTACCGAAAGAAAAAACGTACAAATGACTTTGCTCCTTGTGATGATGAATCACGCCTGGATCGCTCTTGCGGTGTCATTTAATGAAAATTTCGACCCTCGAGAAACCTTGATTTACCTCAGTGGAATTCTGCTTGCTGGGCTGGTTGGATATGCCTGCCTAAGACAGCTCAAACTTCAAGAAGAGGATATAGACCTAGATCGCTTTCAGGGACACGCCCAAAAATACCCCCGACTGGCTGGTATTTTCCTGCTGGCTTGCCTGGGGCTTTCTGGTTTTCCGATTACCCCTACTTATATCGGAGAAGATTTGATATTCAGTCATATCCATAAACATCAACTATTTCTGGCATTTCTCATCGCCCTGAGCTTTATCATAGATAGTCTTGCTATCATCCGAATCTATGCCCGGGTTTTCCTGGGTCCTAATGTCAAATCTATTTATGAAAGAGCTTACAGATCTTCTTGAATGAATGTCTAAGAATTTTCAGTAAGATTTATTTATCTAATTCAAAATCTGTATCTTTGGCTGTTATGCGTAATTTGAAGTTCACCGTATCTTTCGGTGAACTTTTTTTTGTATCATTTATAAGCAAAACTCTTTCTACGTATGCATCCAACCTGGTACACCTTGGATAACCAAGAAGATATAGAAAGCCCGGCACTACTGCTTTATCCTGATCGTATTGCCGAAAACATTGAAAACTGCCTCAAAATTGCAAAAATCCCTGAAAGGCTCAGACCACACGTCAAAACACACAAAATCCCAGCATTGATCCGAATGCATCTCGACCGAGGCATTCGTCAATTCAAATGTGCTACACTTGCTGAAGCCCAAATGATCGCCGAAACTGGCGGGAAAGACATTCTGATCGCCTATCCGCTTTTCGGTCCTAGCCTCCGAAAATTCGTCCGACTGATGGAGCAATTCCCGGATTGTCGCTTTTCTACCTTGATTGACCAAGCGGCAAGCATACAGGAATGGGAAAATCATTTGACAGGCAGTTCTTTCAAAGTAAAGCTTCTGGTAGATATTGACTGTGGCATGGGCAGAACAGGCATCCAGCCCGGCCAAAAAGCCTTCGATCTTTATCAAACAGTAGCCCTTTCTCCCTCTCTGATGATTGGCGGGCTACACGTATACGATGGGCATATCCGTGAAAGTAGCTTTGAAGACCGCCAAAAAGCCTGTGCATTGGCCTTTGAGCCTGTAAAACAACTGATTCTACAAATTGAAGCAGCCGGTTTGCCCCTACCGGAATTCATCTGTGGGGGAAGTCCTTCTTTTCCAGTTCACGCTCAATTCCCTGAAAGAAACCTGAGCCCGGGTACATACATCTTTTGGGATCAAGGATATGCCACTTTGTTTCCAGATATGGATTTCAAAACAGCCGCAGTGATTTTATGTAGAGTCATCAGTAAACCCACTGAAAATGTACTTTGCCTGGATCTAGGGCATAAGGCTATCGCTTCGGAAATGCCACACCCCAGAGTGCATTTCTTTGAAATACCCATATACGAAGCACTTAGCCACAGCGAAGAACATCTGGTCATCTCCTGCCCCAATGCTGCACAATTCGCCCCCGGAGATTGTATTTATGGCATTCCTACGCATATTTGCCCCACTACTGCACTGCACGAAAAAGTCTGGATTGTAGAAAACCACCAGGCTCAAAGCACCTGGACAGTCACGGCGCGTAAACGATTGATAGATGTGTAGGGAATGGACTATTGACTTTGGTTCTTGGTGCAGGCACGAACGACGGCTAATATATCCGATATCGAATGAATACCAAATACTCTATGAAATCAAATAGCGATCAATACCTTATCTTTGATGCCCACCTAGACCTAGCGATGAATGCCATGGAATGGAATCGTGACCTGACTTGGTCTGTAAACCAAATTCGGGAAAGTGAAACCGGACAAACAGACAAGCCCGACCGGGGACGAGGCACAGTTGCCCTTCCTGCTATGCGCTCAGGCAATATTGGTCTGTGTGTGGCCACACAAATCGCTCGTTTTGTCAAACCGTATAGCATTTTACCTGGATGGCACTCTCCCGAACAAGCCTGGGCACAAACTCAGGGGCAACTCGCCTGGTACAAAGCCATGGAAGCCCAAGGACAAATGACCCAAATTGTAGATCTGGATTCTTTGGATAAACACCTCTCGAGATGGCAAAATGAGGAAGATTATCAGGCAATCGGGTATATGCTCAGTCTTGAAGGAGCCGACTCTATCCTCAGTATGGAATATCTGGAGAAATCTTACGAACAAGGGCTTAGGGCTTTAGGCCCGGCGCATTACGGACCGGGCATTTATGCGATGGGTACAGACGCACAGGGCGGGCTGACTGCCAAAGGACCCGAATTGCTGCAAAAAATGGAAGAACTGGGGATTATTTTAGACGTGACACATCTCTGTGATGAGAGCTTCTGGGAAGCCCTGGATATTTTCAAAGGAGCAGTCTGGGCGAGCCACAGCAATTGCCGAAGCCTGGTGCCGGATCACCGACAATTCAGCGATGTGCAGATCAAAGTGCTTTTGGAAAGAAATGCTGTGATCGGGGTAGCTTTGGATGCCTGGATGATGGTACCGGCTTGGATCAAAGGACAGACTAGCCCACAAGAAAAAGGGCTGACCTTGGAGGTGCTGGTAGATCACATCGATCATATCTGCCAAATTGCCGGAAACTCAAAACATACTGCTATCGGTTCGGATTTGGATGGGGCTTTCGGTACAGAGCAATGCCCTATGGATCTGGATACAATTGCCGATTTACAGAAAATCCCCGCTTTATTGCGTCAGAGAGGCTATAATGAAGAAGATATTCAAAATATTCTTTCCCGCAATTGGTTGAGGTTCTTGAGAGAAAACTGGATTTAAATCAAATAATTTCTTCAAAATCTACTATCTTGCCGACTGTTGTTCCAAAAATTCTACAAATCTTTTAATAGTATCTGCCCTTATGGAAAAAGCCTTCTTTACCAACGATGCCATTGTGTTTGGTATATTGATGTTAGTCTTGGCAATCGTATTCAAAACTGCCTCTCTGCCGCAGTTTAGAAAATTTTACAGCATCGTACCCACCGTGCTTCTCTGTTATTTTATTCCCTCTTTGCTGAACTCTGCAGGCATCATTTCGGGGCAGGATTCACAGCTTTATTCTGTAGCTTCTCGATACTTACTCCCTGCTTGTTTGGTATTACTGACCATCAGTACGGATTTCCAAGCCATTCATCGCCTCGGTGGTAAAGCTTTGATTATCTTTTTGACGGGTAGCCTGGGAGTGGTGCTTGGCGGACCGATTGCCCTGCTGATCATGTTGGCCATTGCCCCAGATATGGTACGCGTAGAAGGTATAGACCAGATATGGCCGGGGCTTACGACCATAGCCGGAAGCTGGATCGGAGGTAGTGCCAATCAGGCAGCCATGAAAGAGGTCTTCCAGGTTGATGATAAGCTATTTTCAATTATGGTGACCGTAGATATTGTGGTGGCTAATTTTTGGATGGCTTTTCTGCTGTATGGAGCGGGCATTTCTGGAAAAATTGATCGTTTTCTAAAAGCTGATAGCCGTGTGATTGCAGAGATTCAGCAAAAAATGGCCGATTATCAGGCAAGCATTGTTCGGATTCCTCAGTTAGGTGATGTAATGATGATCGGGGGGGTTGCTTTCGGATGCACGGCTTTGTCGCATTGGGGAGCAGATTTGATCTTGCCTTATCTTGATGCCCATAAAGATTTTCTGGAAGCCTACAGACTCGGTGCCGTAAATTCGGGCTTTTTCTGGATTGTAGTCATTGCCACGACTTTGGGCTTGGGTTTATCTTTTACCAATCTTAGGCAGCTTGAAGGCGTGGGTGCCTCCCAAACAGGAAGTTTATTTATTTACATCTTAGTAGCCACCATTGGTATGCAAATGGACATTACGGCGATTTTTCAGTATCCGGGTTTTCTTTTGATCGGCATTATTTGGATGACAGTGCATATCACCTTGCTACTGCTTGTAGCTTGGCTCATCAAAGCTCCCTTTTTCTTTGTAGCCGTGGGCAGCCAGGCAAATATCGGAGGAGCCGCATCTGCACCCATCGTTGCTTCTGCTTTCCACCCTTCTTTGGCCCCGGTGGGGGTATTATTGGCTGTATTGGGTTATGCATTAGGTACTTATGGTGGTATCTTGTGTGGTTATATTATGCAGGCTATTCTGGGGTGATGAGGGGTCGGGTGCAAGGGGTCGGGGAAAGGAGTGTAATACAAAGGAAAATAAGCTTACAGTACAGAGAAAAAGGCTTACAGTGCAGAGAAAAAGGCTTACAGTGCAGAGAAAAAGGCTTACAGTGCGAAAAAAAAGGCTTACAGTGCGGAAAAAAAGGCTTACAGTGCGGAAAAAAAGGCTTACAGTGCGGAAAAAAAGGCTTACAGTGCGGAAAAAAGGGCTTGCAGTGTGGAGAAAAGGGTTTACAGTGCGGAGAAAAAGGCTTACGGTGCGGAGAAAAAGGCTTACAGTGCGAAAAAAAAGGCTTACAGTGCGGAGAAAAAGGCTTACAGTGCGAAGAAAAAGGCTTACAGTGCGGAGAAAAAGGCTTACAGTGCGAAGAAAAAGGCTTAATAAAGGGTTGTATACGTGTAACTCGATGATATTCAAAAAATTAGGATGAAAATAGTTTATTGGTTGGTTATTTCTTTGTATTTCTTGCTGTTGCGAGGGGTGGCTTTTTTTAATCCAAAAGCCCGTAAGTGGGTAGAAGGGCGTAAAGGAGTTTTTGAGCGTGTAGAAGCCGCTTTGAAAGGTAATCAATCGCCGATTCTTTGGTTTCATGCGGCTTCTTTGGGTGAATTTGAACAGGGTAGGCCAGTCATGGAACAACTCAAGGCACTTTACCCTGAAATTAAAATTTTCCTGACCTTTTTCTCCCCCTCGGGCTATGAAGTTCGCAAAAATTACGAGAAAGCCGACTACATTTTTTACCTGCCGGCCGATAGTCCTCGAAATGCCCCTAAGTTGATTGCCTTGATAAAACCCAAAGCTGTGTTTTTTATTAAATATGAGTTTTGGTATTTTTATTTGCGTGAGGTACAAAAAGCAGGGATTCCGCTGATTTTATTTTCGGCTACTTTCAGGGAAAGCCAGTTTTTTTTTAAATCATATAGCGGGATGTTTAGAAAATTGCTTCGGGGCTATAGCCATATTTTTGTGCAAAATCAACGCTCTTTGGATTTATTAAAAAATATAGGCATTCATCAAAGCAGTGTGGCTTATGATACCCGATTCGACCGTGTGCTGGCTGGCAGTCTGGAAGCACGGGAGATTCCCTTAGCCGAAAAATTCAAGAATAAGCAAAAATTGCTGGTCATTGGTAGTTGTTGGGGGCGCGACCTGGATGTACTCCTCCCTTTTTTGAATGAATTTACAAAGCCGCTCAAAGTCATCATTGCTCCTCACGAAATCAAGGAAAGCACCCTGGAACGCATAGAAAACGCCTTAAAAAATAGTACCATACGTTACTCTCAGGCTCAGTTAGATACCGTCAGGCAGTACGAAGTGCTGTTGATAGACAATGTAGGCATGCTTTCGGCACTTTATCGCTACGGCGAATTTGCATACATTGGAGGTGCTTTTGGTGAAGGGCTGCACAATATCCTGGAGCCTGCTGTGTATGGTGTACCTATTTTTTTTGGGAGTGATTACAAAGACTATCCCGAAGCTGAGGAGCTAATCCAAAGACGAGGTGCTTACAGCATTCGGCAAGTAGAAGAACTGAGCCGAATCTTCCAAGAATTGTATGAAAACGAGGAACTAAGGCGTACTCAGGGGGAAAACTCCAAAAAATACATCCTTGAGCATGGTGGAGGCACTCAGGAGATTGTCCGATATTTTCAAACATTGGTCTAGCAAAAAGCCAATTTTAAAATTAAAAAAATCATACAGCAAAGACGAACTATCGTGCAGATTGACTGCCGATAATTCGCTTCTTACATTTTGATGATCAAAAAATAAAAGCTTTATAAAACTGTATTTTGCGCCCTGCTTTGAGCCACCATTTGCTCAAGGAGAAACACGATTTTATCCAGTTTATCAGCCAAAGCCTGAAATTTGTCCTTAGTGACATATTCGGCTTGCGGCTCGCCCAAGTAGTAAGGCAAGCTAGGTGGTTCGTCCTGAATGAGGTCTTTCACCAGCAAATCCGTAATTTCAATCTTAAAATATTCTGAGAATTGAATGATCATCTCGATATTCGGTTCGGTGAGTCCATTTTCGTAGTTACCGACTGTACTCCGAGCTACCCCAAATATTTTGGCGAACTCTTCTTGTTTGAGTCTATTTTTAAGCCTCAGATGTCTTATGTTAGAAGGAAGGCAATTTTTCATGTAAGATACAACTATATTGGTTATACATCAGAAATCACGTCACAAGTATACAAAAAAAAGCGCATTTTAGTAAAAAAATATGTCAAAAATTTCACAAATAATTTTGACTTAAGCCGGAAATTTCTCTCAAAGGCTAAATTTGCTTATCTTTGTAAAATTATCAAAGCAATTTTTTATGAAAATTAAAATTATTCCTCTATGCAGGGTACTGTAATGCGTTCAACCGGTTCTTGGTACGAGATACGTTCCGAAAATCAGCAAATCATCAAATGCCGCCTGCGGGGCAAGTTTAAAATCAAAGGGCTCAAAGTCACCAACCCCATCGCTGTAGGGGATCAGGTGCTGTTTGAAATCGAGAACGAGGCCGAAGGCACCGGGGTCATCCGTGATATTCTTCCCCGAAACAATTACATCATCCGGCGTTCTGTTCATAAAACTGGGCACGGACACATGATCGCCGCCAATCTGGATCAGGCCATTCTGATTGCCACCCTGATTTTCCCCAAAACCTCCCTGGGTTTTATTGATCGTTTTCTGGTGACCGCCGAAACCTTTCGCATCCCTTCCAAGCTGGTCTTCAACAAAGCCGACCTCTGGAATGAAGAAGCCCTGACCTATACCCACGAACTGATGGAAACCTACGAACAGCTAGGCTATCACTGCCTGTATACTTCGGCTACCGAAGGTCTGAATATTGATAAATTTGAGCAATTGCTCCACCATAAAAGATCGCTTCTTTCGGGGCATTCGGGTGTAGGGAAGTCTACCCTGGTCAATTGTATTGCCCCTCAGCTCAATTTGCGTACCGCTGAGGTCTCGACCTTTGCCAATAAAGGCGTTCATACCACGACTTATGCCGAGATGTTTGAGATTGCTCCCGATACATTTATCATCGATACACCAGGGATCAAAGAACTGGGGTTGTTAGAAGTTGGTGAAGAAGAATTATCACATTATTTCCCGGAGATGCGCGCGCTTTTCGGTGAATGCAAATACCATAATTGTCGCCACCTCAACGAACCTCAATGTGCAGTGCTCGATGCCGTAGAATCCGGCAAAATCGCCGAAAGCCGCTACCTAAGCTACCTAAGTATGATGGATGGGTATGATAATCGGAGGTAATTCAGACCTATCAGATTTTTGGAAACCTGACAGGTCTGGTGGTTTAAAAATACATCAAAGCCAATTTGATTGCATAGAGTTTGTTTTTGAACCCAGTATTGTCGTCAAAAAAACGTACTGTAAAAAGCCCGTCGGCAAAATCACTCAGGGCTCGCTGGTGCTGCGCCTCTAGATGCAGCTTAAAATGCTTGGATAATCTAAACTCTATTCCTAGCCCAAATAAATAACCATACTCCCAACGATGAACGATAAAGCCCGATTCCAGACCGTTTTTGAGGAGGTTGTCGTAGTTGATGATGATTTCTTGGTTTACAAAGTCAGCCTGAGCCTTATTGCCGTCTGCAAAAGATGCTTTAATAAGATAAGCACTATGTATACCTGCAAAAGGATAAAATTTTAAAAATTTAGCTAATTTTAATTTATAGCCTAAAGAAAAAGGTATTTCTAAGTAGTTCAGTTGGAATAAATCATAACTTTTGGGAGGGATAGTTCTTCCCAAAGTATCACGAAACTCAATGGCACTACTGCTTCCTCTTTCAGAATAAGAAGGCGAGAAGGAAATAAAAAAATTCTTATTCAAGTCATAATCAATCCTAACTCCTAATCTAAGCCCTATTTTTCTTTGATTTCCACCTAAAATAGATTCTGTAACTAGTGAATGATTAAACCCACTTTGGATTCCAAAAGACCAACTTTGGGCATGCAGAAAGTTAAATTGCATCCCTAACAACATAGAATATATGAATATTTTCATAAATTTTATCTTATTAAATTAAAGGTATTCTAAATAAATATTTAGAATACCTTTAAAAATTTAGTTAACCCACCTGATGGTTATAAATCCTTTACTCGTAGAAGTTTGAGTTGTACCTACTGTAGTGTACATAACCTGATACCAATTATCCGAATATTTCATTTTACAGGCCAATGTTCTACTAAAAGGCCCGCCATTTACAGTAATATATTTTTTACTTGCCCACCAATCATATTCAAATGTAACTATCCAAGCACCAGCAGCAATATTAATGTTATTCACAGGGATTGTAAAATTAACATTATTGAAGATTTTTCCTATATCGTTTTTATGAACCTTTGAAATATTATACCCTATCCCATTAGAAGAATTTGCACCGTGCCCTCCACCAAAATAAAGTGGAATACTGACGATTCTATACTCAGACCTACGGCTTTTATCATAAGGAAAGTTAATTTGGTAGCCTGTTACTAATGGATTGGTATTCGCCTTTTGCGGAGCATCGACAGGTACAGGTGTGAGGTCTTGATTTGAGGGGCTGATGACCACAATGGGTTGGGTGGTAGTCATGGCGGTTTGTTCGCCTACGATGACTTCTTGGTAGGTTCCGTTTGTGTGATAGATTCTACCGGGGATGTAGTCGTCGTCATAGTCTGCCAGTTCGTCCAAGTCATCTAAACCTGTAATATTTTCAATATCAGTCCCCACAGAGATGACAGGTTCTTGATTAAAGTCGGCTATTTCAGCATTGGGAATGTAGGCATTCGGGCCGTAGTTTACTTTGCCGTATTTCATGCTTTTGTGGGTACTTTCAAGAAAGGAGTCACCGGATTTGCTCAGGTTGTTTTTTTGGTAGACCTTCTCGAGTCCTTTTTCCAAAGTGAGTGAGAAATGCCGATTTTTAGCTGCAAGGTCTACTAGGTTCATCTCTCCGTTTTGAGCTTTGATTTCTTCCAGCACCCATTTCATCAGTTTAGGGTTTTTGCTGATTTCTTCAAAGGCTTGTACCACCCCAAAAAGAGCTTCGTTGATTTTTTCATCTTGTGGGTCGTCTGGGTTTTTGATCAATTCGGCAATCGGTTGAGTAGCTTCTATAAATTCCTTAGAAGATACCGAAGGTGTTGTGGCTATGGGCGCAGGTACTGGTTCTTGTGTACAGCCCACAAAAAAGATGAATAAAAATAATTTTGAAAACTTGAAAACTTGAAAACTTGAAAAATAATAACTTTTTCATTGATTTTTTGAAATTTAATTGGTGAAAAATTAAGGATTTTCAAGAAGGACTGGCCTAGGATTTTCCGACTTGAAAGATGCGGTAATTTCTGTTTATTTTATTGAATAAGCAATAGGGTTTGGAAAAATATTTTTCGCCAAAAAATTCTGTGGTTTGTCTGGTAAAAAAACATAAAAATTTAGTAAGTATTTGCCCTGCTTATGTTTGATTATGCAACACTTCCTCAAGAAAAACTTATTGCTGATCTACCAAATACTCGGTTTTATTTTTAAATTTGCCAAAATATTCAATCGGCGGTATTATGAAGAAATTCACCTATCAAATCAGAAATTTTTTTGGATTTTCAGAACTCGAGACCAAGGGCTTTGTCTTTTTATTGATCTTAATGGCTATTTCCGTTTTTTTGCCTAGTGTATTTCAGCTTTTGTATCCATCTTCTGCGCCCCGTGCACACAATGCTGCACTTTTAGATAGTTTGTGGGTTGTCTTAGAGCAAGATACCGCTCGTACTTCTCGCTATGCGTATTCAAAGTTTAGCTCCGGCACAAAACCTACAAGAAAAATTTATCTGCAAGCTTTTGACCCCAACGAGGCTTCTCTTGAAACCTTGCTCGCACTAGGATTTTCTCAAAAAACAGCAGCCCGCCTGATCAATTACCGAAATAAAGGTGGAAAATTCAGAAAAAAATCCGATCTTCAAAAAATATATGGTGTCTCGGAGCAACTCTATCAAAGCTTAGAGCCGTATATTAGTCTCCCAAGGAATACTCAAGAGACCAAAAGTATTTCCCAAAACAGGAAAAATTTTCAAAAAAAGGACTCTAACGAAAATAATTCGGCTAAGTTTCAAATTAATTTAAATATTGCTGATACCGCAACGTTTAAAAAAATACCAGGGATTGGAAACGTGCTTTCTTTGCGGATTGTCGGCTTCAGAGAAAAACTTGGGGGTTTTGTCAATCCTGAACAAATCAGGGAGGTTTATGGTTTGAAAAAAGAAATAGCGGATAAGCTGCTTGCAAACGCTGTTTTAGGAGATTATCCTATTCGGCAGATCAATATCAACCGGGCAGAATTGGCGGAATTAAAACAACATCCTTATCTCAGTGATGCAATTGCCCGTGCGATTGTTAATTACCGCAAGCAACACGGTGACTTTACAAGCGTGGAAGAATTATTGAAGATTAAAATTATAAATTCTGAGATTTTACATAAAATTGCACCATATTTGTCTATATGAATAACAAACTAATTTTACAATAAAAAATCAGGGGAAGAAAAGATAAGCAGTCAAAACCAAAATGCATAATAATCCAGTTCCTGATATCCAAACCATAAAGGTCATCCGTTATGAGCAGTGAGAAAAGCGAGAAACTAACTCTTTTCAATTATTTCAACGATATGAATAATCAGGAGATCATCCTGACATTCAAAGGTACTATCTCACAGGAAATACTGGCAGATGTTGGCATCAGTCTTCGTAGCAAGATCGATTCATACAACGTGAGTAAAAAAACTTTTGCTATTTTTGTGGAGTTAGCCCAGAATATTTATCATCACTCCGCCGAAAAAGAATTTTCTACCAGTAAAGGACGAACTGCGGGTGTGGGAGTTATTCTAATCCAAGATCATACGGATTTTTTGGTACTTTCCTCAGGGAATTTGATTGAAAACTATAAAATCGAAGGACTCATTGAACGCTGCGATTATATCAATACACTCACTGAGGACGAACTCAAAGATTATTATATGAAGCAAAGAAAGCGACCTACTGGAGGGATTGGCGCAAATATTGGGCTCATTGATATGGCTCGTCGTTCAGGGCAACCCCTGGAATATCAAATCGTAGAGATTGATGAAGAGTATTCATTCTTTGCTTTATCTATCAAAGTAAGCAAAATCGAGGGTTAATTAAAAACTTAATAAATAAAATAGTCCATATGGAAAATTTTTATATTGAGGGCTCGGATTACATTCCTGAAGTTGATTTTAACGCTGAAACCGGGATTTTGAACATCTCCGGGGAATCCTATCACGAATATACGCTCGAGTTTTTTGAGCCGATTTTTGATTGGCTTAAAAGATATACAGCCGAAGGAGGAAAAAAAATTGAACTTAATTTCAGAATGAGTTATTTCAATACCAGCTCTTCAAGACGGTTTCTCGAAATCATGAACTTATTGGAAGATTACCACTTCAATAAAAATGGTCACGTGGTAGTCAATTGGCATTATGAAAAAACTGACCTTGACATGTTGGAAAGCGGCGAAGAATACGCAGAAGATGTCAAATTAGAGTTTAATCTGATTCCTTATTAATTTGAATTGCCGATCGGTTTGATTGTCATTAGATGTTTTCTAAACTATTGACAATCAGATCAATGGCTACTTTAATACAATTCCTTAATTTTTTGGACAATAAGCCTATCTATGGATTTGATCTGCAAAAACTGATCTTCTATCTGAATGGCATTGAGGTGGGTATCGGTACTGACTACTTTCTCAATGATTTTGCTGTCTTTGATTCGGCTGAGTGCCTGATTATTGAATAATCCATGGGTAGTAATGGCAAAAACCTTACTAGCTCCGGCGTTTTTATAGGATAAAGCTGCCTGAATCAAAGAACCTCCGGTTCGGATCATATCATCATAAATAATCACGTTTTTGTCGGCTACATCGGCATTGATCCCCGTGATTTCGGTATTTTCTCCGCTAAGTCGCCTTTTAAACACAAAAGCCGCCGTCACGCCCAGGTCGTTAGCCAGGGATTCTACCCATTTGGCTCTTCCGGCATCTGTGCAGGCCATCATATAATTATCGCCACCCAGTTCGCGGGCTGCCTCCATGATCAAATCTTTGCAATAAAGGTGTATCGTGCGGATATTTCCCTCAAAATAGTGCGGAATGCCCTCAGTATGCAAGTCAAACAGCAAAACGTGGTTGCCGCCTCCTGTGCGTGGAATCGAGGACAAAAGCCGGGCGCGTGTTTTGGCGGTGACTACTTCGCCGGGTTTTACGGCGCGCTCCATCGTGGAGTAGCCAAAATAAGGAATCACAAGGATTAGTTTATGTGCGCCGTACTTCTCGATAGCACAAGCCAAGTCGTATAGTTCCAGCGTATCCTGGTCAGAGATCGTGCCGCCGATCAGCACCACATCCCTCCCATCCACAGAGCTGAGAATCCGCTGGTAGCGTTCGCCATCCGGGAATATTTTTACTTCTATCTTTCCTTCTTCAAAATCTCCGAGACGGAGTACTTTTTCTTTGAGGTATTGGTAGTTTTGGGTGCTGAAGATGATTTGCATGGGTATGAGTCATTTAATGATCTGCAATTTTCATTTAAAATAATGAAAAAATCAAATTAGAGAATAAAAGAAGAAAATTTTGAAGTTAAATTAAGATATTTATGCCAAAGGTTTGTAGGAGGGCATAATAAGTTTTTTGGGATCTAAATTTTCAAATAAAAAAAGTACCAGGAGTGGGACTTGAACCCACACGACCTAATGGTCACAAGATTTTAAGTCTTGCGTGTCTACCATTCCACCATCCCGGCAAGCTCTTTAGGTGAGTCTAGTCCTATATCGAAAAAAGAGAGCGAAAGACGGGGTTCGAACCCGCGACCTCGACCTTGGCAAGGTCGCGCTCTACCAGCTGAGCTACTTTCGCTTTAATTCCCTTTAATTTGGGACTACAAAATTAGGTACAATTTCAAAAAAAACAAATTTTATCCGAAAATTTTTATTGTTCCTTTTTAGCTTGGACTTTATCTTCCTCATTATGAGGGTAATAGCGCATTTTACTGGTATGAAACACCAATTTTCCACCCTGATCATCTACGGTTACTTTGGTTTTGAGGCGTTGCTCTCCATACATGAGGTATACGTCATCGTACCAATGAATCAGTTTGAACCAATCATTGTCACTTACTTCATAATCTTTAAAGATGTCATCTACTTCTTGCATGGTTTCTGCTTTCACTTCTTGGTATCGGTGAATCAGTTTGGAATATATTTCCTCTTCTTTTTGATAGGCCAGTACGATGCTATCCCCCATGCTACCTACCTGTACGACTTCCTCGAGGCTGTTTTTTTCCACCCGATCAATTTTCAGTACATTGTCCCATTTCAGTCGTCCTTCCTGATCAAAGGCACAGATGATGGCATAATTGTATTGATTTAAAATGGTACTTACCATAGGGCTTGCAAACTGCCCTCTGTAATAATTATAGTTGTAATAATTAAAGTTATTGTTATAATAAAAAGGATGGCCTGCGATTGTATTTCTATTCACGGTTTGTTGGTAAGAGGTATAATAACCTTCTATGACTAGGATATTTTCATCTTTTGCAGTAAAGAAGTTATTATGAATCAAAAATTTTCGGTTGAGCATAAAATCGCGTCCTTTACTTTCGATTCTTTCAATTTTTTCACGTATTCGTTCTGCCTTTTTTTCATTGTGATAATTAAAAAAGTTGCTCAGTTCGACAAATTTTTTGTAGCGGATGTCTCTCATTTCACTGCCATCAAAATCAGCGATAAAAAGCCCCTGTGGATTTTTGGTACATTTGAGGCTATAAGTCCCGACTAGCACTTTCTTGCGATTGTCTATAGGCAATAGGCGAGATTCCAGCGGAGTGCGTTGCCCTCTTTCCTTTACATCTATCCGAGGGAGTGTACCGATCAGATTAGAGTAGGGCTTAACAATGAGATTACAGTTTTTATCCAGATTATTCTTTAGGGTAAAATAAATCTGTTTGTTTGCTATATCCGGCTGTACGTGTACTACCTTTTCATCATCTTCATAAAAAGAAGGTATTACCTTAGGAGTTTCATCAATATAGCTGTAGGCTACTACTACCGGTTTTGAACCGAAAGTACCCAACAGATACACCTGATCACTCACCGCACGAAATTCTTCCACTTCCATTTTGAGGGGTAGCTTAAATGTTTTGATTTTTTCTTCCCCAGAGAAAATATTTACCCGAAAAACGGATACTTCTTTATTCATTTCATCTTGTGTGAAGAAAAACAAATATTGATACTCATCAAAATAGCTTACTTTTTGTTTGGAAAAAATAAATGGAAGCAGGTATCTATTCGTTCTGATCAGATTAAAAGTAGTATCCAAATACGTAAACATAAATTCTTTTTCTGAGGCATACTTCCAGGGTTGCACCACCGAAATAAGCAAAAGCCCTTTTTGCTTGAGTGAAACCACCTCATGTTCAGCAGGCTCGGCTCTATCTATGGGAACCACATTTCTCTTTTCAATACTAAACTGACCAAAAACATAATATCCGGGTGAAAACACGCATCCCAGGAATATTATCCATAAATATTGTCTCAATGTCTTAATATGTTTTAAATTTGTAATTAATGCATCCTTAGGTAGGAAATTAGTAATAGAAATTCAAAAAAACAAATTTTTGATGCTGAAGGTACAATTAATTTCAGAAGCAATAGATCTCCAGAAAGCCTTTGAAATCCGAAAAGAAGTCTTTGTAAAAGAACAAAACGTAAGCCCCGAGGAGGAATACGATCAGTTTGAGGATATTTCAAGGCATTTTTTAGCTTTATATGGTGAAGATCAGATTCCTTGCGGCACGGCACGCTGGCGTTTTACGGATAAAGGCATCAAGCTGGAAAGGTTTGCTATTCTCTTATCTTTTCGGGGTTTGGGTTTGGGGGCTGCTTTGGTACAGGCTTGCCTGGATGACATTGCCCAATTTCCCGAATCGGTAGGCAAAAAAATTTACATGCATGCACAGGTACATGCGGTGGGTTTTTATGAGAAATTAGGTTTTCAGATGGAAGGAGAAGAGTTTGAGGAAGCGGGTATTCGTCATTTTACAATGTTTAAGTTTTAATTCATGGGAATAAGATCGGTTTTGAGCAAACCTTTTGCGGCTTATGTGGCTCGCAAAGATCAGCAATGGAAAAGTAATCCTTATGAAAGTCAATACAATATGTTGACCTATCTTGTTCGGGAAGCCCGGAATACGACTTTTGGTCGGGATCACGGTCTCGAGGACATTCGTAACTATGAGGATTTCAAAAAAAGGATACCTATTCGGGATTATGAGGATATTCAGCCTTATATCCAAAAGATCAAAGACGGTCAAAAAGATGTACTTTGGAAAGGCTTTCCGGCTTATTTTGCCAAAACATCGGGTACTACTTCAGGTACCAAATACATTCCAATCACTCGCGAGTCTATCCCCAATCATATTCTCTCTGCCCGTAATGCCTTGCTCAGTTATATCCACGAAACCGGAAAATCGGCTTTCCTGGATAAAAGCCTGATTTTCCTCTCTGGAAGTCCGATTCTTAGCCGTACTGGCCCGGCAAACATTCTTACGGGAAGACTTTCGGGTATTGTAAACCACCACGTGCCTGCTTATCTACGCAGCAATCAAAAGCCGAGCTATACGACCAATTGTATAGAAGACTGGGAGGAAAAACTTGAGAAAGTTATTGATGAAACGATTCAGGCTCCGATGTCATTGATTTCGGGTATTCCACCCTGGGTACAAATGTATTTTGATCGGATTATTGCCCGTACTGGCAAGCCGATTAAGGACGTTTTTCCGCACTTTTCGCTATTTGTGTATGGTGGGGTTAATTTTGAGCCTTATCGCAAGAAACTCTATGACTCGATCGGTCGTCAGATTGATTCCATAGAAACTTACCCGGCTTCTGAGGGTTTTATTGCCTATCAGGATTCTCAAACAGAAGAAGGGCTTTTGATTTTATTAAATAGCGGGATTTTTTTTGAGTTTATCCCCGCCGAAGAATATTTTACAGAAAACCCAAGAAGATTGCAAATTGGTGAGATCGAGCTCCATCAAAATTATGCTTTGATCATCAATTCCAATGCGGGGCTTTGGGGCTACTCCATTGGCGATACGGTCAAGTTTGTTTCTAAAAATCCATACCGTTTGCTGGTCACTGGGAGAATCAAACATTTTATTTCGGCTTTTGGAGAGCACGTCATTGGGGAGGAGGTTGAAAAAGCCTTGCAACAAACCCTGGTATCTTTTCCTGAAGCATCGATCACCGAATTTTCGGTAGCACCACAGGTTACGCCTGCTGAGGGTCTCCCCCACCACGAATGGCTGATCGCTTTTGAGAGATTGCCTTTGGATATGCAAAAATTTGCCCTTGACCTAGATGAAAAACTTTGCAAGCTCAACAGTTATTATGATGACCTGATCCGAGGCAACATCCTTCGTACTTTAAAAATCACGCCTTTAAAAGCCGATGCTTTTCAGAGCTACATGAAATCTATTGGCAAGTTGGGCGGTCAAAATAAAGTACCTCGCCTGGCTAATGATCGTAGAGTTGCCGAAGCGATTCAAGCGGATTGGAAAATAGATATAAAGTGATGATTTTGTTTAAATAAGGTTTATTTTTAGTAATTAAAAAGATAAACTTATGAAAAAAACGGAAATATTAGATACCATTCAACAAATGCCTGATGAAATTTCAGTGGATGAATTAATTGAACGTCTTATCGTGCTTCAGAAAATTGAGGAAGGTCAAAGACAATCCCAAGAAGGTAAATTTTATACTGAAGAAGAAGCCAAACTAAAATTAAATAAATGGCTAAAGTAATCTGGATTGCACAAGCCATAGACGACCTAAGCAATATCGCAGAATTTAGCAGCAGATATTCGGAAAACTATGGTTCCTGAAAAAAATGAACCTAAAAATCAGAGAATTAATAGAAAGCAACTATAGAATTATTTATGAAATCAAAGATGATGAGGTAATAGAAATCCTTACTGTTCATCATTCAGCAAGACCCTTGCATCGCTAGGCCTTTTACAAATTGATGTATGAAAATTTAAAGAGACGCTGCAAGGCAACGCCTCTTTAAAATATTAATACCTGGGTATATTGTCCTCCAGTGCCTTGATGTTGGCTATATTGACATTTCTGACATAAGACTCAATCAGACGAGTGTAACGAGTATCCAGATCATTTACTTTTTGAGTAATTTTTGCTTTGTCATCGCTCAAAGTGGTGGCATTATTCAGGATAACTTTTACATTTTCGTGATAGGTATTCAAGGTAGTTTGATATTCGGAATAAAGCTTCTCAATTTCTTCGCCGATAAAAGCTACTTTGCTGCGTCCGACCACCGGAAAAACCAATCTTTTGGACAGATAATTATAATTATTGTTGTTCAACTGCTCAAGCTTCATAATGTATTCCGTCACCTTCGCATAGTTATAATACTGCTTAATGATGACATTCATATCAATCTTTGACATATCGGGCGCGCCGTCGGGTGTGTATAAATCTGTCACACTCTGACGCACAAAGTTGTTGGTCAGTTTGCGAACCGATTCGGTTTTTAGCTTCAGGCTTGATAGGTTAAAATCCAAATCTCGACTGGCTTTTGCCAAAGCTTCATAGTGTGCCACATATTTTTGAATTTCTTTGTTAAATTCTTTCAAAGCTTCCGCTCCGATATCTTCATTTTCAATCGCTACGGTGTTGACCATATTAAATACTGAGGAGATAGAACTTACTGCTGGTACCGTAGACACGATGGCTTTGGTAATTGGGTTATTGATAATGGGATTATTGATGATACTTGAAATAATGGTTTTGAATTTAGACCCAAATTTTTTACCGAATTTGCTATTTAGGATTTTATCGTCTACAATTTTGAGCATGGCTTTATCTAGGCTAAAACCCAAATCGGTATTGGTTGGATTATTCAATTCAAAAATTGAGTTGGAGTAATCTAGGGAAGAAACTGTAAATTCAAGCGCATTCAAGCCATCATTGACTGCATCCATATAATTGGCTGTAGCAACGATACTGAGTTTATTATTCTCATAAATGGTTTTAAGAGTTCGCCTATCTTCATCAGAAATTTTTGAGAGTTGTTCGGTATTTCCCTGTGCCTGATTCTCAAGAACCTTAATTTTGTCTTCTATTTTAGTGATTTTTGATTTGGAATTAGCATCCACAGCACCTTCCAAACTCAGATAACGTTCGTAGAGATTTGCAATAGAATCTGAAAGCATTTTGATGCGTAAAGAATCATTTTGAGCAAGGAGAAGCGTTGGGGATATAAGTGCAAAAAGTAATAAAAAGCTTAATTTTTTCATAAGTCCGGGCATTTGTATTTGAGTAAAATTTTTCTCTTGTGTTGTGCTTTAGTTTTTTGCTAGATGATACAATAATTACAAAAAAACACAAAAAAACCACGTAAATGTAAGATTTTTAATGTATTAAAAAAAACGCTTTTTTTAATGGAAAATGAACTTGTACTTTCTTTCAAACAAAAGCTTTGAGGTGCTTAAAAAAGTGGATTGTCTGACGAATTGAATTATGAATATGGTGCGATAATGCCTTGAGTTTACAATTAAATATTTAGGGGCAACTTGATCCAAACCCCATCTACCCAAGAAAAAAACCCTCTTGAAGAGGGTTTTTGAAAGGTTTTTGTTTAGCTACGAACTTTTTGATAAAGAAGCTGTTTATTGTTACGAATATTGGTATTAAAATATTCACCGAGTGAATCTGAGCGTCTGAGCTGCTCGTATTGGTCGGGGCTGATGTTGGAGTATTCGTAGATACCACCTTTGCAAAATACAACTTCGAGTACTTGACTGAAAGCGTCATAAGCCACAGAAGTAATGAGTGAAGAGGAAGCGTGTTTTCTTCGAAAGTTTGCCATAATTCCCATGTTTTGTTGGTTAAACAAATATACGAAAAATAATTGAAAAAGTCCAGTTTTTTGACTCAAAAAAACAAATTAATATATCTGATTATCAATAAGTTAAAATGTTTTTTTGATTAAATTTTAGTATTAGATTTTTGTTTAAAAATATGCCTCTTATGATTATTTATGTTCCTTTTTTGAATGTTGCCGGGATGGCTTTATTTCCTTTTATTCTTGTAGGTAAGAGGCATTATCGCTATGATGCAGTGCTAATTAATCATGAAAAAATCCATCTTGCCCAGCAGTTAGAGACCTTGATTTTGCCTTTTTATGTCTTGTATCTATGCAATTATCTGATCAACTTGGTCATTTATCGAGAGCATCACAAGGCATACATCAATATGTATTTTGAGCGGGAGGCATATGATCACGAGGGTGATTTGACTTATCTAAGAAAGCGGCGTTTTTGGGCATTTTTGAGCTTTTTAGGCATAAGATAGGCCTTTAATTTGGGTAATGAAAGAATTCATCTTGTAGTTTAATTAATCGGATTATTTTTTCTTTTTTATTCAATTGGGTGGTAGAAATAATCTCCCGACGATTTTGGCTGATGAGGTCTAGCTGCTTATCAAGTTTATCTCTAAATTCATCATAAGAAGCATATTTTTTAGTTTCTTCCAGGATCAGACGATTTTTTCCCAATTCGTGGACTTTAAAAATTTTCACCTGCTCAATACGTTTACCAGATGCTTGATTGATCAGAATGAATAAAAAATCCCCTTCCAGATACCAGTAGCCGAATTCGGAAAGGGAGACTTTTTTCTGGGTTTTGGTGTGAGGTTTTATACTTTGGATATAAATGGTTTGATCTTCTTTAAAAAAATATTCCTGTCCTTTGAGGATACTCTTTAGTCCATTTCGTTCAAGCAATACATCCAGATTTTTACGAAAATCACCCGTACGAATCACCCAGCTATCACAGAGTTTGGCCTTGAGGGTTTCTTGCCTTTGATGGAGATTTGAAAGATCATTTTTTTGCATAGCACAAGATGAGTGCTGCTTATGTGAAGAAATATTTTTATAAATGAACAAAGCAGAAGCCACCATAATAAAAATACAGGTTCTGAGGTTCAATTCCATAGCTTTAACTAGTAAATTATTCAGAATATTTTAAGGTTGTTTTTGGGCAATTTTACGATTTTTTAAGATTTCCTGATCCACTTTAAGTTGACAAGCTTTATGATCTTTCAAACTATGAGACTCTTGGGATTGTTCAAAATTATTTTTTAAATCTTCTAAAATTGGTTGTTCGTGGTAGGTCTCGACTTGGATCAATCTCAATAAATTCTCCCCCATCATCTGAACTTCATATATATATTCGGATAGTTCATTTTCTCCAGATTGATCCGTAGAATAGATAAAAAGTTGATTCTGCACCAGGTACCAATCTCCTTCAAAAAGTATTTTTTTGTGCTGAGAATGACCCTCTTTGAGCCAATACAGAAATTTTTTTTGCGGGATAAATTGAAATATTTGAAGATCTTCTCTATCCGTAGAATAGTTTTCTTCACGACAAATCAGCATATTCCCTTGAAGGTCTCCAGATACCAATACCCAGTCTCCAAGAATCACCCGGTTCACATTTGGTTGTTTACCATTTTTATCCGCAAGTGATTTGAAATAAAACACTTCTTCCGATTGTTTGGAGGCAGTTCCACATTCGGTATGATAAGATTTATCTTTCATTTGTTGAACCAAAAAGATGGCCAAGGAAATAGCCATAAAAATACGAGTGCGAATATTTAATTCCATCAGGCAAAGGTTTATTCGGGATTAAAAGCAATACGCATATCCTTTTCAAATTAAAAAAAAAATCTGATGTTTGGAAATAAAGTTGATTAATCTCTTATTTTTTTGATAAAAATTAACGATTCTTTATGAAATTACTCAAAATTTATTTGCATCTTAAAACGGGCAATAAGGTCGCTTAAAGCAACCTCGTTGTTTGGATAGATTGATCTTCAAGTAAAATCATAAAGAACCCATTTATTTAACCAATGATACGGTACCTTTATAAATTTTATTTTTGAAATTAATTCGGTAGAAATAAACGCCTACGGGTAGATTACCTCCATCCCATTCAAAGTTTTTATCAAAGGATTCAAAAACTTTGCTCCCCCAACGTGTAAAAATTTCTATGTTTTGGAATTGGTATCTACAGGTTTCTTCTGGGACATTTTCCAGAGAAAATGTTTCATTGATTAGATCGCCATTGGGTGTAAATATGTTTGCAGGAAGAAACTCCTCATCTTCAAAAGCAATATCGTTAATGATCAATTCGACACTCAGTACTTTGCTTTTGTCTTCGCACTGGCCATCATCCGTGGTGATAAAATCAATGATATATTGGTTTTTTTCCTCTATCACCAGATCACAATTTGTATTCCAGATAAATCTTGATTCCAGGCTACCTACTCCGGTTTTATTTTCAAAAGACATCCCCAATTCAGCCAGATCAAAACCCCTGCCTACTGCTTTGAGCTCTAGAACATCATTGTCTATTAAGTCCTGTGCAAAAACATCAAAATCAAAAGATTCTCCTACGATTTTTTCTAGGGTATAATCAAATTCAGCTTTTGAATCTACCAGGGTATTACTTCCAATGATAGGTGGGGTATTATCAATGGGTATACTCACTACGGTTAGGCGAATGGTATCATTGGCAGGGCGCGGGCAACGATTGTCGCTCACTACCAGATCCATCACAAAAGGCTGTAGATTCCCTTGATTATCCTGGGTAGAGAAAAGACAACTCGGCCAACAAAAGTCAACGGCAAGACTATCGCTCGATCCGTTTACCACGCCTTGGGAGACAGATAACAAAGATTGAGGAGCTTGGAAATTGATGCCTATTACTTTGAGTCTTAGCGTTTCAAACATGTTGGGGTCTTTGAGCCAGATTTTTGTGCAAACAAATCCCTGGGCTTGATCCATAAAAAGTGTATCTCCTTGTTCATAAAAGATACCGCCACGTTGATTGGTTGAGAGTTCATTTTGTTGTACCTGAACACTAGGGCTTTCATTGGAAGGGCAATCCAATACATAGAATTGAAAATCTCTACGTACCTCTCCGATTTTTTTTCCGTTTCTGAACTCTTCACAAAGCACTGCAAATACAAAAAGCCCAGTGCGATTGGGGGTGACACGAATCAATCCGGTTCGCTGATTGATCGTAAAACCTTGATTTTGACTCAAATCGGTAGGAAGAGCCTGTTGGGCATTAAATTGAAAGCCATCGACATTCAGCCAGTTTACCAGCGCATAAGGGGCAGGTATGGGCGGTACTCCTCCTTGAAGGGTATTAGGGTCTACATTGCCTGGGAAGTTGGGTTCGGAATTACCAGCCCAGGGGTTGGTAAAAGAATACGTCAAGCTATCTCCGTCCTTATCGTTTGCTCCAAAATCAAAGTCAAATTCTTCATTGAGGCATAAATAATCTCCAATTGGGGCTTTAAATAAAGGGGTAGAGTTGATAAAAGCGGTATTTCCTTGGACAACAGCCGGAAACTCAAGATAAAATACCATTCCTACACCTCCGGGATCATTAATATTATTGATTACATTATTTCTACAGCATCGCTCCCATACTACATAATAGCCTTCGGGGTCATTATAAATATCAGGGCTAAGCCTGATGACATTTTCATAGATCAGTAAGCGTGTTTTTAATTGCCCATCCGTACAACTGGGATTGGTGTATTGAATATCAGACTGTTGTTTAAGCCTCAGTACAATGTCTTCTGCAATGACACGGTTCGTTCTTTTGGAAAAAATATGCAACAGAATAACAGGTTCTGTGTTTTCTACTACAAAAGTGGCATTAACCCGATCATAATATAAATTCAGCCTAAGTTCAAAATCAAATGCGGTTAAATGATTCAGTTGAATATCTCCACCCACAATATGAGAAGCTTTCAGAAAGCTCAGACTCCACAAACTTAGAAATAATAAGAAGTAGTATTTCTTCATAAAACAATGATTTATTAGCGTTCCCTAAGTTAGTTATTTCCTAAAAAAACAAAAAATATTCTTCAAGCAATTTACAAATATTACCTTTGTAGGTCTTATGAAAAAAAATCAGATAATACCACAGATCAAAATTCTGGGGATCGCTGCCGAAGGAAAGTGTATCGCCCGCTACGAAGACAGGGTAATTTTTATTCCTGGAAATCAAGTAGCCCCCGGAGATGTAGTAGACCTAAAGATTCTTCACAAAAAAAAGAAGTTTTTTGAAGCTGTCCCCGTGTATTTTTATACACAGTCCGAACTAAGAACAAATCCCGTATGCAGTCATTTCGGCGTATGTGGAGGCTGTAAGTGGCAGCACATTGATTATCAGACACAGTTGGAATATAAAACACAACAGGTAAAAGATAATCTTGAGAGAATTGCCAAAGTTGCACTCCCCGAATTTTTGCCAATTATCGGCTCTGAACACACCTATTATTATCGCAACAAGCTGGAATTTACCTTTTCAAACAGGCGTTGGTTTACCCAAGAAGAAATACAAGAAGCTGACCCAACACCCCAAACGGAAAACAATCCGATAAAAACACACAATGCATTGGGTTTCCATATTCCGGGAAGATTTGATAAAATACTGGATATCAGGCACTGCTATCTTCAAGAAGACCCCTCTAATGCCATCAGACTGGCCGTGCGAAAGTTTGCATTTGAAAATCAACTCGACTTTTATGATGCCAAAGAACAAAAAGGTTTTTTGAGAAATCTGGTCATCCGCACAAGTAATACAGGCAACCTGATGGTTATTTTATTGTTCGGGCAGGATCATCAAGACGTGATTGAAAAAATGATGGCACATTTAAAAGATAATTTTCCAGAAATCAGCTCTCTTTATTATATCATCAACCCCAAGATGAATGATACTTACCAGGATCTTGCGCCTGTCTTATATCACGGAGAAGCTTTTATTGAATCTCAAATGGAAGGGCTTCGATTTAGAATCGGGCCAAAATCTTTTTATCAGACCAATACCGAACAGGCCTATAACCTCTACCAGGTAGCTCGGCAATTTGCCGATTTACAAGGGCACGAACTGGTATACGACCTTTATACTGGTACAGGTACTATCGCCAATTTTATCGCCCGACAGGCCGGACAAGTAATCGGGATTGAGTATGTAGAAGAAGCTATTGAAGATGCTAGGCTCAATTCGACCATCAATCAAATTTACAATACCCGCTTTTTTGCTGGTGATATTAAAGATTTACTCAAGCCGGATTTTGTGGCTCAAAACGGGCATCCCGATATCGTCATTACAGACCCTCCCCGCGCTGGAATGCATCTAGAGGTGATTCAAAGTTTGATTCAACTTGCTCCTCAGCGAATTGTATATGTGAGTTGTAATCCGGCTACTCAGGCTCGAGATTTGGCACTCCTGGATACCTTGTACCGCGTGGAGGCTGTACAACCCCTAGATATGTTTCCTCAGACACATCACGTGGAAAATGTAGTAAAACTTGAAAAAAGAGCGTAATGGAAGGGCAAAGCCCCGAAAAAACCAAGCAATATTAAAATTTTATCCAACTTAAAATCGTACAAATTTTACGGACTGAGATAAAAGTATTATTTTTGCTATATTGTAAGCCGATCAATCATCCTTAAATCACGTGTGGATAAACAATATTTTTTTATCCAAACAAAATATTGATCGATCACGTGTAAAGGATGGATAAGAAAACTGGTTTTTACACAAAAAAAGCGTTATAAATAGACCCTCAATGGAAAAAATATACAGTGTAGAGTCCAATGTAATTTTAAAAAGCATTGAAAAAATTGCCCTAACTTTTAAAGATTCCGAACTCACGGAGAAATCCAAGCGTAAAGTGCTTGCCAACCTCAAAGAAGAAATAAAAATTGTAACTGGATTTTTACACTGTAATGAAGAAGAAGCCTGGCTTTTTTCAGTGATGTTTGCCATGAGCATCAGCGGCAAAGATACTGACCTCGACAGCCTGACGCATTACCTTTCCTGCAATCCTTTTTTTATCGTAAGTCTTTCTCCTGTGCTCGATAGCTTGGTGAGTAAGCGATTGCTGATCAAAAACACGGGTTATGACATGAAAGTCATTGCCACCC
This sequence comes from Microscillaceae bacterium, assembly GCA_033765345.1. GTDB lineage: Bacteria > Bacteroidota > Bacteroidia > Cytophagales > Microscillaceae > JANRIC01. The sequence goes on from JANRIC010000133.1 coordinate 43,004, forward strand.
GATTTCACGTATCGAGTTATATTTTTAATGCCATTTCCTTGAATAAATCTATCCCACGCAATAATAATTTTGATGATGTGTATGAAGTCATTGAAAAAATCAATGAGATGATTTGTGAGCGTGAAAGAAATAATATTGCAACAGATGAGCTTTTTCAAGAAACAATGGACTTGATTCGCAAAGAATCACGCTTTTCATTGCTTAAGAAGATTGTGACCCTGGATTTGTCAGATGATGATACGCTCCTACTCATTTATCTTTGCTATTCCTTTGCCAATGACTCGAATGAGGCAGATATCGAGCGATATGTGTATTATGTATATGACTCGATGGGCAGTAAAATCCGCGCCAAGAAAAATCTTTTCTCCGGTCAATCTCGCCTCCTAGAAGAAGATTTGGTTTGTTTTCTGGATGATAGTTTTTATGGCGGAAGAGACTTGGCACTCACTGATAAAGCCATTGAGATGCTTTTTGCCGATGAAATTGGAGGTATTGAAAAAACCCGCTCTTTTAATCCTAAAAATTGCCTGCTCATCAAACCCGAAAAAATTAAACCCCACGCATTGTTTTTTAACCCCTATGAGCATAAACAGTCCGCAATGCTTGAAAAATTATTGATTGAAGATAATTATCGCAAAGCTACCGAAAAATTCAAGGCACTTAACTTCCCCTCAGGAATTACCATCTTACTTTATGGAGCACCCGGAACTGGCAAAACCCAGCTCGCCTATAACCTGGCCAACGCCTCCAACCGCGTATTGATTATGGTCGATATAGCCGCTATTCGCGACAAATACGTAGGAGAATCCGAAAAAAGAATCAAACAAATCTTCAAAACGTATAAGCAAGCCCGTGATTTTCACGAATTATGCCCCATTTTGCTTTTTAATGAATCAGATGCCCTCATTAGCAAACGCTATGAAGTATCTTCCAGTGTAGATCAAATGAACAACAGTATGCAAAATATTCTTTTGCAAGAATTGGAAAATTTTGAAGGAATTCTGATAGCTACCTCCAATATGAGTGCTAATTTGGATAGTGCTTTTGAGCGCAGATTTCTCTACAAGATTAACTTCGAGAAACCCGGTGAAGCCGTGCGCGAGAAGATATGGTTGTCCAAAATGCCTGAACTAAGCGAGGATGAAATCAAATCTCTGGTAAGAGACTTCGTACTTACCGGAGGGCAAATCAATAATGTGACCCGCAAATATCTGCTCAATAACATTCTTAACGACGAAAAACCGGATCTGGAAGCCTTGCGTGAATTGTGCGAACTGGAATTCTTCGGAAATAATAGTTTTGGAAAACTGGGCTTTCAAAAATAAAAAATACTGAATTAGTAAGGTCTACTAATCAGTATTTGATGTGTAATACTTTTGTAATTATCCGGCTGAATTAAGCAGTAGGAAACTGCTCTTTCAACTCATCATCCAACTTATCAGCCCACCACTCAAGATCTGCAATACAAGTAGATAATTCATGGTAGTCAATGCCTCTGATATCTCGCTCATAGGTAGCATATACCCAGTCACTATTGGGCATTACGGTAAGTTTTACCCCAAGCTTAGAATCATTCAATTCAAGCAAATGACGATAAAATAGCAATTCATTGTTTTTGGGTACTTGCATCAAAGGAGAAAAAATCCGCAAATAATCACGATGACTTCCGCTACTGAAATTGATGGTCTCGATATACACTTGAATACGTGCAGAACCGATCACCCAATGCCAGGATTTTTTTTCTTCGTTGTAGGTTTGATCTTTGGTAAGTCCTACTGATTCAACATATTGGTGAACCATTTCTGTTACTTTTTCTTTAATTGAAGTTGCCGACATATACTTGAAAAATTATTAGGTTATGAAAAAAAGAATGTAAATTTAATTACTCCGAATAGGAGAAATTAGTTACGGGATACGCTGCTATTTACAAAATTAATTGCAATTATCCGAACATAAATTGAGGCGACACCTTACAATGCATAAAAAATTTTGGAATACAAAAAGATTGAGTGTGAATCCCTAGTGGAAATATCCCATCTATTTTATCGGAGAATATACAATTTACCAAAACCATTTTTAAAAGCTTTGTCAGCATTGGTATCCCGGTGCTCAAAATCAGGATTTCCATCTCCCATCACTACTCTGTACAGGTAAACCCCGTTTGCCAGGCGATCACCGAATTCATCGGTACCATCCCAAGCATATTCCGTGAGATTATTGCCAATACGAAGGGGTCCGAGTTCATCCAGGGTAATCTCACGAACTACTTTTCCGCTCACGGTCATAATTTGTATTTTCATCTGAGTAGGCAGAGTTTCTCCAGTCAAAGTAAATACAAATCGGGTGCTGGTAGAAAACGGATTGGGATAGGGGAAGAAATTGGTGATTGTGGAGGCTTTTACTACCTCAAAGTTAATTGTGTACGGTTTGTCGGCTGCTTGATTGCCAGAAGCATCTACTCCCTGTACCTGAAGTGTATGGATGCCATCTTCCAATTCATCCGTATAAAATTCTACCTCAGTAATGCCATTGTTTCGTACCCAGGTTATCTCCGGCTTGGTCAGGTCAATGGCTTCAAAATCACAGGTAGGGCAAGGTTTTTTGAGAGAAACTGCAATGGAAGCATTTTCATTCTCAGGAACTGCAAATTTATTATCATCTCGAAGCACCACGGAGATCAAGGGCTTGGGAGCAACGATCTCCCCGTCAAGAATCTGACGACCATCAAAAGCCACTTCAAGAATAGGGTTTGCATTATCTTTTTTAACTTCAAAATCAAGGGAGTAAACGTTATTTTCATAAAAAATCTCAGGAACCTCACGGGGATTTACAAAGACCTGAAGTTTATTGGTTCCTACCAAATTTTTGGTGTCTACGTTGAGTGTAAACCTGACAATCTCTTTGGCCGAAGGAGCTTTGATCGTGTCTTTGATACTGATCTGGGTTGAACTTTCCACATTGGTAATTGTGTAGTGTACCGTCAGTGAATCTGCACCAAAAGAAATATTGGTATTATTTCTAAAAGCAAACTCCAGATTTAAAGGTTCTCCTTCTTTTTTGGCATCTATGATATATTTACTTCGCCCAATGGCATCTATATCTATGTATCCATCCGTAACTCCTTCGTACAATACAAGCCAGTTTTTAAGTTGGGGAGGTATTAAATTGTTTTTAGAATCATTCAGGATAACTTTCAGCCGCAGATATGGAAATTGTACGGCATCAATCGTGCTTAAATCTTGAGAAACAAGGCTATTTAGGGTGTAAATAGGCTCGGAAGTTTCTATCCCCTCCAAACTTACCCCATAGACATCGAGTGTATAGCTTTCATTTTCAAGTGTCTTTACAAGGTGGTGTAATTCTTTCCAAGCTTTGGCAGGACCGACCAGGGTTGAGCTGATGCTACCTTGATTAAAAAAAACGGCTATAGGTTCACTCAGGCTAATCATATCTTGAGTCGGGGTGTTAAGGCTAGTAGGGATAATTTCGGTGGCACTGCTGCGAACACCGCCCTTTTGCCCCAGAATGATATAGGGATGCCCGTCCCTGAGTCTGTTATAAATATCAGGATTAGCTCCAATTTGAAGCAAAATATCTTTTTGTGCACTAGACCAAGTAGAGAAGTCAATTTTTCCGATAGTAAATATAAGTATATACTCTCCCTGTTGGCTTCCATTGATGTAGTTGACCAGCGCAGTGCCCGTAGAAGAAGAATTGGCAATATAATACGCTCTTAGATCTCTTCCACAACGGGTTAAAGAGGTATTAGGCGGTATAATGTTTCCATCGGAAGTAAACTTGTACACCACGATCGAGTTATCGCCGCAACCTCCGCTGCTGATGCTATTGGGTTTACTTACATACCTGTCTCCGTTGATTTTGGCATAGATAAAACCATCCGTATTGGCAGTGGTGTTATAGCCATAAGTACTTACTTCGATATTGGTGCGTTGTCTAATTAGAAACTCCCACCTTTGTTTGTCCTGGTTTAACTGCAAATGACTAAGATTATTTTTATCAAACTGGGCAAACTTTCTTTGTGTCCAACCATTGGGGCTTTCGGGGATATAAGTAAATGAACTTTCTCCCCACAATACTTTAGGGTCATTGATGGCGTCTGCATAATTTACACGCCAATAATATACGGTACTATCCTGATTTTTGACCGAATTCAGACTTACCTCCCAATTACCGACCGTCCCTGGTGCTAGAGTCGTCCTTTGTCGGAGTGGGCTATTGAATAATCGGGTAGTATCTATCTCAAACACCAAAGCCCGTAGATTATCCTCTGTACTGTTGGCAAGCGCACTGAGGGTAACATTTTGTGCACTCACAATAGAATATTCGGTAGGCGTAAGAGGGATGACGGCAATACTGGGGATAAATACTTCCAGGGTAGCGATATTGTTATTTTCGTTTTCCTCTTCAATCTGAAGGTCATAATCTATGCTAACCTCCAAAAAGTTGGTTCCAAAGGATTGTAAGGAGTCAGACTGATAAATGATAAAACTCAGGGTATCTTGATATGAAACCGCCGGATAATCCGAAGGGCTGTCATAGATTCTTACCGTTCCGTCGCCGAATGTTCGGCGAATCCGAATCCTGAAGGGGCGACTATCCAAAATACCCGTATTACTTACAATGATATTTACTTTGATAGAATCGGAGGCATTACTGATCGGATTATTATCCAGCGACTCTAGAAAAATCCTTCCGGGGCTGATTTCATAATCCGGCAAACTGGCTTTAAAAAATTGCACGGCAGGGTCTCCCTGATAAATCATTTGCTGGGCATTGGAGACATTGCGTAAATTATTCGGTGTATGATTTCTACGAATATTTTCTTTGATCATATCTCCAACCGGTTTGCCGATCACCGTACGTTCTTGAAAAAGCTTATAAAAAGCCCTGGAATACTGCCGAAGTGGTTCAGCATAACCCAGATAACAATGTGCAATAAAACCAATGGCACCTCTGTCAGGCGTAAAAATCCAGTCTTCGGCCAAGGTACGCCTTAAAGTATCATAAAAAATCCCGCCCAGTTGACAGCCGTTCGTGATCATTAAAGGATATCTGCCTTTATTGCGATAACCCTGGAGATCATCAGAAGCATTACCGATCTCAATATCGGTAAGGTTCAGGGCAGAGTGACCAAAAAATGTGATTAATCCAACCCCATTATTTACCTGTTCTGAGATATTAATGGATTCTACGGGGCTGGTGGTACTTTTGCTGGTGCTGGATACTTGCGCTCCTAAGTAATCATCTTCGGCTATATCGGCAAATTCTCGTAAATAAGTTTTGAACAAAGTTTGTTCAGTCAGCGTGTTTCCTCCACTGAGGTGAATGAAGTTTTTTTGCCAGAGTGTGTTTGGTATGGTTTCGTGTTCTATGACTTTGTTGAGGTAAGCCAGAATCTGTTGAGGATTATTTGCTGGGATACGTCCAATAGGAATGTCGGGAGTCGGATTTTTTTTGTTATCATCCGAAAGCCCAGAAACCAGCGCATTGTCGGAAGGAGGGAAACCAATGGTTGGTACCAGGTCAATGGCTGCGTGTGCAGGTACCTGGCGGATATTGAGAAAGTTAGTGACTCCCTCACGAAAGTATCGATCCGGCAGAGAAACTGCTTTGCCGATCAGAAACACGTATCCGGTTTTGCGGTTACTCCCCAGGAACATATAACGGGCAAAACGACGAATACCCAAGGGTGTTTTTTCGCCATAAGCAAATTGATCGTATAGTTGTTGTGTATTCACGACCAGGGTTTTGAATCCGCCTCCGGCTTGTGATGCTCGATAGTCGGCATAAGCCTGCACTACGTCGGGGTAGCCCCCCGCTGGTTTACGAAGGCGCGGATGAGTCACAATAAGGTAATCATACGCATTCGGATTAATTTGTTGGAAGGTGACTCGTTCAAATTTTACAGGGCTCAGCACCTGATTGCTATGAATGTATATCGGTCGAGAAATGCCTGAGTTGGAAGTCAGGTAAGGAATCATCGCTTTTAGGGTACTACCTGTAATTTGGGGAGTAATTCTGGTAATAAAATTTGGTTCGGACAAATCATAAACCATCGATTCAGGAAGTACATTATTTACCTGAATAAATGCCGTATCAATAGATGGGTCGGTGATCGGCAAGCCAAAACGCTTGGCGTTGCCGATCATCGTCCAGCTTTGCGGATAAGTCAGTTTGATATTAGCAATACGCACAATGCCCTTGACCGCAGTAAAACGCAGGACAAACTGCCCGGTACCGCTTATATCGCTCAGGCTGATTTCCTGGCTGAATCTTGAATCCTGGTGCGAAAGTGCTGAAAAAGTAAAAGGAAGTGTCCTCAACGAGCCTGTCGAGTTGCCGATATCAAGCCTAACTTCATAAGGATTGAGGCTATTGTAATCCCCTACCACGGTAATTTCCAAGACTGGGCTTAGATTTGGGTCTCCGGTATAGATGTCATTCAAAGTAAGAGTAACTACCCGATTTTTGCCTTCAGTAATTTCATCACTCAGCCATCCTTCACCTGTATCAAAAAAGGCATCATAGATTTCTTCATTGGTACCAATCAGGTAGTTTTGCCCACTGGAGAACTCTTCGGAGAATACCTGCTGGATTTCGTACCAATGATACAGAGGAGTACTTTCTTCAAGGCTAGTAGTCGACTCAATCATTCTTTTGCCTGGAGAACCATCGAGGCTCCAGGTCAGGAAGTAAGCTGTAGTATCTGAAAAATTGTTATAAGTAGGGTTTACCTGTTTAGTTGGGTCTGTTTGAAGTAAAAGGTCTAGGGTACCGTCATTGCGTTTGCCATAAAATTCTAAGTAATCGCCTGCATCAAGTACGCCATCTTCCTGCCCCTTGATGTAAATGGATTGTTCTACGCCTCGGTGGTATAATTTGAGTTGTCGAGGATCAACGCCATTCACGCCAACGTTTTGCAGGTTAGATTGATTGAGGCGGTAGATACCTTCCTGAAGCACGGATATTTTAAAGTAGGATTGATTGTAGTTAATCCATTCATTGCCGTAAATCTGGGCTTTTAGTACAGATGGCTGTAAAGAACCAAGCCATATTACACTACATAGGAAGACTAACTGCCTGGAAGGTATAGTATGTATAAGTTTGAATTGATTTTTCATAAGTCAAATTTTATTTCCCAAAGCCTACTTTTAAAGAAAAAACATTGGAGTACAGGGCTTCTGCCTGGTCACCAACATCTGTCAAGGCATAATCAAGGGTAAATTTTTTAATTTTAAGACCTAGACCAAAATTGGGTTGATAAGAGATATAAGTTGAATTGTCACTGATATTCTTAATTTCCTGAAAATTACTCACGGCAAATCGCAGGAAAATAATTTTATTGTAATCCAGCTCAAGCCCAAAGCTAGGATCCATAGAGATTCTTTCGGATTTGATCAATACATTGCGGGGACCGTCGAAGGTTGTACCAAAGTCAAGGGAAGCCAGAATACCAAATTTTTCACGGATTTTAAAATCTTTGGCTATTCCGATCAGCAGTTTGGGCAGTGTGATTTCAAGGGAGTTCTGAGGTATTTCGTTGCCTGTCTGGCTAAAAATGTCAAAAATCAAGCTGGTATTGTGCGTCCAAGCATTAAAGGTATTACTTACATCACGTGCCATGATGCCAAATCGCCAGGTTTTTAGTCTGAGTTGAGCACCCGCATCCAATCCAAAGCCCCAAGCATTGGCAAAATCGCCTACATTGCGATAGATTATCTTAAAATTTGCACCCCAACTCAACCCTTTGATCAGGTTGGTTTTACGGGCATAAGAAACGATAAAGGCATAATCGGCGGCATTAAAAAAACGAATATTGTCATAATTGAGCCGGCCGTCGGCATCATAAAGAAAACGGGTATCTGGTATATCATCCACTCCAAACCGAATCACGGATACGCCGAGGTGACTGAGCGTATCAATGGCAGTTGCAAAACCAACATAATCGTACTGGGCTATTCCAGCAAAATACTCCGAATGCATCAGCCCAATTTCGTATTTATCTTTGATTTGTAACAAGCCCGCAGGATTCCAGTAGCCTGATGTCACATCATCGGTAATAGCCACCTGTGTATTGGCCAATCCCAGTGCTCTGGCACCTACACCAATATTGAGGAACTCATTGCTATATTTAGGAGTGCTTTGAGCAAAGCTCCATGTAGAGCCAAATAACAGGATACAAAAAAGAATTAACTTTACTTTCATGAATTCAAAATTCAGACGGCCGATTTAAATTTTTCAGAGAACTCCCTAATGATCAAACTAATTTGTGTATACGCTTAGGAAGAAAATGGTAACTATTTTTAATAATGCTTTGCTGAAAGGAATAATTCCAGGTATTTTTTCTATATTTAAAAAGATTCATTGAATTTTTAAGGATTCAAAAACATCTTTGCAATAGAACACTATTTATTTTTTACGTTGAGCCGAAAAAAACGATTTATAATTCTGATTAATAAAATCAAAAATTCCCTGAAAAGATTCACCGATGAGCAAATCATCAGTAAATTTTATTATTCTTTTCCTTTTCAATTATTTATTTACAATGTAAAGAAAAATCAGGTTTTATTACTCCTCTGGCTTATCATTCTGGCTATTGTGACCCAATCTCTGGGGCGATTTATAGGCGTTCCGTCGCTATTCCTTGACCCTGAATACATCAACCGAGTTGATTTCTGGAGTTTCTTTATGATGGGTTTTACGCTGGGGATTTTTACTATGTCATATCATATTATATCCTATATTTTGGATGCACCCCAATTTAGTTTTACCGGAAATCTTCGCCGTCCTTTTACCAAATTTTTGATCAATAACAGCCTGATTCCTGTTTTAGTTATTGCCATTTATGTAATTAATTTGATTGATTTTCAGGCTTCCTATGCGTATAATACCGTTTGGGACGTTTCAGAACGCACTGCAGGATTGATCATCGGGATGATTTTGTCGGCAAGTTTGATATTTTTATATTTTATAAGTACCAACAAAGATATTTTTAAATTGCTGGCTTCTCGGGTAGATGAACGCCTGCGCCGAACCAAGGTGGTCAGGATCAATGTATTGGGCAGGATTCAGGATAGCCGCAACAGTCATATTCGGGTAGATTATTATCTGGTGCATCCTTTTCGCCTCAAAAAAATAGACAAAGCTATGGTCTTTGACCGTCAAACTGTACTTAAGGTCTTTGACCAGAATCACCTCAATGCCGTGATTATTCAATTGACTATCTTGGGGTTTGTGTTGTTGGTGGGTACGCTTCGAGATTATCCGTTTTTTCAAATTCCTGCCGGAGCAAGTCTTTTATTGCTTTTTACCATCTTGCTGATGTTTGCAGGGGCACTTTCGTATTGGCTGAGAGGGTGGACGCTTACTTTTACCATTGCCTTGATTCTACTACTCAATTACCTGATGAAAGAGCAAGTTTTGATTGCCAATTATGAAGCTTATGGGATGAATTATCAAACCGAAAAAGCTGAATATTCGCTTCGAAGGGTAAAAGAACTGAGCCGAGATTCTATTTACAAAGTTGACCGGGAGCTTACTTTAATTGCTCTCGAGAACTGGAAGAATAAATTTCAGCAGGAAAACCCATTAACAAAACCCAAAATGGTTTTTGTTTGTGTCAGTGGTGGTGGGCAAAGGGCGGCCGTTTGGACAATGCGTACGCTACAATATGCCGATAGCACATTGGAAGGCAAATTGATGAAACACACCATGCTCATCACAGGTGCATCGGGAGGTTTGGTGGGTGCGGCTTATTTTAGGGAGCTTTGTTTGCGAAAGGAGCTGTATCAAAGAGGGGAAAGTCCTCAATCTGTAAACCCCTATGCTTCCAAATATCTGGATAATATTGCCAAAGATAATTTGAACGCCATCATGTTCAGTCTTGTGGTCAATGATTTGTTCTTTGGCTTTCAGAAGTTTAACTATGCCGGGAAGTACTATGACAAAGACCGTGGGTATGCTTTTGAAGAACAATTGAATCGAAATACAGAATCAATCCTGGATAAAGCTTTGTGTGAATACCGCGAGCCTGAGCTGCTTTCCATAGTGCCTATGATGATTCTTGCGCCTACGGTGGTTAATGACGGGCGAAAGCTATTTATTTCACCCCTGCATGTATCTTATATGACAGTACCCAGGATTGACGAAGTGCGCTTTTTGAACCAAAAAACTAAAGGAATTGAGTTTCTGAGGTTTTTTGAAGCACAAAATTCTTCGGATCTGCGTTTTTTGAGTGCCCTAAGGATGAGTGCTACCTTTCCGTATGTGACACCCAATGTGAAGCTGCCCAGTGATCCCGAAATGGAGATTATGGATGCAGGGCTTTCGGATAATTTCGGCGTGTCAGATGCTGTCCGATTTTTATATGCTTTTAGAGATTGGATCGGCAAAAATACTTCAGGGGTCATTTTTGTATCTATCCGAGATACCCAAAAAGACAAACCCATTGAAGAAAGCATTGAGCAGTCCTTGTTTCAGCGCATTTTTACGCCCGTTTCAAGCCTTTATGGAAACCTAGAATATCTTCAGGATATAGCCAATGACAATATGGTGGAGTTTGCCCGTTCTTGGTTTAATACGAGTTTCCCAATCCATCGTGTTGAATTTCAGTATGTACCCATTTCTAATAACCTCTCTGAGATTCAGGCACGCAAGCAAGAACAGAATCAGGAGGCAGGCAAACCTGTGGATCCGTACAAAATCATCAAAATAGAAAGAGCCGCCCTCAGTTGGCGACTCACTGAAAAAGAAAAAGAAAGCCTAAAACGCACCATTTTTGAGCTTCGTAATCAGTTCTCCATTCAACAACTGGAAAGGCTTCTTCAATGAAATTAAAATAAATCTACTCCTATATAATTGAATGGTGTAATGGCAAGAAGTTCGGCTTTGAGTGCTTCATCGATAGGCAACCCTCTGATAAATTCCTGTATGTTTTCGGCATCAATTTTTTGATGCGTTCGGGTGAGTCCTTTTAAGGTTTCGTAGGGCTGTGGATAAGATTCGCGGCGTAAGATAGTTTGAATTGCCTCCGAGACCACCGCCCAATTGTCGTGGAGGTCTTTCTCAAGTTGTGCCTGATTGAGCTCCAGTTTTTCCAATCCCTTTATGAGCGATTGTATCGCAACGATGGTATGGGCGAAGGGTACGCCTAAGTTTCGAAGTACCGTAGAATCGGTCAGATCGCGCTGAAGCCTGGAAATGGGTAATTTTGCACTCAAAAATTCAAGAAGTGCATTGGCAAGCCCCAAATTTCCCTCGGAATTCTCAAAATCAATCGGATTTACTTTGTGAGGCATGGCCGATGAACCGATTTCACCGCTTACAATCTTTTGTTTGAAATAATCCATCGAGATATATTGCCACATATCACGGGTCAGATCTATCAAAATTGTGTTAATACGTTTGATACCATCCAGTAGAGCTGATAAATGGTCATAATGCTCAATTTGGGTTGTAAATCGGCTACGTTCCAGCCCCAGAGAGCCCACAAAATGGTCGGCAAACCCCACCCAATCCACTTGAGGATAAGCTACAAAATGTGCATTGAGGTTTCCGGTAGCACCGCCAAACTTGGCTTTGAAAGGAATTTGTTGTAAAAGCAGGGCTTGTCCTTCCAATCTTTCTACAAAAACCATCAATTCTTTGCCTAGCCGGGTAGGCGTAGCGGGTTGCCCGTGTGTACGTGCCAACATAGGGATATCCTTCCAAGCAATGGCCAGTATGCGAATTTTCTCAATCAGCACACGCATTAAGGGGACATATTCATCCTGAAAAAAATCTTTTAATAACCAAGGGATGGCCGTGTTGTTGATGTCTTGGGAAGTAAGTCCAAAATGCACAAATTCTTTGTAGGCATCCATTTGGAATAACTCCATTTTTTCTTTCAGAAAATATTCTACAGCTTTGACATCATGGTTGGTGATTTTTTCTATTTCTTTGATGTAGAGGGCTTCTTTCTCTCCGAAATGTCGGTAAATATCTCGAAGTAATTCTTGTTGAGTGTTTTCCAGCTCAGGCAGATGGGTAAGCCCCCAAGAACTCAGCGTAATAAAATATTCTATTTCTACTTTGAGGCGGTACTCAATCAGTCCCATTTCAGAAAAATACCGCGCCAGGGTTTTTACCTTGGATCGGTATCGCCCATCGATGGGCGAAATGGCTGTGAGGGGATTCAATTCCATAACTTCACGTTTTTGTATAAATTGTATTTCTTACAAGCATTTATTTGGCTTGGTTTTTGGCTTTTTTAAACAAAACTTTCAAAATATATTTTTTTTTTTAAACTTAGTGCTTTCAAAACCATTTTGCAAATTTAAGCGAAATATTGGTTCTTATTATTAAACCGGAACTATTCAACGCGTATGTTTAGATATCGATTCAGACTTAGTATACAAAACAGTGTATTCCTTCAGCTTGCGATCATTGCCGGTTTGATTGGTTTTAACTTTGCCATTGTTCAATTTTATGATTCTTACCTCTCTGAGGTGGAAAAAACCGTTGATTTGGCGGAAAGCAATGGTACATTTTCCCAACAAATTCCTCTGTATGCTAAATTCATTCGAGAAGGAAAAATGCAGTATAGCCGCCCTCTTTATGATGCCATTGATGACTTTAATCGGCATATTGACGTTTTGAAACAAGGGGGGATTTCTCCTGAAGACGGCTCGCTCATTGCGCCAATTCCACCACAGTTGATTAATGGTTTTTTTCGCCCCGTAGAGATTTTCTGGCAGGAATACCAACAAAATGCTAAAAATATTGCTGACGCCGCAGAACAAAATAAAGTATTTCTAGAGGATAAAACCATTGCACCTCAAGTGGAAGAAGATTATAAAGCCCTTATCCGAAACCACCAAAGAATGTTGGAAAAGAATGATAAATTGGTAAAGGCTTATCTAAGTTACTTTGATGCTCAACAGGAAAATCGGGATTTTATCTTCGGAACAGTCGTGATCATCAATATCTTTTTTATCTTGTTGATGATCATTTATATTATCCGCAATGTGGTTCGTCCGATTTCAAAACTCAATGAAATTGATAAAATCATCAGTGAAGGTAACTTTGACCGACAGATTGATTATACCCGTAATGATGAGCTGGGCAAGGTGGCAAGGTCTATCAATTCTCTGTTTCAAAACCTGCGAAGCGCAACCGACTTTATTATCAATATTGGTGAAGGAAAACTGGATACCGAGTACATGAGCCCCACAGAAACGGAGGCCAAACACGACCGCTTAGGGGCGGCACTGCTTGAAATGCGTCACAAAATGCGTCAGGTAAATGAGGCTGACCGTCAGCGCAACTGGGTCTCGGAGGGTTTGGCAAAGTTTGCAGAAATATTTCGCACCTACAACGAATCAGATGACTTTACCTATATCATCATTTCAAATCTCGTCAAATATGTGGGTGCCAATCAAGGAGGACTTTTTATTGTAGAAGATGAAAAAGATGAAGACTCACACCTTGAATTGGTCGCTGCTTATGCTTACGAAAAGAGAAAGTACGTCCAGAAGTCTATCGATAAAGGAGAAGGTTTGATTGGGGAGGTTTTCCAAGAAGGTGAAATGATCTATATGACCGAAGTACCTGATGATTATGTACATATTACCTCTGGTCTGGGAGATGCAAATCCAAGAAGCATCTTGCTCGTACCCCTTAAACTGAATGATGAAATCTATGGGGTTGTAGAGTTGGCTTCTTTTGATGTCTTTGAACCCTATAAAATAGAATTTGTAAAAAGACTCGGAGAAAGTATCGCTTCTACCTTCGCTTCTGTAAAAACTGCTCGTCAAACCCAGAAATTACTCCGCGAATCCATCCAACTCAGTGAACAAATGAAGGCTCAGGAAGAGGAAATGCGCCAAAACCTGGAAGAACTGGTAGCCACTCAAGAGGAGGCTCAACGTAAATACCATATCGCCCAGGAGCAAAAAACCGACCTGGAAAAGGAAGTTGAAAGAGAACGAATGAAACTGGCCAACCTAGAAGCTCAATTAAAAAGGCTTGAGAATAAAAATATGGTTTCCGAAGAACGCATCAAAGAGTTGGAAATTGAAAACGAAATACTCAAAGCCAGAAAAGCAGAACTTGAAAAAACACTGGAAGCCTAAAGATCGTATAAATTCTAAAATCAAGCATTTAAAAATTAAAAATCATCTATAATCATGGCAGGTAAAAAAGATAAACTTACAACAGCTTTGCTCTCCTGGTTTTTTGGTATGTTTGGCGTACATCGTTTTTATTTGGGGCAGACCGGACTGGGAATAGCGTATTTATTGGGGACTTTTAGCCTCATTGGGATGATTATTACAGCACCGGCCATATTGATTGATACCATTGCTTTTTTAATTATGCCCCAGGAAGATTTTGACAGAAAATACAATCCGATGCTTCAAGAACAACAAATGGGCTTTTTGAACAGACCTGTCAACGTCAACGTGGCTGACGAACTCCATAAGCTCGATCTGCTTTTTAAACGGGGGGTTATTACTTTTGAAGAATTTGAAAGAAGAAAAGCACAACTACTCAATAGCTAAACGTAAACTTTTTAAATAATTACCCATCCGGGTTATGCTTCTTACCTGAAATCAGGTTTTTGCATAACCCGGAGTCATTTTTTAGAATCTATAATAAATCTTCCCGTCTTCATCAATATCATCCAGGTCAATAGTGCATACGCCTTTGCTGTGCAAAGATTCCAACCTATCCTTGGCCTGAGCGAGGGAAAGACTAGTCTGTGAAGAAAGCTCTTCAGGAGTTAACTTCCCCCCCAAACGTCTCGCCAATCTGATGATCATTTCGTCGTTTAATTCAAAGTTGACAGGTCGGTTTAACATAGATTGTTTTTGATGCTTAAGTTCTTTTTGGCTTCTTTGGTACAAATGCCACCCTGTAAAGCCAATTCCACCTCCAATCAATAACTGAAAAAAATTAAATGAACTAAATCCAGACAATACATTGATGGCACCGATTGCCATTAGAATTAAGGATACTATTCTTTTATTCATTTGAATACAATTTTAAGTATAGAATTTTGTTATGACTTAATCAATTTAATAAACCAGCGGTCTGCGGATTCTTCTTTTGGCTTTTAAAAGTAAAAAGAATAATATCCTCTTACCCCATTTTTGTCAATTCCCTCTATATATACTTTCCCACCAGCACCTGAGAGGAGGCGTTCTACTTGTTCGGGCTGTGTGATTACTTCGCGATTGATAGAAGTAATGATAAATCCTTCTTCAATTCTGAGTCGGCTAAACAAACCCCGTTTTACCTTCACAACACGCACACCGTGATCAATGCCTAATTTGTCTTTTTCTATTTTTGAAATGGGTTCTAGCTCTACGCCGATACTTTCGGCATTAAAAATTTCATTTTTAAGGACTAAGGTAGTTCCTTCCCGGTTGGTTAAAGTCAACTGAACCTCTTTCAAATATTTATCTCTCAGGTAAGTAATCTTCAGCTTATCACCGGGGCGATAATAACTCACCACCTCCTCGAAGCTACTTTTGCCTGTGATCGGGTCTTCATTAATTTTTACAACGACATCGCCTTCCAAGAGACCTAATTTGCCAGCACTACTTCCCTCCTGTACGCTATTGACGAGTGCCCCGTCAAAGTTGTCAAGCTTAAGCCCATATTTTTCAGCTGATTTGGTATCGATATCACTTACTTCCAAACCCGTAAAGGCTTTTTGTACTTCGCCATATTGTAGAATGTCATTGAAAATTTTGGCTACTATATCTATCGGCACCGCAAAGCCATAACCCGTATATGACCCAGTACGGGATAAAATAGCCGTATTAATGCCCACCAATTCTCCTTCAATATTCACCAATGCCCCTCCACTATTGCCTGGATTGATCGGCGCATCCGTCTGTATAAAAGATTCCAGGGGAAACTGCCCCCCCAACAAACCGATATTTCGCCCTTTGGCACTTACTATTCCGGCTGTAACCGTAGATGTAAGGTTAAAGGGATTTCCAACGGCAATCACCCACTCGCCGATTGACAGCTTTTTGGATGAGCCACGAGGGATTGCAGGCAAATTCGTAGCTTCTACTTTAATAATGGCAATGTCGGCGGAGGGATCTGTCCCTATAATTTTGGCATCATAAGACTTTTTTTGGTGGATAACTTCTATCTTCTCCGCATCTTCAATCACGTGGTAATTGGTCACGATATATCCGTCTGTTGTAAAGATAACCCCTGACCCAGAACCAATCGCTTTGCGGCTTCGAGTACCATCTCCAAAATAAAAATCAAAAAGACTAAACTCGTCATACTGAGAATCAGCCACAGTTTTGATAAAAACCACACTTCGGGTACTTACCGAAGAAGCATTTTTGAAATCGTTGTCTCCTTCAGTAAAGCTCCTGCGCACCGACTGAATCCGGGCAGGCTCCTCGATCAGTGGCAGGTTATCGGCACCAAGATTGCCAGAGAATGCATAAAATGACTGTACCCAGTGGAAAACACCAGCACCCGACAAACCGGAAAGAAAAGCAATAAAAACTATCCTGAATGAATTCTTCATTTTATCAGATTGGTAAGGTTTAAAAATCAATTTAGAAAACAAATTTAACAATAAAATCACTTATTTCTTGAATGAATCCCATAAATGTAGTAATTTTAAACAATGTTGAAAAAGCAAAACAAGCAAATCTCCTTTTTTCTCTTTGAACATTTGGCATCTTTTTCTAAAATCAAACATTTTGTATCCAGCCGACAAGGGGGCGTCAGTATCCCTCCCTTTGATCAGTTAAATCTGAGCTTCAAACATGATGACCCCTCAGATGTTTTGCAAAATCGTAGAATTTTATCAGAAGCCGTAGAAATTCCGTTGGAATACTTTTGCTTTGCTCAACAAACCCACGGAAATGAGGTTTATGTCGTAGGGAATCAAGATCGTGGTAGAGGAGCATTCAACCGCCAAAGCGAAATCCCTCAAGTAGATGCTCTAGTGACCAACTCTAAAGATATTTGCTTGGTAGTAACCTCCGCAGATTGTGTACCCTTGCTTTTTTTTGACCCAAACTGCGAAGTGATTGCTGCTGCGCATTCTGGTTGGCGCGGAACTGTGCAGAAAATCACCACCAAAACGATTCAAGTGATGATTGACCGTTTCGGAAGTCATCCCAACGATATTTTAGTGGGCATCGGACCTTGTATTGGAGTAGACCGTTATGAGGTGGGGGAAGAAGTAATCGCAGAGGTGGATGCCGCATATACACAAGCAGATGATTTATTACCCTTCTATGAAAATACCCAAAAAAGACACTTTGACCTCATACAGGCAAATATTCGACAATTAAAAGAATTGCAAATTCCTCTCAAAAACGTGGAAATAGCCCACATCTGCACCTATGATCAATCCGATGTTTTTTTTTCGTATCGCCGTGAGCAGAATAAAGTAGGAATTTTCGGATCAGGTATTATGTTAAAAGACAAATAAACAAATAAAGTGCATTGTACCAAAAGACTTCATTTAGTAAATTCATAAATAACCAAAGTTGTTTATTTCGAGGTATCTATCATTGATCCCCAGGATTTCAAGAAAAAATAAAACTCCGTGCTTCTTTTTTGAGTATCAATACTGATCGTAACTTTGCAACGTGTAATGAACCAGGAATTGCAGGAAAATATAAAACAAAAATCTGAATATCAGCTCAAAGCCGTCCTTAATGCGCTGCCGCATTCACTTGTATTGATAGATAAGAACCTTTGTATCAGTAATTATAATGATTTGTTTGCTACGGTTTACCAAAAATACTTGGGTCGTAGCCCCCAAATCGGAACGGTGATTACAAATGCTTTTGAGTTCTCGAAATGGGAACGCTGCCGGGTGATTCTTGATCAGGCTTTTGAGGGGAAAAAAATTGATGATAGCACGTACATAGATATCTTGAACGAATCCATTCATCTAGCCTATCAGATGTATCCGGTTTATGACGAGCGTCAGGAGATTGTAGAAATTGGCATTACATTTCATAAAATCCCCAAAGAGTCTGAGAATTCTCAGGTATCGGTGTCTGCACAAAGTATTGGAGAAATGCTTAGACATCAGGAAAACCTGTGTTTATTGTTTGATCATTTGCAGGATGCTATCTGGTCTATTGACTCAAGTTATTGTTTGGTAGCTTTTAACATCAGATTCAGGGATTTATACTATGAATTGAATCATCAGCTCGTGCAAAATGGCAAGAATATGATTCAGGATGAAGAAAATCAAAAAATTCATCATTTTTGGAAGGATTTATACGATCAAGTGCTTGCAGGAGAAGTAGTATCTACCATCTATCCTGTACACAATCAGGAAAAATATTTGTTTTTTGAGTTAAAATCATCTCCTATCAAAGACTCCGAGGCTAATATTCGTGGAGCTACCATCATTGCAAGAGATATCACAAAGCAGATATTGGGAGAAGAAAGAATCAAACAGAATCTCGCATACCAACAAGCTATCTTAAACAGTGGTAAAAACGCAATCTGGGCAGTAGATGAAAATCTAAAACTCCTCTTCTTTAATCATACTATCTTCAAATTTATTAAAAAAGCCACCGGGAAAAGTATGAAAATTCTTACCCCTGTCGAGAAATACTTTGTAAATCGACCAGGAGAGGCTGAAAGTATCAAAAATATATACCGCCAAGCTTTAAAAGGAGAATTGGTCACCTGCCAAAGCAAAGTAAACTGGGATAATCATATCCTGTGGGCAGAGTTTGAGTTTAGCCCTATCACCCTCCATGCCAAAACCGTAGGGGTAGTGGTCAATGCCCGGGATATAACCAAAAAGAAACAAAATGAAGCCTTACTTGCAGAAGCCTATCAAATTGCCCGCCTCGGAGATTGGGTGCTGGAGGTAGAAAAAAAGAAAATCACATGGTCACCAAACTTTTATGAGCTGTTGGGCTTCGAAGGCGAAAGCCTTCAAACAGATTTAGACTTCTTTTTGTCCAGAATCCATCCTGATCATATCGCCGAATTTGAACGAATTTTGCAAGAAAGTATCACAGAGGCAAAGGGCTTTACCATCTGTCACCAAATACTGATTCCCAGAGATCAAAAAGAAATATTTGTCAAATGTATTGCCAAGCCTTTTACAAACGAACAAGGCAAAGTTTTTAAAATCGTAGGAACTATCCAGGATATTACCGAATCCCAAAATGCCGAACTGCAAATAAAATCCCAAAAGGAATTCCTGGAAAGCCTGATTGAAAACCTACCCATTGGTGTTTTTGCCAAAGATATTACACAAGACTTCCGCTACAGTATCTGGAATCGTAAAATGGAAAATATCTTTGAGATGGATCGCACACAAGTAATCGGCAAAACCGATTTTGAGGTGGAAGATAACCCCGAAATAGCACAACACTACCGAAATACAGACAATCAGGTCGTTCAAACCAAACAATTGGTGCATACCTCAAATGAAATTATCCATAAAGATTCCGGTGACCTGATCGCCAATATAATCAAATTGGTAATTCCAGACGCTTATGGCAAACCCCGCTACTTGTTGGGTATGGTAGAAGACATCACGGCGCATAAAATCTATGAAAATGCCCTCAAAGAAGCTAAAGATAAAGCTGAACAAGCTACTCAATCCAAATCAGATTTCCTCTCTATGGTCAGTCACGAAATTCGTACTCCCCTCAATGCCGTTATCGGACTGTCAAACCTACTTTTGGATGAAACACCTTTAAGCAGCCAAGTGGATAAACTGGAAGCACTTAAGTTCTCCGCCGAAAATCTACTGGCACTCATCAATGATATTCTGGATTATAATAAAATTGAAGCTGGTAAAATTGAATTTGAGGAAATAGAGTTTGACCTCAAGGAAGTCTGTGGCAACCTCAGAAAATCCCTAGAATTACAAGCCAAAGAAAAAGGACTGCGTCTGAAATTAATTTATGATGAGGATATCCCTCCTCTACTGATGGGTGATACCGTCCGCCTATCGCAAGTACTTTATAATCTCTTATCTAATGCCCTTAAATTTACGCATAAAGGCTCAGTCAAGCTCATTGTAGAATTGGTCACTGAATCTGCTGAAAGTGTAGAAATATCTTTTTCCGTAGTAGATACCGGAATAGGCATTCCTCTTGAAAAACAAGAGATTATCTTTGAGCAGTTTGCTCAATCCAGCCCAGATATCACCCGAAAATACGGAGGAACAGGGCTTGGATTAGCCATCACCAAACGCCTTCTGACACTGCAAAATAGTCAAATCCATCTGAAAAGTACCCCAGGAGAAGGTTCCAATTTTTATTTTAATCTAGTATTCCGAAAAAGTAAAAATAAAGCAACCCAATCTCCAGGTAATAAACAGATAGCCTATCGGAATGATCAATTAAAAGGACTCCGGGTATTGGTTGCCGAAGATAACGCCATCAATCGTTTTGTGATCAAAAATTATCTGGAAAAATGGGGAATCTTTACTGATTTTGCCGAAAACGGTCACATAGCCATCGAGCTGATCTTTAATCGGCATTATGATATTGTGCTGATGGATTTGGAAATGCCCGAATTGGGTGGAATAGATGCCGCAGAGATCATTCGCCAACACAAGAATCCAAAGTTCAAAAAACTCCCTATCATAGCACTGACTGCCTCTGCCCTCAGCCAAGTTCAGAAAGAAGTAATCCAGTCTGGTATGAATGATTACGTGTCCAAACCTTTTAATCCCTCCGCACTTTATCATAAATTATTAAAATTTGTACCCAATCATAATCCTGATAATTATCCACCTCCCATTGAAATTACTTCTAATGAACCCGAAGATACCTCCGAACAGGAAATGATCAATCTGAGTTCTTTAGACCGATACAATTCAACAGATGAAAATTTTAAAGCAAAATTTCTTCTGCTTCTCAAAGAAGAAATGCAAAAATTTATGCACGGTTATCGAGAAGCCCTCCTTAATCATAACACTAGCCAATTATCGGCAATCAGCCATAAAATTGCTCCTAATTTAAAACTCATTCATTTCAAGAAACTAATTCAAGAAATTGAAAAAGGAAAAAAATTGCTGAAAAATAGTCCCCATGATTCCAATGCTATCCAAGAATCTATCCGAAACATCGAGCAGTTGACTGCTTCCTTTCATCAATATGTAGAAGATTATCTGAATTGATTTTAATAAAAATACTCACAGTAAAACGATTTGCAAAAAAAGATTTTATAACTCCTTAAAAGCTTGCCCCGCAAGGGGTCTTGTATTGTAAATCATATAAATCTTGGTATAAATAAACCTCAATCCCTTTTTGTCTTAAAAAAACTGAATAATTTTAAGACTGGAATTTCTAACAAACTTCTTATACCATGTCACACGGACGTTTCAAAAGCCCGGTAGAAGCTGTACTCACCGGACTCAAAGACTTATTTGGAAAACAAGACCTAGAAGATCGATTCAATCCTTCTAACCGTATCGAGGGTAAAACCTGCCTCGTCACTGGTGCCAATTCCGGGCTTGGTTTTGCCACCGCCGTACAACTAGCCCAGCGTGGCGGCAGGGTGATTATGGCCTGCCGTAGCGGCATCCCTGATGCAGGAGAAAAGGTCAAACAATTGAGCGGCTCAGATCATATAGAAATGATGCGGGTCGACTTATCCGATATAGCTGAAATTCATAAATTTTGTGATGAAGTCCGAGACAAAAACATTTCTCTGGATTTGGTCATCCTCAATGCTGGTGTCACGCCTCCCAAAGCCCGCCGTACCAAACAAGGACTCGATGAGATGTTTATGGTCAATTATCTGGCTAATTTTATATTAATGCATCGCTTCCTCAAGGACGGAGTAATCCCCAATCAAGCTTTTGCAGGCAATGCCCATCCGGAAGGAGACCGCCCCAGGGTATTGTTTATTTCATCAGATTCACATCAGGGAGCTTCTGCTGTTGATTATGAAGAGTTCGGAAAATACTTTGATTATGGAGTAAGCAAAGCCATTAATAATTATAGTTATTTCAAATTAGTACTCAATACTTTTGCCGTAGAATTAAGTAAACGCCTGAATGACAAAGACAAAATCGATGTAAGTGTAAATGTCATGTGTCCCGGTCCAGTCAATACCAATATCGCTCGAGATGCACCTACTTTCTTAAAAGCCTTTATTAAATTGATTTTCCTCTTGTTCTTTCGCTCCCCAATGAAAGCTGCCCGCCCGGTCACTTATCTCTGTTGTTCCCCTGATTTGGAGGGTAAAAGTACCGAATACCTACACATGTTCAACCAAAAAAAAATGGATGAAAAATGCTATGATTCCCTGGAAGGCACCAAACTCTGGAAAGCATCCGCAGAAGTCTGGAAATCTATTGACCCAAAAGCCTGTCGATAGTCAATAGTCCATAGTCAATGGTCGATAGTCAATGGTCAATAGTCGATAGTCAATGGTCAATGGTCAATGGTCGATAGTCCATAGACAACAAAAAAATTTCTATGGACTATGGTCTACGGACTACGGACTATGGTCTATGGACTATGGACTATGGTCTACGGACTATCAACTATGATCTATTTATTTAACAAGGAAATTTGCAAATTCACTTGTACTTTAGTAATTTTTAGTTGAAATTACCTGATAAAATTTTTGCTTTAAATTAATCAAATCAAAAGGCTTTACAATGAAAGAACCAATCCCTCAAACCCCCAATCGTTTTGTGGCCATTTTCGGGGGGGCTGTCTCCGGAGCCGAAGCAGCCTCTCAATTAGCCGAAAAGGGCTTTAAAGTTGTTGTTTTTGACCAAAATGCACTCCCTTATGGCAAAATAGAAGACGGACTTCCCAAGTGGCATCATAAACTTCGCGACAAAGAAGAACAAAAAATCAATGAAAAACTGAGCCATCCATTGGTTTCTTATGTCCCAAATATCCGCCTTGGAAGCGATTTGAGTGTCACCGAAATAGCCCGTGATTGGGGTTTTAGTGCTGTATTGCTGGCCGTAGGTGCCTGGCGAGACCGTCCTTTACCGATTGAGGGTATTGATGAGTATATCCATCAAGGACTGTACTACCAAAATCCCTTTATTTATTGGTACAATCACCGCCACGAACCCAATTATCAAGGGATAGTCTATGATACCCCAGATGATGCCATTATTGTAGGAGGGGGATTGGCTTCTTTGGATGTGGCCAAGGTACTTATGTTCGACAATGTAGAAAAAGCCTTGCGTGCAAGGGGAATTGAAACCAATCTTTTCGAGCTGGACAGAAGCATCGCCAAAGTCCTGGAAAAACACCAACTTACCCTAGATGATCTGGGTATCAAAGGTTGTACCCTCTACTATCGCCGCCGGATCAAGGATATGCCTCTCTCTACCATGGCTACCGATACGCCAGAGCAACTTGAAAAGGCTGAAAAAACCCGTGAAAAAATTCTGAATAATTACCAAAGTAAATATCTTTTTAACATTGCGCCGAATCATGCCCCAGTAGATAAAATCGTAGAAAACGGCCGCCTGATGGGTCTGGTCTTTCAGGAAACCGAATTCAAAGACGGCAGGCTTGTCAATATCGAGGGTGCATTAAAAGAAGTTAGGGGTTCAGTGGTGATCTCTTCCATCGGCAGTATTCCCGAATCTATCCAGGGTATCCCGATGGACGGGCAAGTGTATAAAATCATTTATGAAGAATGTTGTAAGGTAGACGGTTTTCAGAATGTATTTGCACTGGGCAATGCTGTCACGGGTAGAGGTAATATCAATGAATCTTCTAAACATGGCAAAGAAATAACCGAACAAATCGTGGAAAAATACCTATCCCAAGAGGGAGAATCTGCGATGTACAAAGAGGTTTTTGAAGATAGAGAATCCCAGATCAGTTTCCATACCAATAAGATTATGGATAAAATCAGCCTCACCAAACCCCTGAGTATCGAGCAAATGCAGGAACTAGATCAAAAAGTCAGTGAGTTGCAGCAAAAAGTTGGCTATACAGGCACTTTCCAGCAGTGGGTGGATAAACACCTACCCTTGAGGCTTGAAGAGATGATTGATCTCGAGCATTAAGCATCAAGTTCCTCCTCCTAAAATTGGAGGAGGGAAATCAGCAGCCGAAAAGCTCGTCCAAGTTTTGGGAGAAGGAAATCAGCGACCGAAAAGCTTGTATCCTGACTTCAATCTCATTGCGACTTTTGAGGTATTCAAAAAGTTTAGGGCAGGAAATGCCATCCAGGTTATGACAAAGACAAATTGTTTCGAGTGTTGGCAGAAAGTTTTTTTCTCAAAACTCTCATCTTTTTACCCTTTCTCTTTCTTCATCATCAGCATTGTAATGTATGCTTCGAGTATTTTTACCAAAACTTCTTGAGTAGGTCAGTTTAATGACTCTGTACAGGGTGGTTTCGTCTTTCCAGGTGGATTGGCCTTGTATATCAAAAGCAATGGGCGTCAAAGCACCAATATGGGTTCGTACCCCAAATGATCGGAAAAGGTCGGGTAATGCAAGCTGAATCGTTCCCCAGTCTTTTTTTAGTTTCTTAGCAATCCCTAGATTGACTACACCAAAGCCTTTCAATTTAGAAGTTCCATCATAGAAAGCAAAGTTATACCAACCGGAAAGCTCGATTTCAAAGCTTTTGGGAAGAGTGAAATGCTGTGTGAAATTAATATTCTGATACAGATAGGTTTTTTCCGCAGGACTTAGGCTATAAGAAACCTTATAATGACGCATAGACGTAGTACTGCTCCAAGAAAATTTCCACCATTTGAAAAATTGAATCGGTATGTTTAGAAACAAATTGATACTTCGTTGATAATCCAAGTTTTGTGGGGATGAAATGCCTATGTCCTGTGTTTCATTGGTTGTAATCTGATACCGTAAAATAGGGTGTATGTCGGATTGATAGGAAAGCCCCAGGGTACAATCACTTGTGTTGAAATCGACTTTGAATACATCCGTAAGGGTGGGCTTGAGTAGAGGATTACCCGAAAAAACAAAGGTGGGGTCATTGTAAAAAAGGTTTGAAATCAGATCGGCATAAGCAGGGCGGCTGATTCGACGGTTATAATTGAAGCTGATCGTCGAGTTTTCGCTCAGATTAAGGCTATAGTTCAGAATTGGGAAAAAATTAGCAATCCTGAAAGCATTTTCATAAATGTTGATGTCTCTGTTCCAGTATTCGTATCGCAAACCTGCCTGAAAGGTGGATTTTGTATTCGGTGTAAACTTAAATTGTGTATAAGCAGCCCAGATTTTTTCTTGGCTATTGATGGTACTTTGCGAACGAGGGTCAATCTCCCAGTTGCCGTTTATATTTCTCTCTACTTGGCTATCATTGGTATTTTTGGCAAGGCTGCCCTTAACTCCGGCTTCTAGCTGTACCTTTGCATGAATTTCAAGTGAATAATCTGCCTTCAAAACACCTACCTGTATTTTTGAAATACTTTGACCTCTATTTCCCGAGGTAAAGATAGGGTTTTGAGGGTCAATTTCATGATTTTCCCGATCAAAATAGCTTGCAAGGATCGTATTAGGACTGTTATTATAGAAGGTAATGTAACTTGCATCAAAGCTCAGTTGAGATTTAGCGGTAATTTTTCTACGGAAGTACATGGACGAGATCAAATTTCGCCTGGTGTTGTATCCATCTGATAAAGCATCCATCCGAACATATTCTGCATCTTTTACATCCCAAGCCACCTCATTATCTACCAAGTTATGTGCTTTCAGCCATGAAAATGACACATCGCTACCTAGTGTAGTTTTTGTGTTCGGTTGATATTCCAGAGTAAAACCGGTATTTTGGGTATTCTGAAAGCGCTTAGTAAAGCCAGAGAACGTATTCCATGTCTCCCCGCCAATATTTGGGTTGTTGTTGGTACCATCTCCTGCATAGCCAGAGTGACCTACATCCCGCAAAAATGCATAGGAAGCGTGGAGATTTAGTTTTTTAAACCCTTGTGAAAGTCCTAAAGAAGTTACTGCCTTTTCGCGAAATCCATAACCTGCCGTTGCAGAAAAATTGATTTTTGTGCCAAGTATTTCTTCATTTTTGAATACAATATTGATTATGCCTGCGCCTCCGTCGGCATCATATTGGGCGGTCGGTGAGGTAATCAGCTCTATTTTCTCGATATTATCAGCAATGGTACTCTCGAGCAAAATCATCAATTCTTCCACAGACATCGGCATTTTTCTTCCATTAAAGAGAATTGTAAGGCCATTTTGCCCATTCAGGCTAAACTGATTGTTTCTTCGGTCTAAGATAACTCCGGGCAATCTTTCCAAAACCTGTAAGGCATTGCTGCCTTTGGTCATCAGGCTGCTTTGGATATGGATGATTTTACCGAGGGGGGTGCTTTGGATCAAGTCTTTTTGGGCTGCCACTACCACTTCATCCAGCGCATTACCTTCATGCAAGAGTACCATTTCTCCCAGTAAAATATTTTGGCTGGTTTCGTGGATTACAAAGGAAGGCGATAGAAAAGTTTTATAGCCGATACTACTGATTTGCACAAAAAATTCTCCTGTTTTTGAATGATTGATCAAAAATGCGCCGTGTTCATCTGCCGAACTGCCCGATTCAATGGTAGAATCTTTGGATTGAAATAAAATCACATTGGCAAAGGGAACTGCCTCGCCCTCAGAGCTGACAATTTTGCCAGAAATTTGCCCAAAACATTTTGTAGCTAATAAAAAACATAAAAAAAACATTGTCTTCATTTTGATGATTTTTTAATTTATCCAAAAAAAAGAAGATTTATGTTCTGATTTTTAGAGAGTTGACAAACCGTAGCGGATTGTTGACCAAAGACTAAAGTATAGTCTTTTACCGTTCATCAATTATTTCGTGCATTTTATCAATCAGTTTTCAAGACTCAGGCTTTTCTGCTTAACTTTAATGGATATATCACAGATTTTTATGCAACATTGGTTTTTCAAATACAAAATCTATCATATTCCTTTTTGGATTGCCTATCATCTGCTTTGGCTAATGATCAATGTCGGTAGTATGTCTGGTGTTTTTGCCTATCTTTTTCAGGGTGAGCTACCTGTCAAATTTTTAGGATATATTATTTTTCAGGCCGCAGCAGCATATTTCAACCTATACTTTCTAATTCCGAAATTTTTATATGTAGGTAAGTATAAGGCTTATCTCTTTTTGATGATTGTGACTATTTTGGTGTGTTCGGTACTGATCGTGAGCGGGTATTATTTGAATGCATACGTATCGAGGCTTACTTTTTTTCAATTGTTTAACAAACAACCTGATAAGTTTTTTATTTTTTTCTCTACGAATGCGTTACCTTCTACATTAGGCTCTATGACACTGGCGATGAGTGTAAAACTTACCAAGAACTGGCTTTCTGCCGAAAAAAAAAGGTTGATTTTAGAAAAAGAAAACGTGGAAACAGAGTTAAAATACCTCAAATCACAAATCAATCCACACTTTTTATTCAATACCATCAACTCCATTTTTGTACTGATTCACAAAAACCCCGATTTGGCATCGGAGTCTTTGGCTTCTTTTTCCAACATGCTTCGTTATCAACTTTATGAGTGTAATGATTGGGAAATTCCTCTGCACAAAGACCTGCAGTTTTTGGAAAATTTTATCGAGTTAGAAACCCTTCGGATCAATGAGAATCAAACCGAACTCATTTTTGAAATCAATCATACTTCATCCCAGAATATGAAAATTGCTCCTTTTATTCTGCTCCCCTTCGTCGAGAATGCCTTCAAGCACGTATCAAGAGGGAGAACACAAAAAAATTTCATAAAAATGTATCTTGAAGTAGACGTGTGCAGTATGCTTAGATTAAGTATTGAAAACAGTAGAGATACATCAGAAATCCATAAAAAATCGGGCATCGGCTTAAAAAATGTGCAAAGAAGATTAAATTTGATCTACCCCAATAAATATCATTTAACGATTGAATCGGACTTAAAAACCTTTAAAATTGTCTTGTTGATTGATTTGAAATGAAGCTAAAATGTGTCATTATCGATGATGAACCCCTGGCAAGCGAAGGGCTTGCAAAATATGTAGAAGTAATTGATTATCTTGAATGCATTGCCCTGGTCGAAAACCCCATTGAACTCAATAAAATACTTGAGAAAGAACAGATTGACCTTATCTTTTTAGATATTCAGATGCCGTACATGACTGGATTGGATTTCCTGAGAATAAAATCCAACCTGCCTATGGTGATTCTCACGACGGCTTATCCAAACTATGCTCTGGAGGGTTTTCAGTTTGATGTGGTGGATTATCTGCTCAAACCGATTACATTCAATCGTTTTTTCAAGGCCGCCAACAAAGCTAAAGAATTGTATTTTTTGAGAAATCAAAAATCAACACAAGCATTTCAAAGTTCGGAACCTGATTATTTATTTATCAAATGTGAAAGTAAATACGAAAAAATACACATTGATGAAATTTTATTTGTACAAGCCCTACAAAATTATGTCATCATTCAGACCACAAAAGGCAAATATCTGACCCTTTTACCGCTCAAATCTGTGGAGGAATACCTTGACTCCGGCAAATTCCTGAGGGTGCATAAATCATATTTAGTTGCCATTGCAAAAATAGAAAGCATTGAAAACAGCGAAATTAGAATTTTAAACCACATGATTCCACTCAGCCGAAGCTTGCGTGAGCAAGTAATTGAGATGGTAGTCAAAAATAAACTGCTGAGTAGGTAAGTATAATTTTTGTTACTACTCAGGAATATCTTATCTATCCTTACTGTGTTTTTAATTTACAAATTTCTTGTAAAGTAGGCATGAGTGGGATGTTCCTTTTGAGCAGGGTATCGATGACTGATCTGATACGACAAAAGTAATTTTGTCCAGACTTGAATTGCCCGGAGACTTTTTGCTTGACTTTGATATTTCGGATAGCCCTTTCCTTTGTAGGCGATAAAATGGAATGTACTGATAGACCGAAAAGTAGCTTGTCAGGGCAGCTACACTACTGCCATATTGAATCGGGGCATTCACACCCACAGGAAAGTCCGCTTTTTGTTCGTGAGCGCATTGGGCACATTGG
>JANRIC010000144.1:0-24256 GCA_033765345.1 Microscillaceae bacterium
AATTATTTTAATTATTTTAATTATTTTAATTATTTTAATTATTTTAATTATTTTAATTATTTTAATTATTTTAATTATTTTAATTATTTTAATTATTTTAATTATTTTAATTATTTTAATTATTTTAATTATTTTTCCTTAATATACCTCAACAATGGCTTATAAAACTTTCCAGTTTCTAAAATCTCCTGATTTCCCAATAAGATTACTTGCTCTTTGGCACGGCTGAGGGCTACATTGAGCTTTTTGTCCACATTTTGTTTGAGATTAAAAGCCTGTAAGTTTCGCATTTGTGCCGGGTGATTGACCGCCATTGAGATGATGATAATGTCTCTTTCGCTGCCCTGATAGCGTTCTACGGTGTCTACGGTGACCTTTTGGCGAAGCTCCTCATCCAAAAGCTTATAAATCTCGGCGATTTGGGCACGATAAGGGGTAATCACGCCGACGGTTTCTTTGTGGAAAGTACCTTTTTCCTGAAAAATATCTCGGATAGCCCTGAGTAATTCGGCAACTTTTTGGGCTTCTTCTCGGTGGAATTTCATATTTTCTTCTCGCCCACTGGGGATAAACAGCAGTCTGGATTGCGCCAGAAAACGCTCCCAGGGATTGCCTGACAAAGGATTATACATATCCAGTTTTTTTTGTTGTTCGGCAGAGCCGATCTGTAGTTTTTTATAAAACTCTCGGCTGATGAACCCTGCAATTTCTTCGTGGGTGCGAAACTGATTACTAAGCATCTCAAAACAATGTGTCCAGCCCTGATTTTGGGCATTCTCGAGCAGGCGTTCAAATACCGATACGCTCATATTCTCTATGCCGATCTGATGCAAGGCTGGTTCGGAAGTCAGGCAGAAGTTAGAGGGCTGGGTCACTACGGCAGGGAGTTGTTTTTCATCGCCGATCAAAATAAAACGCCGAAACTGAGGCAAAATTCCACACAAGGCTGGTTCAAGCAATTGTGAAGCTTCGTCTACAATGACCGTATCATACCGCTTGATGAGGTGTATATTATTATAAAAAGAGGATACTGTGGAGACAAAAACCCGTGTTTTGGCAATTTTTTGGCGGATTTTATCCAAATCCTGTTCATCCTTGAGGCTATATGCCCGGAAAGGATGCCCTTCCTGGATGTTCCCCAAGCGAATAAAATTGTGTTCACAAACTTCTGCAATTTTCTGACATATTTCATCGGTAGCTCGGTTGGTAAAAGCCAAAAGAACAATCACCTCTTCGGTATATTTGTACAAATAATCTACCATAGTACGGAGCATTTTAGAGGTTTTCCCTGTACCTGGCGGGCCTTGCAACAAGAAATAATCTTCTGAAGCAAGAGCTTGATTAAGGATTTTATTTTGCTGATCGCTTAAAAAAGGGCGATAATCCACCCAGAAATCAGATTTGATTTTGGGTCTATCTAAACCCAAAAAAATGCGTTTTTTCTCTGTACCAAAGCCCAGGAAGGCTGCCAGCGAAGCAAAATGGTGTGTAAAATTACTCTCCATCAAAGTAGGCTCGATAGCCCAGGCGGGATATTTTCTGAAATAATTTTCATCCAAATTGCGGTTCCAGATTTTGAGTTTGAGTTCTTCGGGATCAATAGAGCTGATATTACCTTTGAGCAGTGGGTATTTGTCGGGTTGTAGCTGTTCGCTTGCCTCGATGGGGTACAGCACGATGATGTCTCCCTCGCGGAAGGCAGTTACTTCCTGATTTTCAGGAGGTCTTTTAAAAGTTAGTTCGGCGTTTACCCGATCAATTTTCTGAAGAATCAGCCCAGAGAGTAAGGCAAAATTCTCAAGTTTTTCTTGAGGGGTATCTTTCCAGAGGCTAGCAAATCCTTGTCCAGGTTCTGAGACACCTCCTACCTTGGCAACAAGCATTTCACGAGCGACCAAACCCATAAATTCGCCGAAATAGATTTTTTCAAGGTCATTACTCTGGTGCCAATTCGCTGAAAAAAGATCCGCAGCTTCTTTTTTATAAACGGGCAGGTTTAAGGCGTGGAGTTTTTGAATAAAAGAATCATAAAATCGTACTCCTCCTTGAGCGATTTGCCAATCCAGGAATACGATACAATTCCGCATCCAGGTAGCATCTTGTTCCTGAAAGTTGAGCTTGCCACAGTCTCTCAAAGGGGCATTGAAGTCTTTGGAGTAAAGAATGGCACTTACACCTTTTCGTTGATCAAAAGTACTGTCAATCAATAGATTATAACAAGCTACTTGTACCAGATGATCCACTCGGGCGGGGCTAAGTTGGGGGCTTGGAAAGGCTGTACCTTTCAGCTCGATGATGTCTTTGCGTTCGGGTTGTTGAGGGTACTCGATGAGCAAGTCGAGCCTTCCCTGTAGACCATAAAGCCCTGAGATAAAAGTAGGTTCAGTGGTGATGATTTTGGGTTCTTTTTCCCGATCAAGCAAATCTTCCATTACCTTTTGGATGGTCTCGAACTGGGGTTTGATTCGGTGATAAAGCTCAGAGATTTTGTCGGTATCCAATTCTAGGAGGGCTGCTTCGAGTTGACTTTGAGCAAAAACGTGCTTAAAAGCCTTGTCAAAATCGCTTTCACCTGACTCGATGCGGTGGTCTAAAATGTCATTGATCAGTTTACCCGCAAAGGTGTGGGCATTTCCCCGAAAAAAGCTCAGGCGATCCAGGAGGTACAGATAAGCCGATGTAGCTGTACCCACGAAGCAATTGGCGATTGAGGTAGCATCTACCAGATAATCGGGACTGCTGATCAGTAGCGTTTGGGAAGTATTGGTGTAGTGATTTTCGGCAATTTTTTCCAGATTGATCAGGCAGATGGGTTGATAAGGTCGGATTAAAGTAGCGCAATGCCTGCTGAGGGCATATCTTCTGAATACCTGTCCGTTGGTAGCATTGTGGTAATGGATGTCACGGATACTGATTTGTAACTGGCCGAAGGCTTCCGAATCACAGCGTAAAATCACTTGCCCTCGTTGTTGGTCGTCAAAGGTCAACTCGGATTTTTCCAGAATCGTGGCGTGTAATACTTTGAGTATTTCTTGAGGTTTTTCCTGGCTCACAAGTCGGGGTAATTTCTGCCCTTCATATAGTTGTATGAGTTCTTCAGGGATACTCTCGGATGAAAAACGGGCAATCAAATTACAAAGAATTTTCAAAGCTGCCAGGGTTTGCCCTCGGCTTGGGTCGGGAGCGTTGGAGATTTGGCTACGTTTTAGCAATCGGCGGAGGGCTTGTAGTTCCTGCTCTGCTTGATCGCTGAGATTATAAGCTTGAGCAATAAAATTTATTTTGGCAAACCATCCTGTAAAAATTTGCCGCTCCTTTTGTTCGGTCAGTGCATTGATGAGGGATAGGAATGTAAAATTACACTGCTGGAGCTTCTGTCGGTGCGAAAATTGAGGGTTATGAAAAATAAACCGCAGATGGTCATAATAATATTTACTTTCTAAGAAATTGAGTACAAGGTTTTCAGTCATAGGAATTTGGGAATCAATCATCCAAATTACCTAAAAAAACGGCTTTTTCAAAAAAAGCCTTGTACTCTTACAAATAAAAGTGCTTCATCAACCAGATCCCGCTGAAATTGGTCAAGCAGGCATCTTCTACGGTAAAGACCAAGATTTTATCCTGAGAGTCAATGCGTAGACCTTTATTTTTTAGATAATCCCGAATGAGGTTAGGGTGTGTTCGAAGCCAGTTGTTTTCGGTTTCAACACGGGCAAATATTTTCAGATAAATATTATTTTCTAAAACATCTTCTTTGAGATCCATCAAAAACTGTAAAGAAGCTTCTTTTTCTTGTTTGGAATAATCATTTTCTTGATCTACCAAGAGATTTTCCTTTAGAATTTCAAGCCCAGAAAGACTTGGAAAGGGAATGTCTTCTTCCACAATATATTCCAGATCAATAAGCCCGTATTTAGAAATAGTACCGCCGAGATTGCTTTTGGTCAGCGTGCGGATAGATAGATTAAAATGTTCTTTAATCACATCGCACAAGGCAGCGGGTACATCAGGGCTACTGATGTCAAGGGGGATTTCTGTCCCGATAAACTTATCTAAACTTTTGTATTTCAGGTGGTTAGATAGAAACCTTAAAACGGAAAATGCCGTCATCTTCATGTAAATTTTAGGAAATCTACGTATCACTTGTCAATTTTCCAAATGAAGTTTGAAATAGTAATCTTTTGAGCGAATATTTTAGGTTGATTTTAAACTATATTTTTCACAATCCAAATCCCCAATAAGGTACCCAACAAACCTAGGCTTACGCTCAATAAGATATACAGACTTGCAGCCAACAGTTTGCCCTCATCAATCAATACTTGGTTTTCGTAGGCAAAAGAAGAAAAGGTAGTAAAGCCGCCGCAAAAACCTGTAGCCAGTAATAGACTTATCCTGATGTCTGTGTGTGCGTATTTATTCATAAACGCCAGAATCATACCGATCAGCAAACAACCAAGCATATTGGCGCTAAAAGTCCCCAAAGGAAATAAAGCCTGGGGAAAATGTTGATTCATCCATCGACTTAATAAATAACGACAGACGCTCCCCAATCCGCCTCCCAGAAACACAATCAAAAGTTGTTGCATATCCTTTATTTAGAATAAGTTTGAGTTAGCATTTTAAATAAATTAACAGTCTGATTAACATTTTTATATTACAAATTTTATTACTTTTAGGAGATTATATCTATTTTATTAAAAGTTTATTGCCAAAAAGTACAAAATTAACATGCCAAAGAATGAATTTGATGCCATTGTTATTGGCTCAGGAATCAGTGGCGGTTGGGCCGCCAAAGAACTTTGTGAAAAAGGTCTCAAAGTAATTATGTTGGAAAGAGGACAGGATGTAAAACACGGGCAGGATTATAAAAATGCCACCAAAGGTCCCTGGGAGTTCGAGCATCGTGGCAGACGAACCCAAAAAATGATTGAGGAGTATCCTGTACTCAAAAGAGATTACCCACTCAACGAAATGAACCTCGACTGGTGGGCAAGTGACAAAGACTGCCCTTATACCGAAGTCAAGCGTTTTGACTGGTTCAGGGGTTATCAGGTCGGAGGGCGATCGCTACTATGGGGAAGACAAAGCTACCGCCTTGCTGACCTGGACTTTGAGGCCAATGCCAAAGAGGGTATAGCGATTGATTGGCCGATTCGTTATGCAGATATTGCTCCCTGGTATGATTATGTGGAAAAATTTGCCGGAATCAGTGGCAACAAAGACGGTATTCCCCACCTTCCAGACGGGCAATTCCTCCCTCCTATGGATATGACTTGTGTTGAGAAAGACGTATCAGCTCGTATCAAAGAACACTACAAAGGCAAACGCCACATGATCATCGGTCGGGTGGCTAACCTCAGTGAACAGATTCCAGGACGAAATAAGTGCCAGTTTCGAAATAAATGCTGGCTTGGATGCCCTTATGGTGCTTATTTCAGCACACAATCTTCCACGCTGCCCGCAGCCATGAAAACCGGTAACCTTACGCTTCGCCCTTGGAGCATTGTGACCAAAATCTTGTATGATAAGGATACCAAAAAAGCCACTGGGGTAGAAATCCTGGATGCTCAAGACAACAAAACCTATGAGTTTAAGTCTAAAATCATCTTCCTCAACGCCTCTACCATCAATTCTACCTGGATTCTGATGAACTCTGCCACTGATGTATGGCCTGAGGGTCTGGGCAGTAGCAGTGGTGAATTGGGTCATAATCTTATGGATCACCACTTGGGTGTACGTGCCGGAGGATGGGTAGAAGGTTATGAAGATAAGTATTATTACGGTCGTCGCCCCAATGGTATTTACATTCCTCGCTTCCGCAATCTGGACGGCGAAAAACGTGATTATCTCCGTGGATTCGGCTATCAGGGTGCAGGAAACCGGGAAGGATATAACCAAACCGTGGCTGAGTTTAGTATTGGTGCCGAATTTAAAGAAGCACTGACCGAACCCGGACGCTGGACAATGGGCATGGGTGGCTTCGGAGAAATTCTACCTTACCACGAAAATAAAGTTACTCTTGATAAAACTAAAAAAGACAAGTGGGGACTCAATGTCGTAGCGATTGATTGCGAACTTAAAGAGAACGAACTCAACATGCGCAAGGATATGCTCAATGATGCTATTGAAATACTAGAAGCCGCTGGCGTAAAAGATGTACAAGGCAGAGACGGTGACGGAACTCCTGGTCGCGGAATCCATGAAATGGGTACTGCCCGTATGGGAAAAGACCCTAAAACATCTGTACTTAACAAATGGAATCAAGTCTGGGATGCACCCAATGTATTTGTGACTGACGGCTCTTTTATGACTTCTGCGGGTTGTCAAAATCCATCTTTGACGTATATGGCTTTTACGGCTCGTGCGGTAGATTATGCAGTCAGTGAGCTTAAAAAGATGAATTTGTA
The DNA here is from genome assembly GCA_033765345.1 of Microscillaceae bacterium. Classification (GTDB taxonomy): domain Bacteria; phylum Bacteroidota; class Bacteroidia; order Cytophagales; family Microscillaceae; genus JANRIC01. The sequence goes on from JANRIC010000144.1 coordinate 6,408, forward strand.
GCAGCACACGCAGGGTTCGCCTGTAAAGCTGCTTTTTTACTAAAAGTTTAAACACTCTTTTAATAAACTAAAGAATAAAAAAATACTATGAATAGACGAGATGCACTACAAAGAGTTTCTCTTTTATTTGGAGGAACAATCATCGGTGCCGAAATATTTCTCTATGGCTGCGGACCTGAGACCAAACAGCTCTCCACGCTGGAATTCAGCCCTGAAAGCATTAGCTTTTTGGATGAAGTAGGCGAAACCATTCTACCTACCACGGCGGGCTCTCCCGGAGCTAAGGCTGCCAAAATTGGTGAATTTATGAAACTGATCGTCACGGATTGTTATGAGGAAAAAGACCAAAAAATCTTCTTAGAAGGTCTCGGTAAGCTCAATGAAGCCGCCAAAACCAAATTTCAGAAGGATTTTATGGGACTTGATGCCTCTCAAAAGAAAGAATTACTGATCGGAATAGACAAAGAAGCCGCTGAAATAGCCAAAAATAAGAAGGAAGAAGATCCCAATCATTATTTTACAATGGTAAAACAGCTCACTCTGTGGGGCTATTTTACCTCCGAAGTAGGAGCTACCAAAGCTTTAAACTATGTAGAGAGACCCGGAAGATGGGAAGGTTGTACGCCTTATAAAAAGGGAGACAAAGCCTGGGCACTTTAGTTGGTCGCTGCTAAACTGATATTTTATAAATCTGACGAGAAGCTATTTTTCTTGTCAGATTTATTTTTTTATTTCTTCTTCAGCACGGTTTTTACGGGATATTTAGTTACGATATTTCCGGCGGCTGTTTTGCCTTTGATGTCAATGGTAGAGAAGTCATAATCAAAGACTTTGATTTTGGCTTTACAATTTTGTGAAAGCTTAATGGTCACGATTTCTGTTTCTTCGTGGGAGTTTGCAGTGAAATAAAGCACCTTGGAATCTTCCGCGCCTTTGGTCAGATCATATTCCTTGTCACGGATTACGCCTTCTATTTTAAAACGTTTGACCATCGTAGTACCGGCAGTCCCGTCGCGGTAAATCACATTGTAGGTAATATTTTTGGCTTCCTCATTAAAGACTCCAATATGGATAATATTCTTGTCGACGTAGACCTTCTCGCCTACTTTTTTGATATAATATTTGCCATTTTGAGTAAAAATAATAATATCATCGATATCCGAACAATCACATACATACTCCGCATCTTCGTCTTTTTTGAGGTTATAGCCCATAAAACCCTCTTTGCGATTGACATAGAGCTTTTGATTGCTGATGGCTACTTCGGTGGCTTTAATGGTGTCGAATTCGGCAAGAATTGTTTTGCGTTCGCGGCCTGCTCCGTATTTCTTAAGTAGGTTTTCAAAATATTTGATAGAATATTTAGTAAGGTTTTTAAGGTTCTTCTCTACTTCCTCCAGCTCTTTTTCCCAGCCGCGTACGAGTTCATCGGCTTTGAAGGCATCGTAGCGTGATATTCGTTTGATTTTGATTTCTGTAAGGCGGATGATGTCTTCCTGAGTGATTTCACGGTAAAAGTCTTTTTTGAAAGGCTCTAAACCCAGATCAATGGTAGCCAGTACATCTTCCCAGGTAGTACATTCCTCAATATCTCGGTAGATACGATTTTCAATAAAAATCTTCTCAAGCGAACCGTACAGGATTTTTTCCAACAATTCGTGTCTACGAATCTCTAACTCCCGGCGAAGCAGCTCGACTGTCTGATGGGTACAAATTTTTAAAATCTCATTGACATCCATAAAATGGGGCTTATCATCAATGATGATACAGGCATTGGGCGAAATACTCACCTCGCAGTCGGTAAAGGCATAAAGCGCATCTACGGTAGTATCTGGTTCAATACCTGGAGCAAGTTCTATGTGAATTTCCACTTCGTCGGTGGTATTATCGACTACTTTTTTGATTTTAATTTTGCCCGAATCGTTGGCTTTGAGGATAGAGTCTATCAGATTGAGCGTAGTGACCCCATAAGGTACACTTCGGATGACAAGTGTTTTTTTATTGAGTATATCAATTTGAGCTCTTACCCTGATTTTACCGCCTTTGGTGCCTCCTTTATACAAGGCACAATCTGCAAGCCCCCCTGTAAGGAAATCAGGTAAAATATTGGTCGGTTTATTTTTAAGAATGTCAATAGAGGCTTCTATCAATTCACAGAAATTGTGGGGCATAATCTTGGTAGCCAATCCAACGGCGATGCCTTCCGTACCTTGTGCCAGAAGCAAGGGAAATTTGACGGGAAGGGTCACAGGCTCTTTTTTACGTCCGTCATAAGATTTTTGCCACTGAGTAGTTTGAGGGTTAAAAACCACTTCCAGGGCAAATTTGGTCAATCTTGCCTCAATATAACGCGATGCAGCCGCTCCGTCGCCAGTGTTGATGTCTCCCCAATTGCCTTGAGTATCAATCAGCAGATTTTTTTGCCCCATATTGACGAGGGCATCTCCGATAGAGGCATCGCCGTGCGGGTGAAATTGCATGGCTTGCCCGATGATATTGGCGACTTTGTGGTAGCGGCCGTCATCCATATTTTTCATAGCGTGAAGAATACGGCGTTGGACGGGCTTGAGACCGTCATGGATATGAGGTACGGCGCGTTCGAGGATTACATAAGAGGCATAATCCAGAAACCACTCTTCGTAAACGTCTGAAATTGTTGATTTGTGTTCAATATTTTCCATAAATAAATCAAGTTGTTCATGATCAATAGTCTATTGCTTAGAAATTTAATGTATTGATATTAAGTTGATTAGCTTTGTGATTATTTTTTATTTTTATTATAGAAACCCAAAATGATCGCTAATATTTTAAGCAATTGCCAAATTAGTAAAAAATTTTAACAAAAATAAAAAACCCTGCCTGAAATACAAGCAGGGTTGTGGAGATTTTCTAAATATCAAGGATTTGGGAAATCTGAACTATAAAATCTTAAAGCCGACTGTAAGTTGTAATAGGGAGACTTTGGTATTCTCATCGTCATCGGCATCATCCGCTAATTTTGAGAAGTTTTGCTGGAATCTCAGGTCAATGTTGATTTTGGAAATGTCCAGCCCTATACCAGCCTGAAGCCCGATTTGTGGAGATTTGACATCGTCTTTGATGTCGCTTTCCACTTCGGCAATTCCTTCTACTTTTGTCTTGACATTGGCAGAAAGCACATTGCTGAATACAGGGCCTGCATTGATTCTCAAAGCCAATGGTCCAAGTCCAAACCTTTGTCCAACGAGTATAACTCCGTCCAGATTAGTAAGATTAACTGTTTGTTCAAAAGGCAGTTGAAATTCTTCATCAAAGCCGGATAATTTTCCGCCACTTTGAGAGATAACTAGCTCAGGCTGTACGTAGAGTCCAATCACTGGAATTTTTACCCGAGCCCAGACACCTCCTACGAAGCCGAATTTCATTCCATCACTGTCAAAACCATCCGTTACATTCTTGATCCAGGAGCCGTTTGCCCCTGCTTTGAGCCCTAGATCAAAGAATGGAAAGTCTTGGGCAAAAGATACTTGAGCAGATAAAAACAGTAAGAAAACAATAATTAATTTTTTCATTTTGTATGGAATAGGTTATCTGAAAAATTATTTATGGACACAGTAGCCGCTTTTCACAGCTTTGATTAATCAATCAAAAACTATTCTCACTTTTGTTTTAGACAAAGAGGTGTAATTTTTTTAAGCAAATTGCATCATTGTTTAAAAAACTGTTAGTGTTTAAAAAAAAGACTGTTAGGGTTCTAGCGAAGCACTAACAGCTTGGTGATTTAAATCTGAGAGAAAAAGACTGTTGGCGTTTAAAAAAAAGACTGTTAGGGTTCTAGCGAACCACTCACAGCTTGGTGATTTAAGCCTGCAAAAAAAGACTGTTAAGGTTCTAGCGAACCACTTACAGCTTTGTGATTTAAACCTGAGAGAAAAGACTATTGGCGTTTAAAAAAAAGACTGTTAGGGTTCTGGCGAACCACTCACAGCTTTGTGACTTAAATCTGCAAAAAAAGACTGTTAGGGTTCTGGCGAACCACTAACAGCTTATGATTGACTTTTTATTTAATTCTTAATCAAAGGTTTTCTAAACACGCCTTCGGCGGTTTGAACCTCAACGAGATAATAACCCGGCTTTAAAGTTTGGGTATTCAGATCGATTTCCTGATCACTGATTGATTTGCTCAGGATTACATTGCCTTGTTTGTCTCTCACGATCAGTTGCGCTTTACCTGTCCAGTGCATATCCAGGCTGAGGTGCACCTCGTCTTGGCTGCTGGGGTTGGGGTAGAGGCTCATGACGGTGCTTGATTCAAGCTGAGAAGTGGCATTTGGCGCAAGAATCTCAAAATGGATGGTTTTTTTTACTCCGCTTACACCTCTGAATTGGTCTGCGCTATTGGCGATTACTTCCAGGATATATTTTCCGGGTTCGGGATACCAGGGGTAATAATCTCCGCCCGGTCCGTCGCCGCGTAAAGCATAAGGAGCAGTGTTTTCTACTAGTGCCACAAATACATGATATAAATTAGCTTCTCCTGGAATAGAATCTCTTACAAGAAAGTACAGGCTTTCTACGCAGGGATCTGCATTTGCCCGGATAGAAATACCTGCTGGGAGTTGGGTGATTTTCATGCCATCCGTCAAAGGAGCAATGTCTTGATTTGTACCAGCATTGATCAGGCTAAGTGATTGGATATTTAAATAGGAAGTTCCTTTTAGCTGGAATTTTACTTCCAAAGGTTTTTGAGCCGTTCCGGTTTTATTAGTTCCTGTGTAAGGCGTGGCTTTCATAGAATAATTACCAGGGCAAATATTTTTGCCGTAGTACTGAGGTCCTTGATCTCCGAAAAGGGTGTACGGCGCAATATTCTCTGTTCTTGTATAATTGCTTTGGTTTCCTTTCAACTCTAGGAATAAACTCCCGAATTTTGCCCCATTAGACTCCGCACGAATGCTCAGGAAGTTCGTTCCGATTTGATCCAAATCAATTACATCTCCTTCTTTGATTTCCTGAATATCTTGTCCGGTTTGGGCATTTACGAGTACAAAACGACTGACTGTTGAAGGAATTTCCTTGAGAATACTAAAATTAATTACCAAAGGAGCGAGCTGTGTACCTTGCAGGTTATTGGCACAGTAGGGCGTAGCAGTCAGGCTATACTGCCCGAGGGAGATAGCTCCGCCTTGAAAATCAAAAGGTGGAATTTTACCAAATAAAGAGTAAGGTGTAAGGTTTTCATTTTTCTGAATCTGTACTGGACCGTTGAGTTGGATTTTCATACTGCCAATATCACCTTTATTGGCTCTGATCTCGATGGTTAGGTTTTTTGTACCTAGTGTTTCTTCCTGGATTTGATCCCCGTCTTTAATTTCACGAATTACCTGGTCAGTATCGGCGTTGATCAGGTAGGCTTTGAGGGCGAGGGGGATGTTTTCGGATAACCTCAGTATCCAATAATCTGAAACAGAACGTCTGTCTTCACTTTTCTCAAAATTTTTCTTCGAGTAACTTGAACCTCCCAGTAGGTATTCTCCTTCATTACCCTCAGCCATATCGTATAAATACTCACTATCGTAAGCACCAAGGGTTTTATCCCATAATCTATTCCCTTGCGCATCCATTTTTAATACCCAATAATCCTGATTTCCTCTGCTTGATTCGGATTTTACCTGAGAAGAAGAAGAATAGGAATAACCACCAGCTAAAAAATTACCGTCTTTGATGAGGAGAAGTTTGGTAAGGGAACTGCTTGGAGCTCCTGCCCCACCACCGCCTAGAGTCTTATCCCAAATTTTATTACCTAAGGGGTCTATTTTAATAATCCAATAATCTATATCCCCATTGCTGTTTTCACTTTTCTCACCTGTTTTTTCAGATCTTGAATCACCGCCCAGAATAAAGCTTCCGTCTGGCATCTTAATCATACTATTGAGTCGATCTTCCTCAGTGCCACCATAAGTTTGATCCCACACTTTAATACCTGATGCATCAGCCTTGAGTATCCAATAGTCATAACCTCCTCGTTCATAACCACTTTTTTCACCGGAATTGGAGCTATTAGAGCTTCCTCCAAATAAAAATCCACCATCTGAAAGTACTAAAACACTAGTAAAACTATCAAAACCATAACCCCCATAAGTTCTGTCCCATATTTTTGTACCTTGATTAGCATCCATTTTAACTACCCATGCATCATAACTACCTCGACTGAGTTGGCTTTTATCATAAGATTGACTTGATAAAGAACTTCCACACAATAAAACGTGTCCATCAGGCAATAATGTCATACTGTTTAGTACATCATAATTATTTCCTCCAAAAGTTCGATCCCAGATTTTATTGCCGGATGCATCTATTCTCACAAGCCAGTAATCGTAAAAACCTTTATTAGGAGCGGACTTTTCGCCAGAAATATTGGTATTTGAGTAACCGCCAAGAAGAAAACCTCCATCAGGCATCAATATGGCATCTGTTAAAGATTCATCTCCACCTCCTCCATAGGTTCTATCCCATATTTTGTTACCCAGTGCGTCTAATCTAATAATCCAATAATCTGCTACTCCTCGCTTATTTTGACTTTTTTCAAATGACATATTGGAGGAAGAAGACCCTGCTATTAGGTAACCTCCTTCAGGAACTACAAGTATTTTTTTCAAAAAATCACTATGATCTCCCCCCAGAGTTTTATCCCATTGAATAGCAGGAGGCAGGTTACAAACAGTTTGAGCAGTTAAAAATCGGGCATCCCATCCACTCAGGATGAACAATACCATAAATACCTTAAAAAGATTTCTCATAAGAATAGTACAATTGTGTTAAATTGTTGAAAGATAAATTTAAAAGGTTGTTGAAGAGCGGTATGCTGATTGAGTACTTATTAGAGCACTCAATTTTATTTAATTAGGAAAATATGAACAAATTTTGTGCATTTCGCTTCATAAATCTATCCACTGGCATAATTTCCATAACAGAATCCGAATTTGCACGTTATTCCAAAAAAAAATTCTATGCTTCAAAAATCCTGTTTTCTCTTTTTAGCACTACTCTTGTCCCATTTTGCAACGGCGCAGGACGCGCTGTATTTTTTCCGCCTCGGTAGCCAGCGTCTGGCTGGGCATCAATATCAGGAGGCTATCGGTTTTTTTGATCAGGGGATTGCCCTAGATAAGTACAATGCCAAAGCTTACGGTAGCCGAGGGCTGGCCAAGGCTGGACTAGGAAAACAACAGGAGGCCATTCAAGATTATAATCTTGCCCTACAACTCAGCCCGCAGGATGCCCGGGCTTATTTTTATCGTGGATTGGCTTTTTTGGATATGCAGCAAAAGGATGCTGCACTGTATGATTTTGATCAGGCCATCCGTTTTGACCCACGTTTTGCTGTTGCTTATTATCACCGAGCTTTGGTTTATTTTGAAATGAAAAACTATCAGGAGGCTCTTTATGACCTTGATCAAGCCGTCACCCTAAACCCCAAAGATGCCAAAGCCTGGAATAACCGAGGAGTAGTCAAGGATATCTTAGGGCAATACCTCGATGCTATTGGAGATTATTCGCAAGGGCTCCAAATCAAAAACGATGAAGCGGATACCTATTACAACCGAGGCATTTCTTATAAAAACCTAGGCGATTATGCCAAAGCTCTCGAGGATTTTAACAAAGCCATAGAGTTCAAAACTACCAAAAGTGATGTTTATGCCCATCGAGGATTTGTCAAAAGCGAACAGGGAGATAGCAAAGGAGCTCTGGCAGACTATCAAAAAGCTCTCGAGATCAACCCAAATGATCCCATTGCTTATTATAATCGAGGGCTTGAGCTCAGGAAAACGGATCAGACGGATAAAGCATTGGAAGATTTCAAAAAAGCCATACAGCTTAACCCCAAATACGAAGGTGCTTTATTCCAGCAAGGGCTAATCGCCACAGAAAAAGGGCAGTTTCAGGAGGCTGTTGCACTTTTTGACAAGGTAATTGCACTAAATAAAAAAAATGCCAAGGCTTTTTTGATGCGCGCCAATGCCAAATCAGGGCTAAAAATGAATGATTCTGCTCTGAAAGATTATGATCAAGCTATCTTAATAAACCCTGAATATTATCAGGCTTATTTCAATCGCGGTACGCTCAAATTACGTATAGGCGACTTGGAAAAAGCTCAAGAGGATTTACAAAAGGCGCAGGAACTTCAGGAAGGGAATTAAGGGAATTAAATTAATTAAGGGAATTAAGGGAATTAAATTAATTAAGGGAATTAAGGGAATTAAATTAATTAAGGGAATTAAGGGAATTAAGGGAATTAAGGGAATTAAGGGAATTAAGGGAATTAAATTAATTAAGGGAATTAAGGGAATTAAGGGAATTAAGGGAATTAAGGGAATTAAATTAATTAAGGGAATTAAGGGAATTAAATTAATTAAGGGAATTAAATTAATTAAGGGAATTAAATTAATTAAGGGAATTAAATTAATTAAGGGAATTAAATTAATTAAGGATTATTTTTAAAAAGCTGGAAGATCAAAAGAACAGGCTTGAGGATTTAATCCTCGACACCTGATTTCTTACATCCGCTAATTCTTGGACAACAACCGCACCAACTTGATCAGTGCCATTCCTGCCAAAATCCAGGCAAAAACATCGTTTTTATCTGCCAATCCGGCATTTTGGCGTGCACCATCGATATAACGATGAATACTTTCAATGGCTCTGTCGGGATTCTGACGATTAAAACGGACGATGTTTTGGCTGTTGTTCAGCTCTTCATCGAGGGCTACATTCCATTCTACCATCAAAATTGCCGATTTTTGCGCTTCTTGTGCATAGAGCCATTCGTGTTGAACACGCTCATTAATTTGTCCGTTGTAGGTCAGTATTCCGATAAACAAATCGGAGGTTCGGATTTGTGCCAAGCTTTCAGGATTGGTATCAGGGAAGTGAAGGTTATGCCCAGCACTTACATAAAAACCCTGTTCCTGGAGTTTTTTGGCTAATATAGTAATTACGTACTCGTCCGTGTCATTTAAGGAATAAGAAACAAATGCTTTCATAATCTACTGCACTAAATAAAACCTTCTTTTTCTGAAATAAATCTATGGTATTTGGGGAAATATTGGGATATGATTTCAGGGCGGAGTAATAGTTTTTCTTTGAAGATATTTCCCGTCCAAATCTCATAATGATAAGCCCAGCGGCAATTTCTGCGCAAATTCTCAAACATCTCACTCACTTTGGAGCTTACTCCGGTTTTACAGATCAGCAGATAGCCATCTGCTCTGTATTCGTGGATGAGGGTAGGTATGTTCAAATCGTTGAGTTCTCGTTTGGAGACTGATCTTTCATAAAATTTGCACTGTACTACCCAGACCCTTTTATACGAAACTATAGAATCGTTGTTGATAAAACTGACCAGAATATCCCTTCCTCCATCATTGCCTTCTCCTGAGGCTTCCACCTTCACGTCTACGATATTTGTGTCTTTTAATTCTTGAATTTTTCTAAAATAGCTTTCCACCAAATCTTCAAACTCTCTCCAGTTTTGGATTTCAGAAAAATCTAATTTCATACAAGTTGGCTGTTAAAGGAAATAAGCGGTTAATTTTCACAAATATAACTTTTTTCAGCTTGATTTCCAAAAAAGCTTTATTTTAAATCCCTACCATTTCCAGCATCAAATCGCTTAGTTTTTTTTTGATTTCTGGGTATTGGCAGGTATAGTTATTTACTATCACAGAAAAACACATAAAAGTTCCTGATTGGGTCTTAAAATAACCCACATAACCCAAGACCCGGCTCATGGCACCGCTTTTTGCCCGGAGATTATTTTGCATAGCCGTTCCTCCCCCCACGCTGTACATCGTACCCGAAACGCCCGCCACAGGCAAAGAGCTGTAAAAATCTTGAAAATAGTTTTCCTGTGTGATCAGGTGCATCATTTGGCTGAGTTGGTTGGCGGTAATGCCGTTGGCGCGGGCGAGTCCGCTACCGTCTTTGAGGAAAAGCCCTTCGGTATTCAGGCCTTTTTTCTCCCAATATTCCACGACGGCTTCCAGCCCTGCTTGGGTACTTGCTTCACCCTTTTGCTGCGTGCCTATGGCTTTGAGTAGGGCTTCTGCATAGAGATTGACGCTAAATCGGTTGGTGTAATCTATGATCGTTTTGAGCGAAGGAGATTTTTGTCGGGTCAAAGTTTGGCGTTCGGAGGCATATCTTTCTCCAGCAAGTTTGAGCAGGCGAGTACTGGTACTTTTGGCTATCACCTGAATGCCAGCCTGATCTAATTTAGCCCTAAGCGATTGAGCCAAGTAAAGCCCCGGATCGGGAATAGAACCTTTGATAGAAAATACCCCCCCTAGCGGGATCGTTCCGGTGACATAACGCAGCGATTCATAAGGCGCACCTGAGATTAGGGCTTGGTCGCCACTGCCTGCTTCGGCGGTTTTGACGGTATTGATGAATTGGATGTGAGGAATATTGGGTTCGGTACGAACGATACTAGTCGGGTCTCCAATTTTTTTACCGGGTTGGATAAAAAGTCTGTAGGTATTGTCCAATACATTCAAGGCACCGGCGGGGGCACCAAAATAATTGCCCATATCTCCCCAAATCCACTCGGCAGGGGTCAGATCGGTAGCATAAGCCTCTTCATCAGCGACGATGTTGCCTTCTATCTGTTGGATGCCCTTGTTTTTGATGACTGTCACCCATTGATTCAGGAGCGTAGGCAGGTTATCAGTTTTAAGAATTTGGGAAGCTAAAGTCGGGTCACCGCCTCCCCGGATAAAGATATCCCCTTTGAGAATGCCTTTCTCGATATTCCCGGAGTATTCCAGAGTAGTTTCAAAGGTGTATTCTGTCCCTAAAATGCCTAAGGCCGTTGCTGTGGTCACAGCTTTGATGCAAGAAGCTACGATGAGGCTTTGCTGGGGCTGGTGCTCGAGGACGAGTGCGCCAGTTTGGGCATTTTTGAGGGAAAAACCCAGCGTACCGTGTCGGAGGATGGGGTCTTTGACCAGTTGATCGAGTGCTTCTTCCAGTTTTTTCAAATCATAATTCGTTTGATTGATGCCACTAAGTGGATTCTGAGCTTTTTGAGGGGGATGAGAGGGATTGGAGGTACAGGAAAAGCTTATTAAAGCCACCCAAACCAATTCTTTGAATACTTTGAAATTGTAAATCATGGTTAAAAACTTTGTTCTAATCAAAGTTATCGGAATTTTCTAAAAAGCATTCGAAAAATGAAGATTTGTTAGAAAAAATCAAATCTTTAGCCAATTCTTTTGCTGAGTGTGCAGCTAGTTTTTGTTAAGAATATGTGCAAATATTGAGTAAGAAAGTAAAAAAACAATTATAATGAGTGAGTAAGTAATTTTTGTTAATAATATTAACATATTTTTAGTAAGTAGATGATTGTGATGAGTAAATCAATGATTTTTGTTTGAAAGTAAAAGGGCGTAATTATCCATATAGGCACTGACAGTAATGGGTAATCACAAGAGTCTTAGTGTTGGATTGAAAATACTGATAATGGCAAAACTTTATAGGGATATTACCTTCTTTTGATCATTTTTCTAACCCTTGTAAAAATATAGCCTACGGTAAGTCCTACATAAGTTCCTCGGCTGCGATAGTGCCCAAAAGTTTCATCGGCAGCACCTGGAAAAAAATAATAATCATTAAAGATATATTGCCTTGGAGAGATGTTCGCCCTTAATTGAAAATCTAACATATCAAAATAAGGCAGTACCCAGCTTACGCCAATACCGAGATTAAAGTTTACCCTGAAGGCATTATCAAATTCATTATAGGCTCTAAATATAGGGGTAAGGTTTGAATTTTCATCTATGGCTGTAACACCTACAGTTAAAATTTCTTCCAATATATATCGCAGCGATATTCCGGAGCGTATATTCAGGTACACATTCTCCCTGATTGGTTTTCTGTATACGCCTTGTAATGGCGCATGAATGTATAATACGTATTCAGTACCATATTCTATAAAATTATCTTCAAACACTCTACCTGCCTCAATCTCAAAAAGATATTTCCAGGGCAATGCACCTCCTCCAAGTCCATATTCAATAGCCCAGGCATTGTTGATTTGTTTGGTATGTATCCATGTGAAATTAAATCCAAAACCCAGCCTGCTTTCTAGCTCAGTAGTCCCATATTCTCTTTCTGTATTACCTCCACTTAAATATACCCCTGCCTCAAAGCGATTATGACTTTTGGCAAAAAACAACTCTCTAGAACTTTGATCTTTATTTTGACCAAATATCATGGTAGTTGAGGCATATATGATCGGGTAATAGATTAAGAAAAATTGTAAGCATAAGGCAAGTAAACTTTGCATAATGATCATCTTTTGAGATTTATATTTTTTAGTAAAGAGACGCTGCACACAGCGTCTCTTATTTTCAGTATAGATGGATGTGATATTACCAGAATACCCCCCAGAGTTTTTCTTCACCGTTGCAATAATGATACGTATCGATGTCATAAGGATTTTCAGCCTTTATAATCATAAGAATAACACTAAAATAATTACCATTGATATTCACCCTTATGCGACTACGCCTCTTCTCCCGACGCCGAGGCGGAATGGTGGTAGGGATGCCACAATTCTCATTATACACTTTTCCTGAAATGCTGGCAACAAGCCTGGTTCTCAATTTACCCCATTTGCCATTTGGTTTTTTCTCATAAGAGACTGTCTTGGCCGCTATTCTGGGTACAAAGAAATAGTTGCGCAGGGAGGCTACTACTTTGTATTCCTTGTTATTGCCATAAGGGAATCTATCTGCATTTCTCTTCCATCCTATACAACTTCTGCCTCCGGAGACAGCTAAATACGGCGTAATACCTACTGTGGTAGATTTACCATAAAGAAAACCCGGACTAGCTCCAGGCACTATATTCGTTTGAAAACCATTAGCATTGAGTCCTGAACCGCCCAATGGAGAAAAATCAGCCCCGGTAAGATAGGCTTTGCTGCGAATAGTTTGCAACAGGCTTGAATTCGATCCTGATATAGAAATTAGAATAGCAGCAGGAGGACTACCCGGACTTGCATAATATGGCTTTTCCAAATAAATAGAATTTCCTACTTGAATTTCACTTTTATCATTGACAAGTGTACGTAAGAACTCATCATCAAAACCGGTTTTATTTTCAGGGTCGGTATTAGGATCAAGACTTGTATTATTTAGCCAAGCATTTATTTGAGTTTCTATTTTAGCCCTTAGAGAGCTATGTCCAAAAGAAGTCTCAAAATTTTTGAGGGGGCGGTCTTCATCAAAGCTCAATTGATCGGCTTTGGCATTGTAATCATTATCATTAAGATGTACCCATTGAGACTCAAATGAGTCGTTCCAAGTTTCGTACTCACTTTCAAGATAATCTAAAGCTTGCTGAATGTGGTTATTATCCACAAATTTAAGTATCCCATTTACTTTGGTAATAGTCGTATAAGGACTAGGCGCAGATTTTGGAGAACTGATTCTATCTTCATTATTTAAAGATTTTAGTTCAGGTTCGGGCTCCGGTTGATGTTGACAACTAAAAGTTAAAAATAAGAAGCAGAAAATTAAAAGAGATGTTTTTGTTTGTTTTTGTTTGTTTTCATAGTAAAAAATCAGATTTGAAGTTGAAAAATAAACTAATAGCCTTAACAAACATAGATATTTTTTCCTAAAATTTCAAAGTATCAATCAAAAAAAACTAATTTCTGTTTTGTAACGTGTTCAAGGCATCGCTTTGTTTTTAAATAAAGAGAAAGTTTGCAAATTCTATACTGAAGAACGGACTCTCTCTCAGTTCAAAAACTCGCAGATATTTTAAGCACCTATATTTAACTTTACAACAACAGCAAAATCACATTAAAAAGTTATTTAATCATTTAAAAATCTTCTCCAAAAACTCCAAAATCTTTTGATTGACGAATTCCGGCTCTTCTACCGTAGAGGTATGCCCTGCACCGGGGATTATGACCAACTCAGCTTGGGGAATTTGGCTTTTGATGCGCTCGGATTTGGCCGGGACGGTCGCTACATCTTGGTCGCCCACCATAATTAGCACAGGGGCTTTGATATTTTTTAGTTCTTCAAAAACAGGCTTTCGCTCGATGACACCTTGGACGGCTTTGGTGATTGTTTTTTTGTTGGAAGTCAGTTTTTTTCGCCATTCTTTTCTCAAAGCGGCTCTTGAGGGATCTGTCAGGAACTTTTGCCCAAACATAATCTGCATTACTTTGGAGGCCACCGCCCAGGTTCCTAGCCATCGAACCACGGTATTGAGGGTATTGTATCGAGGTACGTTTTCAGGGGGTTCGGGGTCGGCACTGGTCTCCAGCAAAATCACGGATTTGATCCACTCCGGATATCGGGCAGCCAAGCGCATGGCTATGAATCCACCCATAGAAAGCCCCACAAAATGACAGGGTTTGCCTACGACTTTCTTGATAAACTCTAGGGCATCTTCGGTGAGTGAATCCATATCGTAGCCGTCGGACGTTACTTCGCTGCGTCCCTGCCCACGGTGGTCATAGGTAAAGCAGCGATATTGATTTTGGAGTGCTTTTGTCTGCTCTCGGAACATTTCCCCGCTCCACAAAAGTCCGTGCGAAAAAACGACGGTTTCGGCTGCTGTGCCATATTCGTCATAATGAATATAAGCATTTCTGATTTCTATGGTAGGCATATTGATCTATTAAATTAAAATGTGGATAAATGAAAAAGGTATAAAAATTTCATATTTACTTGGTTTGTCCATAATTTGAGGATAATTTGTCATTTAAAATATATTTTTCCAAGAATTTATTAAAAAAATCACACATAATCCGATAATTTCTCATGCAAAAGGATCAAAACACCGCTCAATCAAGAAGAAATTTCATCAAACAAGGCGCCGCACTGGCAGGCGGTCTGATGATTGTACCTAGTCACGTAATCTCAGGATTGGGGCATACCCCTCCCAGTGATATGCTCAATATCGCCGCCGTAGGGGTGGGTGGCATGGGGCGAAGCAACCTCGATAAGCTAAAAACACAGCATATCGTGGCGCTCTGCGACATAGATTGGGCTTATGCCCAACAGACTTTTGATCTCTATCCCAATGCCAAAAGATACAAAGACTATCGCAGAATGCTTGAGGAAATGGATAAAGACATCGATGCCGTGGTAGTGGCTACGCCTGATCATACCCATTATGTGATCACGGCCGACGCTATGCGCGCCGGAAAGCACGTCTACGTCCAAAAACCGCTCACGCACTCCGTCTATGAATCGCGCATGCTCACCCAACTGGCTCGGGAAACCGGCGTAGCTACCCAAATGGGCAATCAGGGCAATTCGGGAGATGGCACAAAGCTTATTTGTGAAATGATCTGGAACGGCGAAATCGGCGAAGTGCGTGAAGTCCATACCTGGACAAACCGCCCTATTTGGCCTCAAGGCATCGAGAAACCCACTGATACCCCACCTGTACCCGATACCCTGGATTGGGATCTTTTCCTAGGTCCTGCACCCTGGCGCGATTATAACCCTGCTTACACTCCCTGGAACTGGCGCGCCTGGTGGGATTTTGGTACAGGGGCTTTGGGCGATATGGGCTGCCATATCATCGACTCGGCTTTTAAGGCATTGGATTTGGGTTATCCTTCGGCGTTTGAGGCCAGTTCGTCGATGTTTAATATAGATTGTGCCCCTGTGGCTGAAAAGGTAACTTACTATTTCCCGGCACGACCCAAAAAATACAAAGTCAATATGCCCCCCGTAAAAATGATCTGGTACGATGGTGGACTGATGCCCGAAAGACCTGAAGGACTTACGGACGGTAAGATGCTGGGTGCAGGTGGCGGCGGAACGATGTTTATAGGCTCCAAAGGAATTGCAGTGTGTAATGTTTATGGCAATGATCCTTATATCGTAAGCAAAGAACAAAACCCTGTAGTGCCTGAAAGACTTCGAAAAATTGAGGGCGGTTCAAACGGTCACGAAATGGACTGGGTCAGAGCCTGCAAAGAAAATAAAGAAAGCCGTGTGGAGGCAAGCTCGCACTTTGGTTATTCCGGACCGCTGAATGAAGTAGTAGTAATGGGCAATCTGGCAGTACGTTTACAACAGCTTAATCGCAAGTTCGATTGGGATGCCGCCAATATGCAAATCGCAAATATCAGCGATAACGAAGAGCTCACTGTCAGAGTCAAAGGCAGAGAAACCGTGAAAGTCAATGCCAAAGCAGCCGCTCAGGAATATATCAAGCACAATTATCGAGAAGGATGGAGTTATTGAAGTGGGTGTTGGGATTTGGTAAGCAATTATGAAGTGCCATGCTTTTATCCTATCCCTTCGTTCATTCCATAAAAGGAAAGTCTACGAATTCCAGCCGAAGGCTTGGGACGTTCTCACTACAAAAGCCTAAAATAAAATATTCTTTATAAAATAGCTGGATTTTTATATAAAAACCCGAAAGCCTCTGGATACAGAATTCGGGTTTATTTTTTTCTTCTTGAGCAGCCCACAGCCTTCTGCTTGCGCAGAGTAGATGCAATCTACTGTAATTGACTTCCTTAGAATTATTCTAAGGAAAACTTTGTTTTTTTTAGTCATTCTCCAGAGAACTGGGGAGTTTTGAATAAATTAGCAAACATATTATGGAAAATACAAAATTAAGGATATTGACTATATGCTTTATAATAGCATTATTACAAACATCTTGTTACACAACAAAAACAACAGAATTTTATTTAAAATTAGATAAAGCTGCGCATAGAGGTATTATTTTTACCCTCGTAATAGAATATAATAATCCAACAGACAAAATTTTTGTCTTACCAAAGGAAAATATGTGTTTGGTTCATAACAATGATACTCTGTGGTTCGAGGGCAATTATGATTTTACTCCTGTGATTATTTATCGTACCACTGATAAAGTTAAAGAGATAATACAAGAAATTTTTTACAAGAGAGATATACAATATCTTAAAATGTTTGCTAAAAAAGCTAAAATGCTTGTTATTAACAAAAATACAAGCTACAACCTAGATAGCTTGAAAAGATTGCATTATTTGAAAGAGTTTAAGTTTCAAGAGTTTGTCTTATTACCAAATATGGAAATACTTAAAAGTCAAAATTTTGAACTTGTTCCTGGAAATGATCTCTACAAAGGCATAAATATAGAAAAGTTCAGAAAAAGGATAATAACTTCAGAGTCAAGTATTTATCAACCCTAAGTTGTTCCACACCACCGTTCGGCGTAGAGTTCAGGACTAAAAAACAAGAAGTTTTTCTTAGTCTGTTCTCCTTAGAGTTCAGGACTAAAAAACAAGAAGTTTTTCTTAGACTGAGTCTAAGAAACAGCATTACAGTAGATTGCATCTACTCTGCGCAAGCAGAAGGCCGTGGGCTGCTCAAGAATCAAAGCATAAACCCGAAAGACTGCATCTAGAGGCTTTCGGGTTTTTATGAGAAGCCTTGCTTTCCGTCCTCAGCACCTGTGGGCTTTTCCCTCTGTTCAGCGTAGTGTTCAAGACTAAAAACTAAGTCGTTTTTCTTAGACTGAGTCTAAGAAACTGAATTACAGTAGATTGCATCTACTCTGCGCCAGCA
Organism: Microscillaceae bacterium; assembly: GCA_033765345.1. Lineage (GTDB taxonomy): Bacteria > Bacteroidota > Bacteroidia > Cytophagales > Microscillaceae > JANRIC01. The sequence goes on from JANRIC010000144.1 coordinate 23,987, forward strand.
GAAGGCCGTAGGCTGCTCAAGAAGCAAAGCATAAACCCGAAAGACTGCATCCAGAGGCTTTCGGGTTTTTATGTAAAAATCTGACTATTTTACTAAGAATATTTTATCTTAGGCTTTCGTAGTGAGAACGTCCCAAGCCTTCGGCTGGAAAGTTTCAAACCCCATAACCTGGCGCAAGCATGAGCGTAGCGTTGCTTGTGCCAAGTATTCCTGAAAGCGTCCGCTTTCTGCCGAAGGCAAAGGCCGTAGGCTGCTGAGAAGCAAAGAACA
>JANRIC010000192.1:0-54409 GCA_033765345.1 Microscillaceae bacterium
AATTAAGGGAATTAAGGGAATTAAGGGAATTAAGGGAATTAAGGGAATTAAGGGAATTAAGGGAATTAAGGGAATTAAGGGAATTAAGGGAATTAAGGGAATTAAGGGAATTAAGGGAATTAAGGGAATTAAGGGAATTAATTATTTTACAGACTTTACGATTTAGAAAGCGGATTTATTTTCAAATAAAATAGCCAATAAATTGTACTATTCCAATTTTTAATCAACAAAAATATATTTTCAACTAGAAATTATAAATAAAATCGCAATTTATAGTTATTTGACTTACAGTATTTTACAAGAAATTATTTTAATTATTTTAATTATTTTAATTATTTTAATTATTTTAATTATTTTAATTATTTTAATTATTTTAATTATTTTATCATAATCTTCTGAAATTCTTCTTGTCCATTGCGGATAAATTTAGCCACATACAAGCCCTTTCCAAATTCCAGCAAACTAATTTCGTCCTCAAACTCCCCTGTGACGGTCTTTTGATAGATGATTTTACCCTGAGTATTGTAGATAATCAGTTCTCCTGCTTCGGTGTTGGGTTTGATTACTTTGAGCTTTACCTTGTCTTCAGATGGGTTCGGGTAGGCTTCTAAGAAAACTGTTTTGGAAGCACCTAGCCCGTCAGCCACCAAAAACTGCAGGGTAAAAGCTGCCCCAGCTTGTCCTTGCCCCTGTGCCAGGGTAAAAGGAATTACTTCCAGGCTGTAAGTTCCTGGTGCCAAGCTTCCTCCGGTATCCCCAAAAATTTCGTAAGGCATTAGATTTTCGGTTCTTTGCAGATTTTGTGTACCTTGTAACTTGAATACAACGCTTCCTACTTTCGTAGGTAGGCTTAAAGCTCGGATATTTAAAGGTGCACCTTTCAGTAAGCTAAGGTCAATCGTATCTCCCTGAGTCAGAGTATCCAAAATGGCTTTGGTATGGGCATTGACTAGCAGTAAACGATCAATTTTATAAGTATCACAGGCAGTGAACAATTCCTGGATAGTGTTACAACCTACTGCATTGCCTTGAATTTCTGCTTTTTCAGGCGACATGGCCACCAAACGGGCTATACCACAGCAATTATCCAGGCGATTGTTGAAGGCAATCTTGATAGTTCCACCAATAGACCCGAGTTGAGCCAAGTCATCTAAAAAAAGCAGATTGGCATTGCTGGAAATGTTTAGATTACCAGACATAGACCTAAGTTTTCCTAACCCGTCTAGGCGTGCCAACCTAAAATTGCCAAAAATCTGCAGACTAGAGGTAAAAGCTTTGCCGATAGTCTCAAGTCCGTCCAGGCCTTGTAGGTTAGACATTTCGTCATTATCAATGATATCTACAAATCCTTTGATATTTTTGACTTTCCTGAAGCCGCCCATGCTTAGGAGTTGAGGATTATCAAATACCGTGAGCGAACCCCCAATTTCGGTGAGTTTGAATGCATCTCCATTTTCAAAAGCTCCTGACAAAGGCAAAGACAAGGCGGTATTGTTACGGATATAAAAATCTCCCCCCAGGAATTCAAGATTTTGAAGTCCATCCAAAGAAATAAGAGAAGTGGTATTGACAATGTGTAAATTCCCTTTGATGCTTTTGAGGGAACTAAGGGCATTGAGAAACGCTACACTACCCGTAATGGTCAGATTCCCTTCTACGGACTCACAAGTGAAAGCATCTACCTGTTCTTGGGTATTCAGCACAATATCACCTATACAAGGAGACTTCTGGATGAGTTCAAAGTTGATTTTAAGGGCTTTGCCTACAACTCCTTTGCCCAACGCTTCACTGTAAGGAGTGGCTTCTAGGGTATATTTTCCGGGTTTGAGCTTCCCGCCTGCATCTCCGAAAATCTCATAAGGAATCATATTTTCGGTACGGGTGATACTTTGTGTGCCTGTAAGTACCATACGCACACTCCCTACCTGACCCGGTTTGGTCAATGCACGGAGGTTGAGTAGAATATCACCCAATTCAAAAAGATCAATGACAGATCCATCTTGTAAAGGACTGATCACTTGTTGGTTTTGGGCATTGATTAGTTGGAAGCTATCCACGCTGAATGTTCCACATTTGAAAGTAATTTCCGAAGGTGTATTACAACCTCCTGCATTGTTTTCAATATCAACTTTACCAGTTGCTTTGGAGAGGAGATGTGCAATACCACAGCAATCATTTAATCGATTGTTTCCTTCAATTTGTAGCCCTCCTTTTAAGAATTCTACTCCTTTTAGCTCTTCCAAAGAAGACAAAGCGGTGCCTACAATGATCAAATCGCCCTCGATCTTGCGGAGTTTTTCTAGACCTCCCAAATGAAACAATTTACCGGCAGAAAAAATCTGTAAACCTACGTGGCTATTGACATTATTCTGAATCTCTTCAAGATTTCTCAAACCTCGAAGATCCAGCAAATCTGCATTGGCAATCAAATCTACAAAACCTCGGACAATTTTTACATTATCTAAACCAGCAACACTAAACAACTTGCTGTTGGCGATAAAAGAAAGCGAACCGCCAATAGTATCCAATTTGAATTTTAGCCCTTGCTCAATAGCTGCTGAAAAAAGCAATATCAGTTCATAATTATTGCGAATGTCGAAATCTCCGCCCAGGAACTCCACGTTGCCAAGGCCATCCAGATAAGAAATATTTGTATTTCTAACGTTCAGATTGCCGCCGATTTTGCGGAGTTTGTTTAAGGGAAATAAATCAACAATGTCTTGACCGTCTATGGTCAGGTTTCCGGTGACCTCGGCGCAATTGCACTGATTGACTTCCTCCTGAGTGCGCAGGGTGATATTTCCCTGGCAGATTTTTGTATCTACGACTTCAAAGTTGATGCTAAGAGCCTGCCCAGTAGTTCCTGATCCTTGCGCTGCGCTGTGGGGTACAGCTTTGAGCGTGTATTTGCCTGGGCTTAACTTACCGCCCGCATCGCCAAAAAGCTCATAAGGAAGCAAATTTTCGGTTCTGTTGATGTCTTGCGCGCCACTCAGCGAGAATTTTACACTGCCTACCTGGTTGGGTTGTGTGATTGCTCTAAAATTAATAAGTATATCTCCCAGTTCCTGGAGATTAATCACATCTCCTTCTTTTAAAGTCTGGATGACTTGTTTGTTCTGGGTATTTATAAGTTGAAATGCTTTCACACTAAAAGCACCACAGCCGAAGATCACTTCCGAAGTACTGTTACAACCGTTGGCATTGACTTTAATATCAGCATTTTGGGATGCCTTGGCTACCAGGTGGGCAATACTGCAACATTCATCCAGGAAATTATTGCCTATAATTTGCAGGCTTCCTTCAAGGATCTCCAGATTGCCAAGCTCTTCCAGAGACTGAAGGGCATTGTTGACAATATTCAAAGCACCACCAATTTTGCGGAGTTTATTCAAGGCAAAAAATCGGCTTAGGCTGCGATTGCCCACAAATTGAAGGGCAAGTGGGCTGTTTTTAAGGGTTTGGATTTCTTCCAGATTTTCAAGCCCCTGTAAATTTGTCAGGCTGGCGTTGGAAAATACATCCATAAAACCCTTGATGGTTTTAAAATTGCCCAAACCGCCCATAGAAAGCAGATTATTATTGTCAAAAATAGTCAAAGAACCATTTAAAGTATTGAATTTAAACTTTACACCCCGTTCAAAAGCTGCTGAAAAAAACAAGACCATTTGGTCATTGTTGCGGATATAAAGATCACCTCCCAGATTTTCTAGGTTTTCCAATCCATCCAAATAAAAAACCTGTGTATTGGTGACTCTGAGATTTCCGCCGATTTTTAGCAGTCCGTTTAAAGGAAATAAATCTGTAATACTGGCTCCGTCTATCGTGAGGTTTCCGGTGATTTCGGTACAATTAAAAGCATTCACCTGTGTTTGTGTGTTGAGCGTAATATTGCCCTGACAAACGTTACAAGGAGGTTCTACACGGGCATTTGCCTTTTGAAGCGTTGAGCTGACAATGCCAATTCCCAGAATAAGGCAAAAAAGGCTTATACGTTTCAATTCGGGAAATTTCCCCTGGAATAATTTAGATACAAGTAGATTCATGTGTACAGTTTTTATGATGTTAATGAGTAAATATCTTTTGGAAATGGTATTAAAAAAGGATGGATTGAAGAATTTGTATGGGTAAGCGGAATAAAATAAATATTGACAAAGAAAATAAAATATCCACCTAATCAATTGAAGTTTGTACTCTTTGCAAATACATTGCAAAAATAGTGCAATCCAAGCCCCCAAGCTTATTTTTTTGAATGAAGATTGGGTTTTTGGATTTATTGTTATCTTTGAATCCGTGTTTTAGCCATAGGCTATTGGATAATATGGATTCAAAAGCCGATTTTATTAGCAAACTAAATTTTCTATCATATATGCCAGGAACAGAACTTTTTGGAGCCGAAGAACGCAAGGAAGTTAATGACGTTCTTCAAACGGGGATTCTTTTTCGCTACAACCACGACGATTTGAGAAACGGACACTGGAAAGCCCGCGAATTTGAGGCTGAACTAGCCAAATTTAATGGAGTAAAATACGCCCACTCCTGTTCCAGCGGCTCTACTGCCGTAGCGATAGCGATGGCTTGCTGTGGTTTGGGAGCAGGAGATGAGGTAATCGTACCTCCCTTCACGTATATCGCTACGATTGAGGGCGCATTATTAGGGGGAGCTATTCCGGTTTTTGCCGAAATTGACGAAACCCTTTGCCTTAGCCCAGAAGGAATTAGAGCAGCCATTACCCCGCGTACCAAAGCCGTGGTACTGGTACACATGTGTGGCTCTATGGCGCGTTTGGATGAAATTATGGCTATTTGCGAGGAGCATAATCTTATTTTGGTAGAAGATACAGCCCAAGCTTTGGGAGCAAGCTACAAAGGCAAAGCCCTCGGTACTTACGGCAAAATGGGCTGTTTTTCCTTTGATTTTTTTAAAATTATCACCTGTGGCGAAGGCGGTGCTGTGATTAGCAATGATGAAACACTTTACAATTATGCACATCAGTTCTCTGATCACGGTCACGACCACATCGGTGATAACCGAGGTGCCGAGCAGCATCCCATCATTGGGTTTAACTTCCGCATCGGAGAAATGAATGCCGCCGTCGGATTGGCACAAATCCGTAAACTGCCTTATATCCTGGAGCGTCAGCGAGCCAATAAGCAAGCCGTGAAAGCGTGTTTGTCAAAATTCCCCAAAATTAGTTTTCGACATATTCCAGACGAATCTGGTGATTCGGCTACTTTTATAGATTTCTTTCTGCCCGATGAAGCCACTACACGCAAAGTAGTTCAAGCATTCAAAGATGCCGGAATCGGAGGTATCCAGTATTGGTATGATAATAACTATCATTACATCAAAAACTGGCATCATTTTAAAAATATGCAGACTATAGCCAAAGTACACCTGCAAACACTGGCAGTGCTACCACAAGATTATCAAAGCCTGACAATGCCCAAATCGGATGCTGTTATCAGCCGCTTGATTTCTATGGTCATTCGTGTCACTTGGACAGAAGCCGAATTAGAATCACTGACCGATAAAATTAGCAGGATACTTGGGGATATTTTATCCTGAAGTGATCTCCACCTGTTAAAGATTTTATATGTCATCAAGAATATATCCTTTTTTCCTGCTATTGTTGGGTCTGGTTTCTTGTGATACCGCCCCCAGAAGATATATTTTGGCTACCGGATCCAACGACGGGCGGCACTACAGGGTAGGAAAAGACATCCAAGAACTGATAAAAGCTAAATCTATTTATCAATTTACCCTTGATACATTAGGTGCCGGAAGTATCAGCAATTGTGATCGTCTGATGAAAGGAAAAGCTGACCTGGCTCTGGCACAAAATGATGTGCCAATTGCCAACAGTACGGGTGATCTTCGTACAATGCTGCCATTGTATCCCCAACTTTTTTTTATTTTGTATGCTGATAGCTTAAAGCCAAGTTCGCTCAGAGAATTAATTGTTGGGCGCAATATTGCCATTGGACCTAAGTCTGGAGGAACAGCAAACTTTGCCCAGCATTTTCTAGAGTTGATGGGTATTGATGCTTCGGAGTATACCTTGGTATATACAAGCTATAAGGAGAATACAGTATCCGAAAGAACGCCTGTAAGTATTACCGTGACAGCTTTTAATAATGAGCGTATCATACAAATGCTTGCTGAAAATAAAGCCAAAATATGGAGCCTTGATGATCCCGAAAACCTGGGCAAAGGGTCTTTGGTGGAAGGTTTTTGTATGCAATATCCTTATGCACGCCCTTTTATCATTCCGAGAAATACCTTTCAGACCCACCCCGAACAGCCCGTATTAACCCTTGCACTGGATAATGTGCTGCTTGTGCATAAATCCGTAGACAAACACGTAGTCTTTGATTTGGTTGGTACAATTCTGGGCAATAAGGAAATCTTGGTGCAAAAAGATGCTTTGTATAATTTTATTCACGATGATTTTGACAAAGAATCTCTTCAATTTCCCTTGCACGAAGGTGTAAAAGATTATTTGGATCGCCACCAGCCTTCATTTTATGAGCGATATGCCGATTTATTAGCACTTTCTTTAACCCTGACTACAATTTTGGTGGGAGGGATATCGACCTTGATCAGTTGGAACAAACGCAGAAAAAAAGAACGCATAGATCAGTATTATCAAAAAGTCATACAAATTGAAAATAAACTGAAAAATTCTCAAAATATTTCCGAACTTCACCAAGGTATAGAGGGTTTGAACCAACTGCGTCAAAAAGCCTTTGCTCAACTCATGAATGAAAAACTACAGGCAGATGATAGCTTTCGGATTTTTATTACCTTAATTCAGGATGTCATCGCAGTCATTCAAGATCGTATGGAAAGACTAAAATCCAGTTAGTTATCCCTAAACAAATCATCTTCAAAATTTACATAATATGCTTATGAAACTACAACACGTTTTTTTTCTTTCTGTTTTTCTTGTATGCCTCTTGGGCTGCCAAGGTGAATCTAACCCTGAAAAAAAATCTGCTGCCACCAGTGAAGATTCAACCATTACCTCATTCAAAACTATAGGCTACATAGAACGCCTCGATCCAGCATTGGATGCCATCATTCCTAAAGATGCAAAAATTGAAATTCTGGCAGATGGAATGAACTGGGCAGAAGGCCCTCTTTGGCTGGCAGATAAACAATGGCTCTTATTTACTGATGTGCCTGAAAATAAGATATACAAATGGTCGGAAGAAAAGGGTCTGGAAACTTATTTGGAACCTTCCGGATTTACCGGAGACTCTACGGATAGCCGTGAAAGGGGTGCCAATGGGCTTACCCTGGATGCCGAAGGTTTTTTGGTGATGTGCCAGCACGGCAACCGACAGATCGCCCGGATGAAATCCGCTCTAGATGATCCTCAACCCAAATATGAAAGTATTGTAGCCGAATATCAAGGCAGACGCCTCAATAGCCCCAATGATCTGGTATATGACAGCAAAGGAAATTTGTATTTTACAGACCCCCCGTATGGACTTAGTGAGAAAATGACCGAAGATCCTAAAAAAGAATTGCCCTTCCAGGGAGTTTTTATGAAGAGCAAAGACGGAGATTTAAAGTTGATCAGCGACAAAATAAGCCGCCCCAATGGAATCGCCTTGTCTCCAGATGAAAAAACCTTGTATATAGCCAACTCCGACCCCGAAAAAGCTGTATGGATGGCATTCACCCTGGAAGAACCTGGCAAAGCAGATGCTGGCAAGGTGTTTTATGAGGCGACCACGATGGTAGGTAAAGAAAAGGGGCTTCCTGACGGTATGAAAATAGACAAACAAGGAAACTTATTTGCAAGTGGACCCGGCGGAATCTGGGTCATCAGCCCCGAAGCCAAAGTATTAGGCAAAATCAAAACCGAACAAGCTACCGCAAATTGCGCCTTTAATGAAGATAAAAGTGTACTCTATATCACTGCCGACAGCTATTTGATGCGAGTAAAATTAAAATAAACCCATAAATCTCCAAACAGGCTTTGGCACTGCTCAAAGCCTGTTTGTTTTACACTGCCTTAATTTGAATCTTGTAATTGACTATCCTGGTATTAAGTAATTTACTTCCCTTGTTTGTCAAAATCCCTTTCATCTGAATATAAAAAAATACGTTTACTTTGCAAATTCCGAAAGAAAACCCAGTGAGAATTGATATTTTAGCACATATTTCGTACTTTTGTTTATTAAATTAAAAATATTTCTGGTTTATATTGCCGACTTTAAAAAAGGCAGTTTTCCAGTCAGCCCACTGTTATGAAAAACAATTTTAGTGTGTGTTTTTGCTTTTTGGTTTTGATTTTTATTACCACCTCTTGTATTCCTCCCCGTTGTAAAATCCCCAATTGTGAAGTGGTCATAGATCACAATCATCCCAAATATGGCAAAACCGTCAAAGGAGGTAAATCTCCTTATCAAGTTTATCGGGGACTGCCCTGGTATAGCTATATTTTTCGGAAAAAATACAAAGCCAAGTCTGCCGACGGTAGATACCGAAAAATAGATACCCGTGAGGCTTATGACAAGAAAAAAAATTAATGATACCTTTTTTACCGAATTTATTTAAAAATTATGCTTGAATCTCCTGATCAAATAATCCCTATTGATATTGAGGATGAAATGCGTAGTGCGTATATTGACTACGCCATGTCCGTAATTATCTCCCGTGCCTTGCCTGATGTAAGAGACGGACTCAAACCGGTGCATCGAAGAGTGCTCTACGGAATGTCTGACCTGGGTCTACAAGCCAGCAAACCCTACAAAAAATCAGCCCGTGTAGTCGGAGAAATACTCGGTAAATATCACCCCCACGGCGATGCCTCTGTCTATGATACCATGGTGCGTATGGCACAGGAATGGTCTATGCGCTATCCTCTTGTAGACGGGCAAGGAAACTTTGGCTCAGTGGATGGAGATTCTCCGGCAGCGATGAGGTATTGTGTGACCGGGGATGCAAAAATTAAAACTGATTTGGGTTTGATGCCTATAGAATGCTTAATACCTAATTCTGTTTTAAATCATGAATACCCTTTGCAACTAAAGGTATTATCCGTTCACAACACTGAAAATATAACTTCCCAATTTTTCAACTCCGGTTTTCATCCGATTTATCAGCTCAAAACCAAAGAAGGATTTACCCTAAAAGGGACTGCCGAACATCCGGTTTTGGTATTAAGCACACTGGAAGACGGAAAGCCTGCTTATTGCTGGAAATTACTCAAAGACATTCAATCGAGTGATAAAGTGGTGATTGACAGAAGCCAGGCAAATCTAAAAAATACAGTATGTACCGAAAGCGAAAAGAATTGGGCTATTTTGGCTGGATGTCTGATTTCTAAAGGTTTTGTTACTGGAAATAAACTCGGATTTAACAATACTGATCCTGTTTATTATCAGGACTTTATAACTGCTTATGAAGCAGAAGTCGGCAAAAATTATTACAACTACGAAAGAAAGTTAAAAACAGGAAGAACTATTTATGAATTTGATGTTCAGAATACATCGGAACTTCGGGGCAAAGAAATTTTTGAGATTTTAAAAGGTCTAAAAGCCAAAGATAAGTTCATCCCCGACTTTATTTTCCAACTCCCCAAAGACGCACAAAAAGTATTTTTACAATACCTTTTTGAGGGAGACGGTTCTATTTCACAGCTTGAAAGGAATACTCTTAATTTACAATATAGTACGTACAGTGAACAACTGACACAGGATATACAAATTCTTTTATTAGAATTCGGTGTAATTGGCAAAATCTCCAAAAACCAAAGAGAAGAATACAAGGTGTGTATTGGTGGTTTTCATAACATCCTCAAGTTTTATCATCATATTCAATTTGCTGCTCAAAAAGCCCAAAAACTTGAGATTATTATTCAAGAGGAACTTAACCGACGTAAAGGCAAAAATCCGAGCTATACGTTAAGCAATGATTATATTCCATATATTGCGGAGTACATACGTAAATTTTGTAAGAGGCAATTCCTTACCAAAAAAAATATTGATCCTTACGAACGTATTGATGACTATTTGCCCACTATTTTGCAATGGATTGATAATCTGGAACTTAAAACACTTTTCCAAAAGTTTGTGGCCGATCGTTATTATTTTGCTACGGTGAGTAGTTGTGAGCTTTTAACAGATGAACAAGTTGTATATTCCGTCAAAGTGGACAGTACTTGCCATTCATTTGTAGCCAATGGATTCCTCAATCACAATACAGAAGCCCGCCTCCAAAGAATCGCCGAAGAGCTGCTGGCTGACCTGAATAAAGAAACCGTTGATTTTCAGCCTAATTTTGATGATTCGCTCCAGGAACCCAGCGTACTACCTTGTAAAATACCCAACTTACTCGTCAATGGAAGTTCAGGAATCGCCGTGGGGATGGCTACCAATATGGCGCCGCATAACCTGAATGAAGTAGTAGAAGGTATTTTTGCTTATCTGGATAATCCCGAAATTACCGTTCAGGAACTCATTAAATATGTACCCGCACCGGATTTCCCAACCGGCGGGATTATTTATGGCTATCAAGGAGTCAGAAACGCCTTGGAGACCGGAAGAGGCCGGGTAGTAGTTCGTGGAAAGGCTGAGATTGTCACTTCCAAAACCGGTAAAACGCAAATTATTGTCAGCGAAATCCCCTATATGGTCAATAAAGCCAATTTAATTGAAAAAACTGCCGGACTTATTCAGGAGAAAAAAATTGAAGGAATCTCTGACATTCGCGACGAGTCAGACCGTACCGGAATGCGGATCGTCTATGATCTCCGCCGTGATGCCGTACCCATGGTCGTACTGAATCAACTATACCGCTACACGGCTTTGCAGTCTTCCTTTGGAGTCAATAATGTAGCTTTGGTCAAAGGCAAACCTCGTACCCTGAATCTAAAAGAATTGATTGTTTATTATATCGAGCACCGCCACGATGTGATCCATCGACGTACCGAGTTCGAACTCAAAGAAGCCAGAGCTCGACAACACATTCTGGAGGGCTTGCTCATTGCCTTGGATCACTTGGATGAAGTAATCGCCCTCATCCGTGCTTCCAAAGATGTAGAAACTGCCCGAACCGGCCTGATGGAAAACTTCCAACTGAGCGAAGTCCAAGCAAAAGCCATTCTGGATATGCGTCTGCAACGCCTTACAGCTCTCGAAAGAGATAAAATTGTGGAGGAATACAAACAAATCACAGCTTTAATTGAAAGACTTGAAGCTATTCTGGCAGATAAATCCCTCAGAACAGCAATCATCAAAGAAGAACTTCAGGAAATTAAAGATAAATACGGAGATGCCCGACGTACCGAAATAGTGCATTATTCCGATGAATTTACAGATGAAGATATGATCCAGGATGAAAAAATGGTCATTACCATTTCTCACGAAGGATATATCAAACGGACATCACTCGATGAGTATCGTACCCAGAATAGGGGAGGAGTCGGCTCAAGAGGTGCTTCCAAAGGGGATGATTTTACCAAACATATGTTTGTCGCTTCTACCCTGGATTATTTGTTGATTTTTACTGGCTCAGGTCAAGTGTTTTGGATAAAGGTCTATCAGACACCCGAAGGTGGTAAAACTGCCAAAGGACGTGCCATCCAAAACCTAGTACAAATGGAAAAAGAAGACACCGTACAGGCTGTGATCAATGTGAGCAATCTTCAAGACCCTGATTTTATTCAAAATCACTTTCTGGTGATGTGTACCAAACAAGGTCTTATCAAAAAAACCGATCTAGAGTCTTTCTCACGCCCTCGCCAGAATGGGATTCGTGCCATTACTTTTAATGAAGGAGATAGCCTTCTGGATGTAAAACTCACCAACGGCGACCATGACATTATCCTGGCCGTCAGCTCCGGAAGAGCCATTCGCTTCCACGAAGATACCGTCAGAGCTATGGGGCGTACAGCCGCCGGAGTACGCGGTATTACGCTCGATGATGAAGAAGATAAAGTCGTGGGCTTGGTTTGTATCGGTAAAGACAACCCCGACCTACTCGTAGTCTCGGAGAACGGCTATGGCAAACGATCTTCCATAGAAGACTATCGCATCACCAACCGAGGCGGAAAAGGCATCAAAACCATCCAAATTACCGAAAAAACAGGAAAACTGGTTGCTATTTTAGATGTTGTGGATAGTGATGATCTGCTCCTGGTCAATAAATCAGGAATGGTCATTCGTATGGCTGTATCCAATATGCGTGTTATGGGGCGCGCTACCCAAGGTGTGAGGCTCATCAAGATACAAGAAGGAGATTGTGTAGCCTCTGTAGCCAAAATAGAATATGTTCCAACGGATGAGGATAGCTCCAGCGAGCAGCTAAATCACCACAACGGACAAAATGGAAGCTCAGAACACCTAAACGGCTATTTGGAAGAACCTTTAGAGGATGAATAAACAAAACTTTCTAAAAAAGTTTAAAATGCTATTTCAAAATATATATATATTTGTGGCGTTTATAGGTATTGATTTAAACCCATGTTTTATTATGAAGACTACAAAAATTCTTACATTCATAATCTTATTCACTCTTACAAGTGCATATACCTTTGCACAAAGCCCTGCCGCTGCTAAATTAGCTTTGGATGCTGGTACTCTTGACAAAGCCAAAGAAAAAATCGATGCAGCAGAAGCAGATGAAAAAAATAAAGAGAAATTTGATCTCTATTATTTCAAAGGGCTGATTTATGCTGCAATCGCCAATGATCAAACGGATCTTTATAAAAATCTAGCCGGCGATCAAAACCCCGTACTCATTGCCAAAGCTGCGTATGAAACCGCCAAAACCAAAGCCTTGAACAAAAAAGGTGAACCTGTCCAAAAAGACATTGATCTGGTAAATCAGTCACTTACTGTCTTAGGGGCTATCTCATTGAATTATGGCGTAGGCAAATACCAAAAGGCAGCCGATGCTGATAATGATGCAGATGAAGAAAAATTCTTTCAGGAAGCCTTAGACCATTTCTTGCTTACACAAGATTTGATTCCTTACAAAGCAGGAGCTACTGAACCAGCTGATGTGCAAAATAATACCACGCTGGGTTATGCTTACAGTTATGCCAGTGATATTGCTTACAGACTTGAGAAATCTGAAGCTTTTGAAAAATCTGTAAAACAAGTCATTGAGAAATTACCTGAATCAGCCAACAAAACTCGTTATTATGCTCTGTATGCTTTTCACCTCAAAGACAAAGTAGAAGACAAAGAAAAAGCACTGGCGATCGCTGAAAAAGGAATCCAAGCTGATAGCAGTTCCAAAGACCCTGAAAACCTCAAACTGCTCCAAAACTTGGCTTTGAATCTTTATGTAGAACTCAATAAAATCGATCAGGCACTTGCCTCCGTAGACAAGACTATCCAAGAAGACCCCAACAACCCCACCAATTATTTTAATAAAGGAATCCTTTATGAAAAACAAAATAACATCGAGAAAGCACTCGATGCCTATGAAAAAAGTATAGCCATCAAGCCTACTTTTGATGCTATGTACAATGCCGGAGCACTTTTTTTTAACAAAGGAGCCGAAATCAAAAAAGAAGCCGATCAATTAACGCTGGCTGAATACAACAAACGTGGTAAAGAAATCGAAGACAAAGCCAAAATAGAATTCACCAAAGCACTGCCTTATTTTGAGAAGTTAATTGCTCTAAATTTGGCTGAAACCGGGGATGACAAGCTTAGAGTTTTAGGACCTTTGAGCCAATTGTACAACATTTTTGAGCAAAAAGACAAAGCCAAACGTGTAGAAGCAGAAATAAAAATTCTTTCTGGAGAATAAAATTGTTGTATGTTCTTATGTAAAGTCAGGATTTATACAATAATCCTGGCTTTTTTTTTGTTGCTATTAAAACAAACTGGATTGCTATGAAATTTTCCGTGATATGCTTCTTTTTATTGATCTGCTCCTCTTTCAAAATCTATGCACAGGATTTTAAAGAAGCCATGCTGGCTTTTGAGTCACAAGAATATGATGAAGCAAGATTGATCATCGATCAACTGATTGAGCAAGAAAGCCAAAATGCCGAAATATGGTATTATAGAGGCAAAATTTATGCAGAAATAGCCAATGACCTCCGTGGGATTTACCTCCAATTAGACACCCTGGCTCTTTTTAAAGCCTATGACTCTTTTGTGGAGGCTTTGAATATCGAGAATAGTAATTTCAAAGACAGCGCCCGCGCCGGATTGGATAGCCTATATAATACTGCCATCAATTCGGCAGGAAAATACTTTAAACAGGCTTTCCAAAGAGAAAGACAAACCTCTAGTTCCAATGACATACGCACCTACAGCTTGTTTAGAGCAGCTTTTGGAGCTTCTAACCTGGCTATTCGTTTAAACCCGAAAAGGGATACATTGAGCTATGCCATAGCCGCTTATTCAGCATTATCCACAGGATATTTTGATGATTATGTGGAAACCACAGAAAATCTTATCCAAAATCTCCCGAATCAAGAGGATAAATATCGTCATTATGAAAGTATGGTAGCTATCTGTCGCGACCGAATCAATGACCTAGACCTTACGCTTGCTGTTTTGGACAAAGCACTGGCGGTGTTTCCCGATGATGAAAAGTTTCAGACCGAACGAATCAACATCAACGATGAATTGGGCAAAAATCACGATAAGCTCCTTTTAGATACCAAGGCCAAAATCAAAGCAAACCCCCGAGAACCCATCAATTATTACAACCTGGCTGTCATTTACCAAAGGATGGAGCGTTATGATGAAGCCATTGAAAATTATTACACTTGTATAGAATATGATCAATCTAATTTTGATGCGATGTTTAATATTGCAGGGATTTTTTATAATCGAGGTATTGATAAGCTGAAAAAAATCAGTAAACTCACTTTTACAGAATACCAAATTCGTGGAGATAAAGAAGAAGCTTCTGCCAACCAAGATTTTAAACAAGCTCTCAATGCTTTTGAACGTGCTTACGCACTTTATCCCAATAATATCAAAATACTTGGCCCGATGTATTATATCTGTAAAAGGCTCAAAATGAAAGACAAAGAGTCCGATTTGAAAAACAGAATCATGATCATTGAACCGGATTTTTTTAAAACAGAAGAAAAACGTGAAGCAGCTAGCTCCAATCTTCCTGAAGAGCCTGATTGACGATAAAAAAACCGTCATTTCCTTCTTTTTGATACAAGGGCATCAGCAAATAACCCGATTTTTTAGCATAAATTTGGCCTCGCTTGTCTTTGGCCAACAATTGCCCCTGTTCAACACGATCAAAGTTTTTAAAGCCTGGTTTCATGACAAATTCATCATTGAGGGCAACATTGTGCAGATAATCTACCTCTAAAATAGCTGGGAGGTGTGCTGTTCGTTGAGATAATTGGTCTTTAATTTCACTTAGTTGAGGTATCTTTGAGTCATTGACAAGAGTTGTATTGTGTAGAATTTTCCAGATACCCCAAAGAAGATGATCTACTGAAGACTTGGAAGTATGCAAACCACCTTCAATAGCCAAGGCGCAAAAACCCTGTCTTTGCATATATCGGATGGCTGTATTCTCAAGCTTTTCTTCCAAACCCAATACAATCGGCATACATATATCTTGTAGAAGTGGTTTTGAGCTTGTATAATCGCAGGCAACGACAAAAGTACCGTTTTCACCAGAAGTCGTGTGTAAATCCAAGAAAATCTTATGGGTATACTGATGATACTGAATGGCATCCAGCATGTTGAAAATTTGTGCAAGCTCCCAAAGTTCAGGGCTGTGATCGGGTCTTTGTCGGGCAAGACTTATATTTGCTTCTGACCAGATTCGGTTTAAATCTTCGTGCAAAAAACGACGATTTTCGTGAAGTGCCTGAATATTTCCAAGCAAACCTACTAATCTGCCCTGGAGGGTAATGTCGTTTTTCCGCAGATGATCATATAAACTTTGTAAGGCTTTTAGGCCGGCGGGTTCATTGCCATGAATTGCGGCAATGGCAATGATCAAAGTTTTTTCCTGGGGATTTCCATAATCAAATAATAATCTTTGCATAAATTTCGGGATTTCATTTTGAATTGAGCTGATTTATCTTTTTACGTTTGGTAGCTAGTTTTTTAAATAAACTGGAGGTAATGTCCAGAAAGTTTCCTTCTGTAATAATTCCTACCAATTTATTTTTAGTTATAACGGGTAAACAGCCGATTTTATGCGTATTCATGATTTCCATAGCTTCAATCACGGTGGCTTCGGGGGCGATAGAGATCGGATTGGTAATCATCAGGTCTTTGATGGTGCGATTCTCCCGAATTTCATTTTTATACAGATGCGTAAAATACCTCAACAAACGACGAGCTGTAAGTAAGCCGATCAGCTCGCCCTGATCGTTCTCGATGGGGATATAACGGATATTTTGCCAGTCCATCATATCAGCACTTAACTCAGGTATTTCATCTTTATGCACCGTAAAAATATCGGTTGTCATAAACTCTTCTACAAGCAAAGAATAAGGTTCCCAGTCTCGGGTTTGATGTACTTCTGCGGGTTCCCATAGATGTACTGGCAAGCCGTTTTTTTGATTTTGAAGCATCGCACTTACTACGGTATTGATGGCTTCTTCTCGGTTGGTTTCTTTGATCAGTTTTGAGTATGAACCCAGTATCCAATTAGAACCATTCGTGCCTGTTTCAGATCTTTCTTGGATGATACCCAGATATTTATCTATATCTGTGTGATTGATATTGGCTTTTTTGAGACCCATTTGGGCAATGGGTATCAGTTCTTTTTGAATCAACTCCGAATCACTGATTACTTTGCCGTGAAGCCAGATAAACTTGGCACTCAGCCCAACCCTGGCAGCTCGGATAAAATTCGCTTTGGCATCATCAAAATCCAGAATTTTGGTAATATTCGGATAAGCATCCTCAAAGCCGTTCATCAATCCGATCCAAAATGCCGAATTAGCCACTTCATCTACAACGGTGGGGCCGGAGGGCAATATCCGATTTTCTATGCGTAGGTGTGGTTTTCCGCTGGTACTAATGCCATAACAGGGACGATTCCAACGATAAACCGTTGAGTTGTGTATGTTCAGGGCTCTTAGTCTGGGGGTTTTTTTGTTTTCAAGGCATTCTCTTACGTCTTCGTCTACCTCAGTGGTGAGTAGTACCTTAAAGCGAACAATATCCTCTTTGTATAAGTCCATGATGGATTGCTTGAGCCAGTCATTGCCAAAAGTAACCCTGGGGCTGGTGTAGCGCAGATGCTCTCCGGTGATGCGTGTATCTACGGATTGCTGGAATAAGGCGATGCGGGTTTCATTCCAGAGTCTTTTGCCAAAAAGCATGGGTGCATTGCTGGAGATAGCCAATACTGGAGCTGCAATGGCTTGAGCGATGTTATATTTACTAACAAACTCCTGGGGTTTGATCTGAAGATGTACCTGAAAACTGGTATTACAGGCCTCGATCAAGGCAGACTCCTGCTTGATGTTTAGCTCATCCAAACCCGAAATTTTCAATTCATAAGCATTTCCTCTTAATCTATTGATGGCTTCAATCAAGGCATAATAACGATCCAAAGGGGTGAGATTCTCAGGCTCGATATCAAAACGACGGATGGTAGGTAAAATACCCGTGAGAATATAATCTAGGTCAAAATCCTGGAGTACGAGTTCGAGCTGTTGAAGCAAATCATTCAGTTGATTTTCTAATTGTATAAAACAATCTTTTTGAAAAAGGATAGGTTCCAGATTGGCTTCCAGATTAAACCTTGCTAGTTCTGTGGTAAAGTTCGGATGGTTTAATCGTTCTAGGATTTCCATGTTGCGGGGAGCGGGTTTGTAGTGTTCGTCTACCAAGCAGATTTCTTGTTCTGCTCCAATTTTAATTTCTTCGGTTTCAAACCATTCTTCTTCAAGCATACGCTCCAGGGCTTGAATATCTTTTAATAAAAAACGGGTGAACTGATTGAGTTCCTGCTGATTAGAAGCTACTTTTACGCCTTTGGCCCCCATGTTCGAGTATATTGATTTAGGTGAATATCTTTATTCCATGATTGCAATATAGTCAAATATATGATTTCAAAAAATTAATCTGTTAAGTAAGGAACTTTGTAGGAAATCTATTCAAACACTCATCATAAAATTGACCAGATTAGCTCCTTTTTCCAGTTGGAGTTTTTTTCGGAGGCGGTAGCGTGTCACGCGCAAACTATCCTGTGAAATTCCGAGGATGGTTGCCATATCCTGAGAATTGAGATTGAGCTTAAACAAAGCACAGAGCTTAAGCTCTCCGGAGGTAAGGTCGGGTACTTTCTCCTGTAGCTTATTGAAGAAATCTTTGTGTACCTGCTCAAATATCTTCTTAAAATCATCCCAGTCTTTGTCTAAGGCAAAGCTATAGGAAATAAGGTTTTGAAGTTGGTGGATTTCTTTGAGGTGACTTTGTGAGTTGTTTTGGATTTGATCCAGTTTGTCTTTTAGATCGAGAAGTACTTCATTTTTTTGGATGATATGTAATGCCCTGGTAGTCAATTCTTTGTTTCTGGACTCCAATTCGAGTACGAGTTGTTGTTCTTTGAGTTGGGCATTTTGTAGCTCTACTTGGGTGAGTTCGTGTTCAGTTTCATAGATTTTTTGATTTCGCTCTATCAGTTCGCGGTTTTTTCGAATTTTGATTCTTTGCTGGGCAAAAATAATCCAGCCTAAAATTAAGAGAATTGCAATTCCGCTTACAAAAAAATAGGTCAGGATGGTATTAAAAAGATTTTTTTGAGCCAGAATTTCGATTTCCTTTTCTTTTTCTTGAGTTTCGTAGAACGTTTGCATTTGTGCTATTTTAAGAGCACTTTCTTCGGTGTAGATTTCTTGATACAGCTCATAAGAAGCATCCAGGTATTGATGTGCAAGGGTATAATCTTCCATCAGGGCATAGGTTTTGGCCAAATCTTTGAGGGCACTGCGGGTTTGGTATTTATTTTTAAGTTTTTTGCCGAGTTCATAAGATTGAAAAGTATACACAAGGGCTTGTTTAAAATCATTCCGTTTGCGAAACACGTCCCCCAGGTTGTTATAATCATTGATCATCGCAGTGAGGTTATTATTTTTTTTGTTGTATTGATAGGATTTAAGGAAATAAGCGTGGGCTTTTTCATAATCGGCCAGGTCTTCATAAACACTTCCGATATTCTCATAAATGAGTGCTACCCCGGATTCATCCCGAAGATTTTGATAAATTTTAAGGGCTTTGTTTTGATAAGCCAGTGCTTGTTTGTAATCGCTTTTTTTCTCAAACACGTGTCCGATATATCCATAGGTTTCTGCTTGCCCTGGAAGATTTTTTTGCTCCTGATAGATTTTAAGAGATTTTTGATAATTGTCAAAAGCATCATTGATTCGGGTTGAGTAATAAAAAGCTCGGCCTAATAGGTTATAGGTTTTTGCCAGACCCTGCCAGTCAAAATTGCTTTGATAGATTCGAATGGCATTTAAATAATATTTGATGGATTGCGGGTAATTGCCCTGGTTAAAAAAGTATAAACCAATATTTTGACAACTTCGGGCAATACCCAATAAATAATTTCTTTTACGAGATTCTTTCAAGGCATCCAAACTGTTTTTAAAGGCTAATTCTGGAGATGAGTTGAGGCGAAGCTCTGCCAATTGATTCAACAAATCAATTTGAGAAATCCCTTTTTCAGTGACATATATTAAATTCTCTAGGCTGTCAATCCGAATACTTAGATCGTGGGGAATATGAGCCTGGTTTTGGGCATAAACTTTACAGTTAACTCCAAAAATAATAAACCCAAGCAATATACATACAATCCACTTCACGCTGTTTAATTAGCTAATTCTGTGTTTTACAATCAAACTTCATCAAAAATAAGCGCAGATTGCTAAAATAAAGGCTGAGGGACTTTATCGAATTATTATTTTTACAGCAGCGTTTAGCGGATATTGGGGATTTACCAGATAAATTATTTTCAAAAAAATATTTCTTGGGGGGATAAAAAGGAATAAATCCTTTGACGTAGGATAACTATACCACGTCAAAGGATAGAGTCAAAGGATAGAGTCAAAGGATAGAAGTATGCTAAAATGCAAATTTTACTCTCGTACTGATGTTGATTTCTACATCACCGTCAGTTAATAAACCTCCAAACATTCCCTGGAAAAGATTCTTAAATTCGTTTCCATAAATCTGAGAAAGCATGTCAGTACCTAGAGGGCTTTCAGTAACAGACATCAAGTTACCCAATGGTCTGTTTTCGGATTTGGCAATGTATTGTGCTTTGGTGCGTGCATCCTGGATGGCTTCGGTAAGTAATTCTTTTTCTACTTTTGTGCGAGTAGCCGGAGAAACCTCAGCCTTAAACAAACGCCAATTGTCGAGCTGTGGTTGTGTAAGGGTATCGAGGATTTTTTCAATCTCGCCTTGTCTGCTTCCCGGAATAATAAAAAGAAGGCTTAATTTATCACCTGAATTGTACAGTCCTTCTCCCAAAAGGCTTTTATTGTCTTTGATGATAGAAGGATCGATGCCTAAGGCACGGCTCAACTGATCAATAATTTTAGCTCGTTTTTCTTTGGGATCCTCCTCAATTTCTTCGGTGTAATCGTTGTTGTAATCATTATGATACACAGGTTCTTTTACAGGCTCATAATCAAGGGGTTCAACTTCCTCGTTTTTCTTTTTTTTCTTCTTGGATTTGTTATCTTCTTCTACTTCCGGAGTCGGCTCTTCGGTAGTTTCTTCTTCGTATTCGTTAGGAGTAACATAATCATAGTTGTCATAATCATAGGTATAAAGGGGAATTTCTAAACTGTAAGTTAGCGTTTCGGGTTTTAGCTTGCGAGAAGCTTTGCCTTCTACTTCAATGAAGTTGTTTTGGGCGTATGCAGAAGCCGGTACAAGCCATAAAATCAGAAATAGATGGATTAGGAAAGTTTTCATAAGGGCTTTTTTTAAAAGGTAATTTTTTTGGTGTGAAGTTAGGGTTTTTGTACTTGATCACCAAATAAAACTGGATGAAAGATTTGAACGTGTTTTCAATAGGTTCTTAGGTTCAATTTAGCTAATTTTAAGTGCTTAAACTTTAAAGCTTAAATACATGAAAAAATTACTCTTGTCCGTATTATTCCTTACTTTGGCAGCCGTACAGTTACAGGCTCAAGAATGTAAATTTAGCTTCGTAGGGACTTTGGCCCAGCAAAAAATCACCATGTGTTTTTATCCTGATGCCAATGACGGCTCTGTGCAGGGACATTACTTTTATGGGGATGGCACCAAAGGAAATCTGAACTTCACCGGAACAGCCGTCAGACAAGCCGACGGCTCTTATCGCCAAAATCTGGAAGAAAGAAATGCAGGCGGCGAAGTAACTGGTTATTTTGTCGGTGTTTTGAAAAGCGGACTGATGACTGGTACCTGGACCAGTACCGACGGTAAACGCAGCTACAAATACCAGATGAAAATGGTTAAGAATTAAAAGCTATTGAACTTATTTTTTAATTTACAATAGTTCAAAAAATTGAACTATTGTAAGTCTATACCCAAAAAAATAAACCAAGCCCCAATAAAGTTTATGAATCCCAACGAACATATCACCTGGATGCATGAAAAGTACAAAGAAATGTTTGTGCAAATTCTTAATGAAGCAGCTTTGCTCGAGGATAAAATCGATGAACTCATCACCGTATGTTTTTTTGAACACACAGCAATTAAATGGGATTTTGTAGACATCATCCTGGGAGATATGCTTTTGAGTCAAAAAATACTCAAACTGCAAAGAACGCTTAAAACCCTGCATCTTGAAGTCTTTCAGGAATTCCAGCAGCAGAATATCGCCAAAAGATTCAATAAAATCCGAAAATTACGCAATATTTTCGCACATTCTGTACTCGATACCTCTCCAGAATATACAGCCAAAAAACACCTTCACGAAATAGCCTTGTTTAATTTTCGGTACAATCCACCACACGCACAGATCATTTTTGAAGAATTTGACAAACAAATCACTGATGCCAAAGAAATCTGTAAAATTTTGGAAAACTACTGCCTCCAAATTCGTAATAAAGCCCATACACGTACAAATTCTGTTTGATTTTTACTTATGAACATGTATGAGGGTATTTTTGAAGCGCATATCAGCATGAAGCCTTTATCAAAAGATCAGGCTGTATTTTTTGCTGAGTTTTGTCAGACACATCGCTGCAAAGCTATTCAAATTGTATTAGCCAGGGGAATAAACCCAGTACAGCCTATGTCTTGCTCCAGGCATCAGGGTACTTTGCCTTCAGTGCTTGAAGAAGTCAAAGCACTGGCTCAAGAGATGGAAAAATCCGGATTTGAGGTAAAACGCTTGAAGATTGAAGCTTCCCCTCAAAACAAAGATATTCCGCACAATCTGGAGGAGGCGCTGACACACCCCGCCCAAAATTATTTCGAGCATCACTGGAAAATATTGCTTTCCGACAAGCCTTCCCAAGAACTGCTGAACTTATGCGAACGGTTTCAGGCTCATTTTTCTAAAAATGCCTTCAAAAAGCAGGAAGATCATCAGTCTGAGCATTTTATCACCCTTCGCCTTTATGGGCAGGGATTGCAGGAAACCCAAAAAATATGCCAGGATTTTGAAATAACACTACAGGCTCAAGGCATTCCTGTTTTGCAACAAATCACCGAATATTGTGTCTATGATGATTATCTGGCTTTGGATGATCACTGGCTGACCGCTGCAAGCCCTTGTATACAATGCACCAAGCCCTGCACTTATGAATAAATTGCTCAAAATTTTACAAGAAAAAGCCGACTTAGAGGAAATTGACTTGCAGGAATTGCTCCGACTTTATGCTTTGGAAATGCTTCTGAGCCGCCTGACACACCTGCCAGCATCCAAGGAACTGATCGTCAGAGGAAGCCTGATTACCCGGTTTTGGGCATATCCCAAGCACTTCCGCACAGTGCAAGACCTGGATTTTGTGCTCGATGAACCTCTGAACGAAATAAAAGGTAATAAAATCATTCAGGATATTTTGAAAATAGAAATGGACGATTTGCTCAAACCTTTGGGGGGCTTTCAAGTCACAAAAATATGGGAAGAAACCGATCTGCCAGCCTTGCGCTTCAAGATACCCGTAGAGCTCTGCACCCACACGTTTCAGGTACAATTGGATATGGCATTTAATGACCCCATTGTTCCTCCGGCTGTATTCCGTGAATATACAGATTTGTGCGGTCATAAAATATGGATACGAACTATTCTGCCTGAACTTGCCTGCGCCTGGAAAATACACGGTTTGTTTGAATACTGGAACAAAGGCAATAGATGGCAAGCCAAAACATTGTACGATATCTTTTTAATCCTCGATACACAAGATGTGAATAAAGACTTTCTTAAACAAGCCATTCAAGTAGCATTTGAAGACCGAAAAACCCCGTTTGAAGTCTATAAAAGAATCCTAGACGGACAATTCGGGCAAAGTAAAGGCACCAAAAAAGCCTGGGAAAAATGGAGGTTGAGCTACGGTGGGAAAATCCCTTATCTTGATTATCAGCCGCTATTGCTCAAAATACGGGATTTCTTGGATGAAATCTTTATCCAGCTTATCGCAGAATCCCAATAAATACCCTACCCTGAAAATAATTGTATGAAAAAATAAGGAATTATTCATAAAAAATAATTATCTTTACAAAATCTAATAGAAAATTATTTGTTTGCAAAGTCATCTTAAAGTATACATCCAATTTTATCCCCACATTTAATTGTATTTATTCCTGGAATTTACTCTTGCTACAAAAGTTTTTTATTTGTTCACTTATTATTATTTTTAACATGAATATTTTTGTAGCAAAATTAAATTTCAAGACCGAAGAGTCTACTTTGAGAGAATTGTTTGAAGAATACGGAGAAGTTGATTCCGTTAAAATTATTATGGATCACTATACCGGCAAATCAAAAGGATTTGGTTTCGTAGAAATGCCTGATGATGATGAAGCACGTCAAGCAATTACTGAATTAGAAGAATACGAATTGGATGGTAATACCATCGTAGTAAAAAAAGCACGTCCAAAAGAAAGCTCCAGCTCAGGTGGGGGTGGTTCTAACAACCGTAACTTCAATAAAGGGGGCAATAACGGCGGTAATGGTAATAAAGGCTGGAATAATCGCTATTAATTCCTTTCAATTGAATTTTTAAAAATAGCATTTTGAATATAAAGCTATCATTTTGATCTTCAAAATGATAGCTTTACTGCTTTAGACTTCACCTTCCTCAATCACACATTTTACAATTTCCTAATTATTTCTTAATCATATTTCCTTTCAAATTTTTTACATTGTTGATGAATTATACTATTCATCTTAAACCTCCATTTTCCATACACAATTATGATTAAATCTTATGAAATGCCTGTAATAAGTGCTTATTCTGT
The DNA here is from genome assembly GCA_033765345.1 of Microscillaceae bacterium. Lineage (GTDB taxonomy): Bacteria > Bacteroidota > Bacteroidia > Cytophagales > Microscillaceae > JANRIC01. The sequence continues at coordinate 24,391 of JANRIC010000192.1, forward strand.
CAAAAATAAGCTTTTATGCAAATCTATATTCGGATTTGTAATGCTCTTTTTGCTTGCTGATTTGTTAAAAGCACAAGACTCCTTGGAAATCATCTGCCCAGCTAATATTACGGTTCGTGCAAATCCAGGAGCAAACGATGCATTTATACAAGTACCACTCCCTCAAATCAAAATACCTTCCAAGAAAATCATGTACGTCCATGATACCAATGCACAACTTTTTACACTTGATTTGCAAACCTTCCAAAAAAATATCATGGGTGTTACCAACGTGTTTTCCAATGAAGCTGAGATAAACTCTCGCACAGGGCTGGCTATACTCATCGCAAGTGATGGAGCAGTCTTTAAGCTTGATTTAGAAACCGCTCAAACCACCCTGCTTAGTCAGGTTGATGAAAGAATTCAAGCACTTGAGTGGATTCATGATACACTTTATTATGCCAACACGGCCGGAGGATTTGGTATTATGGATCCTTTTACAGGCAATCTCACACAATTGGTTGATTTTCCTTCTGGAATAGGTGGTTTAGCCTATGATCCTATGAATGATATTTTATATGCCTCAGCTTGTTGTAATAGGGCTTCCTTTTTCATCATTGACCGTAAAAACCTTAGCCTTATCCCCTCAGGAGGGCTTTCTTTCCCAATGAGCACCATTGAGTTTGGACCTGATGGTTTTGTATATGGCGGAACTAACCGTATTTCTGCATCTCCTGGAATTCATCGTATCAATCCTCAAAACAGGCAATCTACAAGAGTAAGCGAAGGCTCTACAGGGGTTGGGGTTACTGGATTGATGCTTTTTGAGCAAAAACCAGCCATAAGCTTCCGCAATGATTTTACTGGGCAGGAGGATGCCAGTGCCAACTATCCACTAGGACGCACCACGGTGACTTATACGCTTGTGAGCGACCAGGGCGATAGTGCCGAATGCAGCTTTATCGTAGAAGTACTTCCGGCACTTGAAGTAGTCAGTTTTACACTTTTGGATGGCACTACTCATCAACCCATTCCGGGCTTTAACCCCATACCAGCAGAGGCAAAAATCGACCTAAGTACTTTGCCCGAAAAAATTAATATTCGAGCCAATACACTTCCTAATCAGGTAGGGAGTGTGATTTTTCTGTTGACTGGAACACAAAATACCAGCCGTATTGAAAATATTGCTCCTTATGAGCTCTTTGGAGATCCAGGTGGGCAATTGACAGCCGGAAAATATACTCTGAAAGCGACTCCATATTCACAATCCCAGGCACAAGGAACCATCGGAACGGCATTGAGCCTTAATTTTGAGATATTTAAAAAACCAGATGTGGCTCAATTATTATTTTTTAATGCTACTCAAGATCAATTGATTCAACCTCTGACTCCCCAGGCCATAATTAACCTCAGTCAGTCCTCAGGAACTGAATTTACTGTTCAAGCCCTAACTGAGCCTACCAAAGTCGGTAGTGTTGTCTTTAATTTATCGGGTGTCATTACCCAAGCAAAAACCGAAAATCTCGCACCTTATACTTTATTCGGTGACGATGGATTCAGCAATTTTCAAGGGGTGACATTGCCTGTGGGGCAATATCGCCTGCAAGCCACTGCCTATTCACAGCCCAATAAAGGTGGACTAAGCGGGCCAAGCAAAGATATTGATTTCTTATTGGTTAGGGATAATACTTTGTTCGTCAGTAGCCTTACACTGATAAACGCTCAAAATGACCAAGACATCAGAAATATGAACTTCAGGGATATCATTGATCTACAACAAGTAGGGCAGCAGATAAGCTTCCGGGCAAACGCTCAAGGAAATAACTTGGTTAAAAGTGTTCGTTTTGAACTATTAAATGCCAAAGGCACTTTGATTCATCAACAGATAGAAAATATAATGCCCTGGGCTTTGTTTGGAGATACTCCTCAAGGCAATTACGCACCCTGGATACCCGAGAATGGGGAATACCGCCTACTTTTGACTCCTTTTTCAGAGACGGGCGCAAGGGGACTAGCAGGAATCAAGACTACGTATCTATTCCAGGTAAAAGGCAAGATACAAACAATTGCCGAGCCTGACAGCTATCCAATCCTTGAGGTATATCCCAATCCCTGGAATCAGGAAGATTTAAAAATACAGTTAAATAACACTTCGCTGACAAATGTTACGATTGAAATCAGGCACTCTTCTGGTAGGTTGGTTCGAGAAGTAAACTATAAAGGCATTGCCGAAAAATCCTTGTTGGTACTTCCCCTTGGAGGTGAGATAGAGCCGGGTCTGTATCATCTGATTTTCAAAGCGGAGGGTATCATAAAAACCGTTCAACTCTTGAAGAATTGATCTGTTTTCTGTCAAATAAATGCATTAATGACCCAAAAACACATATCCTGGCAATTGGATATGTGTTTTTGTGGGAAACCTTGAGATGTTTTTTTTGACTGACAAATTTTTACATCTTAGTATGTTTTTATTGCACAATTAGCTTTTGCGTCAGCTTCTGATGGGCATTGGTAAGGGATAAGAGATATATACCCGGAGTAAGTGCTGGTCTGAGAGAAAATTCTTGTTGATTCAGGGTGTATAGCTCTTCCTCATAAATCACCTGACCGTAAATATTTTGGATATGGAGTTTCAGATTTTGGTTTTGTAGTCCTTTGAGCGAAAGCTTAATAGAATTATCTTGCACAGCAGGATTGGGATAAATCTCCATGGAAGGTGTGCCTTCGGGCTGATGATCGACAAAAATAAGGGACGAATAGCTGGATTTGCCGTCAAAATCTGTCTGGCGAAGCCTGTAGAAGTTTGCTCCAACGAATGGGCTGTCGTCTAATGATTCATAACTAATTAATTGATTGCTATTGCCAGCCCCGTCTACGATGCCTATTGTCTCAAAACTGCGGGCATCAGAAGACCTTTCAATGGCAAAAAAGTCGTTATTTTCTTCGGATAAGGTCTGCCAGCTTAATAAGACACCTTTGGAAGTCGATTTTCCGGTAAATGTGAATAAGCTAATCGGCAAGGCGGTGCTGAGTGTTACGCCTGAATCACTGCAAAAATACAATTGATTTACAAAGCCTCCTGTCGCCCCCGTAAAACCCCAAACGGCATTATTGGTGCCGAGAATCGTGGGGATGTCGCTGGTTCTGTCCAGTACCAAATTGCCTTCCCAGTAAGCCCGGAGGTTTTTGGTAGCTGCCGTCCATTCAAAACGAAAGGCGTGGCGCACATTATTTTCAATATTATTGGTAAAAATAAATCCGTTTTGAATATCATTTAGGTTGGTGGTACCATGATTAAGGTCGCCATTTACCACATACGCCAAATGGTCGTTGGCAGGGTCATTAAAACTAATTCCAGAGCTATTTTGGAAAATATCAATTTCAATACCGACAGAAGGGATAATAGGAGTATTGCCGTTACAAATAGCCGGCGAGTTGATTCCGTACCCCAATCCTTGCCCTTTGCAACCGATGGCACTTGCCCCACGGGGGTCATTGTGCAGTACGAATACCAGTCCGTCACCCCCAGAGTTGTTCATTCCTAGGTAAAGATCAAACTCCAGGCTTTGGTTTTTGGTCAAATCCATGCTTTGCAAGGAGTAAACCCAGCCTACGGTGTCAGCACTTTCTGGGGTAATTTGAATACAGTTTTGGGGTTCGGAAGGTAATAATCCGGCACTCCCCACAAAATTGATTTGAGCTGAAATTTTGGGAGATAGCCATAGCAATATCAAAGCTGATAAGAATCTTAAACTTTTTTTCATGATAAAACCCATGTTAGCTGTTTTATTGGATGTAATTCTGGTATAAATTACATACAATCGGTTTAATTTTGGTTTGTTAGTAAAATGCTTTATATGTATGTAGCAAAAAGAGAACCAAATGCTTAGTAAATCTAATTCACGTATACATTTTGAAAATCCACATAAAAAAATAAAATAATCTCTTAAAAAGTACGTTGTAATATATTTCTAATTTTTAGTCATCATGAAAATATCTGGTAGTATGTAAGAAGTAAGGCTGTGAATTCAAGCAATTGGAGACACAGCCCTCGGCCTTCTGTAATTTGATTATGACGTCTTTTACACTGCCCTTAGAAAGCGATCCAATGGTGAGTTGGTTAAGCCAATAGATTTATTTTAACTTGAAAAATTCAGAAAATCGCTTAATTTTTTGTACTATTGTATATCTTTATTTTGTAATATTCTCTAAAAAAATTACAATCATTCTATGAGTTCTTCTAAATTTGAACAATCACAAGGAATCATCCAACATCACGTGTTGTGGTCAATGGGTGCGGGTGCTATTCCCATCCCGGTTTTGGATTCCGCAGCCGTTATTATGGTTCAATTGGATATGTTAAAGCAGCTGTCCAGAGTCTATGAAGTGGTATATGACGAAAGCTCAGGCAAACATCTGATTTCCGTAATTGCCGGAAGCACCTTGACCCGTTTGGGAGCCAGTTATATCAAGACAATTCCGGGTATTGGTACGCTACTCGGTGGAGTTTCTATGGTGATTTTATCAGGAGCTTCTACCTATGCAATCGGCAAGCTATTTACAAACCATTTTGAATCAGGCGGTAATTTTTTTGATTTTGACCTTAGTTGGGCTCAAAAAAAATACGAGGAGGAATTCGAGAAGGGAAAAGAATATGCCTCGGATTTGCAAAAAAATGATCAGGAAAAAGAACCAAACAAAGGTGAAATCTTTGTCAAACTGGACAAACTGGTTCAGCTTAAAAAAAGTGGTGTAATCTCCGATGAAGAATTTCAAAGCAAAAAAGAAGATCTTCTGAAAAGATTATAAGATAAATTATATTTCTGTTTGAAGACTGATATTTACCCAAGCGTTTTCTTTTGTGATGTAGCTAAATTCTATGGGGATGCCTGAAAAAAGGATGTTTTATCTTTCTTTCAGGTATTATCTTTTATGCCACGCTGGATAGCAGCCTTCTTGAACTATTTTTTAGCTTTTACAATGCTTCTCTTTTTATAGTAATATGCTAAACAGTTTTTTATGCTAAACTCAAAACAGCTTCTGAGAACAACCTGTTTTGGAAGAAAAAATCATTATCAAGAAAATCACGATCAAGAAAATAATTGAAAATAATTGAAAATAATTATTGTGTCATTTGTTTGACATTTGATGAGTACAAACTAAGGTTAATTTGTAAAGAAAATTAAGATTATGAAAAAGTTATACTTTTTAAGTTTTTTGGTTTTGTCTGCCTTTTTAGTAGGTTTCGCTTTTTATCACGCTGAAAATCCGGATAAACCCGAAGATGTCAGCCCTTTGTTGGTGGGGGAGGTAGTTCCAGATGTGTTGTTGCAAACGCTCGAGGGGCAGGAAGTATCTCTTAAAGAAAAACTTAGCCAAAAACAAACTGTGCTGATTTTTTACAGGGGCGGCTGGTGTCCTTATTGCAATCGTCAATTGGCAGGGATGCTTAATATTGAGGAGTTTTTACTCAAATTGAATTATCAAATCATTGCTGTAAGCCCTGATAAATCTGAAAAACTCAAAGAAACTGCCGATAAAAATAAAGTGTCTTACACACTCTTATCAGATAAAAATCTGGAGGCTATGCAGCAATTTGGTATCGCTTATAAAGTCAATGAAGAAGTCAAAAAACGTTATGTGGGATATGGCATCGAGCTGACCGCCTCCCCCAAGGGTGAATATCTTCTGCCTGTGCCTACTGTAATGATTCTGGACAAATCCGGTAAAATCCTATTTGAATACATCAATCCTGATTATAAAGAACGTTTAGACCCCAATATACTGCTTTGTGCCGCAGAAAATTTGGCTAAAGATTAATTTGCTTGTTTGCTTGAGTAGGTTTCTAAAAAGTGGCTGCTTAATTTAGCAGACACTTTTTTTTTGCAGGGAATGAAAATTTTAAATAATCATAAAATACTACTCATCTTAGCTATTTTATATGTCTTGGTACAATGCTTTACCTTATCTTATCAACCCTTGCCCTGGTTTGACGAAACTTATTTCGCCAGTATTGCCGAAAACTTTATCCGAACCGGATTATTGACTCCCCGTGTGGCCGTTTTTGAAGAAGTAAAAATTTATGGTTTTGTCTATTTTTTTTGCACAGGGCTGAGTATGAAAATCCTCGGAATGAGTATCTGGTCTTTTCGAATCGTCAATTTCTGTGCAGGATTGGGCTGCCTCTGGATCATAACTCAATTATCCAAAAATTCCACAAACAATTCCCCATTCAAAAATCTATTGCTTATTTCTTTAATTGCCTTAGATCCTTTTTTTAATCTAAGTCTGCACGAAGGTAGAATGGATTTAACGGCTCTTTTTTTTATGTTGGTTGCATACAATTTTATGTACAAACAAAATAAGTGTCCTTCTTATCAACATTATTTGTATAGCGGTGTCTGCATTACCTTGGCTTGTCTGACAACTCCTCGAGTAGCTGTGTTGGGATTGGGTTTGACAGCAAGTGTTTTTTTGAGGATAGGTTTTTGGAAAAAAAGTACACTTTATGCACTTTTGGGTCTGGGGTTTAGCTTTTGGCTATTGTATTCCGGGTGGATTATGTACGCTTTTGGCGGATATGTTCCTTTTGTGAATTATTATCTCAGACCAACTTTTGAAGTAAATTCAGGCACTATGGCAGAGCTTTTTCTAGGGGGAAATTTTTATATCCCCAAGCAGGAATACGCTTTAATCTGTAGTGGTTTGGTTATGTTAGGAATACATATTTTCAGGAATCCACGTATTTTAGGAGATGCTTGGATTTTAATTTCTATTCTGAACACAGGTTTATTTTATGTATTGGTACGGGATTATGGCCCTTACTCGATATTCATCTTACCCTTTTATTATTTGCTCATTTTCAGGGTTTTGTGTTTTGAACGTTTAGGTTTCAAAAATCCGATTGTTTATATACTGATGGGGCTTTTTTTACATCATGCAGCTTATTTTACCTTAAAAAACCTTCAAACTTTTGCTTCATTCTCTCAACGGGATTATACAACTTTGGATGATTTTATTCAAAAACATATTCCTTCACAAAGTAGGGTAGTAGGAGAGCCGATGTTTTTTTATGCAGTACGCAAAACCAATTCGGATTTTCAGTACATGGATATTTTTGAAAGTTTAGAAGCCCGTGAAGTGCGTCAAAGAGAAAAATACAAATACCAATATCTCGTTGTCAGTGATCATTTGCTTTGGAGAAAGCCTGAAATCGTGGCTTATTATCTCAAGCAGGCTAAACTTCGCCGCATAGCCAGGTTGGAGATTCCTATAAGCTACTTATCTCAAAAAATCAATGCTTTGGGCTTACTTTCCAATACAGAAAGAACGGGCTATAACTGTACGATTTATAAGCATCTACCATAAAAAAAGCCCCCAACAGGGAGCTTTTCGAGCAGCAATAATTTTATAAAAACTAGATGTAATATCTTTATCACAGCATGATCAAGGTTTAAAACTCAATTATTTGAGTAACAAAACCGGGAGGCGGCTAATGGTACTTGGTTTTTGGGTAGTAGGGTGTTGTTTGCCTTTGGTTAAATTTTTGACTTCTTCGGCGATAAAGTAATCCAATTCACTCAGATAAACGATGCCGTCGTTGTTCAGGTCTCCCTTTTTATCTTTCAAAGCCCGAATGAGTGCGAGTGTAAAAGCTCCGTGTTTCCAGTCGGGGTTCTCGAGCGATTTTTCATTGCCCGTAGAAGCAGATAATACCACTACGCCGTGTTCAGGCGAGGTAATTTCGCGAATCGCTTCCATGGTATTGGTATCAAAGCCTCTGGTCAGATTATTGCCTAGCTGACCGCTATGGCAAGCATCCAAATAGAGCATTACTTTGGAAGGTAAATTACTGAGTACATCCTGAAAATCAGCCCAATCAACCCCTGTAGCACGCAGTTTTTCGTGATTACCATCGTGAGGAAGTATATAGAAATTTTCTCTTTCATTAAATCCGTGAGAAGCCACAAAGATCATGACCATATCCTTGTGGGTAGCGTTTTCTTCAAGCCAATAAAAAGCATCTAAAATATTAGAGCGGGTAGCTTCTGCGTCTGTCAGGGTTTTGATGGATACTTTTTCATAAAGTTTACCTTCCTGGCTTTGAAAAATATCAGCAATAGCCCTGGCATCATCATCAGCATATTCAAGATTGTAGGCTTGATTGCTAAAATTAGAAATCCCGATACAAACCATATAAAGGTTGGGTCGCATGGTAAAATCCCCCAAATCAATATTTAACTCATCGGAATCATTACCACGTTGGCTGTCAAGAACTTTTTCGGAAAGTTTGATGGTTCGGGGTTCGGAAAGTGTGGCGGAATTGGTATTGGCCGCAAAAATCATGACTGTATTTTCGGAAGCAGTAAGGTCTACTTCAAAATCAATGGTTTTTTCGGTGTCAGTATCCGTACCTACTACTTTAAAACCTCTTTCTTTGGAGGTAACCGTGCGTCCGTTGACCAGGAGTTTGACATTGTCAATTTTAGCATCCGAAGTTACTTTGGCTTTTACAGAAAACTTATTTTTGTCTGTGGTAATCTCCGAAACGGTCGGATTGAGCCATTCGATTTTAGGGGGTAAGTTGCTAAGGATGTTTTCATCGGATACCTGGGTACTTTGTTCCTGGTTGAGTTTATCGAGGGCTTTGTCAAAGCTACCTGTTTCTAGGATGAGGGCAATCAATTCGGGCATGTAGTATTTTTTTCGGAAGGTTGCTAGGGGATAATATTCCCCTAGTTTGTCTACACCCTGATTGATATGCCAGCCGATATATTTTTCACCGCCTGTAGAAGCGGCATAATACCCTTGTGGAGTCCAGCACACCCATTCATTGTCACTGGCAACAAAAAGGGTCAGCAAGGGTTTGATATCCGTTGCGTCATCTTTGATGTAGTCATTGAAATACTTGTTTAGGGTTTCTGCGTCGGTATTGCGGCTGATGCTTCGTAGATTCTCGATGATTTGCAGCCAGGCTGATTTGCTTTTTTGCTCAGCAATACTGACCCACTTTTGCTCTCTCCAGATTTCTCCCCAGGAAGGGTGGGTGTAGATTTCGGCTACGGATTTTACTTCTCCTTCATCTTCCAGGCTCCATATTTTGATGGTTTGATCCCCTCCGGCAGAGGCAAATAATTTACCGTCTTGTGATACGGCGATTCCCCAAACTTCGCCCGTATTTCCGATAAACTTTTTCAGTGTGTTTCCATCCTGATCAAAGAGCTTTAGGCTATAATTACTTCCCAACAATACGTTTCCGTCTTTAGTAAAGCTATAGGAGCGTAACCAGCCATCATAGGCATTCTCAGTGACAATAGAACCTACGCCCTCAATCTTTAGCTCTTGGTCATTGATAAAGGTGAGTGTTTTACCTTTTTGGCTTGTAATGGCTTTGGTGTAATTTTCTCCATTAGGAGGTTGGGTAAAAAGTCTCATTCTGTTGAAGTCAAAAGCCATTTCAAGAGGTCCTGCGCCATTTCGTCCGTCCCAGGTATTTCCAAAGGCAATTTTGCCGTTGGTAGTTCCGAAGGCAACCGTTCTTTTGGTATACCCTCTGCCCACCATGTGCCGAATGGTTTCGCCTGTATCGGCATTCCAGATATAAATATCGTTGTCATCCCCTCCGGCTGTGGCAACCAGATTACTTCCATAAAAAGCAGAGGACACAACCGTATTATTATGTTTTCCAAAAGACTTGAGTAGTTTTCCGCTAGGGATATCATAGACCTTGGCTTCCAGGTCTTTGGTGCCGTGGCTTATCAGTTTTTTGCTATCTGCTGAGAAAGAAAGCGTGTAAACACCACCACTTTCTTCGGCAAGCATTTTAATGACCTTGCCTTTGCTGTCAAAAAGAAAAACCTTGTTGTCATACCCTCCTGAGGCAAAGTACTTGCCGTCAGGTGAGCAGGCCAGTGCGCTGACCTTGTCGCTATGTTGCTCTATTTTTTGGTCAATGTTATTATTTGCCCAATCCCATAAAAGGATGGTTTTGTCATAAGATACGGATACAAGTTTTTTAGAATTCAGAAAAGCTACGTGTTGAACGCTCTCAATATGCCCCTTTAATACAGAGATAAGTTTGGGGCTGGAAGGCATAGATACATCCCATACACGGATGCTATTGTCTGAACTACCACTAGCTAGATATTTTCCGTCGGCAGAGAATGTCAAGCTATTGATGACATCTTCTTGTTCGCTTATTTGTGAAACCTGTTGCATGGTCTCTAGATCGATCAGGCGAATGCGTCCGTATTGGGCATCGGCATTGTTTGCCAGCCAGCCACCTACGGCCAAGATTTTACCATTGGGAGACAGTGCGCCGGCATAAAGCTTGCCTTCCGAACCGTCGCCTATTTGTCCACGAAGCGTTCTTTTGATTTCACCTGTTTCAACGCTCCAAAAGCGAATAGTTTTGTCATCAGATAAAGAAATCAGTGTTTTTCCATCAGGTGTAAAAATGAGTTCTCTGACCATCGAGGCGTGTCCGAATGGGTCAATGATCAAACGGGGATCATCTTGTGCTGTACCTTGTTGGGGTACTAGAGCGAATAAAATTAGGGTTAGATAAATAAGCGTGGCAAAATTTCTCATATTCCTTTGCAATTAAATCTACTGAATAATATTCTACATTGTAAGTACACAAAATATTTGGATATTGTATACTAAAACCTAGGTGGTTTTAAAGATGCATACGATCAAGTTACACATATAGGGTATAAAATTATCATCCAAATACACCAAGCTCTATTGATTTTGGCTTAAAAACGTTATATTGTACGTTTATTTTATGATGTATACTTTGTGAAGAATGAATTGTTTTGCGTTATACTTCAGTTACAAGCAAAAATTACACAGAATTAAGTAAAATTTATTGTGAAATATTATTTTTTAGATAATCGTTTGATTTTTCCTCCAGTAGAGATGGCCAACGAACACGGTATTTTGGCTATTGGAGGTGATCTTTCTGTGTCCAGATTGTTATTAGCCTATCAATCCGGAATATTCCCTTGGTTTTCTCCAGGAGAGCCGATTTTGTGGTGGGCACCTGATCCACGTTTTGTGTTATACCCTGAAAAACTGTATGTATCTAAAAGTATGCGTCAGTTATTCAAAAAACAACCTTTTGAAGTGACCCTGGATCAAAGCTTTCAAAAAGTCATTGCCAATTGTCGTCAAATACCCCGCAAAGCGCAAGATGGGACGTGGATTACGGAAGATATGCAAGAAGCTTATAAAGACTTACATGGATTAGGTTATGCCCATTCTGTAGAAGTTTGGCAGGAAAACGAATTGGTAGGAGGGCTTTATGGCGTTTCACTGGGAAGATGTTTTTTTGGAGAATCTATGTTTGCTAAAGTCAGCAATGCCTCTAAATATGGTTTTATTTTTTTGGTAGAAAAATTGAGAGAATATCAATTTCAACTCATTGATTGTCAGGTATATACAGATCATCTCGGTAGCTTGGGAGCCGAATTGATTCCTCGTACGCAATTTATGGAGGAGCTTGAATCATCTCTGCAAGCTGAGACACTGATTGGAAATTGGGGGCAACTTTTTGGATAATATTCATGAGGTTTACAGGATAGTTGTGAATTACAGGAGTGCTTTATATATTTAGCCGAAATTATATCAAGACTTATTTAATTTTTATGATTTACAGGATTATTTATACTCAAAATAAAATGGTTTGCGAAAAAAAGGTTTTGTAAATCCTTAAAAATCAGATAAATCAATCGTGTAAATCTTAGTATAGCTTGTTTTATTAATTTACAGTTTTAATTGTGTCAAAAAAGCTTTCTTTTGATTTTAGCACTCTACTCAATAACCAGAATGAAAAAACCTATTTTATTTCTTATAGATGATGATCCACAGGTACTCAGAGCCATACAAAGAGACCTTAGAAATCACTTCAAACAAGATTATCGCATTATTAGTACCGAATCTGCTCTGGAGGCATTGGCTACGCTTAAAGAACTTAAGCTTAAGGGTGAAGTAACTGCCTTATTCCTCTCTGATCAAAGAATGCCTGAAATGCTGGGGGTTGAACTTTTGGATAAAGCCAAAGAAATCTATCCTGAAGCCAAAAGGGTACTGTTGACTGCCTACTCGGATACTGATGCGGCGATCAGAGCCATCAATGAAGTCCAACTTGACTATTATTTGTTAAAACCCTGGGATCCTCCCGAAGAAAAGCTATATCCTGTGTTGGATGATCTGTTGGATGACTGGAAAATGAACTATCGCCCCGAATTTGAAGGACTCAGAATCGTGGGTTATCAGTGGTCTCCCAAATCTCACGAAATTAAAGACTTCCTAGCCGGAAACCTCAAGCCTTATCAATGGTTGGACATCGAGACTAACCCCAAAGCGCAAGAAATGTTGGAGCTTATCCAAGCCGAAAAAAAAGACCTTCCCGTAGTACTTTTTGAAGATGGAAGTCATTTGATCAGTCCTAATCTGGCTGCTTTAGGTGAGCGGATAGGCTTGAAATCTCAGGCGGATAGCGAATTGTACGATGTGACCATTATTGGAGCAGGACCCGCCGGGCTTGCCGCCGCCGTATATGGAGGCTCTGAGGGCTTAAAAACGCTTCTGATCGAGAAAAGAGCACCCGGAGGTCAGGCAGGAACCAGTTCGCGCATCGAGAATTATCTGGGTTTTCCTTCCGGGCTGAGTGGAGCCGACCTCGCTCGCCGAGCCATCACACAGGCACAGCGATTCGGGATTGAGTTTCTTTCACCACAAGAAGTCATAGAGATCAAAAGCCAGGATCAATACAAAACCATTAAGCTCCTGGATGGCACTGAGATTCACACCCGAAGTATTGTCATCACTACTGGGGTAGATTATCGCCGCCTGGATACTAAAGGCTTGGAGCAATTTACAGGAGCCGGGGTGTATTATGGAGCTGCCACCACCGAAGCCCAAGCCTGTAAAAACCAGGACGTGTATATTGTAGGGGGAGGAAACTCTGCTGGGCAGGCAGCGATGTATCTGGCTAAATTTGCCAGAAATGTGTTTATTGTGATTCGTAAGGAGGATTTGTCTTCCAGCATGTCTCAATATCTCATTGATCAAATCGCAGGTACGCCCAACATTCAACTTTTGCCTAAAACCGAAGTGGTAGAAGCCCTCGGAAAAGAAAGATTGGAAGAATTAGTCATTGAACACATCGAGACCAAAGAACTTCAAAAAGTACCTGCCGGGTCTTTGTTTATATTCATCGGTGCTAAACCGTATACCGATTGGGTAAATCAGGAGATTTTGAAGAATGATAAAGGTTTTGTAAAAACTGGTCGAGATTTACTGACAGATCATCACTTCAAAAAAATCTGGAAAAAAGACCGTGAACCTTTTTTGCTCGAAACTTCCGTACCTGGCATCTTTGCAGCCGGAGATGTACGCTCAGGAGCTATGAACCGAGTTGCCTCGGCAGTAGGAGAGGGTGCTATGGCGATTAAATTTGTACACGAATATCTGGCAGAGAACTAAAAATTATTGGAGTTTTTTATTGGAGGTTAGTGCGTAGTGAAAGCTGAATTTTTACGCACTAATCTTCAATGATGACTCCCTCACACGGCATCTGTCAAATCAGTGAGATCAAGCCCTGAACCCGGACTTGTCTGAGTTTTGGGAGATGAACCAACCGGATTAGTTTTGGGGCTAATCAGATAGCCAAATACTCCTCCACAAACCCCGCCGATGATATGGGCAAATTGAGAAATCTGATCCTGAGCAGCCATTGCTCCATAAATTTCTTTGCCTAAGAATAAAAGAGCAACCAGGATAAAGGTAAGGGGAATGGTGCCGCGCCTGGCATTGGTAAAAGATACCAACAAGATCATCATAAAAACTTCACCACTGGCTCCCAAAAGAGAATTATCGAACAAAGCGGCATTCAAAATTCCGGTAATGAATGCTGTCATAAATAAGAGCAATAAAATCAGCCTTGAACCGTATTTTTCTTCCAGAATAGGCCCTAAAAGCAAAATAAAGCTGAAATTACCCACCAAATGCGCCCAATTGGCGTGCCCCATGGCGTGAGAAAATAGCCTAAAATAAGCCAGCGGATTGTTTAAATTCATCTCTGGAAAACCGAAAGGATAGACCATAAAAAGCATTTGAGACAGTGTGCCGGTGTGCCCTTCGGCATTGGCAAAAATACTGCTATCCAGCCCAGTAATCACAACACAGATCAGGGTATAAGTCAGTATAACGGGTGCATTATAGGTGATTCTCATAGTTATAATCGTTTATTAGTACATTTCAATCAAAAATAAGGTAAAAGCGCAGAAATTTTATAATTTTTTCCAGATTTTTTCAAGGTCTTCTTCTCTAAAACCCGGACGTATTTCGGGGTGATACAAAATCTGAATCAGTAATTTATCTATGTCGGAGTATTCTGTGGTTTGTGACCAGGATTCGTAAAAAATGCTGTCCGGGTAGCGCGGAGAATCCTGCATCAAACCCAGGCTTTGGGTGATCTCTTCCCTCAAGAGATGTTTTTGAGCTTCTCTGGAGTGCGCCCGGATGACATCCACAAAAACAGTCGCTCTCTCGATCTCATATTTTTTGTTTTCATATACGGTAAACATACCCCAATTATTTTTTACAAAAGAACTTGCCCCACTTTCTATTTTAAGATATTCTTGGGAGGAGCCCAAGACCAAGAGGAGGTTCGCTTCTGTTCGGCGTTCGGAAAGCTCAATACGAATGTTGTGCACAAGTCCATTGAACTCGGTAATTATTTTCTTTAATTCTTTGAGTAGGTATTCAGGTTTAGACCCCAAAATAAATATCTTAATGTTTTTTTTCCATTTAATAATCTTTGGGTTTGCTTCATGCCCGAATTCACTGCCGAGTGCGATTTCTTTAAAATAATGCTGTACTTTTGTGGAGAGAGATTGAAGTTGTATGTCGTGAGGAGCTTTGGAATTGACGGGCGAACACGAATAAAAAAGCCCTAAAATGATTGAAAATTTTATGGTATTCAAGCCAGTGCTGACTTTGTGCAATAAGAAATTGAAATAAAAATAATCTGATTTTTGCAAGCTTTACTATTTTCTTTGTTGGGCAATGATTTCAAGTTCTTTATTTAAACGTTCAAAATCATAATAAAGATCACCGTTTTGGTCTACATTAATCTCCGCCTCGAGTTCAAGGGCTTTTTTCTGAAGCAATAACTCCCTGTGGTAGGTAGAAGTAAGTATCAGTGAATATTCAAAAACGGAGGAAGACAGGTAACGATTCCACCAAAATGCATATTCTTTAAGGGGTTTGCTTTCGTGCAGAAGTTTTTTAAGGTCTTTATCCGGGGAAATGCGTGAGTTGATTCGATTAAAAATACCTTTGAGCAGATAGGTCTCCACATTTTTAGAGCGTATTTTTTCATTTTCCAAAAAGACAAAAAATTTCCGAATGGCCGGCAATAAGAAAAAAACTGCTGAGAAAGAAAGTGCCGTTGTAGAGCCCAAAAGCAATAGATTGGCCAAAAATCCGAATGGCTGATTGATGATCAAAGCACCCGTGATCATAGACACTAGCGAAGAAGTAAATAGATTGGTTTTATTGAATTTTTCTAATTTTTGATTGGTGATTTCATCGTTGTCATTCATTTTGCGTTCGGGGATGGGTCTTTCCCAAATTTTGAGACTCTCGATGACCTCCTGTTGCTCACTAACAGTAAGTTGTTGTCTGGCAAGTTCTTCAAAATGATAAATAATGACGCCTTCTTCTGTTATTTCAACCTCGCCGTGGTAGTTGGCAAGTAGGCGAGTTGCCTGAATTTCGGCCTGGTATACACTCCACCCGGTAACCTGAATGAGCTCGGCGATGACTACTTTGCCTTGGTTGTGACGAATGTAATGCAGGATGATTTTTTCAATAAATAATCGGTCTTTGGCTTTTCTTTTTTCTCCAAAGATATAGGAAAGCGTTTGATAGATAAATTGTTTGGGCTTTTGAAGGTGTTTGATGGTATGCGATGATTTAGCCCATTCCAAGAGTATTTGTTGCCAGTTTTTGGTAGGGGTTTCAAAATCAAAAATATACACGAGTTCGTCTTTATCATTTATTTTGAGTCGACAAGGATACTCTGCCATCAATAAGCGGAGGGTATACTCCACCCAATCAATGAGCAGCCCGGTGAGTACAACGACGTCGGCGATGGTAGCTCCCTCTTTTTTTTGTTTTAGGGCTTTAAGGATGAGGGTTTTATATTTTTTTTCCTGGTATTTATCTTGATGAATCTTTTCCATAAATGAAGATTTTAATGCCTGAATATTTTTCCAACAGTAGTAAATATTAAAATCTTCTGTTTTGTTTTAATACCGAAAGGTACGATTTTTTTTTGAAAAGGATTGAAAATATTTTTTTTAAATTTTTATAAACTTTTTAGTCACACTTCCTTCATCTGTTTTTAATCGGATGAGGTATACGCCAGGTGGCATTCCATCGAGTGAAAATTCGGGATTAGCACCAGCATAATTTCTTACAAATCGGCTAATTTCCTTTCCAAGCGAGCTAAATAATGTGATTTCATAAGGTTGATCAAAAGGAAGATTTTTATTAAAAAGTAGCCGGAATTTATCTTGTGTTGGATTGGGATACAGTATAAAATCAAGCTTATCTGGAACGGGATCATCCAGGTCAAAGATACTGAAATTATCAAAACCAAAGCCTTCGGCGACACCTGAAAAATCCGATCTGAATAAGACTCGAATCAAAATATTTTTTTCATTGGCATACGCTTCCAAAGAATGTTCTACAATTCTCCAAGTAGTGTCATCGGTTCCGCTCCAAGCAAAATTGCCAAATTCTTCAAAAGGAAGGTTAGGAGATTCATTGTTATACCAATTTATTCCTGTGCCGATTTCCCCCAATCGCTCCCAGGTTAGTCCGCAATCGCGGCTTACTTGGATTTGTAATCCGTCATAGTCTTCCTCAGAATTGACAAAGATGCCTGCTCTTAGCGAAAGGCGGGTTCGGTTGCTGAAATCAAAGAATGGGCTTAATAAATAACTGCTTTCATTGTTGGCATAAACGCCGCTCAAATTAGTCACCCAGGCTTGGGTGCCACTGAATGCCTGATCGATGACTGTTCCTTCGGGTTCGCCCAGTTGCCAGCTTGGAGAAATGGAGTTGTCTCTTTTAACCGTCCAGTTCCCTGCATCTGATTCAAAATCCTCTGCATAAGGAAAAACGCTTATTTTTGTCAACAAGATATTCTCGATATCCAGCATACGGAAATTGTTGGCATTATTATCATCCGAAAAATTGTCTAAAAAAACCTCCAAACGCAGTTCGTCTTCAAGCTCAGTTAGATCAATCCCCAGTGTAAAAACCTCTAAATCTCCTGAACCCAGCCCTACAAATGATTGACTGCCTGAAGAAATGATTGTATTATCAGCCTTTTTTAAGGCATATTTGACCACAAAAGCTCCCTGATCATTTCTACCTGAGTTTCGGAGGGTTACTTCTACGGGCGTGTTTTGGGAATAATCACAAGGATTTACTGTAATTCTAAGGCTCGATACGGCCATGTCATTGGCGAGGGGTTCGTATCCTTCCAGTGTTTGGGCATTCGAGTTTGCGGGGTCAAGCCAGACAGAAAGCTGTGTATCTTCGCTGCCCTCTCCGGTCCAAGAAGAGGATATTTTACCAAACCAGTCGGGTTGTGTAGAATTACTACAAGAGGCTGTACCACCATATAACTGCCCGATAATTCGCCCTGAATTGTTAAAGAGTGGGGAGCCGGACGAACCTCCTTCGGTAGTTCCTTCATCCCATCTAACTCTGTAAAAGTCACCATTGACATCGCTGATATTTGATTCGCGGGCAGTAGTACGGGTTGAGTCGGTATCCATGGATATTTTTTTGATGTCTCCAGAAGGATGGTGAATGCCTACTGTTCCCTGATGATTGCCTGGGCTTCTGTCCCACCCATTGAAATAGGCATTGTAAGAAAAAGGGATATTGCTGCTTAGTTCTAACAATTGAAAGTCTGATTTGGCACTTTTAGCCAATATGGTTGCGCCTGCTATGGATTGAGAGCGTACAGGGGCATCAGGAGGGGTATTACAATCGGAGGCTTCATAATTAAATACAAAAATCCAGGTATCGATAAATTCCTGCCCGCCGCCGTCTTCACAGTGGTCGGCTGTGAGTAGCAAGGGTCGTCCGTCAAATGCTGTATTATTGATTAATGATCCGCTGCACCAGTCGGATCCATTGATATCATTGAGTACGATCAAGGCGACACCTCTTTTTTCATCCTGCCAATCATCCCCCTGAGAGCAATTGATATTGATATTGCAGGCATCAGAGTCTTTAAATCCCAGTGTTCCGTGGCTTGATTTTCGGACTTGGCTGTTTTTTTGTAAAAAAATGCGTTTATACCCGTGATTGACTCGTGAAATGCTAATTTCTCCCTGTCCTTTGACCTTGGCAGGTTCATAATATTCAATGGTAAGGGTAGCAGCAGGTATGAGGTCTGTGCCAAAACGGCCGCTTTTTTGGTTGTTTTGGGAGGTGAAGGCCCCTAAAATGGTTCGGTAAGATTCATCATAAAGGAATAATCGTGCTCCTTCAGGAAGATGGTACCGGTCAAAAATCAAATGGAGCGAAATAGCTCCTTCAGAGTGGATTTTTAGTCTCCAAAGTCGGTCTCCGTTGGGTAAATCAGTCCATTTTCCAGAGTTTTGTAGGTTGAAATTGACAGAAATAGGGATGGCAAAGCGGTTGCCAAAGTCATTTTGGGCATCTTCTTGATTTATTTTTTCTAGGTTTATGGGTGTTAATATGACTGGTTGTAAGTTTTGTTCGGATGTGCCCAAACTTTTAAAATTGCTTCCCAAACTCAGGGGTGTGCCTCCAAAGCTGATTTGTGCTCTAAGCGGTTGTGTGAGTTCCTGGAATACCAAAAGCAGCAAGATTACAAGTGTGCTGTAACGATTAATCTTCACGTTTTTAAAAATTATTGGGGTAGAAAATAATACCATATAAATAGTATGAAAATTTAAATAATGAAAATTTAGAGATTCTTTTCAGATTAACTTCTTTTAATACCCTCTTCAAAAAGTCTAGCGAAATTATCTTTAAAAATCATCATCTCTGGAAGAATGTTTGGTGTTATCCGGTATTTTATCGGATTTTTCAAATTATACCCAGATTAAAGTGATTTACCTGATTTTCTTGATTGATTAGCTTGATTATTCATGATTTAAGAGCTAAAATTTCGGAAAACCACTTCGGTTTAGGTATAACAAACCTGATTTTTGATAAAGTATGTTTTTGAATTAATAAAAGCCGATTGTTTTGCACATAAATTTATACAAAAATACCCTTATATTCCTTGACACCCAAATGATAAAAAAGGTTTAAAATTTGGAAAGAAAAAATAACCTTATAAAATTGATTGCTCTGATTTTTCTTCTAAATTTACCATGTACATTTACAAAAACCATCTCAAATCCACTCAAAATGAAAAAAACACTTGTATTGTTTCTTTTACTAGGTTCTTGCCTCAGTTTATATGCACAAAATGTCAAAAAGGTTGTGGTCAAATCCAAAATCAAAGGCTGTTGGGCGGCTGTCATCAGTGAGGAAGAAGCCAAAGCCCCTGAAAACGAATACGGTTGGTGGAGTGCCTGGCAAAAAATCAAAGAAGCCAAAAAGTATAAAACTACCCCTGCTACATTTACCAATCTGCCCAAAGGCAAATACATCATCGTAATTTATAATCCTGCTTCACAAAAATTTGACCCCAATGCGGGTATCCCAGGCCAGGCTTCCGACGGGGTAGTGCTTGAAGAAGTAGACATCCAAGGCGACCAAACTTTTACCGTAGAAAAGGGCGATTTTAAAGATTGGAACTGCTTGAGCTGCCCCTGGCTGTACGTTTGGAACGGAAAAGAGTTTGTTCGACAAAGTGAAGTGATCAAGGATGTAGTAGGCAAAACAAACGAAAAAATGACATCCACGAGCATTGCTCCAGCCTGTATGATGGGTCAAATCCTTAAAATTCGCATTCAGGAAGAAAAAGATGAAATTTCATTCCTCAATCAGGTAGTACTCAAAATCAATGATCAGCTTATTTTGCCGCAAAACCAAAAAGCTTTGGAAAACGAAGATGATTCTTATATTTCTCTGAAAAAAGGGGAGTCTATTGAGCTTGAATTCATCTGGAAGGAAGCCATCACGAGTGATACCAAAATTGAATTGTTTACTCGGGGTTATTATGAGCCAGATCGTAAGTTTTTGAGTGAGATTTACCAAAAATATTTAAAAACCAAATAATCTACTGTATAAATATTGTTACTACCCTGAATATCGGGCGTTTACCAAAATATTTATTGAGTTAAAACCCTTGATTAGTTTGCTTGTTATGCCCTGGCAAGCAAACTAATGATTTTTGTAAGGTTTTTATTTTGAACCGGGGCGGATTTTTTTAAAACTGTAGAAATTACTTCTCAACTCGAGTAGAAAGCAAGAAGAAAGCGTGATCTTCGCCGAATTTACGGATTTCAAATTCCAGGGGATT
Source organism: Microscillaceae bacterium (assembly GCA_033765345.1). Taxonomy (GTDB): domain Bacteria; phylum Bacteroidota; class Bacteroidia; order Cytophagales; family Microscillaceae; genus JANRIC01. The sequence goes on from JANRIC010000192.1 coordinate 44,909, forward strand.
GGAGGAGGTAAGAGCTGCCTGTACAATGCCGATGCCTGCGCCCTTGCTTTCATCGCTATTGGCATTGGGGTCGCTGCGGAGTCTGCGTTTGTATTCTCGGAGTTCATCGTGGTTGAGCGAATTGATGGTTTCGCATTTATTTTTGAGATATTCTACGGCACTTTGAAAGATCAGATTCCCGGTCATGACTTTGTAGCTATCACCTATATCCAGGATGAGCAAAGTGCCGACACGGTCATTATTTTTAAAATGGTTGATTTCTTTGGAATAATAAGATACGTTTTGTGCCAACTCCATAAAGATATTGAATACTTTTTTCCAGACTTTGGGATTATTGCCTACTTTTTCACGGATTTCACGCCCAATCTCAGCCAACATGGCATCTGAAAAGGGACCTTTGTAGGAGAGTACCACTTCGGCAGCATTGATGCGGGTATAATACTCGAAGAAGTCAAACTCAGGGTGGTATCCATTGTTGCTGTGTTGATTTTGGAGCAACTCATCTATGTTTACAGGGATTTTTTTGTCAGAAGCCATCAGCTCAACGGCAAGCAGCGTAATGTCGTCGCGGCTAGGAGTATTTTCAGTGTGCCTCACGAGGGCTTCTTGGAATTTTTCGGCTTGGTTTTCAAGGGGGAGATGCTTATTATGCTCAAGGATTTCTTTGAATTTGCTCATTCCGAATCTTTTACGCTTGCGATTGGGTGCATCGAGAAACCCATCGGTAAACAGGTAAAGTTTTTCGCCAGATTCTAAAAGGATATTGGTTGTGGAGAATTGCCGGATATCTGATTTTACATAACCGCCGATATTGAGTCGATCACCCTGAACTTCGTGTATTTCTCCGTTTTTGGTATAAAACAACGATCTTTTTGCACCGCTAAACTGAATATCAAGTGTCTGATCATCAATTGTTTGCAAACGACAAAGCACCAAATCCATGCCGTCTGTGTTATTGCTTTCTTTTTGGTGTAAGGCTTTTCGTACTCCCTGATGTAATTCTTCCAAAATGATATTGGTATCAAAAACTTTTTTTTGTACAACAATTTCATTAAGAAGTGCATTTCCAATCAGTGACATAAAAGCACCGGGAACTCCGTGACCAGTACAATCAATGACGGCTACAAACGTGAAGTGTTCTACTTGTTTCAACCAGTAGAAGTCTCCACTGACGATGTCTTTGGCTTGATAGATCACAAAAAAATCGGAAAATATTTTTTTTATTTCAGCTGGTGAGGGTAGGATGGCCTGTTGCATACGTTCGGCATAATGAATACTATCCGTCAAAGCAGCATTTTTAGATTTGAGTTTTTTATAGGTTTTGATGAGTACTGCTTTTTGATTTTCCAGAAGTACGTTTTTGCTCTCGATTTCTCGTTGGCTTTTGCGCATGGCATCTTGGGTAGTCTCGAGCTCTTCCATGTTTTGTCTAAGTTCTTCTTCATTGGACATCAGCTCTTCGTTTTTTTCTTTGATTTGTTGGTGTGCTTGTTTGAGCTTATGGTTTTTTCTTTGGTTAAGAATCCAACCCAGTACCACCATCAATGCAATAAAACCCATCAGGATAGCCAAGACAGAAAGATATTTACGGCTTGTGGCGGCTTGTTTGAGTTGCTGATCTTTGAGTTGTTGGTCTTTTTTGGAGGCCAGGAGGGCTTGTTGTTGTTGTTGTTTTTCGGCTTTTTCTTTTTCGGCAATCAGCTTTTGTTTGACGGCTTCTTGTTTTTGGCTTTCTGTTTCTCTTTTTTGTCTTTCATTTTTAGCTTTTTCTTCGGCGATCAGCAGTAATTGGCGCACTTGTGCTTGCTCCAGGTTTTGGTTGCGGAGTTTAGCTTCTTGGAGCTGTTGATTGCGCTTGAGTAGGGTAAGCTCTTTTTCTTTGAGCATAAGGTCTTTTTCTTGTTTTTCCCTCTCGAGTTCGGATTGTTTGAGAGCCAGGGATTGTTTTTCTTTTTCAGCAATAAGCCCTCTGAGTTCGTTCTCTTTTTTTTCCAAGTTAATTTGATCCTCGAGATTTTTTTGTTCAAGGGTACGCTGTCGGTTATTAATTTTTTCTTTGAGCGACTGACTGAGCTTCAGATACAATTGTGCATTTTTTAAGTCATTTTGATAATAATATACATCAGCCATGATTTGGTAGCTACTGAGTAAAGATTCATCGTCATCATTGATTTTGGCAATTTCAATGGCTTTTTTGGCTTCCTGGATGGCTGCTTCGGGTTGGCCGGCTACATAGTAGTTGGCTGCCAGATAGTTGTGTGCTTCGGCGATTTGTGAGGGGCTTCCTTGTTTATCAGCCATATCGAGGGCTTGTTTGTAATAAAGCTCTGCCTCTGCAAAATCTTTCATGTGGGTATAAGCTACGCCAATATTGGTAAAAAGAATGGCTTTTTCTTTAAGTGGCAGTGAACCTTCGGAGAATTGTTTGCCCAGATCAAGTGCTTTTTGATAGTTTTGCAGCGATTCGGTCTGTTTATTCAGCTTGTGATAGAGGTATCCGAGGTTGTTATAGGCTTTAATTTGATCGTTGGGCAAATTCAAAGTCTGATTAATTTTCAGAATTTCTTGTTGGTAGTGAATGGCTTTGGGGTAATCCTGATTGAGCGTGGCAAAAAGTACCATTTGATCCAGGGCTGCCAGTTGGCCGATAGTGTGTTGATTTTTTTTGTGAAATTCTAATATTTCTTGTTGATAGTTGAGTGCTTTGTCGTAATCTTTACTTGAAGCATACATTTTTGAAAGAATCTGCCGGGTAGAGAAGGACTGGGCTTCCAAGTTTTTGAATTGTTTTTCAAACTGGAGTGCCTGCTCAAAATATTCAATGGATTTGGTGTAGGCTTGTTTTTTTTGATAATAAATACCTAATTCCTTCAAGGGAACAATCTTATCCTGCGGTTGACTGGTAGAATTCAGCCTATTCAGCAATTCGGTTAGGTCTTGGGCGGATAAAACTCCACACCACAAGCAGAAAAACAAGATTTTTGTGAAATTACCGATCAAACACTTCATTATTCAAACTGGAATACTAACACCTATTTTAAAGCTCAAAATTGAAACCAAACAAATAACTAGCCCGAATAAAATCCGAATAATAATGCTGCCAGGTATTACTAAACAAATTTCGGACACTGATAAATACTTCCCATTCGGGCTGTGGTCTGTAGCTAAAGCGCGTATTTAATAAAAACCTTCCACTTACTTTGGCACCGGACTCTTCTTCCAACTCTGTATTAAATTGATCTATTTCATCCCTCAAATTGCCTAAAAACGTGTGTTGGGCAAAGAAATAACCGTTGAGGTTAAAATTAAAGACTTTCTGAGGTTGATAATTCAGCATAAAACCGCCGTAATAAGCTGGAGTAGCCCGATCTTCTATATCAAACAGTGTATTGATATTCAAAAGAGGATCAATGATTTCGGAATTGGTATAAGGAGAAAAATCAAATAATTTTGTCTTCTGAAAAGTTACGAATGGCTTTAGCTGCCATTTTGTTTCTATATAATTGACCGAAAGGGTCAGCCCATAAGCCCTTGCCCTGGTTTTGGAGTCTTCAATGTGAGAATAAATTTGAATAAACGGAGGGACAACTTCTATGCGATCATCCAATAAAATTGTAAAGTTTTTGGTATAAGAGGAATACAAGGTCAAATCTAAAGAAAACTTCTTGGATATATTAGCTCGATAGCCCAACTCAAAAATCCTTTGGGTTGTTAGAGTGAGGTCTTTATCTCCCAAGGCGAACTGAGTAACTGCCGCAATACCCGGGATTCCTTCCAATGGGAAAGTTCGCTCAATATTCAAAAAAGTATTCAAGAAATAAGACTCCGTATTGGCTCTTCCTGTCAAAAACCTAAACAGGTGGTTTTCGTGAGGCTGATAATTGATAATTCCCTGATAAGACCAATAAATATCTTCTGGAAAATTGAATTTTTCTGCTCTTAATCCTGCTATCACCCGAATTTTTTCCCAGGGATGATAATCTAACCTGATTCCGGCTGCGGCACTATGGAGAAAGTTTGTTTTACCTCCCATCAGTGCGCCTTCATAAGGAGACCCGCCTTGATCTTTATAAGATACACCGCGATAGAATAAAGAAGGTGTAATTTTTAGTTTGGAAATCTTGTCAAAATCATATTCTAAAAGTGCGTCTATAAATTGATAATCAGCCGGAGGAGTGGCTACATTATGATTCTCTGTACCTGCTTGATAAGCAGTAAAACCACGCAAATTTTTTGACTTGACCTGATAATGTATATAAAAGCTCTCATTGTACTGATATTCCAAAGAACCGTCAGGGCTTCTGGAATATATTTTATGGGCTGCGCTATTCTGCCAACCTCCACTCAGCTCCATGCCCCAAGTTTGCTTGGGCTGAAACTTCAAGAATATATTGACTCCATATTTATCCATTGCCTTATCAGGTTGGGGGTAAATATCCTGAACAGCAACTCCTGCCGGAAAAACCAGGCTATCCCTCGGTACATACTCTCTACGTGTCACGCTGTAATACTTTTCATCAAACCGCCCTCTTTCTTGTAGATTGCCCGATAAAGTCATAGAAAACTTGCGGGAAGGAAGTTGATAGGTCAGGGATGAACTGGCAATCAAAGTATTCGCTCTGCCTACTTGTGTATTGGCGACTAATCTGAGTGCTTGAGTTCCGGCTTGCCGAGTAATAATATTGATTACTCCATTTAGTGCATTGGAGCCATATAGTGTAGTTGCAGGTCCTTCTACGACTTCTATCTGCTCAATATCTTGAATGTCTATAGGAATAGTCTCCCAGAAAATACCTCCGCTCAAATGGCTGTAAATCGGGCGACCGTCTACCATTACCAAAAAACTTGCCCCCACCGTACCTACTAGGTCACTATAAGGAGGCACATTGTCCAATCCCCTTAGGTTTACGTCAAAATTGCCTGGGGTAGTCTCTCTCACAATAGCACCCGGAACAAGGCGCATTGCCTCTGCAATACTTGTAATGCCTGCTTGCTGAATTTCCTGGCGGGTAATTACAGAGGCAAATAAAGGAGATTTAAAAATACTTTCCCGACTTTTGGAAGCCGAAAAAATTTCCTTTCCCAAGCCTTTTTCCACACTTAAATTTAAGATGGATTCCACCTCAGTCCGTAAAAACGGTGTGGTGTTATTCAAACTATCTTCTTGTGCGATCAAGGAACTGAGGCAACATAACAAAATCATAAAAAACCTTAATAGGAGTAAAATTGCTTTTTTCATGTGTTTTTTCAAACAATCAAGCATTGTATTGTTTATTCGTTTAAAATTCTGCTCTAATAAGTTTGACCATAGATGTTTTTTAGTGTTCGGCTTTTTATTAAATTACACGGTAAAATATCAAAAGCTAAACGAACATACTTGAACCGTAAAGGTTAAGTCGAGTGATGAGGATTAAGTGCAGCAAGTTTTATTGATTTAATTCGTAGTATACAATAATCGGGCAATTGTCTCGACTTATAAGTTAATATATTTAAATGTTGTAGGTTTTTCTTTGAAATTTGATATTGTTTTTTTGGAACATTTTTTTCTGCTATATTCAATAGTCAATCTAAAGTTTTTTAAATTCATGGATTATAAAACCAAATGGGATGAGATCCTATACAAAATGGACCTACTACAAGGTCAGTTAAATGCCCTTCGTTCGGAAGTGTATGATCTTCGTACTCAAGAACTCTCCCAACAATCCGAAGCTAAGGATATGTATGCTACATTTAGTAAAAAAGAACCCCAGCCGACTTATCTGGAATTTCAGACTTCTGAGACCAACACACAAGACCAGATTATACAGCCTATCTCTTCCGATGCTGAAAATAACTCACAAGAAATATCAGATGATGCTGTATTTACCCACGAATATACCCCAAAACAAACTCCTCACTTTAATCTCGAAGAATACATTGGAGGTAATTTACTCAGCAAATTGGGCATGCTGATTTTGCTCATCGGTTTGGGGATATTTGTGAAATATGCCATTGATCACGACATGATCAGTCCACTAGGTCGTATGCTTCTTTCATACACTGCTGGTTTGGTTTTGATCGGTTTATCTTACCGACTAAAGACCAAATACCAGGCTTATAGTGCTGTACTCATGGGAGGAGGGATTGCGGCTTTGTATTTTACTACTTTTATTGGATATACTTATTATGACCTGATGCCCCAGGTTCCTGCTTTTTTGCTGATGTTTTTATGTACCGTCTTTGCTGTATATCAGGCTATTATTTATGATGAGGAGATCATTGGGCTTATTGGGTTGGTAGGAGCCTATGCCGTGCCTTTGTTATTGGGGCGTGAAGGGGGAGAAGTAGCCGTGATGTTTGCCTACATGACCCTGGTCAATTTTGGTATTTTGAGTGTGGCTTTTTGGAAAGACTGGAATCGAGCCAATCTGGCTGCTTTTGTAATCACTTGGTTGGTTTTTCTAAGTTGGAAGAGTCTGAGCTATGACACAAGCAAAATAAATACTGCTTTGATTTTTAATCTGATTTTCTTTCTGACTTTTTATGCCACACTGATCGTGTATCAGGTCAGACGACAGAAAGAATTCGCTGAAATCAAAATTATCCTCTTATTTGTCAATGCCTTGTTTTTTTATATCATTGGTTTCTCCTTGTTTCCTTACGGAAAATACTGGGATTTAAATACACAATATACTTTTTTTGATCTATTCAATTGTGCCTTGCACGCAGGCGTGAGCATTTATCTCTATCGGGTGCTTCCTCCAGGAGATCAAATGGTCAAAAATCTTTGTTCGGGTTTGGCAGTTGCTTTTTTAACCCTGGCGATACCCACATTTTTTTATAAAAATACCGAATTGGTCACCATCTTTTGGTTTGTAGAAGTAGGCTTTTTATTTGCTTTTGCCCGAAATCAAAAGCTGATTTATTTGGAATATTTCAGTTATTTGATAGCCATTATCAGTACAATCAGCGTGATCCCCACCATGAAAGCTGAATGGATGACCATTGTCTGGCTCATTGAAATGTCCGTGATTTTTGTAGTAGGAAGTCTTCTGGAATCGGTCTTTTTCCGAAGACTCAGCTATGTGGTAGCTGCCCTAGGAGCTTTGAGTATTCCGATTCATTTTGATTCTTATTGGGCAATTTATCTTTGGTTTGGGCAGGCAATACTCCTGCTAAACCTTGCTAGATGGCAAAAATCCGATTATCTGGAAAACATTGCCTATGGAGTAACGGCATTGATGGTTTACGGATTGTTGCATGTATGGCAATACAACTATTTTATTTCAGACAATAGCCCTCGCATCAATTTTCTGTGGAACATCACTCAGTTGCATACCTGGCTGGTCGTTTTGGGGCTGGCTTTGATCGCTTTTCTGGTAAAAAACATCCCAGCCACAGAACCCGACGTGCTTGATCCTTTATATTTTTTGAAAAAAAATCCATACATCGTTTTTTCAGGGCTGATTCTAGGGATTGTATATGTAAGTATTTTCTGGGAAATTTATTATTACTTTGAATACCAAGAAGCCCGTCAATTGGGTATTTTGCACCAACCTCGTCAGGTTTTTTGCTTGCTGATATACAGCGGCATTTATCTTTCAGGGCTATTATTTTTGAGTAAAATGGAGCTTTATACGCCTTATGCGTCTTATTTAAAAGTCGGTTTGACGATCTTGTGCGGTTTTTACTTGCTGGCTTTGACAATCAATACACTGGAAAGCGAACTGATTTTATTAAACCATTCTTTAGTCTTACATCCTTATTTAAACTTGCGCTGGGGGCTTTATGCAGTTGTTATTTTATTGATTATCAGCATATTAATAAATATCAAAACGCATCACTTTCACGAACCCTCCTATTTCTACGCCCTGATTTTGGGGCTTAATTTCACGATACTTTTTGGACTAAGCCTGGAGCTTTATGTGCAGTTTGTCTTACAGGCGGGCGAGTCGCTTGAGTATCGGGCAATTGCAGCGAATCACGCCCTGAAAGCCGGATTTGACCTATTATGGAGTTTGTATTCTTTGGGGCTTATCGGCTATGGAATCTACCAAAAACGCAAATACCTGCGTTTGGCAGGTATCTTTCTCTTTGGCATTACCCTGGCCAAACTCTTCCTGGCGGATATCAACTATAACTCGACCCTCAATATGATTCTGGCTTTTGTAGGAATGGGCATTTTGCTTTTAGTCACTGCTTTTGTGTACCAAAGATATAAAGATTTGATCTTTGCCAAGGATGAAACCTCTGACAATGAACCTTTTCAATAAACACCTCATAACATTCTTTAAATTTTATGTAAATACATCTTTATTTTTTTTAATTTTGACCACAATTTAGGTATTCAAAACTTCTCCCATAAGAGATGGTTTTTTTATGTAACTAAAACCATAAATACATGCTTTTAGATTTTGAAAAGCCGATCGCAGATTTAGAGGAAAAATTAGCCATTATGAAGGATTTTGCAGCTCAGAATAATGCAAATTCCAATATTGACAGCATCATTGCCGAGCTTGAAGCTGATATTCTTAAACTTAAAAGGAGTACTTACCAAAATCTTACCCGTTGGCAAAGAGTACAGCTGTCGCGCCACGCCGACCGCCCTTATACCCTGGATTATATCAAAGCTCTTTGTGAAGAATTTATTGAGCTTTTTGGAGATCGTACCGTTGCAGACGATAAGGCTATGATCGGTGGTTTTGGGTCTATTGCCGGGCAGACCGTCATGATTATCGGGCAACAAAAAGGGCGAAATACCAAACAAAGACAAATGCGTAACTTTGGTATGGCTAATCCCGAAGGCTATCGCAAAGCTTTGAGATTGATGAAATTGGCAGAAAAGTTTAACAAACCCATTGTAACGCTGATCGATACTCCTGGAGCTTTTCCAGGAATTATTGCCGAAGAGAGAGGCCAAGCCGAAGCCATCGCCCGCAATATACAATCTATGTTTATGCTCAAAGTACCCGTCATCTGTATTATCATTGGTGAGGGTGCCTCCGGCGGGGCCTTAGGAATTGCCATCGGCGACAGGGTTTTTATGCTAGAGAATACTTGGTATTCCGTTATTTCTCCCGAGTCTTGCTCCTCGATCCTTTGGCGTAGCTGGGATTACAAAGAACAGGCAGCGCAGGCACTCAAACTGACTTCAACGGATATGCTTGGTTTTGGCTTGATCGATGGAATCATTGCAGAGCCTTTAGGCGGAGCGCATACTGACCCAACCACCATCTTTGAAACAGTGAAAATCACCATTTTATCTGCCCTGGAAGAACTTCAAAAAATAAACCCGGATGAGCGAATTCAACTTCGGATTGAAAAATTCTCCAATATGGGGGTTTATGAAGATTTCAAAGAAGTAGATCTTAAAGTATAGGCCACCCTACCCGATAAAAAATAAAAGAGTAAAAAGTCTTCCAAAAAAATAGTAATTTTAAGGTTTCCAATCTTCAAAAATATACTATTAGATGAAAGACTTTATGACTGCCAAGTTAGTGAAAATTCTAGGTAATTTATGCC
>JANRIC010000223.1:0-8151 GCA_033765345.1 Microscillaceae bacterium
AAATAATTAAAATAATTAAAATAATTAAAATAATTAAAATAATTAAAATAATTAAAATAATTAAAATAATTAAAATAATTAAAATAATTAAAATAATTAAAATAATTTCTTATAAAACACTGCAATTCAAATAATTATAAATTATGTTTTTTTGTAATTTCTAATTAAAAATACATTTTTATTGGTTGAAAGTTGGAATAGTACAATTTATTGGCTATTTTCTTTGAAAATAAATCCGGTTTCTAACAAGGTAAATTTATAATTCCCTTAATTCCTTAATTCCTTAATTCTCTGAAAATGTCCGTAATTGTATCTAATCTTACCAAGAGCTATGGGCGGCAAAATGCCGTAGATGATATTTCTTTTGAAGTTAAATCTGGGGAAATTCTGGGTTTTCTGGGTCCGAATGGTGCTGGAAAATCCACGACTATGAAAATTGCCACAGGCTACCTCAGCCCTAGCAAAGGCACTATCAAAGTGCAAGATTTTGACGTGAGTATGCATTCTATGGATGTACGCCGCAATATCGGATACCTGCCTGAGCATAATCCGCTCTATCTCGATATGTATGTACTCGAATACCTTTCCTTTATTGGTGAATTGCACGGTATGGGAGGGCGCAAACTCCGCAGCAGAATCAAAGAAATGATTGAGTTGTGTGGATTGGAGCGGGAGCAAAAAAAGAAAATCGGAACACTTTCCAAAGGTTATCGACAGCGGGTCGGTTTGGCGCAATCGCTGATACACAACCCACCCGTACTCATCCTTGACGAACCTACTACCGGACTTGACCCCAACCAAATCGTGGAAATTCGCAAAGTGATTCAGGAAATTGGGAAAGAAAAAACCGTGATTTTTTCTACCCATATCATGCAGGAAGTGCAGGCAATATGTACCCGTGCCGTCATTATTAATCTGGGTAAAATCGTGGCGGATAATGCTGTGACTTCGCTCAGGGGAGACACCTGGATTGAGGTGGAATTCGCCCAAGCCATTGACGTGGAAATCCTGCACAAAATTCCCGAAATACACACTTTGACCCCCATTACAGCACAGAAATACAAAATTTTGGCGGAGTCAGGCAGAGATATTCGACCGGAAATCTTTAAAATTGCTGCCGAACAAAACTGGACGCTTCTGGGGCTACAGCAACAGGAAAACAGCCTAGAAAGTGTGTTCCAAAGTTTAACCAAAAAAGATACTCCATGATCGTCGATCGTCCATTGACTATTGACCATCGTCCATTTTCAATTATCCATTATCCATTCACTTGATGTTTACAATTTTTAAAAAAGAAATTCGTAGTTTTTTGAGTTCCTTGATCGCCTACATGGTTATAGTCGTTTTTTTGACGGCAATAGGCCTTTTTATGTGGATATTCCCGGATAGCAATGTGCTGGATTACGGATATGCCGATCTGGAGACCTTGTTTCTGCTGGGTCCGTATGTTTTTTTGTTTCTTATTCCTGCCATTACAATGCGTACCTTTGCTGAAGAAAAAAAATCTGGCACCATGGAGCTACTTCTGACCAGACCTTTGAGAGACTGGGATATTATTCTGGGGAAATATTTCGCTGGGCTTGTGCTGGTGCTTTTTGCTTTGTTGCCTACTTTGATTTATTATTATTCGGTCTATTATCTGGGTGATCCGGTTGGGAATATTGATTCGGCTGGTACTACGGGTTCTTACATCGGCTTGATTCTGCTGGGAGCTTCTTTTACTGCAATTGGCGTATTTGCCTCTTCTCTCAGCGAAAACCAAATTATTGCTTTTATTCTGGCGGTTTTTTTATGTTTTATTGTGTATCAGGGTTTTTCTTCCCTCACAAGTTTGAATGATGCCGGAGCTTTGTCCTATATTTTGGTTCAGTTGGGGATTGATTATCACTATGCCTCGATTCGTAAAGGTTTGATAGACTCGAGGGATTTGGTGTATTTTTTTAGCCTAATTATTTTGATGTTAATGGCTACTAAGCTAGTTTTAGGCAGTAGAAAATGGTAGATGGGAGTCCATAGCCGATAGTCCATTATCCATCACTTTATGTGCCTTGAATGCCTTTGCTTCTGCTGTCAAGAAAAGGCATATCCTGAAAATCATCAACATCATTTATTCAAATAAAATGTAATCATCCACCATGACTGAAAAAATTTACCAAACGGATTTGGCTGCTTTCAAAGAATTGCTGGCTGGTCTGCTTCAGGCACAGGTTCCAGAACAAGCCTGGAGCTGGATTCAGCAAAAAAGAGAAAGCTTTGAAAAGGACTTTATGGGGTCAAAAAATGCATTTTTGATGGCTTTTTCGGGTGCGCCCCGTTTTGTACCCAAAGATGTATTGCAGGTAGATGAAATAAGCTACCAAAAAACACAGGAATTACGCCCTGGGATCGAGATTCGTCGCTGGACAATAGACCAGACCACCCGATGCCTTTTTTTGCTCCACATCCCCCACGAAGACAAAAACTTTTATTTGCAAACCCTAGAGCAGCTTTTTAATGCCGCTGAAATGAACGAACTTGTGGCTTTGTACGCTTCCTTGCCTTTGTTTGTATACCCTCAAGACCTCAGCAAAAGAGCTGCCGAAGGTATCCGTACCAATATGAGCGTTGTTTTTGATGCTGTAGCCCTTGAAAATCCTTACTCGACCGAATACCTCGATCAAAATGCCTGGAATCAATTGTACTTAAAAGCGGCTTTTATGGCCAGACCACTGTATCGGATTCATGGCATCGATCAGCGTGCCAATGCCGAACTAGCCCGCATCATTTCGGATTATGCCCACGAACGCTGGGCGGCTGGGCGGGAGATTAGCCCTGAATTCTGGCGACCTGTGGCGCAATTCTTAGATGAAAGACTTCTGGGAGATTTGAAAAAACTTCTCGATAACGGCAGTACGCTTGAGCAACAAGCCGCCGCCCTGGTTTGCTCAGAAAGCAAGCATCCCGAAGCCAAAAATCTCCTGGCACAATATCCTGATTTGCAAAACCAGGCTGTGCAAAATACCATAAGTTGGTTAAGTATTGCACAGGTTTTAAACACAAATCCTAAAATTTAAAAATACATTCACCCTAAATAAACACAAATCCCATGGAAAATATCAAAGACATGATTTTTATTGATCCGCACATTCACATGGTCTCCCGCACCACAGACGATTATCAGGCTATGCGCAAAGCGGGTATCGTGGCTGTGATTGAGCCGGCCTTTTGGATGGGGCAACCCCGCACAGAAGTTGGGTCTTTCAAAGATTATTTCAGCACCTTAGTAGGTTGGGAGCGTTTTCGTGCAAGCCAGTTTGGTATCAAACACTATTGTACCATCGGTCTCAACTCCAAAGAAGCAAATAATGAAGCCCTTTCCGAACAAGTCATGGAGCTTTTGCCTTCTTTTATCATGAAAGAAGGGGTAGTAGCCGTAGGAGAGATCGGATATGATGATCAGACGGAAATCGAGGATAAATTTTTCCGAATACAGATTCAACTTGCCGTAGAAGCCGGACTGCCGATTATGATTCATACCCCTCACCGCGACAAAAAAGCCGGAACCATCCGCAGCATGGACGTTCTGGAGGAAATGGGTGCCAAGCCTGATATGGTTGCCATCGACCACAACAATGAAGAAACCGTCAAAGATGTACTCGATCGGGGGTATTATGCTGCCTTTACGATTTATCCTTTTACCAAAATGGGCAATGAACGTATGGTGGAAGTCGTGCGTCAGTACGGTTCAGAGCGGATCATCGTGGACAGTTCTGCCGATTGGGGTGTAAGCGATCCGCTCGCAGTACCCAAAACCGCCTCCCTGATGCTGGAGCGAGGTATTGCCAAAGAAGATGTAATCAAAACTTGCTACAGCAATGCCCTGGAAATCTACGGCAAAAGCGGGCAAATCAAAGAATCCGATTGGCTTAATCCGGTAGAAATTGACCAAAGAGAGCTTTTCTCTGGCAACTCCGTACTCCGTGGACAAAACCCACAAGTCGGGCAAATCAGTGAAAATGTGATTACAGATTCGCCAATAAAGTAAATGAGTAAAAACTGATGCAAGCATCCTATGGGCTGCTCAAGAAGCCAACAACAAACCCGAAAGTCTGCATCAAAAAAGCTTTCGGGTTTTTATGCGAAAATCCAGCTATTTTACAAAGAATATATTATTTTAGACTTTCGTAGTGAGAACGTCCCAAGCCTTCGGCTGGAAAGTTGCAAACTTTCCTTTTATCGAGTTCTTTGAGGTGTTCTGAAGGATCACACCGTTATTCTAAGTTTGAGCGTAGCGGAAACTTTTGCCCTTGTTGGTGTTTAGAAATGGCTGTTAAGTGTTAATTTTACAATTTTTGTTCAGCCATATCGTCACCAACAAGCTTTTTTTCTGTACAGAGATACTATGATGGAACATTCTGAGGATTTATTGGCAATTGTTGTTGGTGACGAAAAGTACTAAACCTGTACTTTACTAAAAATTAAGTAGCACTTTTCTAAACACCAACAACGGCGGGGAAGCCGAGCGTTTTTTTATAGGAGCATTACATCTTTAATACTACCGGATACAAATCTGCGGACAATAGACCCCCGACTCAACATTACTCATATTCCTTCCGAATCTTTTCCAGACTTTCCTGGATTTTTTGCGTGTGTAGATTGGCTTGGTAGATCTTGGCAGGGGCAGCCCGATCGCTGCAGTTTAGCTCGCTGCATCGCTCGCAGGTGACACCTACTTTACGTACGGAGATTCTTTTGTCATTCCAAAAGCCCACCTGTTGTTTGAATTCAGGCGTGACCAACAGCCCAATCGTGACACTGCTATTCGTAAAGGGAGTAGGGGAGAAGGTGCGTGCCATGCTGATACATAGGAATTCATTCTCCGAATCGATGTACTGAGAGCGTTGTATTTGGCAAAGAACCTGGGTCATACTGCCGTGGTTCTGGAGATTTTCAAGGTCTTTTAAGATATTTAGAGATACCCACCGACGGCAATAATGCTCTTTGAGTACATTGCTATGCGGATTGTAAAGCCCTCCCAGGTGCAGTTCTTTGTTCATATTGTAAAAAGTACTACCGGTTTTGTGATTAAACCGCAGAAAAAAAAGCTGATTGAGTCCAAACAGTTTGGGTATCAGGCTGGTGAGGCGATGAATAAACATTTCGGGTGAAGCTTGGTATTTATACATAATATCCAAAAATGCCTCAGTATTCCAGCTTTTGCGTGCGATAAAGCTTTTTAAATCCTGATGAATGTGTGCCTTTGGAATAAGCAATGCCCCCGAAAAATAAGAGGCTTTGAAGTTACTCAAAAGTTGCTCAAAAGATTGGATATGAATCCAAGAAGAGGTGTAGGGTCTCTCCTTGATTTTCATATAACAATAGCCCAACTCTCGCCCTAGGGTAAACATTTGTTGGGTATTACTCAGGTGTTTGTTGATCAGCAATCGGTTCGGATTGCCAGGGATCAAAAGCGAGCGGATACTCTCCAACTCTGGGTAATTTTCAAAACCTTCTTCGTGGATTTCATAATGGTATTGCTCCGTCAAGATTTGCTTTAAATCACTCAGTTTGACTGGGGGTTGGGCAAATTGGGTGTGTTCCTTCACAAACTGATCCACCACTTCTTCCAAATCCTCAAAATAATTGTCGTACATTTCCTGGTAGGAGCGGAGTACGGCAAAATAAAAGTTCTCTACGCCAATGTTGTAGTTGCGGGTCAGCTCAATGAGCGTACTGATGAATGCACTGATTTTGGAAGGCGTATTGGAAATAATATCTACCAAATCAGCAGGTTCAATACCAAAAATCTCCAAAGGCAAGCTGGTCAGCAGGTCGGATTTGATCAGTTCGGCAATAGGGCGCAAATCCGTGGAAAGCTGTAGCGAAACCAGCCAATCATAAGAAACGCCTAGGGCTTTTGCCATTTGGGCTATTTTATTGGCTTTGGGATATTTTTTACCTTTCTCGATTTCGTTGAGGTAAGAAATGGAAATCCCCGAAGCTTTCGATACTTCTGAAAGCGACAAATTTCTATCAATCCTGAGTTGGCGTACTTTCAGGCCGAATATCAAACGAATATTTTCTTCTCTAGGAGTCAATTCAGGTTATGGTTTAAGTATATCTGCAAAAAAATAATATCACTTCAAGAATAAATAATATTAATTTGTTTCCAAATTTACGATATTTTCGCCAAAAGCAAGTATGTTGTAAAATTATTGACAAATGATTCTGTGCTTTGTTGCACTTGCTTTTGTTTTTAGAAGGATTGTAAAAAACTCTATACTTATGCCAATCACCATTCAGGATATTTTTCAGCACTTAGCCCAAAGATTCAAAGCCGATAAATCGGCTGATTTTCAGGGAGTATTTCATTTTATTTTTTCTTCAGATGAACCGACGCCCGTGGAATATACCGTAAAAATTAATTCAGGAATCTGTGAGGTACTTCCTGGCTTACAAGGCATTCCGCAATGTACTGTCAAAACAGAGGCTTCTACCTATCTGGACATAGAGCTTGGAAAACTGGACGCCCAAACAGCCCTGCTTGGTGGACGATTACAAATAGACCATCTGGGGGAAATGCTGCGCTTCAGTCAGCTTTTCAGAAAGTATTCACCGCCGCTTTCTTCACAAAAACCGATCACAGCTTCACCATCCCGAAAGCCGCAATCCGGCCCTTTGCTTGGACTCAAAATCCTGGATTTTACCAGACTGCTGCCCGGGCCGCTGGCCACGATGATGCTGGGTGATATGGGGGCGGAAGTCATCAAAATTGAAGCTCCCGATTTTTATGATTATACCCGAGATATGCCGCCCCACAAAGAAGGCGAATCCCTGAGTTATCTGGCTTTTGGGCGATCCAAAAGGAGCTTGTGCCTGGATTATCAGTCCGAAGAGGGCAGAAGCATCATCCTGGATTTGGTACAACAATCGGATATTCTTTTGGAACAGTTTCGCCCCGGAGTGATGCAAAAAATGGGCTTGGACTACGAAACCCTCAAAGCCATTCATCCTGCCCTGATTTATGTATCTATTACGGGGTATGGGCAGACAGGCCCCTACGCTCATCTGGCTGGTCACGACCTCAATTATATCACCCTTGCCGGAATACTCAGTGGCAACTCCGGGCAAACCCCACAAATCCCCTTGATACAAATTGCTGATATTGCTGGAGGTTCTTATATGGCTGTGACGGCTTGCCTTTCGGCACTTTATGCACGCAGTCAAAGCGGGCTAGGGCAGTGGGTAGACGTATCGATGATGGATGGAGCGATGCCACTGGCTGTAAATACTTTATCACTTTTTTGGGCGAATTATCAAAATATCCGGCGTGAAGAGTTCCTACTCTCAGGAGGAATGCTGAATTATAACATTTACCCGACTCAGGACGGTCGTTTTGTGGCACTAGGTACTCTGGAACCCAAATTCTGGGAAAGATTCTGCGAGGCAGTCGGGAAGCCAGATTGGAAAAATCGTATGTATACCCAAAATCCCCAGGAATTACAAACCTACAAAGCCGAACTTTCGGCACTTTTTCAAACACAAACAGGTGCTTACTGGCACGAGTGGGGCATTCAAAATGACTTATTGCTCAATCTGGTCTACGAACAGGGAGACATCGAGCACGACCCACAGGTCAAAGCCAGGCAGATGGTCATCGAGCAGGAACACCCCAAAGCTGGTAAGATTAAAAACCTAGGCGTACCCCTGAAATTCTCAGGCACACCTGCACAAGCTCAATGGGTAGCGCCAATGCTGGGCGAAGATTCTGTGGCGATTCTCCAAGAAATGGGCATTTCTGAGCAGAAGATTCAAGAACTTGTAGACCGAGGGATTTTGAAAATACCAGGTTAAATTTTTTGAAGAATGGATTGTCTGACAATTTTTGTGAAAAGACAGTAGTTATTGTTTGTTGTTAAGGTATCTCTTTAGCCTTCTGACTAACGGTTTAAAAAATTGGTTCTCTGACAAATTTTGTGGGTAACACATCTTGATTAGACTTGCTATCCACTAAACATTTGAAAGAATTGCTTGCCACGAATGCACGAATAAGTGCGTTTATTCGTGCATTCGTGGCAAAATTGATCATCAAGAGAGGAAATTGAATGCACTTTTTTATAGAATTATTGTTTGAAAATACTTGCATGGATCATTCCCACATCAATTGTCAGA
>JANRIC010000230.1:0-13905 GCA_033765345.1 Microscillaceae bacterium
GACTTGCCGACCCTTTTTATCTTGCAAAATCCCTGCTCCTGCCTGAGCCGATTGGATCAAATGTACCCGCTCCTGACTTACATAGCCGGCACTACCCGTACCATAGACCACACTATCCAATAAATGCACCTCCTGTTGATCAGGCACAATGGCTACACTGTTGAAACTGCAATATCCAGAGATGACTTCTTTTTGAAGCGATAAAACCTTGCCCATATCCTCCATTTCCGAGGCATAAGGCTTACGGATATCACAGGGGTCGTGCAGTACATACACCCTCGGTGAATCTCCTAAGGCTTCCTGACTCCGTGCTGCCACACAGCCTAGAATCACTTGACTATCTAAGGTATTGACCTGTTTGCCGCTTAGGAGTCCTTTAAATACATCATATTCCTTCTTATCTGATGACATTTTATATATTTTCAGGTGTCTACACCCGATTAATTTACTACAAAGGCACAGAATGTTTTTTTTACACGTAAATCTTTGTAATGTGATAGTAAACTTTCAAGGTAGTTTATAAGTGTCATATTTTTGTTAATTTACCTCTAAATGAGAAAAAAAAATTCTTCTTGCGTATTTTTATCTTTTATTTTTATAGGTAGTATAGATTTCCGAAGTTATCAGCTCTTAATCATTTAACGAAGAGTGTAGGATGAAATTACAAAAAAAACGGGTTCATTGAACCCGTTATCATCAAAGAAAATATTTGAATGTTGAAAATTATAAGGAGAATCCTAAAAAGCTTAGAAATCCGAAAGACATCAATCCTACCAAAATGAAAGTAATTCCCAGACCTCTCAAAGGAGCAGGGACGTTGGAATATTTCATTTTTTCACGTACAGCGGCTAGGGCTACCACGGCCACCATCCAGCCAAGCCCAGAACCAAATCCATACACTACAGACTCAGGGAAGTTGAGGTTTTTACCCAACATAAATAAAGCACCTCCCAAAATAGAGCAGTTAACTGCAATCAAGGGTAGGAAAATCCCCAAAGCTCCATAAAGAGCTGGTGAAAATTTTTCAACCGCCATTTCTGTAAGCTGTGTAAAAGCCGAAATCACAGAAATAAAGATGATTAGATTTAAAAAACCCAAATCAAGGGTAGCAAATTGCGGTCCTAGCCAGATTAAGGCTCCTTTTTTCAGCGTGTATTCGTAGATCAGCCAGTTTAATGGAACAGTCATACCTAATACAAACGTAACGGCAAAACCCAAGCCTAAGGCTGTTTTTACGTTTTTAGAGACCGCCAAAAACGAGCACATTCCCAAGAAATATGCAAAAATCATATTTTCAATAAAAACCGTCTTGATACCTAGATTGATTAACTCCATATTCTTTTAATTTTTTATTCTGTTGAATGATTAAGCTTCTTCTACGTATCCATTGACTGAACGCTGAATCCAAATCAAAAGCCCCAGCATAATGGCAGCACCCGCAGGCAAGAGCATCAGTCCATTACCTTGATACTGGATTCCCATGGATTCAAAAATTTTGAATCCAAAAAGTGAACCTGAACCCAGAATTTCGCGAAAAAATGCGATAATCAATAAAATAACCGTATAACCCAGGGAGTTGCCCAAGCCGTCCAGGAAAGAAGGCCAAGGTTTGTTACCCATCGCAAAAGCTTCAAGGCGACCCATAACGATACAATTGGTGATGATCAAACCTACAAAAGGCCCAAGATATTTGGCAGTTTCGTATACAAAAGCTTCCAGAATCTGGCTTACGAAAATCACGAAAGTAGCCACTACGGCAAGCTGGACTACGATTCGGATGCTGGATGGGATGGTATTGCGGAGCAAAGAAGTAACTACATTTGAACAAGTCACAACAAAAATTACTGCAAGACCCATCACAAGCGCAGGCATCATCTGTGCAGTAATTGCAAGTGCCGAACAAACGCCGAGTACCTGAACGGTAACCGGGTTGTCCCCATCTAAGGGGTCTGTAACTAATTTTCTGTTTTTCTTCGAGAATAAAGCTTCTTTTTTCTCAGCTTTTACCTCTAATTGTTTTGTATTTTCTGCGGTTTCAGCCATAATTTTTTATTTAGTGTACCTAAAATTCATAACAAAATTCTTCGCAAATATAATTTCAATTATTTTGCCAGGCTCAATTTATTTTTTTGCTTTTCAATGAATGGTTTATAAACTCCAAAATATTCTTCAAACATCACATTCAAACCTTTTCCGGTCAGTGTTGCCCCTGACATACCATCAATTTTATGTGCATCCGAATCGTAATTATTTCCTTCTCCTTTTTGCATTTCCACGGAGGCAAGTTGATCTCCCTCAAAAATTTTCTTTCCTACGTATCTTTTACGGATTTCTTCGGTCACGATTCTTGCACCCAAGCCCGCCGTTTCTCCTTTGTGGGCAAATACAGTTCCTTTGATGGTATTAAAATCCGCCTCAAGCGCAACATAACCCCAAATATAATCCCATAGCCCAAAACCATACATTGGGAATACATAATAAGCCGTTTTTTCAGGATTTTCCTGTGAAGCAACTTCGTATACGGGCAGTAATCTGTCTTGAGGTTTGTCTCTTTTTAAACTATATTCTTCCATTGTATTGATGGACTCTACGCTTTTTTCTACTTTTTCACCCTGGGCATTGACCACATAACTGGTTTTGACCAGTTGCTTATATAGATTTTCAACTTCCTCTTTGTTTTTAGAGCTGATATCCATTGTCGTTGCCAGGATATTTCTTTTCAGATCATGGGCTACATTGGCTTCTTTAAAAGGCTTAAGACCTTCTGAGGCAAGGGCTAAAATGGCTCCACAGATCACAGTCAATGCAACTGTGTAAATAACAATATAGATGTTCGAGTCTTTATTCATATTTTAGGCAGCTTTTAGTTTAAGTCTTTTTAATCTTCTTTGTTTGTTGGCTTCTACCACAAAATAATCAATAAGTGGCGCAAATACGTTCATCAGCAATACCGCTAGCATAATTCCTTCAGGATAAGCCGGATTGAATACCCGGATAAGTACTGTTAAAGCTCCAATTAAAAATCCGTAAATCCATTTGCCGAATTCAGTCTGAGAAGCAGATACGGGGTCGGTAGCCATAAATACAATACCAAAAGCCAAACCACCCATCACCAAATGATAATGAGCAGGTAAAGCCATAAAAGCATTATTGTCATTGGGCAATATATTAAATAATAAGCCCATCAAATAAGCTCCCAAAAAACCGCTCACGATAATCTTCCAACTTCCCACACCTGTAACAATCAGGATGATTGCCCCAATCAGCACCATCAGCGTAGAGGTTTCGCCGATAGAACCTGGGATATTTCCGATGAATAGATTTTGAAAAGAGAAAAAATCTCCAAAGGAAGCTACGGCATCTTTGACATTTGGGTCGGCGGCTATGGACAAGGCCGTGGCACCCGAATAAGCGTCTGTATTGATTTTTTGCCCTGCGGTATATACCCACACATCTGAACCACCAGCCATATTTACTGGGTAGGCAAAATAAAGAAAAGCACGGGCGGTCATAGCCACGTTCAAAATATTCATTCCTGTGCCGCCGAATACCTCTTTGCCCACCACAATAGCAAAAGCAGTAGCTACAGCAATCTGCCACCAGGGGATTGTAGGGGGCATAATCAAAGGAATAAGCATGCCCGTTACTAAAAAACCTTCATTAACGGCGTGCCCTTTTCTTACGGCAAAAAATAATTCTACCAAACCTCCTACAGTATAAGAAATCAAGATCAAAGGCAGTGTAATCCAAAGCCCAACCATGATTTTCTCCATAAAGGTAGCGGTTTGTTGGGTTGCCAAGAAGTGTTGCTCACCTACGTTCCAGATTCCGAAAAGCAAACAAGGAATCATAGCGATTACAACGGTCATCATCAAACGTTTTAGATCAATGGCATCTCTGATCTGAGCTCCGTTTTTGGGGGCAGTATGATTGGGGGCAAATGCGAAAGTCTCAAGAGCCTCAAAGATTGGATGGAATCTTTCAAGTTTTCCCCCTTTCTCAAAATTGGGCTTTTGGGCATCAAGAATTTTTCTTAAAAATTTCATAAAATATTTTTATTAATGATAATCAAATTTTAATATATCAAGTTTTTGTGGAATCTGAATGTTTAAGCTTCCAAAAGGGCATTCATACCTTCTCTGAGCATTTTTTGAATATCGGTTTTTGAAACGTCAATAAATTCACAAAGGGCAAAATCTTCTTCCAATACTTCATAAATTCCCAAAGCTTCCATCGCTTCAAAATCACGCGCTAAAATAGCTTTGATCAAATACATCGGCAAAATATCCATGGGCAATACCTGCTCAAACACACCGGTTTGCACATAAGCCCGCTCTTCACCGTGCATATTGGAATCCAAGGCTCTTTCTTTTTTGGGGCTCAGGAATGAAAGCAAACCAAATGCCCTTTGAAAACTCAGTTTTTTGGCAGAAGGAGCAATCCAGCCCAGAAATTCGTGGTAATTGCCCTCAGGAATTACGGTAAACATGTGGTCATAATAAGCCAAAGTACCTTCCTGGTTTATTTTATGTCCTGTGAGTACATTGCCACTGATGATGCGTACATTTTCATTTTTTAAATTATTCACCAGAAAACCGCCTACGGGTACACCCTGATAAGTCTTGTAATATTGAGGATTTTTGACCTCAGAACCCACCACAGCAATGATTTGAGAAGCATCATATTTGCCTTCTAAAAACAGATAACCGATCTGCCGCAATCCGTAAGGAGTCAAAGTCCAGACTACTTCTCCTTTATTAATAGGATCAATATGATGAATTTGTACGCCTACATTACCACTTGGGTGAGGACCTGAAAACTCGTGAATTTCGGCACCTTTTAATGATTTAAATAAAGAATTAGCATCCGCTTTGATACCGATGTGTACTTTGCCGGGGCTAAGTTTGGCAATGGCTTGGATACCGGCCTGCAAATATTTTTCTTCGCCCTTAAATACAAATTCATAATCTGGGGCGAGGGGGTGGCTGTCATACGCAGAAATAAAAATAGCTTTGGGCGTATTTTCTGGGTGAGGAATAATTCCGAAGGGGCGTTCCAAGAAATTAAGCCATGCTCCACTTTGAAGAAGAATTTCCCGAACTTTATCTGCACTCAGTGAGGCAAGGCTTTGCTCTGAATGGACTGGGAAATCTACATATTCTATTTTTGGATCTGCTAAAATCTTAATTTCCTCTGGAAATCTTTTGGGTCCTCTGTGAATAGCCACTACTTCACCGCTTACAGGAGCAGTAAACATCACCTGAGGGTTCTTTTTATCAAAGAAAATGGGAGTGCCTGCTTTTACCTGGTCTCCTTCATTGACCGTTACTTTTGGTCTTTGAATACCTTTGAAATCGCTTGGTTTAAAAGAGTAGGTTTGGGAGTGAATAGAATCAACCAGCGTTTGGTTTGCTTTGCCTGCCAGGTGAATATCAAAGCCTTTTGTAAGTTTAATGCGCATATATGTATGAATTCGTATTCTGTTTATTTACTTAATAAAGCTAAAGCCTGAAATCTTGCTTTTCAAAACAATCAGCCAAGTAAAATGCTTTAAAACGTCACAAAATTATCAAAATGATTAATCAAACAAGCATTTTTAAAGAAAATTTTTGAGATACTTAAAATAATTCAATTTTATAAACGTTTATTTTAACTCTATAAAATTTAAAGCCCTCATTTACAACTACTTATTTTAAAAAAGGTTTGTGTTATATTCGCAAAAAAAGCATCAATTTTCTGATGCTTTTTATATATTTGATTTATTTAGATTTTTGAATCTTTGTGTTTGTAGCGATAAGTACTTGTTATTCAAGCACCAAGTCGGATTCCAACTGACTCACGAAGTCAGCAACCTGCTTCATAAGCCACATAGGCGTAGAAGTTGCGCCGCAGATACCTACCTTTGAATCTATTTTGAACCAAGAAGGGTCTATTTCTTCTTCATTTTCAATAAAATAAGAATTTTTATTGACAGACTTGCAGGTTTGAAAAAGGGCAATTCCATTAGAACTTTTTTTCCCGCTTACAAATAACACCACGTCCTGTTCATAGGAAAATTTTTTAAGCTGGGGTTCTCGGTTGGATACCTGTCTGCAAATGCTGTCATTGGCCTCAAAAAAGACCTTGTGTAAGCCACCTGCCTGTTCAATGCGTTGCTCGATACAAGCTTTGATATGATAAAAACCTTGGGTACTTTTGGTAGTCTGACTAAACAAAATAATCGGGCGTGTGAAGTCTATCCGATCCAAATCTTCCTCTCCGGTAATTACAATGGCTTCTTTGTTGGTTTGTCCACTTAGACCAATTACTTCGGCGTGGCCGTTTTTTCCATAAATCACAATCTGACCTCTATCCTTCAGGGAGTTGTCATAAGCATTCTTGACGCGGTTTTGTAGTTTGAGCACCACCGGGCAGGAAGCATCTATGAGCTCGAGGTTGTTTGTCAGAGCAATCTGATAGGTTTCTGGAGGTTCGCCATGTGCCCTGATGAGTACCTTAGCATCCTGGATGTTTTCAAGTTGTTCTCTGCCTATAATCTGCAAACCTTTCTTTTCCAGACGCTTAACCTCCATATCATTGTGTACAATATCCCCCAGACAATACAAGGTTTTACTTTCCTCAAGTTCATCTTCAGCCATTTGGATAGCGTACTCTACCCCAAAACAGTAGCCCGAGTTCTTATCAATAGTGACTTGAATCATATTACAAAGGTGAATTTATATAATGGTAAAATCTGATAATTTTTTGTTTATTCAGATACTTCTGAAAATACATACGGAAAAACCTTTTATTTCGGTTGTAATTTCGGCTTTTTTATTAAATTATTAAGAGTAACTTCTTTCAAATATTGATCTGTTTTATAGTCTGAATAGTTCCAGGATAACCAGGTGTAATATTTTTGTTTGTTCATATATACCTGGATTCTGCTTTTTAGTTTTTCTTGATAAATCCTATTCTGACAATTTACTTCGGGTTCCTTACTACAATCCAATAAATGTACTTGGGCGTGGATCAACGGCAGGGTTTTATCAGCGTGTGAAAGCAAAAACCCTTTGTCCATTTTTCCAGTGCGGTAATAATGATCTATATTGTATTGAACCATCCAAACGTCCCAATCTATCAAACTCATCAGGATTAATACGGTGTACAAAGCCCAAGAATTGATCTTTAACAAATAATACACTGATTTCCCTGTATAAATCTTCATAAATAAGCTATATAAACCAAACAAAGTTAGGGCTAGAAAAATTAAAAGACCAATTCTTTTATAAGCCAGCCCATACTGATGAATGTAGTAATACGTGCGTAAAGCTACTGAAAAGGTTAAAATACCATTCTGAATAATCCATAGATAGGATAACTTTTTTAAAAGTGTATTTCGTTTGTAAAAATTCAGATTTTTTCTAAAAAAATATAGGAGAATTCCCATAGATAACAATATGCTCAAAATGAGCATGTGTGTGCCTTTGTGTACCAAATCTTTAAAGTTATCTACTTTGCCATATTCAAACCCAAACCATAACCAACTGATGTCTATCATATTGACCACCACCAACAAGGCATTTACCAGCACCAGCATGACAAGTGCCATGGAGTACTCGTTTTTTAGCGCAATCATGCTGATGGAAAGACCTAATTTCTTATAGTTGAGCCTTTTGCGTTGGATTTGTTCGCTTTTGCTTTTTTCAAGATGAACCAAGAATCCCAAAGGACGGCGGTACAAACAAGCTGAAACCAACCAAATGCCAAATAAAAGAAAAAAGAATTTGACCACCGAAAAGTGTACATAAACCAATTGTGCCAGGGTTAGGGTGTTTTCAATAAAAAACATTTTGACCTTAAAGCTGATTTTATCCAATACCGGATTGGCTTCCTCGAGTATGAGAAAAAATATCCCAAACGTAAATACAGGAATTACCGTCAGTTTTGCCCTGCGCCAGGCCTTTTTAAAAGGGAAAATCTGTGTAGGCAATTTTTCAGGAATCTCAAGCGGAACAGTCACCATTTTCCACAAACTGTACAATAAGCCCAGTCCTGAATACGCTACCGCAAACATCAATGATTGTAGGCGACGCTCCTGAAATACAGCAACAGTAACCGCCAAAGAACCAAATAAGGCAATTTTGGCAATCAACGAATTGTAAATCAAAACCATAAACATAGCTATTAAGGTAAATGCAAAAGAAACCTTCACGTGTTTTACCTCCCAACTACCAGGATAAAAATAATACAAAGCCCCCAATAGCATCCCTGAAAATAAAAAAAGATTTAAACCTAATTTTTCGCCCCAGAAAAAAAAGTTGTAAACCGTTACCAAAAGCATCAAAATCCAGAATTTTGTTTTTGAATCGTTCATATCTTATAAATTTTAAGGTGAATAATTAATTTTAATTAAAGTACTTTGAAAAACAAAGTAAATGCATAGCCGATTTTAAATTTTATTATCATTTGTACTCATCCACACATAGCATAGGTAAATCTTTGTTTTTTTAGTCAGGAATTTCCATTTTTATAAAGAACTTTGAAATTCAAAGTTTATTCATATGTTTTTACCCAACTCGTAGTGCAATATCCCATAAAAACCTCTTAACTTTTTATTGTAGGCACTGCTCAGTTACGAGTCCAAATAAATTTTTCGACTGTTGATCAGTTCCTCCAGAGCATTTAAATGGTTGTTAAAGGCTGTTTTACCTCTATCGGTGTAGCGATAGCTTGTTCTTGGTTTCCGTCCAATGAATTCTTTTTTATACTCGATGTATGCTAGTTTTTCAAAAGCTTTTAAATGGCTGGCCAGAGTACCGTCTTCCAGATTCAATAATTGCTTGAGTGTATTGAACTCGACCCAGTCATTGACGACCAAAATAGCCATAATGCCTACGCGGTTTTTATGGTTAAAGGCTTCGTCGAGACCTTCAATGATGCTTTTATTTTGCTCAATGCCCTTTTTCATGAATTTAACGCTCGTATTTGAAATACATAACCATTCCATAGAATATATGCAATATTCCAAAACCGATGCTCCAGAACAATAGCCCATAACCTACCCATAAAGAGGCAATCAGCCCCAAAATTATTTCTGTAATACCCAAGTACCGAATGTCGTCTAGGGTGTATTTGCTGGCATTCAACAAAGCCAATCCATAAAAAATCAGCGTAACTGGAGCCAACAAATGAATCTCGTTATGATACAATAAAATCAAGCAGAAAATGCCTCCAGTCCCCAATGGAATCAAAAGATTATACACCAAACGAGCTGATGTTTTGTCCCAAATCGTTTGTCCCTGTCGTCTGGCCTTGTGCGTGGTGAAATAAACCCCCAACGAAATAGAAAGCACCAACACCAACATAGCATCTAGCAGGAAAAATTGCATAAAATCCCAGTTCAGACTCCCATCCTGATGCAAAGCCCCCGTATAATAAGGAGCTTCTGAAAACAGACCGACCCCCAAATATTGATAAGCAGCCGCCGCCCCAAAAAGCGCAAAAATCCCCGCTGATACCCCTGATAAGCCACTGAGGGAAATAAACCTAGAAGACCGCTCCATCAAATTGCGAATCTCACTCAGGGTTTGTAAATGATTCTCCGGATTTTTCATCATTTTGTTTTGATAAAAAGTGCTTTGTAATTCAAAGTAAGTATACGTTTCTTTAAATTCAAAGTTTTACAAGAAGAATTTTTCTGAGAATTTTGCCTAGTTTTGTTGATAGGATGCAAAGGGATTATACTTTGAATTTTGGAGGGGTAAAATTTGCATAATTTCATGTTTATATGACTGTAAAATACCGAATTCTGATTTTTTTGATTTTTTGTCAGTTTGCATTACAAGCACAGGTAGGAGGGAGGCAGACCTTCGAATTTTTACGGATACCTTCCCATGCTCATTTGGCCGGAGTTGGAGGAGTCAATGTATCACTGGGCAAGGAAGGCGTGAATATGTTTTTGCAAAATCCGGCAATGCTCTATGAAGAAGCAGCAAAAAAAGGCTCATTCAGCTTTACCAATTGGCAGGCAAATATCAATCAATTCACCGTGACGTATGTACAGCCTTTTAAAAAAATAGGCAACCTAGCTTTTGGCGTTCAGGCACTTAACTATGGCACTTTGGAGCGTACCACAGCCTCCGGAACACCACAAGGTACTTTTAATGCCAGTGATTATGCCGTGCAGGCAACCTATGCCTTGGCGCAGGATAATTTTCACTTTGGGGCAAGTCTCAAGGTCTTGGGTTCGCAGATTGAGGCTTATAGCGCAGCAGCGTTGGCGGTAGATTTAGGGGCGAGTTTTCAGCATCCGGTGCAAGATTTTACGCTGGGATTGGCGATTAAAAATCTAGGTTTTCCGATCTCCCGTTTTAATCCGGATACCCGTACCAATTTGCCATTTGACGTACAACTGGGTACTTCATTCAAACCCAAATATATGCCTTTTCGCTTCTCAGTGACACTTCATCATTTGTATCAGTTTGATATTGTATATCTTGACCCAGCATTAAACACCCAACTCGATATTAATGGAGACCCCATTGTGGAGGAAAAGAAATTTTTTGACAAACTAGCGCGCCACGTGGTGTTGGGCGGAGAACTGATCCTAGCCAAGGGTTTTCAAATCAACTTGGGTTATAACCATTTGATTAACAGAGAAATGAAGACAAACGGACTTGGTGGTTTGCGAGGCGTATCCTTTGGGTTTTTACTCAAGGTAAAGGCTTTTGAGTTTTCTTATGCGAGAGGCACTTATTATATAGGTGCCGGCAGAAATTTTCTGACTTTGACTGCAGATTTTAATAAGATTTTGAAAAAAAAGAAGAAATCAACTTCATAAGAAACACTGCGTCTTCTGTCAATTTTCACTCAAACCAAGGTGGTTTTCCTAATGCCAGGAAAAAAATCTTTTATAATCAGACTCGTCACTTTAATTTGGATAAATTTCTGATTCGAACAGCAAAAAAATAATACACAAAAAGCTATGCTTACCCAGCTAATTTTTCGTATATTTATTCACTCAAACAGCTAAATTCCATCGTGTGATCTTAGATGGGACAAGTTGTAACACATTCTTTTTTTAATATTACTGAGTCTTTGGTTTTACCACAAACCAAATTTACAATATGCAATTATTTAACTCTCATCAAGAAGAAATTTTTATTCATGAAATTCCATTGGGTCAGGGTGGACAAGGCAATGTCTATCAAATCCTTCAACCTGATCATCTCCGATACCACGTCGTCAAAATCTATCACCCTCGAGAACGCTCCAAAAAGAGAAAGTTTAAAATCAATTATATGATTCAAAATGTGCCTTATTTGGAGGATGATCTGGCACTGATCTGGCCCGAAGACTTGATTTATGACGATCAGGAGTTTGTCGGTTTTTTGATGCCCAAAGCCCCCGGTGAAATTGACCTTACCTCTCTCTGCGTACTCAAAGAATCCAACAAACTGGATGAATGCTGGAAAATTTATTACGCTCGCGAAAGCAAACAGGGAATCTATCAGCGCGCTAAAGTTTGTTTGAATATTGCCTCAGCGATCCATACGCTCCACAAAACCGGGCAGTATGTTTTAGTCGACATCAAGCCTGAAAACATCAAAATTAGCCTCAAAGGGCAGATTTCTTTGATTGATCTGGACTCCATAGAAATTTTTCAAGAAGATAAATTACTCTTTGCAGCCGACAAACTTAGCACAGAATATAGCCCTGCTGAGATTCAAAATCTTGATCTACACAAAGATGTTATCCCTGTATATTGGGATAGTTTTTCTATGGCTGTGGTTTTTTACAAAGTGCTTTTCGGATTACATCCCTTTACAGGTACACCCAAAAAACCTTATGAAACATGCGTAACTCAGGAACAAAAAATTAAAGCTGGTTTATTGCCAGTCGGTAAAAATGCCCGTAACTTTCAAATCATCCCCAAACCTCACCAAAATTTTAAATCGCTTTCCCCTTCCTTACAAAATTTGTTCTTAAGAGCTTTAGACAAAAAAAGTATTCAACATCCCGAAGATCGCCCCTCTGCCGAGGAATGGGTCAGGGCACTTGGGAATTTTCAATTGGATGACAAAAAATATCAAAACCCAGTACGTATTTCTTCGCCACAAACCCAAACTGTTAAAAAAAACAAATTTAACTCTCCCATAGAATTTCTCATGAGTCGCAAAGATAGAGGGCACGGAATCATTAGCCTGGTAAGCCTTTTTGTGATGGGAGTCACTATCTGGTGCTGTATTTATTTTGGGCAAGCTTTTGCACCTCATAAAAGACATTCAAACACTGATTTCTTTACTCCTCCAGATTATCATTTACTTGTAGAAGGACCTTTTTTGGCTTCAAAAAATGATAAATACGGATATGTAAATGAAAATCAAGACCTGGTGATTAATTATCAATACGACGATGCCGGGCACTTTATCAAAGGTTTGGCCAAGGTAGAGCTTGACGGGAGACAAGGCTTCATCAATCCAAAAGGGATCGAAATCGTTCCCTTAATCTATGATGAGGTATATGAATTCGAAGAAGGCTTGGCAAGGGTGCGGCTGAACAAAAAGGAAGGTTTTGTGAACCGACAAGGGCAAATTCAAATCCCTTTGTTGTATGAAAGGGTAGAAGACTTTGCAAAAGGACGCGCTGCCGTTGTGCTGCATCATAAAATCGGATTGATCGACAAACAGGGGAAAATAATTATTCCAACGCTCTACAACATCATCCAGGAACAACAGTATGGGATTTATAAAGTCACAAAAGGAAACGTTATTGGATTTTTGGACAATCAGGGCAATCCGATTACTCCAATGATCTATCATTACGCACTGGATTTTAGCGAAGGTTTGGCTGCCGTAGCCATAGCAGGTCAAGGTTGGGGTTATATCAACACTAAAGGGCAAATCGTAATCTCACTGGGTTACTCGAGTGCTTTTTCTTTTCACGAAGGGCTGGCAAGAGTAGAAACCCCGCTAGAAGGTTTGGGTTTTATTGATACACAAGGGCAAAGAGTGATCCCTTTTCAATATGAAATGGCAGAAGATTTTATGGAAGGGTTAGCTGCCGTAAAAACGGGAGGAAAGTGGGGATTTATCAATCGTTCTGGGCATACAGTCATTCCGGCTATATATGATAAGGTGTTTGATGAAGGCTTCATAGACGGAAAAGCCAAAGTAGTCCTCGGTACAAATTTATTTTTTATTGATTATCAAGGTAATTGTGTGAAAAATTGTCCCACAGACAAAAACCATTAATAACCTAGCAGTATTAAAGATGTAATGCTCCAATAACAAATCGCCGTGGGCTGTGAAGACACAGCGCACGGCGACTTGGATAATTTGGTGTACAGCAAATAAAAGTGTTTTTTAGGATTTCCCCAAACTCTCCTGATAATCTGCCCACATCGCCCGGAGTGTTCCTAGTCGGGCTTTTTCTTGGTCTTTGAGCAAGGTATATTCCCATTCGCCTTCTTCGGTTTTGGAAGGGGCGCAGATAAAGGTAAATGTGTTCAAATGTCTTTTAAATTTGAGGTAAGTTTTGCCGTTTTTGCTTTGTGTGCTGATCGTATGGTACAGCTTTTTATCTAAAATGGCTTGGTAAAGGGCTGCTATGTTCATTTTTTAAATATCAGTGGGTTTCTATTCGCTGTTTGCTCTGTAGGTGTTTCCGGTCATTGATTGGTCATTCTCTATGATGTTGTATGAATGATCTCTAAATCTTCGTTCACGCAAACCATCCAGTCCAGGGAATTTCATTGCGATACAATTTTATATAAATCGTACACTAAGAACTTGTTGGGAAATTTAATTTTGCATTATTGATTAATTCTTTGCAACATGATGGTAGTATTTGCCAATAATAACCAAGATACAGAAGATTCTATGTTTCTTTCATAATCTTTGGTTATTCTCCGAAAGAAATTAG
>JANRIC010000231.1:0-6380 GCA_033765345.1 Microscillaceae bacterium
CTAATTTCTTTCGGAGAATAACCAAAGATTATGAAAGAAACATAGAATCTTCTGTATCTTGGTTATTATTGGCAAATACTACCATCATGTTGCAAAGAATTAATCAATAATGCAAAATTAAATTTCCCAACAAGTTCTAATGAATCTTTCTATAGTCTTTTGACAAAGAGAAGCTATAATTACTCTTATCACACCTAGCTCTTTTTTTATATCACCTACTTCATCTTGGGCTACATATATCTCAACTGTTTTGATAGTAAAGTCTTCATAAGTCTTAATATCTGATTTTTGTTTTTGGTATTTCTGCCTGAAATATATTATTACTTTATCTGTCTCTTTATCATACTCAGTTTTAAGAATCTCAAAATCCCATTTTATTGGCGCATTATCAAATAAATTATCTAAATATACTGTTACTGTTGGGTCAAACAGAATGAAACAGTCATTATTACAAGTATCTTCTGACTTGCAGATAAAATACTTGTAAAGTTCTATTTTACTAATATCAGGAGATTTAAATAACCTTTTAGCTTCCTCGCAAGCATTTTTACGTTCATAAGGAGGTAAAGAAGCACTTGTGATATACTTAATTAAGTCAAAAAAATGCATGACAACCTCTTTTGCATTAGATTTAATATCATTTTCTGATAAGATTTCTGTGAGTTCTATATCAATATTATTATTATTTCTTTTAATTTTATATATTATATAAGTATTTTCAGAATTTTTCAATGTATAATCTTTGGAGTTAAAGTATATTTTAATTTCCTGACCTGCCTGAAATTCTTTTTTAGATAAATCAAAAATAAAATTTCCATCCTTAAAATACGCTCTATTTTCCGGACTATAAAGCAGATAAAATTCATAATTTTTCAATTGTTGTTCGGTTATATATTCATTTTTATTGCCAATATAAAGTTTTACCTTTAATTCGAAACTTTGAGAAAAAACAAAGCTTGGATATGTAACAAAAAATAATAAAAAGATCAAGTATTTTTTCATTTTTTAATTTTAATTAAATTTGTAAATGGGAGTATTATGCAAGTATTAATAGCTGCTGTTTTGTATTTTAGAGGTAGATATTGTTGACCTTTACTATTTTCAAAATAGACAGTAATCATATCATGCTTTTTAGCATAATAGTTAACCTTATAATGTCCTTGCTTATTTATATTGAATTTTACAGTATCTCCACTAGTTTCTACAACAAGATATACTTTTAGTTCAATAAAACGTACATCACGCCCCTCAAAGCAAAATTTGTCAGGGATAGATTGAGAATTACAAAAATCTGTATAACTGCAAACTACAAAGTATAATATTATTGGAACTGGAATCAGTGTTATTGCATACCGATTTGTAAAAAAAGCCTTTAACTTTTTTATGCATTGGACTATAATATCTTGCTTAAAATTTGAAAAGAAAGTAAAAATTTGCTTGCTTACATACACTACCGGAAGT
The DNA here is from genome assembly GCA_033765345.1 of Microscillaceae bacterium. Lineage (GTDB taxonomy): Bacteria > Bacteroidota > Bacteroidia > Cytophagales > Microscillaceae > JANRIC01. The sequence goes on from JANRIC010000231.1 coordinate 1,462, forward strand.
TTATGTAAATCTTCTAATTCTCTTTTAATATCACCTAGTTCTTGTTCTAATTGATCTTTTGCAGTCTTAACACTACTTAATTCTTGTTCTAATTGATCTTTTGCAGCCTTAATACCACCTAGTTCTTGTTCTAATTGATCTTTTGCAGTCTTAACACTACTTAATTCTTGTTCTAATTGATCTTTTGCAGTCTTAACACTACTTAATTCTTGTTCTAATTGATCTTTTGTTGTCTTAATACCACCTAGTTCTTGTTCTAATTGATCTTTTGTTGTCTTAATACCATCTAGTTCTTGTTCTAATTGATCTTTTGCAGTCTTAACACTACCTAGCTCTTGTTCCAGATGATCTTTTGCAGTCTTAATACCACCTAGTTCTTGTTCTAATTGATCTTTTGCGGTCTTAATACCACCTAGTTCTTGTTCTAATTGATCTTTTGTTGTCTTAATACCATCTAGTTCTCGTTCTAATTGATCTTTTGCAGCATTGACATTATTTAAGTTATTAGTTAAATCATCAATGGTATTTTTAAAATTCTGCTTTTCTTTTTGATATTCACGTTCCAAGTTTTCAGTCTCAGTATTTAAATTTCTAATATTCTCCTCAACATTTTCAAGTTTAACAAGAAGATTATTAATTTGATTACCCGAATTATTTCCCAAAGTCATTCGTGTCTTAAGTTTATTCTTTTTTCAATTTCCTACAAAAAACAAAATTTCTTACATCTACACAACAATTTTAACATTTTTTTTATAATAAAATTCCGACTTAAGCGTTATTGCTTTTATTTTGAAATAATGATCTTCTGCCTGAAAGTCTCTCCGCTTTCGCCTTTAATCTCTAGATAATACGTGCCTTGAGGATAAGCTCGAAGGTCAAGCTCTAGTTGGCTTGTTCCGCTGCTGAGGCTGCTTGTCCATTGTCCCTGGGTTTTGCCGAGCATGTCGGTAAGTTTTAGTGCTAGTGTATGGCCTAGTTGGTCTATTCCCTCCAAGATAAACTGCGCTCCGGGGTTGGGGTAAATTTTGATTTCCCCGGTATTTGTTTCGGCTTCCAAGGGATGAAGTGCTATTTCCAGGCTTTGGGTGGACTTTTCGTTGTACATCAGCAAGGGAGTTATGTCGGAGTTAAGCTCCAGAAGCGCAGTTTGGTGCAGGGGTTTTTTGACCTTGAAGCTCAGGCTAAAGAGTGTTGTGCCGGGCGCGAAGGTTTCGGCTGCTCCTTCTGCGTGCATATATAAAAAGGGAATATAACCCCGACTAAGATACTCCTGGGCGATGTTCTCTGCCCCAAAGGCCAAGCTACTAGACTCAATACGATCAAAAATGAATGTCTCGGGGTCAAACTTCAGCGTGCCTTGCCAGCCTATGATTTGTTCGTATCCCTCTTGTGCTGTAAAAATAAAGGTGACTTCGCCTTGAGTCGTTTTGGGCTGATAGGCTAGTAGCACCTTGGCGTTGTTTTTGGTCACATCCCTGTCGTAAGTGACATCGCCCATTTTGATACCCACAAAATGAATGTCTGTTTTATCTTCGCGAAGATTGCTCCACTGGATGGTTTCGGGAACTGGACTCACAAAAGGGTTTGCCGGATTGCCAAAGCTAAACGCCTGCGGCACAAAACGCCAGCTTTTGGGCAGGGTATTGATTCTGTGGATTACCAGGTCTCTGAGTTTGTCGGTATCCAGTGCGTTGACTTCTCTATTAAGGTCTGCATCTGCTGCCAGGATTTTATAAGGTGAGTTCAATAAGGTGATTCCCGAATAATGGCGGTTGATGAGTACCAGGTCTCTTACATCCACGCCATTGTCTGGGTTTCCTTCTTTGCTGGGGCTAAGTATGTAGTCTTTGCCGGAGCGTACTTCCTCAAACTTGTATTTTCCATCCACTCCGGTGGTGAATGGAATGCTGCTCCCATTGCCTGATAAAGTGAACAAGACTTTGTTTACCTGAAGTTGATCTTCGGTGAGTACCCTTCCGCTCAGACTTACCCGATTGATTACTGTAATGATCCCTTCCAAACCCGTAGAAAGGATTTCCTGCCCCAGCACGTCTGAGGCAAGGGTTTGGGTGATTTTGACAGGAAAATTACCTTCTTCCTGAGCTTGTATTCTGAGGCGGATGGAAAATATAACGGTGCTATCGGCTAATTTTCTGCTCGAGAAATCAAACCAGGCCAGGCGTATCAGCCCATCGGATAGCACTTCGTAGCTTACTGTACCGAATGTACCGAAGAATGTCGGATGAATGTTGTTGATTTCAATAAATTCTGCCTTTTCGGGGGCAAATTCTATTTGGAATTGGTATCCGGCCACGTCTCTAAAGTTCTTTACCCGCACAGGCAGATTGATGATTTCATCTGTAGAGGCAGTACCCGAATCTGCATCAAAGATCAGTTTGGACAAATCCAACTTAAAGGAGCAACTCCCTGTATTTTCGCTTTTGTCTTTGGCTGTTAGTTTGATTTCTTGGCTTGACCCCAAGCTGCTCAACAATGTGCCTGGAGAAGGGCTTTGGCTAATTTTTGGTGCAGGGTCGCAATTGTCCGAAACGACAGCCAGTTTGCGATAATCAGGCAGTCTAAGTTTGTCGGCCGGGTCAAGCTTCAAGCGGCGGTCGGTCGGGCAGGTGATCACCGGAGAGGTTTCGTCACTGAGTTTGACTTTAAAGGTACAGGAACTACTTTTGCCGTTTTTGGTGGCGGTCAGGGTGATGGTTCTGACAGTTCCTACGCCGCTCAGTACAGTACCTTCACCCGGGCTTTGGCTGATGTCTACATCGGGTTGATTGACACTGAGCAAATCGCTGAAATTAGGCAAAATAAATTGGCAGTTTTTATCCAGGGCAAATAATTGATCTTCGGGGCATTGGACGATGAGTGGAATGTCCTCAATCAAAGTTAGCGTAAAACTACAAGTATTGTTTTTTCCGGCATCATCCTGGGCTTCTATCGTGATGGTATGGCTGGTATTTGCCCCGGTAAGTACCGTGCCTGAGTCTGGATTTTGTTTGAGCAATAAATCTGTATCGCAATTATCGCTGAACTGGGCTAAATTCCGATAGTCAGGCACTATAAACTGTCCGTTTTGGTTGGACTTTAGGGTTTGAGGGGTAGTAGGACAAAGAATATTTTGAGGAGGAATGGTATCTTTTAGGGTTACCTGAACGGTACAAGTAATAGTCCCTCCTAAGCCGTCGAGAGCAGTCAGTAGCACATTTTGTATGGTATTATGCCCTTGCAAGGTATGCCCTGGTGGTGGATTTTGTTCAAAATCAAGTACTTTATCGGATTTTATTAGTTTTCTGAAATCAAGCAGTTTTGCGCTACAGTTTTCATCCAAATTCAACACAGTATCAGCATCAGGACAAGTAACTACGGGTGGTCTTTTATCTACAAGGCTGATATTAAACTGACAAGTTTGTGATTCGTTGCCGCTTGAATCTTTTGCCTTAAGGGTAATCTGATAAACTTGATTGGGATTCGTAAGCAGCGTCCCAAAGGGGGGTGTTTGGCTGAATTCGGGTTTGGTATCGCAGGCATCACTGACTAAATTGGAATAATCAGGCACTTCTACACCGGTATTATTCTTTAACTCCAAAACCTGTGTTGTGCTGGGGCAAGCAATTTGCGGAGGGGTAACGTCTTTTAGAGTTACGGTAAAATCACAGCTACTTACCGTTCCATTGTTGGCTTCGGCAGTAATGCGAATAGTTTCTTTGGTTCCTGCGCCGCTTAATGGCGTTCCTGGAGGAGGGTCTTGAATAATCGTATCTGCTCCACTTATGGATATTTGTTTTCTATAGTCAGGTAAGATAGTATCGCATTGGGAGCTTAGATTTAAAGCCATAGCACTTGGAGGGCATTGAATGGTAGGAGGGATTTTGTCTATAAGAGTTAATTTAAATGGGCAACTGGCCGAAGTCTCCATGTTATCTTTTACGATCAGGGTAATGGTATACATAGAATCCAACTTAGGCAAAATGTCACCTGGAGCAGGTATTTGGCTAATGATCGGTTTAGGGTCGCAGTTATCTTTTACATTGGTAGCCAAAGCCCGAAAATCAGGTACTTTCAAATCTTGCAGGCTTCGTATTTCCAGGGTTTGGTTTTGGGGGCAAGTAATACTTGGTGCAGAGGAATCTTTTAGGGTAACCTTAAAAGTACAGGTGTCCGTATTTCCGCTCTTATCTCGGGCAATCAATGAAACATTTACCGAAGTGCCCGAACCGCTGAGTATTGTATCAGCAGAAGGAGTTTGAATAATCGTATCTAAGTCTGCCTCATTTACAGATAATTTATCTCTAAAATCCGGTAAGTTGATCTGACAGCTGCCACCTAGGGCAAGTGTCGTGTCTTTGGGGCAATTTTGAATAATAGGGCTTATCGTATCTTTGACGGTTACCTTTGCCGTGCAAAAATCTTGTAAGCCTTGTGCATCCTCTACGGTCAATGTAATTGCGTTTTCCCCTAAATTTTCACAAGTAAAACTGCTTTTGCTGATGGTTTTTTTGACAATCTCCTTATCATCGCTGCTGCCATTGTCTATTTGGTCTGGGCTGAGTGCAGCCTGTCCGTTTGCACCCAAGTAAATAGTAGTGTCTTTGCATAGTGCCACAGGAGGCGCATTGCAGGGACAAGTGGTATCGATATCCTCTGGAGAGTTACAGCCTGGGGCGTTGTTATCTATATTTACCTCAATGTCGGTTCTTTCTAAAAGAGGGCAAATCACACAACATAGGTTTAAAGCATCATTCTTTTTTACATTTATTGAATTATTCACTGACATTACGCAGTTGAAGAATTTGGAAATTTGTAAAAAAATACAGTTGTGTTTAAATTAGGGAAAAAATTTAAAAAAGGATGAAATCACCAGAATTAATGGATTTGTATTCGGATTATTTGTTGAGTAGCCCTAATGT
>JANRIC010000238.1:0-33940 GCA_033765345.1 Microscillaceae bacterium
TTAATTATTTTAATTATTTTAATTATTTTAATTATTTTAATTATTTTAATTATTTTAATTATTTTAATTATTTTAATTATTTTAATTATTTTAATTATTTTAATTATTTTAATTATTTTAATTATTTTAATTATTTACTCCATTCTTCGGGCATGTGGTACAGTGTGAGTCCAGCGATGGGAGTTTCTTGGATATTACCCATGACCAAATTTTTATCGAGCAGTACTTGTTGAAGGATATTGCTGTAATAATAGGCAATTGACCCCGTAAAATGAATTTTATATTGAGAATAATTGGGCATTTTTAAGACATATTTATCTAAAAATTCGGCAAAACAGCGATAAATCAGTTGGTAGCAATAATTTTCTCTTTGGTTATGAAATAAAAACCGAGTAAAAGAAGCCATATATCGGTTTGCGAGTGGTTTTTTGTAGACATTTTCCAGTACTTCAGCTCGGTTTACCGGATAAGCTTTCATGAATTTATCCCGAAGATAGTCAGGCATTTCTTTATGAAAAAAGCCTCGCAGCAGTTCTTTACCCAAATGCCCTCCGCTTCCTTCATCTCCTAGAATAAAACCCAGATTGGAATCTTCGCTGGTGATTATTGAGCCGTCATACATACAAGCATTAGAGCCGGTACCCAGGATGCATACAATTCCCGGAGTTCTTCCGCACAAGGCGCGTGCAGCCGCCAACAAATCATGGGTTATGGCTATTTTTGCTTGAGGAAATGCCTGATGCAATACAGATTCTACTTTTTTACAATTAGATTCTACGGAGCATCCGGATCCATAAAAATAAATTTCGGTTATTTCAGCCGGAATATGTGGGCTAAGTTGTTTTTGAATGGTATCTTCCATACTTTGTTCATCCTGATAATAGGGATTCAGTCCATTGGTAGCCAGTTGAACTACTTGTTGCTCTTTATTAATCAGTCTCCAGTCTGTTTTGGTAGATCCGCTGTCAGCAATAAGAATCATGTCTTTGTAAGTTTTAATTTCGGGATATAATCTAATCTAATATTCAAACTAAAGTGGTTTTCCTGAATTTATACCCAGATTGAAGTGATTTGCCTGATTTTCTTGATTGATTAGCTTGATTATTAATGATTTAAAAGCTAAAATCTCGGAAAACCACTTCGGTTTGAGTATAAAATAATAAATTATTCATAATTAGGTTCATCAATCAAGAAAATCAAACCCATCATTATAATCCGGGTTTAAATTACAGAATTCTTCTGAAAAAAGAACAAGAGTTTGATATCCAATTGGAAGAAACAAAATATTTGAGTATATTTCACCATATTTGTAGAGAAAACGTAAAGATAATCACACCAAATTTTTAGTATTTTATCTTATGAGTTTATGAATTTATCGAAGAAATTAAGCATTTTTCAGCAAGAATTGTATTATCTTAAAAATCACTATTATTCTGAGTTGATCTCAGGGTTTGGTGTATTTGTGATTGCTCTGCCGGTAAGTATTGCTATTGCTATTGCGAGTGGTTTTCCGGCTGCTTCGGGTTTGATTACGGCCATTATTGGAGGCATAGTGATCGGTATTTTTAGCAATGCTATTTTAGCGATCAAAGGGCCGAGTATCAGCATGATTCCTATTCTTTTTTTGGCTGTGGGTAATCTCAGTGTATTTCCCGAAACAGGGATCAAGTATACCCTGGCTACTATTGTACTAGCGGGTGTGATACAAGTTTTGATTGGTTTATTGCGCCTGGGTACTCGGTTTGTGATTATATCAGATACCGTAGTATACGGTTTGATAGCTGCCTTAGGGATAATGGTATTTATCAAAGAAATTCATCTGCTATTTGGTGTTGAACCTTTGGGTAAAAATATTCTTGCGCTCATTTTGGAGATTCCCAATAGTATTTTTTTTATGATTCATCCCAATGTAGCTATTTTTGGTGTTATTTCATTGGTTATCCTTTTGATACCTTCTCTCGACGAATTTGACCGATTTCTTCCGCGTATATTTCTGGTTTCCTTGTTGGGAGTGCTTGCTATGATCTATGTACATCCGCAGAGTAGTTTTTTTCAAAACCAGGCCTTAAGCTACCCTAAAGAGTTGAGCCGGGTATTTATTTTCCCTGATTTTTCACTCATTCAAACATCCACGTCTATTTTTTACGCGCTGACGATTGCTTTGGTAGGTATCCTCGAGAGTATGGTCAACATCAAATCCATTGAAGCATTGGATCGTAAAATTCCACAATCCAGTACAAACTGGGAAATTATCACCCTGGGAGTAGGAAATATCTTATGTGGTTTGTTGGGAGGGCTTCCTATGGTGGTCACGATGGAGAATAGCCTTGCCAATATCAATTACAACTCCAAATCGAGATGGCCTGAATTAATTCAGGGGTTTTATATTTTGCTATTTACGGTTTTCGGGCTGATTTTGCTGAGTTATATCCCGATAGTGACCCTGACTACGATCATCATATATATTACTTACAAATTTAATTCTCCCAAATTATTTCGAAGTATTCGAGAAATTGGTTTGGATCAAATCGTTATTTTTTTGTCAACCATTATTTTTACCCTTATTTTAGGAATTTTACCAGGGCTGATAGCAGGCATTATGATTACTTTCGGGATTTATCTGATACTTGGAAGCCCTGTCAAAAACCTTTTCAGAACATCGGTCAGTGTATACCGAAAAGGAAGCCTAAAATCCAAGATAAATATCCAGGGAGCTGCTTTGGCAAGCAACTATCTCCAGATTAAAAAACACTTGAACGAAGCTTTAGACACCGAACGAATCATTATTGATCTTTCCGGAGCTAAGGTTGTAGATCATAGTTTTCTTGAGCTTATGTATTATTTTGCCAGGTCTAACCGCTTGGACGATGGTAAAATGGAAATCCAGGGGCTTAAATATCACCTACCTGTCTCGAGGCATCCCTTGGCTACGCTTCGGCTTCCTAAGAAAAACAAAAGTATTTACAAAGTTGATTTGGATGAACTGGATGAAAGACAAATAGACCTACGTGCTGTTGCAGCCGTCAACAATACACAACTTAGGACTAATCTGACCTATGATGGGGTTGTTTTTGAGGATTTTTCCTTTGCACGTGGATATGAGATCAGGTATCGGGAAAATCAGTTTATGAAATTTTACAAATCCAGTTGTCTCGAGTTTTCAGATTTATTTTTATCCAAAGGAATCAGAATCAGTGAGCAGAGCTTTAAAATGTCTGTTTTACTGATTACGGTTTTAGAGGTACCTATCCCTGATTTCACTCTGACAAGTGAAGACCTGATGCATAAATTATTGCAAAGTGTGGGTTATGAAGACATTGATTTTGAAGAGTACCCCACTTTTTCAGAAAAATATTTATTACACGGTGAAAACCTAGCAGCCATCCATAGTTTTTTTAGCCCTACTTTAATTGCCTTACTGGACAAAAAACACGAGCTTCATCTAAGTATAGAAAGCAAGTCTAATCGTCTGGCAGTTTATCAAAGTAGAGGATTAATGGGGAAAACGGATCTGGAAGATATTCTTGAATTTGTAGAAGGATTTTTGGACATTATCCATGAAGAAGAGGAGTCTTGGGAATTAGAAGCGGAATAACACCATGAGTTATTCCGCTTCTTCATAACAGTTAAGCATTTTCTTCCACAAAACGAATCAAATCCTCAATTTTGTTGAAGATCACCCCATTATCAGGTAAGGTAATATCCTGACCAATAATCTGGTATCCGCTCAGTAAAATTTTTGCCTGTGGAAATTTAGTCGAGAGACGATCAATATACTCCTGAATCAAATCCTGACCAGGTGTAGAAGTAATGATGGTAATGATGTTTTCGGGTTTATGAATTTTGACAGCTTCCTGAAGATCCTGCATGGGAAGGCTCTGACCCAAATAAATCACTTTGTGATTTCTTGATTTAATGATATAGCTGCAAAATAGCAATGAAAGTTCATGAAGCTCTCCCTCTGGAAGATAAAGCAAATATTTGGAAGCACTTTTATCAGGATTGACCACCTGACCGTCAATAGCCACAATGATTTTTTGCCGGATCAGATGGCTGATAAAATGCTCTTGGGCAGGGTTGATAGCCCCAGTTTGCCACAAAAACCCTATTTTGACCAAAAAAGGGTAAATAATATTGATCATCGTATTTTCAAAGCCGATTTGAAGGGTATTGGTTGAGATGATCTTCTCAAAGCGATCCTCGTCCAGGTCAATCATTGCCAGAGTTAGTGCTTGGATCTGGTCGGGAAACCTTGAACTTTGTTCGGTAATTTTAATGACTTTTTGCCTGAGGTCGTTTTCCGACATTTCGGCAATTTTAGAAATCTTAAAACCATTCTCTTTAAGCAGAGAGACGTTCAGAATCAATTTCAAATCCTGATCATCGTAAAAGCGTATATTGGTATCGGTGCGTTTAGGAGTGACCAGTTTATACCGCTGCTCCCAAATCCTCAACGTGTGAGCCTTTATACCTGATAAATGCTCTAAATCTTTAATTGAATAAACGGTCATAAAATATCAAGATTTAATGTTGTAGAACAATACGTCTTTTTTGATGATATAGAGGCATCTCAAAGAAAATTATTCCACAAATTTTGATCAACATCAAAATAGATGTCCCTTAGGTAACACAAGGTTAAAATAGAATGTTTTAAAAAGGTAGGCGAATTTATAAATACGTTAGATTATGTGCCAAGAAAAATCCTGCCTGAGCAAGAAAAATGGGTAAAGCTATTTTATTTTCCTTGTCGAAATCTGCCAAATGATAGATCAATAACATACCTATAGAAATAATAAACCAAGCCAAATAATTTTGTAATGGTACTTCGGCCTGACTCCAAGCCCAGAAATGATGCCGAATAGCCACCGGCTCTATCAATATATCCATCCCAACCATCAGCACGGCTCCCAGCAATACCTTCGAACCCAAATGTCGACTAAGTCGATCCCCAATCAGGGCTGTGCTACTCACTAATACAAACCAATTTAATCCAATAATGATCGGCACTTCAAAAAACTTCCAACCCAGGGCAGTCTGATAATAATAATCCCCAAAAATTACTTTCGTTTTTACGCCTATACACTCTATCGTAAATCCAAGTAGAATAATAAGCATCGCTACCCACACAAATCTTGCATTTATTTCCTGTTGAAAAACAAGTATCAAAAATCCACAAACCAACAAATTAAAAGGAACAAGGCTTTCAAACCAGGGGCGCGTAAACGATGATTGTAAGCCCAGAAAACCGGCTATATGCATTAAGATAATTAAAATAACCGCCGATGAATAATAAGATTGCCTCGATGCTAATAAATGATCCATTTAATAATTCTTTGTTTTGAGATTGCAATGCTCACAAACACCATTGATTAAGAAATTAGACTCTACAAAGATATATCCTTGTGGAAGGCTGATCTCAGGAATTTTTACGTGATCCAAGCAAACCGTCGAGCCACAGGTCTCACATTTGAAGTGTACATGCTGATGATTGTGCTGCATTTCTGTACAATCATCATTACAAAGAGCGTATTTTAAATTGCCAGTATCATCCGGGACTTTGTGGATAATGCCCTTCTTCAGAAAGGTTTTTAATGTCCGATAGATCGTCACCCGGTCAAAATCTTTACCAATACCTTCCTCAATATCGGCATTCGACAAAGCGGATTGCACCCCGAGAAACATACGCAGCACCTGATCCCGACAAGCCGTAATCCTGAGATTATTGTCTTTAAGAATAGAATTGGATTCAAGTATCATAATTTTTGTATTTTTAAATGAATCTTATTGAAAATAATATACTTACTATTATATAAAATAGTCAAAACATCCTTTTAAGTATGTGGTTTTAAGTAAAGAAAAAATCGATATTTGAGCTTAATATATTTAAATTTTTCAAATTTAATCTGCATTTTGATCTATTAAAATAAACACAAAGATGAAAATTGTAGCTACGGTTAAAATTAATGTACCCGAAGATATTTATCTAAGAGATCCTGAACAAACCAAACTCGGACGAAAAATCATCCATGATGGTATCAACCTGATTGATGAGCTGGGTTTCGAGGCTTTTACTTTTGGCAAACTTGCCAAGAGTATCAGCTCCACAGAAGCATCTATTTATCGCTATTTTGATAATAAACACAACTTATTGGTTTATCTGGTGTCGTGGTACTGGAGTTGGTTAGAATATCAAATTGATTATCAGACCAATAACATTGAAGATTCCGAAAAGAAGCTTAAAATCGTAATTCGTATTATTTCAGATATTGCTCAAAAAGAATCTTCGTTTTCGCATATCAATGAGCAGGCACTTCACCGAATCGTAGTTTCAGAATCACTTAAGGCTTATTACACCAAAAGCGTAGATGCTGAAAATCAGCTCAATTATTTCCGCAGCTATAAATCTCTTTGCCTCCGCATTGCTGCCATTATGCTGGAGCTAAACGCCAATTATCCGTATGCCAGGGCACTTTCAAGCACTATTTTAGAATCGGCACATCAGCAAATCTACTTTTCACAACATCTTCCTTCTCTTACTGAGTTACGCGTAAAAAACAACGAAGATTATATAAAAGTTGTAGATTACCTCGAGAATCTGGTATTCAATCAATTAAAATAAAAATAAGCAAATTTTCCCGGATATTTAAATTATGTTAAAAATTTGCTCAGAAGCTTTTATTTGTGGTTTTTTGCCCATAAAACTCGCTTTTTATGAACTCCAGACCCAAGTCTTCTTTGCTATTGTTGGCTGTACTGATACTTATTGTGAACCACGCTCTGTTTTATCGCTGCGCCAACCGAATGGCACCCACTGGCGGGCCGAAAGATAGCATCCCACCCCTGGTTATCAAAGCCATACCTCCTCATCAAAGCCTAAACTACAAAGGCAATATCATTGTCCTCGAATTTAATGAATGGATCAAAGAAAAAGATTTTAATGAGGAACTACTCATCACACCACCCAACAAAGACTTTACGCATAAAGTCTCCAAAACACGTATTGAAATCAATTTCCTAAAACCACTTTTAGAAAACACAACCTATAGTCTGAATTTCAGAGCCGCCATCGTAGACATCACCGAAGGAAATGTGGCACGTTGGGATACCATCCAACAAGAAGGACTCAAGCTGGCTTTTAGTACCGGAAATCACATTGATTCTATGCGGGTATCGGGTAAAGTAGTGAGTGCCCTGACTAATCAGCCCCTGAAAGAAATACTCGTATCTCTTTACAAAACAGATGATACCCTGCGTATTGACAAACACACCCCTTATTATTTTACACGCACCGATGAAGCTGGCTATTTTCAGATTGATAATATCAAGGATGGTTCTTATGAAATTTTTGCCATCAAAGACTATACAGAAAACCTAATTTATGAAGAAACCGAAAACGAAAGTATCGGTTTTATAGCCGATACTTTGACTTTTGGAGATACGCTTTCTCATATCCACGACCTGGTGATCAAACTCAACAAAGAAGATTTTACACCACCCAGTGAAGTAAGATCGGGAAGTCTCGGCGAAGTCTATGAAATTGATCTCAGTAAGGGTTTGATTGATTTTGAGCTAACTACCTTAGACTCTACCCAAAATAACCTGATCGCTGCCAATCTGGTGGGCAAAGGGCAGCAAATCCGCGTATATAACCTACAAAATGTATTTGATACCATTCCCGCGCTATTATATATGCTTGATTCTCTCGGAAATAGTGCCGAGCAAGACATTAAAATCCTTTTTAAAGAAGCTGGCAAAAAACAAAAAATTACCCGCCTTCCCTTCAATTTTGAGGTAAACCCTTCCACGGGCAAAGAACTGGAAGAAGACCTCAAAATCACAATCCGATTCAGCAAACCAGTAAGTTCTTATGATTTTGATAAAATTAAATATATCCTGGATGAAGACAGCACTACCCTTGCCCCTTTACTCCGAATAGACAGCACTCAAGAATATCAATGGGATACAAAATTTACACAACTAAGTATCGATAAAAAACTTCCCTTCAAGAATAACATACAGCTTTTATTCGATTCCACAGCATTTATGAGCATACAACAGGATAGTAGTGGTTTCTTGAATAAAAAACTTACTAAAAAAGACCCCTCCAACTTCGGTACCATCAGTGGTGAGGTGAAAACCGAAATCCCGCATTTTGTCCTACAACTCATTGATGATAAAAACAATCTGATCGCAGAAAAACTAAACGTCAAAAAATTTGAATTCGCCTATCTTCCCGCAGGCACTTATTCCATCCGAGTCATCATTGATAGCAACCAAAATGGGCGTTGGGATAGCTCAAACTACGCCCAGAGAACCCCTCCCGAAGAAATCCTGTTTTTTAGCCTACCTAACGAAGGAAAATTGCGCGAAAGATGGGACATCCAAAACGCTGTAATTGAATTTTGACCCTCCGAAAAAATAGATTCTTGCATATTTTATTACATCTATTCTACAACAAAAAAAATTTTATGTCTTGAAGCCTTCCTCTCAAAATGTGGATAAAAATGTGGATAAACCATGAATTTATCCACATTTTATTTTCTTTCTTTGTGGATAAATCAACTTTGGCATAGGGTATCTAAAAATCAGTTTTCCACAATCACTTACAATAGCTGTGGATAAGTGCTTTTTAAGCGTGGATAAATCATCCTTTTACCCACACCGCATGTGGATAACTGTAACCTTTTCGTGGATAAAAACGAAGCATGTGCATAACTTCATTTTAAGCCACAATTTATACACATATTTATCCACCAAAATCAACTGTTTATCCACGCTTAGGAAATTAACAAGCCTCCTCAAAATACCGAACCTTCTAGGGTGCTTTTTTAAATATCCATGTGTAAATCAAACCATTAATCTGCTAAACTCATTTAGCAAAAACCTCTTAAATCCGAATATTACGAAATTATCAAACATTATCCACAGCATGATGATTATGATGATTTATTTATTAAATATATATAATTCATGTTAAGAGTGTATTAATTTTTGGTTATTTCCCAGAATTATCCATATCTTAGAATAAACTCATAAAGCCGAAAAAAATCATATTTGTTTTATCCGGAAATAAATCCGAATTTTAGAAACCAATCACTCAAAATGAAGTATTAACAATACAAGTTTGAAGAAAAATTGGCGAATATCTTAAATATTGTGCTTTTTACTTTCCATAAAACGTTGATTTTCAAAATTTTATGAGTATTTTCAGCAATTATCCCCGAATTTTTAGTGCGAAGATTAGTTGTATATGAAAAAAATATTAAAACAAACCCGGCTATTTTTTCTTTTGGTGTTCATCGCAGGATTAAGCACCTACCCAAGCTTTGCCCAGGATAAGGACGTGGAGTTGGCCGATGAATATTTCCAACAACAAGAATACGACAAAGCTGTAGTACTCTATGAAAAAGCCTCGCGGAATAGCCGAAATATACCGTTTATCTATAAAAATTATTTCCAGACTTTGCTTTATCTCAAAGATTATAAAGAAGCTGAAAAACTCGTAAACAGACAGATTAAGCAGGAAGTTGAAAATCCTACCTACCGAATTGACCTGGCTTATCTCCAAGAAATTCAGGGACGCATAGAAAAAGCCGATAAGCTCTACGAAGAAATTATCGAAGAATTTAAAAAAAACGAACGTGCCCCCATCCTGGCAGCCGAGCATTTTATTAGACTTGATAAAGCCGATTTAGCAAAAAATATGCTCCTTAGTGCCCGAAAAGCAGGCCGCGAAAAATCTGCCTTCGCCATCGAACTGGCCGATGTCTACGAAATGCTGGGCGAACAAAATGCTATGATCGATGAATACATCTCCTATGCCCTTGTAGAAAGAAGTAATATCGAATTTGTCAAAAGTGCTTTACAAGATAGAATCTCCAAACCAGAAGATTTTGAAGCCCTCGAAAAAGTACTCATCGACAGGGTACAAAAAGATGATAATGAAATAACTTATAACGAATTGTTGCTCTGGCTTTACCTCCAGCAAAAACGCTTCTACAGGGCATTTATTCAGGCAAAAGCACTCGACAAACGCTATCGCCTGGAAGGAACTGAACTCCTTGAGATCGGAAACATCAGTATGAAAAACAAAGACTACAAAAGTGCTCAAACAATTTTTGAATACATCATCGAGACCTATCCCAAAAGTGCCAATTATCCCATAGCCCGCAACAATTATATCAAAGCCAAAGAAGAAGTGATTAAAAATACCTTCCCCCTTGTAAATGACGATATTAATTCACTCATTCAAGATTATCAAAGCCTCATTGCAGAAGTAGGTAAAAATATCAAAACCTTTGATGCCCTGAGAAGTATCGCACTCTTATATGCTTTTTATCTCAATCAAAAAGACACAGCCATTGTTATACTCAATGAAGCCGTGGAAATCAGCAAAGGACGCACCGACAATATTGCTCAATGCAAAATGGACCTAGGCGACATCTACCTCCTCAAATCCGAACCCTGGGAATCTACCTTGCTGTATTCACAAGTAGAAAAACTTAAAAAAGACCATCCTCTGGGCTATGAAGCCAAACTCAAAAATGCCAAACTCTCTTTTTATAAAGGAGAGTTTTCACTCGCCCAAGAACACCTCGATATCCTCAAAGAAGCTACTACCCGTGAAATCGCCAATGATGCCATGGATTTAAGCCTGCTTATTCAAGATCATCTGGTCTTTGATACCACAGGAGTTGCCCTAAAAGAGTTTGCCAAAATTGACCTCATGATCTTTCAACACCAAGACCAGGAAGCCCTCCAAGCACTGCAAAAAATGACTCGAGATTATCCCAATGACGAGCTCATTGACGAAGTACTCTGGACCAAAGCCAACCTTCTCCTCAAAGTCGGCAAAACAGAAGAAGCTCTTAAAGATTTAGAAAAAATCGTAGCCGAATTTTCAGATGGAATCCTGGGAGATGATGCATATTTCCTCACCGGTAAGATTTATGAGGAAATCTTGCAGGATAAAGAAAAAGCTATGAATATTTATAAAGATCATCTTGTAAAGTATCCCGGAAGTATTTATACAGCAGAAGCACGAAAAAGATTTAGAATTTTAAGAGGAGATTTTATAAATTAATCTGTTTTTATAAACATTATTAAAAAAAATCAGTAAGAATAAAAAGTATTAAATACCCGAGCCTTACAACGCATTTTTATTTTTAAAAGGCACAAACTAAACATTCTTCTTAGGGTTAAGTTCAATTCAATTATACTACCGGCATAAATGAGCTTGATTTTCTCATCTTTCAAAAACTCAATTTATGCTTAATTAATGTTTATTTCAAACTTTTAAAAGTCGTATACTATGTCAAAAGTAGCACTAATTACGGGTATCACCGGACAAGATGGAGCTTATCTGGCTGAATTTCTACTGAAAAAAGGGTACACCGTCCACGGTATCAAACGAAGAAGCTCGTTATTTAATACTGAAAGAATTGATGATCTTTACCAAGATCCGCATGAACTCAATCTGCGTTTTATCTTACACTACGGAGATTTGACCGACTCTACCAATATCATCCGAATTATTCAGGAAGTACAACCCGATGAAATCTATAACCTCGGCGCAATGTCGCACGTAAAGGTGAGCTTTGATACACCTGAATATACCGCCAATGTGGATGCATTAGGTACGCTCCGAATTCTGGAAGCGGTTCGTTTGCTGAATCTCACCGAAAAAACTAAAATCTATCAGGCCTCTACTTCTGAACTATACGGCCTGGTGCAGGAAGTACCTCAGTCTGAGACAACTCCTTTTTACCCTCGCTCTCCCTATGCCGTTGCCAAACTTTATGGCTATTGGATTACGGTCAACTATCGCGAAGCTTATAATATGTATGCTTGCAATGGTATTCTGTTTAACCACGAAAGCCCACTCCGCGGTGAAACCTTCGTGACCCGTAAAATCACCCGCGCTGTTTCCAGAATTGCACTTGGACTTCAGGATGGACTTTATCTGGGTAATATGGATGCCAAACGCGACTGGGGGCACGCCAAAGATTATGTTGAAGCCATGTATTTGATTCTACAACAAGACCAACCCGAAGATTTTGTGATCGCTACCGGTGTTACTACCACAGTACGTGATTTCGTAAGAATGGCCTTCTTAGAAGCAGGCATCGAGGTTGAGTTTACCGGAGAAGGTGTAAAAGAAACAGCCGTAGTGGTAGCTTGTCATAACCCCGAATATCAGGTAGAAATCGGCAAAACTGTAGTCTCAGTAGATGAGCGTTATTTCAGACCTACCGAAGTAGAATTGCTGATCGGAGACCCAACCAAAGCGCAACAAAAGCTGGGATGGATGCCAAAATACGATCTGCCTATGTTGGTGAAAGATATGGTCGCTGCCGATCTAAACCTCTTCAAAAGAGATGAATATTTACGCAAAGGCGGTCACAAAATTATGAACTACCACGAATAATTTTTATAATTAATTAAGACCAATATCCAATAAAAAAGTGTTTTTTTGTCTAATTTCATCCAACCCAAAAGTTTTGCTTTAATAGGGTTAAAGTATGAATGACAAACGAACACTTTTGGATATTCTCGTAAATCTACAATCATGGAAAAAGACAGCAAAATATATGTAGCCGGTCATCGAGGAATGGTGGGTTCCGGCATTGTACGAAAACTAGAAGCAGAAGGCTATCACAATATTGTCACACGTACCTCCAAAGACCTTGATTTGAGAAATCAGGCGGCCGTTGCAGATTTTTTTGCCGAAGAAAAACCGAACTATGTGTTCCTGGCTGCCGCCAAAGTAGGTGGAATCCTGGCAAATAATACGTATCGTGCTGAATTTTTGTACGAGAATCTGATGATTCAAAATAATGTCATCCATCAATCATATTTGCACGGCGTAAAAAAATTGATGTTTCTTGGTTCTTCTTGTATCTATCCCAAATTAGCGCCCCAACCTCTCAAAGAAGATTATCTCCTACAGGGATTTCTGGAGCCAACCAATGAGCCTTATGCCATTGCAAAAATCTCCGGAATCAAAATGTGTGAAGCTTACAGAGATCAGTATGGCTGTAATTTTATATCCGTAATGCCTACCAATCTCTACGGTGAGAACGATAATTATGATCTCAAAAACTCTCACGTGCTTCCTGCCCTGATGCGTAAATTTGTAGAGGCCAAACAGGAAAATAAACCCACTGTAGAAATCTGGGGCACTGGTAACCCTTTACGTGAATTCCTAAATGTGGATGATCTGGCAGATGCCTGTTATTTTTTGATGCAAAATTATAATGAAAAGCAGTTTTTAAACGTAGGCACAGGAACAGACATCAGCATCAAAGACCTGGCTTTGCTGGTCAAAGAATTGGTAGGGTATGAAGGTGAGCTTCAGTTTGATACCACCAAACCTGATGGTACTCCCCGCAAACTGATGGATGTCAGTCGTTTAAAAGAAATGGGTTGGGAGCCCAAAATCAGTCTGAGAGATGGCATATCTAAAATTTTGAAAGAAAAATTCCAATTAGAAACTGTTTAATAGGATAATTATTACATTGCTGAGTTATTAGATTGTATTATGAATTAATTTTTAGATATAATCTTTAACTTAGCAATTGAAATAATTTTTTAAACCTATGAAAGGAATTATTCTAGCGGGGGGCTCAGGCACCCGACTTTATCCCATTACAGTTTCTATCAGTAAACAACTGGTACCGGTTTATGATAAACCGATGATTTATTATCCCTTATCTATCCTGATGCAGGCAGGAATTCGCGAGATTTTAATCATTACTACCCCACGTGACAGCAATCTGTTTAAACAATTGCTGGGAAGTGGCGCACAACTAGGCTGCACTTTTAGCTATGCCATTCAACCCAAACCCGAAGGATTAGCACAGGCTTTTCTGATTGGAGATGAATTTATAGGCAATGACAAAGCTGCATTGATTCTGGGAGATAATATTTTTTATGGCTCCGGTCTGCAAAATACTTTACAAAAATTGACTGACCCTGATGGTGGAGTAGTTTTTGCCTACCATGTGTCCGATCCGCAACGTTACGGAGTTGTAGAGTTTGACAAAGATCAAAAAGCCATTTCTATTGAGGAAAAACCCGCTAAACCAAAATCCAATTATGCTGTTCCCGGTTTGTATTTTTATGACAACCAAGTACTTGAAATTGTAAAAGCACTTAAACCCTCCCCCAGAGGTGAGCTAGAAATCACTGATGTCAATAAAGCTTATCTGGAAATGGGCAAACTCAACGTAGGTATCATGGACCGAGGTACCGCATGGCTTGATACAGGTACTTTTGTATCTTTGATGCAAGCTGGGCAGTTTGTGCAAGTCATCGAGGAGCGGCAAGGCCTTAAAATAGGTTGTATTGAAGAGATCGCCTATAAAATGGGTTATATCTCTGCCGAAAAGCTCGAGCAAATCGCTCAACCTCTCATGAAAAGTGGCTACGGCGAATATCTCATGGGTTTGCTAGATGACTAAAGGGAGTCAGGAATTAGGTGTCGGGTGATGGGAGTCAGGAATCAGGTGTTGGGAGACTGGGGTCGGGTGACAGGTGAATGACCCCCGACACCTCACTGCTGACTCCTGACACCCCATTCCTGACTCGTTAAAAAAGAATATTTATTTAAAACTATAATAAACAATGCCATTTATTCAGGGAAATCTTGCCGGACTTTGGATTTTTGAGCCGAGAGTATTTGAAGATGAGCGCGGATATTTTTTCGAGAGTTATAATCATAAGGTTTTTGTAGAGGCAACCGGTTTTGAGGGTTTCTTCGTACAGGATAATCATTCCCTATCCAAATTTGGAGTCATGCGGGGGATACATTTCCAAAAGCCGCCTCATGCCCAATCCAAACTGGTGCGGGTATTGAGAGGTACGGTGCTGGATGTAGCCGTAGACCTTCGCCAAGGTTCGCTCACGTTTGGGAAGTACCAGGCCATAGAGCTTTCGGCTGAGAATAAAAAACAGTTTTTTATTCCGGTAGGTTTTGGGCATGCTTTTGTAGTGCTGAGTCAGGAAGCAGAGGTACTTTATAAATGTGATAATTATTATGCTCCGGGATACGAAGGGGGGATTATTTATGATGATCCCGATGTTGGTATTGAATGGTCTATTAATCCTAAAGAAATGATTGTATCCGGAAAGGATCAGGGGCTGGGTATGTTGAGTGAAAGTACAGGTATTTTTTGAATCTTTACACACATACTTTATTATACTCGATACATTTGGTTTTAAATAAAATAAAACTATACCCAGATTAAAGTGATTTAGGAAATACAAGACCCCTGCGGGGCAAGTTTTCTTGATTGATTAGCTTGATTATTCATGATTTAAGCGCTAAAAGCTCCCCTGTAAGGGTCTTGTTTTTATATTAAAACCACTTCGGTTTGAGTATAATAGAGTAGTAGCTCTTACACTATATTGTTTAGATCAATTCATTAGCGTATCATATTAAATATTCAAACCTGGATAAATCAATGCTTTTATATATTGTATTCTGGAAGCTAAAATTCTCTCTAAATTAAATAATTTTAGATTTTGTATAAGAACTTAGTAGGCGTTTTTACTGAAAATAAAGGTATAATCAATAATTTTATTGCCTTGGGGCTTATACAGGGTACCAATTTTATATTACCGCTTATCACAATTCCGTATTTGGTCAGGATACTAGGTACAGATAAATACGGACTTATCAACTTGGCTCAGGCTTTTATGATTTATTTCATAATTTTCACAGATTACGGTTTTCATATTTCGGCTACACGTAAAATATCCTTACATCGCAGTGATCAGGCTCAACTTTCCAAAATCATCAGTGAAGTATTCAGCATCAAATTATTTTTAGGTTTTATTAGTTTTTTACTGGTTCTTTTGATCGTAGAAAATGTTGATAAATTTAAAGGAAATCAGTCATTATTTTATCTAAGTTTTGGTTTGGTACTTGGGAATATCTTATTTCCGACTTGGTTTTTTCAGGGGGTAGAAGAGATGAAATATCTTACCTATCTTAATCTGGTTGCCAAGATTTTTTTTACCATTATGATATTTATATTGATTAAAGAAGCAGCTCATTTTAAATATGTTTTGTTAATTCAGGCATTGGGAAATATCATCTCCGGTTTAATAGGGCTTTGGCTTATGCTGTATAAATATCGTGTTACTTTTATATTTCCGGGTGTAGGGCAAGTGCTAGAAGAACTAAAGCAGGGCTGGTTTATTTTTATATCCAATTTCTCTATGAGTATTTTTATGTATGTGAATATTTTTATTCTGGCTTTTTTTGCTTCTGAGCAGGTTGTGGGTTATTACAGTGTACCAGAAAAAATTATGATTATGTTGTGGCAGATTCCTATTATTTTTTCGCAGGCAATTTATCCACAGCTCTGTATATTAAGTCAAAAAAGCTTTGAGTCAATCGTATTTTTTTTTCGTAGATTATATCTTGCGTTTGCGAGTCTTATTTTTTTGCTTTGCTTGGGAATGTACTTGTTTGCAGATTACATCATTTATTTTATCACTGGGGAGTTTTCACAAACTATGGTAATGCTACACAGAATGTTATGTTTTGTACCCTTTATAGTTACGCTCAATGTTCCTGCTTATCAGACGCTGATGGTTTATGGCCTCACAAAAAGCTATTTATTGATATTAACAAGTGCTTCTTTACTCAATATATTATTAAATATTGTATTAACCTATTTCTACCAGGCTTGGGGAACAACCTTAGCAATTCTGATTATTCAAAGTTTGATCACGATTAGTTTATACCTAATTATCGAGTGGAGGCATCCCCAGTATTCTTTTCTGACGTATTTTAGAAAATATTGAAAATCAATTCTCCTTTTTTTGGTTTTAAAGTGATAAAAAGATCACTTGTACCCTATTTCAATACTAAAACATATCAATTCTTGGTATTCAAAATACGAAAAAGTGATAAAGATGAGTTTTGAGAAAATTATACCCAGATTAAAGTGATTTAGGAAACACAAGACCCCTGTGGGGCAAGTTTTCTTGATTGATTAGCTTGATTATTCATGATTTAAGTGCTAAAATCTCCCCTGTAAGGGTCTTGTTTTTGTATTAAAACCACTTCGGTTTGAGTATATAAGAAATAATAAGGTAATTCTTGGATATTTATGAGTAAAATAACCCAGATAGCAGGCTGTGTGATTTTATATCACCCTTCTGCCGAGGTAATCAATCACATCATATCTTATTGGTCTGTGATGAATTTTTTATGGGTGATTGATAATACCGAGGGCGAACTTCACCCTGAAATTTTAGAATTTTTCCAATCAGATGCGCGCATACATTATCATAAAAACCCCGAAAATCTGGGTGTTGCTGCGGCACTTAATTTAGCTGCTTACGAAGCATTGGCAAAAAAATGCACTTGGTTACTAACAATGGATCAGGATAGTCATTTTCTTGAAGGGGATTTAGCTCGATTGATTCAGCAACTGGCTAACTTGGATCATTCAAAGATAGGGATTTTTAGCCCGAAGCACGTACATTCGAAGGCTAAAAGGAGTTCGAGTGCTTTAGCATCTTTTGAAGAGGTAAATTTGACCATGACTTCGGGTAATCTATTGAACCTAGAAATATTTAAAGAAGTAGGAGGTTTTTGTGAAAAACTTTTTATAGATCACGTCGATCACGAATATTGTTTGCGCTTAAGGTCTACGGGCTACAGGGTAATACAGAGCAATCAAGTTGAGTTAAGGCACGAATTAGGGAAACTTAAAACTGTCCGTATAGCAGGAAAAATAATTTTTAAATTTATATCTCATAATCCTTTACGAGGATATTATATGTTTCGGAATGGGCTGTATGTGGCTGCAAAATACCGCAAGAAACAACCTTTTTTTTATTCAAAAAATATCAAGCTTTTAGTGAAAGAGGTATTGAAAATACTGATATTTGAAAATAAAAAAGGCAAAAGATTGAATTTTGTATTTAAAGGTATAAAAGATTATCAAAAAAATAGATTTGGAAAACTTCTATTGAAATCAAATTAAATAATAACTTATCGTGTACAATCCCTACTATATATATGTCCTTATCTGGAGTGTAGCTTTGCTGGTGTATCAATTGGATTGGTCATACCTGCTTCCACCTTTGTCGATATCCTTAATTATATTTTTTATAGTTTCAATTTTTTGTATGTTTATTTTAGGCTTTTTGCTTCATTACAAAAAGATTGTCAGTTTTGTGAGCATAGCTTATGAAAGTAATGTAGAGAGAGTTTTTTATTTCATTGTTTTTTTGTGGATTATTCAGTTTTTATTCAATGGTATACCATTATTATCGATCATTTTCGGGCAAGATTCGGATTATAAAGATTTTGGAATTCCAACTCTAAAAGTATTTATCATCACCTTTACGAGTTATTATTGTGCGTATACTTTTCACGTTTTTTTGTCTACCGGATACAAAAAACTTTTATTGTATTGTGCAGTATATTTGATTTTTTTTCTCATGTCTTTTTCAAGAGGACTGATCATAATCACCCTTATTTCGTGTTTGTTTTTATATTTGATTAAAAGCCAAAAAATTACTTTTTCACTAGTCTTCAAGACTGTACTCGGATTGTTATTCGTAACATATTTTTTTGGAGTAATGGGTAATTATCGTGTAAATGCTTCTATAGTTGCTTTACACGGAGGGGCATTGCCCTATAATTCCGAACATATTCTGGAGATATCTTATGCCAACAAAAGATTTAATCAAAGTCAGATTCCTGGCGAATTTATGTGGACATACATCTACATCGCTTCCCCGATCGGAAATCTTCAGTATAATATTGATAAAAGTGACCCTGAAATTAATTTTTATAATTTTTTTAGATTTCTGAATAATGAAATATTTTATGATTTTATTTCTAAAAGAATCAATGCGATATTAAAACTTGAACCCCCTGATTCTTTTTTGATAGTAGACTATTTGACAGTAAGCACAATTTATCGGGGAAGTTATAATGCCCTGGGTTGGTTAGGTTTGATTATGATGGGCTTTTTTTTACTTGTTTTACCGATTTTTTATATAGGTATATTAAGGCCTTCAAGCTCCTATTATTTGTCGGGTATCGTAGTACTTAATACATTATATCTTTTTATTTTCTTTGATAATATGCTAATTTTTGCTGGCACAGGTTTGCAGTTGGTTTATCCTATTTTATTAGATATTTTATGTAGAATAAAAATACGTTAGAAATTAATTCAAAGCTCTTATGAATATTTCAGTGTGCATGGCGACCTATAATGGAGAAAAATTTATACAAAAGCAACTGGATTCTATTTTGATTCAATTGACCGAGAATGATGAAATTATCATTTCTGATGATTCTTCTGGGGATAATACAGTAAAGATTATAGAATCTTACCAGGATTCAAGAATTAAATTATTTAAAAATAATACTTTTAGGAGTCCTGCTTTTAATTTTGAGAATGCCCTTAGGCATGTTAGCAAAGAACTCATTTTTCTCTCTGACCAGGATGATGTCTGGAAGCCCAATAAGGTACAAACGATGAAAGAGTTTCTCAGGACGTATTCTTTGATAGTGAGTGATTGTGAAGTGATAGATACGGAAGGAAATATTATTTTTGATTCATTTTTTGAGTACAGGAAAAGCAAAAAAGGATTTTTAAAAAATATAATAAAAAATTCTTATATTGGATGTTGCATGGCATTTCGTAGTGATTTACTTCCAAAAATTCTTCCCATTCCTCCCAGTAATCCCAAACACGCACACGACTGGTGGATAGGTTTAATCGCAGAGATATATGGAAATACTTATTTTCATCAGGAAAAATTAATTGCTTATGTACGCCATGATTCAACAGCAACTCAGACTACCAAAGCCAGTACGCATAGTTTTTATGATAAATTCAATATGCGTTGGATTATGATGCGTAATCTTACTCTTAGAATATCTAAGTTATACTAAAAATTTTGATTATGTCTTTTATTTCAAAAGCGAGTTTATGGAGTAGCCAATTGTGTTTTATATTGCTATTGCTGGTATTCATTTCTTTACCGGCATCTATTAGAATTAATAGTTTAATTGTAGTGGCTTTTTCTGTGAGTTTTTTGATTTATGCGATTATAAATAGACCTAATCCCTCTGTCAGAGAATGGGATTTGTATATTATATTCACATTATTTTACTTAAATCAGGTTATTGGATATTTTTTTACAGATTTTGATTATCAGGATGCTGGTCATCAGCTAGAAGTAAAAATCACGCTTTTGTTGAATCCTATTTTTTTTATATTTTTCCCGACGCTCACCAAAAGGCAGTTACATACAATTTTTGTTGTATTTATATTTTCTTGTCTGGGATTTTCGCTTTATGCCACTGTGCTTATTTTTCTTTCTTTATTAGAACAGGGAAGTATCTCTATCAACGAGATCAAAGAACTATTACCGATACACCGGCCTTTTATGGGATTGTACGATCTTTTTGCATTAGTTTTATGTGTACATTTGGTAAAGGAATATAATAAGTTTAAACGTATATTATTTGGTGTTTTAGCTATTTATTTTGTTTTTTTTATTATTTTTATTGTTGCCAAAGCTGCCATATTAATTTTGGTTCTTTTTGTAATCCTGTTGGTATTTAGGCAGACTTTCAATAAATTCTATTATATTGTGCTGTACTTAATGCCAGTTTTCTTTTTCAGTACAATGATTTTTTTATATAGTTATATGCAGTCCACCAATCAAATTATTGATGAAAATTTCACTCCAGCTAATTTTGATCCCACAGAGCGGCATACCATTTTTGAAATAAATCAAGTGGCTGAGATTGGCTGGAAGGTTAGACTGTCTTTATGGGAATGTGGGATTGAAGTCTGGACTAAAAATGTTACTTCATTTTGGTTGGGACATGGAACGGGAGATGATATGACATTGTTGAAGGAGTGTTACAAATCAAAAGAACAAATGCTTTTTTATGTGGCAAAATTTCATAGCCACAATGAATACATTCAAGAAGCAATCAAGCATGGGATGGTAGGTTTGCTGCTTTTACTAGCCGCTATCTTGTATCCTTATTATTTATCCATAAAACTAAAAAAAGAGCTTTATATTTATTTTTTACTGCTCATTATGATTTCAATGGGTTCAGACGTATTACTTTCTTCACAAAAAACAACGGTTTTATATTCGTTTTTTAATGCTTTATTTGCATTTCAAGTTTTAAAAAAGAAAGATTTCTTAATTAAAAATAGTTAAATTATTTAGAATTGTTAATTTTGTGTGCACTTTTTTAATAAATCTCTGTATAATCTGACATGAGTAAAGTATCTGTAATCATCCCAACTTATAATGCATCTCGTTTTTTGGATAAACTCATTCCAAAATTAAAACAACAAACCATTTCCTTTGAGCTATTGGTTATAGATTCTACCTCAAAAGATAATACCCAAGAAATTCTCGAGCAAGAAGGAATCAGAGTAATTAAAATTCCTCAAGAAATATTTAATCATGGCTCTACTCGTAACTTAGGGCTGAACTATATCACAGGGGATATAGTGATTTACTTGACCCAAGATGCACTCCCTGTTGACAATAGCTGCTTTGAAAAGCTGATTCAATGTTTTGAAGATGAAAAAGTAGCTTTGGCTTATGGAAGACAATTACCTTATCAAGATGCGGATGTATTTGGAGAATTTGCACGGCTGTTTAATTACCCTTCGGAAAATATCATGAAAGACAAAGCTTCAATCCCAAAAATGGGAATCAAAACCTGTTTTTTCTCAAATTCTTTTGGGGCTTATCGAAAAACTGTTTTAGAAAATCTAGGTGGTTTTCCTGATAATGTGATCTTTGGCGAAGATTTCTACACTGCAGCTAAAGCCATACTGAATGGTCACACAATATGTTATTGCGCTGAGGCGCAGGTTTATCACTCTCACAATTATTCAATATGGGAAGAATTCAGAAGGTATTTTGATATTGGTATATTACACAAGCGAGAAAATTGGATTTTAAAAAATTTTAAAGGTGCTGAATCCACAGGATTAAATTATATCAAAGAAGAGTTTTTTTTCATACTAGGGAAAAATAAGTATGTTTTAATACCTTCTTATTTTATAAGAAATGCGTGTAAATACATTGCCTATCGACTTGGGAAACTCGAGAATTTTTTGCCAATTGCAATTAAAAGAAAGCTAAGCATGCATCGTTTTTATTGGCATTAAACTTATTTTTCAATGGCTAATGATAAAAAAATTTTATTTCAAACTTATTTTACCAGCCTCTTACTTTTGGCTTTTAGCCTACCCTTTAGTATGCTCTCGAGTATTTATCCGAAGCCGGTTCATGTTGTTCTTCAGAAATTATTGAATATTCAATGGAATAGTCTTTTTGTTTTTTTACTCATAATATCCTGGATTCTGGAAGGGCATTGGGTGCAAAGATTTCACAAAATCAAATCATCGAGCATCATTTATATTTTTTTCGCCTACTATTTTTTACAAGTAGTAGGGCTTTGGAACACTACTCATCTTGCCGATGGTAGACACGAACTCCTAGTCAAATCCACGATCATTATTTTTCCTCTGATATTTGTCAGTACAAGCCATAGACTTAGTAAAAAACAATACGAATCCATTTTATGGACTTTTTGCTTTGCCGTTATGGTCGCTTCCTTGTTCAGCTTTCGGGAAGGTTTTACCCTTAAAATAGACCAAGTTTCAGGAATACCAGTTTTACAAAAACTCATAATCCTTCATCGTCCTTATCTCGGTATGTATATTGTTTTTGTAATTTTTTTTCTTTTTTCGCGGCTTTTCAAAGACTCCCAACAAAAACAAGAAAAATACATCATCCCAATCTTAATGTACCTCTTGGTGTTTTTGCTGGTGATTCAGTCAAAAATGGCACTCATGGCTCTTTTTATGACTTTTTTGATAATTTTTTCAATATTACTTATAGATAATAGGCAATATAATTTTTTGATTATTTTTTATGCTTTGATCTTCGTATTGGTTTTTCAGAATTATCCCTATCTGGAGAAAGCCCTCGATAGATTTACAGATATTAGTTTGGTAGACAGTCATATGACTAATCCTGGAGATGATGTAAACAATCAGGCAAGAAAAAACATTTGGAATTGTGTTGAGAACATTTTGAACGAAAAAAATACATGGTTTACAGGGTTTGGTACCGGTGATACTCAAATAGAACTTACAGAATGTTATGAACAAAAAGGATTTATCTATGAATATAGAAATAGTTTGAATGCTCATAATGAGTTTTTGCAAGAAACCCTTAGGCACGGTATACCTGGATTTTTGATTTTTTTGCTCAGTTTAGGTATTCCTTTAGTGCTGAGTATCAGAAAAAAAGACTATTTCCTGCTGTCATTTATTCTAATCATCTGTTTTTGTTCTCTGACAGAGTCTATCCTAAGTCGACAGGCCGGGGTAGTTTTTTACTCATTTTTTAATTCACTTCTGATTTTTAAAGATCAATTATTTTTTGTAAAACCTGAAATTCCTAACACAGATAAGTTAAATACTTGATTAATAAAAAATGTACAAAACTAACTAAACTGGACACAGGTTCTCAATTGAAGTTTATGAAAAACGTGTAACTTTTTGATAAACTTCAAAATGCAAGACATCTCTAAGGGATTTCTTTGCGTCATGTTATTATAGCCCAAAACCCTAAATACTATGTCCAACGACTATTCTAAATTTATACGACTGATCAATCTTGTAGGAGATATACTTATCCTAAATGCCTCATTTTTAATAGCTTTTGTATTTAAGCTCTGGAGCGAATTCGGATTTAATATCCCGAATGCTTATCTTTCCTTGTTATTGTATATCAATCTGGTATGGCTTTTAATCTCATTTATTCTTGAAAATTACGAATTAAATAGATTAGAACGGATCAGTGATGTACTTTTAAGGATTATTCAATCTGTTTTTATTCATTTATTTTTTGTAATTTTTTTAATATTTTTTATCAAAACAGATTATTTCTCTCGAGTTCAATTATTATTAAATTATACTTTTTTTACAGTTTTTATTATTCTATGGAGAATTATTATGATCCAATTTTTGCGAGTTTATCGCTCTATGGGTTATAATTGTCGAGACTTCGTAATCGTCGGTTATGGAAAACTAGGGAATGCCTTGTTGCATTATTTTGCATTAAATCCTCAGTACGGATATCGATTTAAAGGATTTTTCGATGATCAAATACACGGAAAAGACATTATAGGTAAGCTGGCTGATCTGAGAGATTTTGTGGAAAATAATCAAATAGATGAAGTTTATGTGGCTTTGCCGGATATAGATGATAAAAAAATTAAGGAAATTACTCAGCTTGGAGATGATAATTTGCTGAGAGTTAAGGTAATCCCCGATATACAAGTACTAACCCAAAAAACTATTAAAATTGAAAATTATGGATCCATACTCGTAATTCATAACCGCAAAGAGCCTTTGGAGGATGTTTTTAATAGAGTCATAAAACGAATTTTCGATATTGTATTCTCATTTTTCGTACTAGTACTCATTCTTTCTTGGTTTATACCTTTGGTAGGCTTATTTATAAAGTTAGATTCTAAGGGTCCGATATTTTTTATGCAAAAAAGGGGGGGAAAGGATGGACAAAAATTCTGGTGCATCAAATTCCGTACAATGTATTGCAATCAAGGGAATAAATTTAAGCTGGTAACCCGAAATGATAAAAGAATAACTCGTGTAGGAAGCTTTTTAAGAAAAACCAGTCTGGATGAGCTACCACAGTTTATTAACGTATTATTAGGTGATATGACTATTGTAGGTCCCAGACCTCATGCCATCGAGATAGATACTACATTCAAAAAAATAGTAGATAAATATATGGTTAGATACCTTGTAAAGCCTGGCATCACGGGTCTTGCCCAAATCAAAGGCTTTCGAGGTAGTGATGATGATGTAATGAGATTTCGCGTTAAACTAGATATTTTTTATGTAGAAAATTGGTCTTTTTATTTAGATATTAAAATCATCCTTTTGACCGTTATTAAAATGCTTCGTGGAGATAAAAATGCATTTTAAACAAGTACAGATAAACACAATTGTATAAAATACATAAACATAAACAAAATTACATCGTCTCTCTACTTGTTAATATAAGTTGTATATTTGCCTCCAAGTAAATCCCACTAAAATAAGTACCCAATGGATTTGAATTATTTTGCTTTAACCGCCATTACAGCTTTTGTAATTACCTATTTGAGTATCCCCTCTCTCATCAAAGTAGCCCAAGAAAAACACCTCTACGATGAGCCCAACGAAAAAAGAAAATCCCACAAAAATAGTATTCCGACGCTTGGTGGAGTAGCTATTTTTGGTGGGTCTTTTATTTCGGCTACTTTGTTCGTCAATTTTGAGAAACTACCCGAATTTGCCTATGCCTTGCCGGCTTTTGTTCTCCTGTTTTTTACGGGAGTAAAAGATGACATTATCCCTCTTACTCCCCGGAAGAAACTATTGGCTCAAATTCTGGCTTCTCTGATTATCGTTCTAAAATGCGATATCAGGCTTACACATTTTTATGGATTTTTGGGAATGGATGAGATTTCCTATATCTTTAGTGTGATTATTTCCATTTTTACACTTTTAGTAATTATCAACTCTTTTAATCTCATCGATGGAATCAACGGGCTTGCCGGAGGAATCGGACTTATTGTGTCGATTACTTTTTCATATCTTTTTTATGAACTGGGGCAGTTTGAGCTGATGATTCTGGCACTAGCCCTGGCTGGTTCTCTGGGAGCGTTTTTGTGTTATAACTTGGCCGTTGAAGCAAAAATATTTATGGGAGATACAGGTTCTTTGTTGATTGGTTTGTTCCTGGCTATGTTTAGCCTTGAGTTTATAGAAATCAATAGGATGACAGGGAATTTATTTGAAGTTACTTTTGCCCCTGTTTTTGTCTTTACTATGCTGATTATCCCCTTATTTGATACCTTGAGGGTTTTTATCATCCGAATAGTTCAACGAAAATCTCCTTTCAAGGGTGACAGAAATCACTTACACCATTTTTTGCTTGATTTAGGGATGGCTCACTGGCAGGCTTCTATTTTGTTATACATTGTCAGTATAGCTTTTATTATCCTCGCACTACTTATTCAAGATGCTCCGCGTATTTGGTCACTTACCATTATTCTGGTCTCAGCTATTCTGATGAGTACGCTGCTGGCACACCTTCGCTCCGAACACAAAAAGCGACAACACATATTACTTATTTCTATAAAACCCAAGCCAATTCCTGCGGTAAATTCCCGGCACGTCAACCCTCAGAAGAAAATAAAGGTAGAGACTGCCGGCAAATACCTGGAAAGCGAGCAAGTTTGATCAGAGTAAATTCTGAATAATATCATCCACCGTAATTCCTTCGGCTTCGGCCTTGAAGTTACGGATGATTCTGTGTCGGAGTACAGGAAAAGCGACTTTCTGGATGTCTTCAATGTCAGGAGAATATTTCCCACTCAACAAGGCATTACATTTAGCTCCCAAAATCAGATTTTGTGAAGCTCTCGGCCCGGCTCCCCACTCCAGAAATTCATTTGCCTGTGCCGATGCCAGTTCTGTATTGGGGCGAGTCTTATGTACCAGTTTGACGGCATACTCCACGACATTATCAGCCACAGGTACTTTGCGTACCAATTGTTGAAAATAAAGAATATCTTCTCCTGAAATGATATGATTTACTTGGATGTTTTTATCGCTTGTGGTTTTTTTGACAATTTCAATTTCGGAGAGATAGCTTGGGTACGTCAGGGTAATATTAAACATAAATCGGTCTAGCTGTGCTTCTGGAAGCGGATAAGTACCTTCTTGCTCAATGGGGTTTTGGGTGGCCAACACAAAAAACGGTTTTGACAATGCATAGCGTTTACCAGCAATGGTTACGGCATATTCCTGCATAGATTCAAGCAAGGCTGACTGTGTTTTGGGAGGTGTACGGTTGATTTCGTCAGCCA
The DNA here is from genome assembly GCA_033765345.1 of Microscillaceae bacterium. Lineage (GTDB taxonomy): Bacteria > Bacteroidota > Bacteroidia > Cytophagales > Microscillaceae > JANRIC01. The sequence continues at coordinate 26,978 of JANRIC010000238.1, forward strand.
GGATAATATTAGCAAAGACAGGTCCTTTGATAAATCGAAAATTCCGCTCCTGATCCAGGGTTTCGGAGCCCAAAATATCCGAAGGCATAAGATCAGGGGTAAACTGAATCCGGTTAAAATCAAGCTCAAGCGAAGAGGCAATAGTTTGAATCAGCAGGGTTTTTGCCAAACCCGGCACACCGACCAGAAGGCAATGCCCCTGACAAAAAATGGCAGTAATCAGGGAGTGAACCACATCATCCTGACCGATAATTACCTTTGAAATTTCTTTACGAATGTTTTGGTAGATTTCGTGAAGTGCGTCAGCTGCCTCAACATCAGTTTTAAATTTTTCCATGGATTAGATTTGTAGATTAAATATTTGTTGATGAGTAATTTGTAAAATTACAAATAGCATTTCGAATAACGTTATGTCTTAGCCCCTGAGCTACAAAAGCTTTTGTACTATTGAATACCCAAGATATTACATTGATTGTAATCACGATCAATATAGATATAAAGTTCGTCCTTAGTTTTGACAAACCACTCGTTGATTGCCTGATTACGCTTATTATTCAAGGCAAAGTTGTAAATTTTGTCATAGTCTCTGGTCAAGTCAGCGCGATGCGGCTCGATGCGTGATTTGTAATAAATGATACGCATGGCGTCCTGCCCATCTTCGGTACGATAAGATACAGGCTTGGTGATCTGCCCTATATCCATGGTATCTATCGTAAAATACAGGTAAGAGTCCAAATCGTCCAAAAAAATCTTGATAGAACCAGTGGTTGGGCTGCTGATAGAGCCGCCATTGTCAGAAGTATATTTATCGTCGGAAAATTCGCGTGCGGCAGCTTCAAAACTCATACTATCCAGCTCGATAAGATTCTTTAAGCTATCTAAAAACTTTTCGGCAAATTTTACATCTATTTCTGCCGAATTGGGGCGCAGGAGGATATGAGCTGCATTGTATTCGTTTCCTCGGCGATCCAGTAATTTGATGAGGTGTAAGCCAAACTGAGATTCTATGATTCTGGAAAGTTCGCCGGGTTTCATTCGGAATACTGCGGCTTCAAACTCAGGCACCATCGTGCCACGCTCAACCCAGCCCAGTTCACCGCCTTCTTTGGCAGAACCGTAATCTTCGGAAAGTTCCTTGGCTAATTTGGCAAAATCTTCCCCAGAGAGTACTTTTTCTTTGACTTTCTCGAGTTGTTCACGAATAACTCTTTTTTGTTCACGATTGATGTCGGGTATTTTGACGATATGACTTACCTCAACTTCTGCACTAAAATAAGGAATACTATCAGTTGGGATAGTGTTAAAAAAACGTTTTACTTCTTTTGGGGTAGGGTTGGGCACATCTTTGGTAATTTCTTCCTGCATTTTCTGCACGGTCAATTGCTCACGGATGCGATCTCGAAGCTCGTCTTTGAGTTCGTCTATGGTTTTGCCATATTGTTTTTCAATTTTATCAGGAGATCCAAATTGGCGGATAAATACTTCCATCCGACGATCCAACTGGCTTTCTATTACACGATCTTCCACGATGACAGAGTCAATTTCTGCTTTGGCGAGCATCATTTTCTCGATGATTAAATTTTCAAGAATCTGACACTTGGCCTGATTTTCTGTCACACCTTCCAACTGCCCGCTGACCAACAAATCAAGATAGCTCGCTTCTATATCCGACTGTAATACAATATAATCGTCGACTTTGGCCACGATTTTGTCTACGACCATTTGAGCTTTGATGGATGAAAAGCTCAATGATAAAAAAACAATTACATGCAAAAAGAAGAAATAAAAGGAAATGCCTGGCTTAAGTTTCATCATGTAGTTTATTTATGGATGATAAATAAATTATTTTTTTGTGCTTCTTCGTAGATATTCTGCTTCAAATCTTGTGATAATTTTACTTTTCTTTGGTTAATAACCATACTTTTAATGGTTTGAGTGATAAATTCCAAAGGAGCTTCTTCGCCTGTTTTTTTTACGTCCAGTGTTTTAAAATAATAAACAAAGTCTTGATCAGAAAATTCCGTAAAATTATTTGGGATCAGTAAATTATCTTTATTCTCAAATTTATCAAAAGGTGTATTTAAGATAAGATTATCCAACTCCACCCAATTGGAGTCATTGAGGTGATATGTATCGGCAAATTTAATACAATATTCTTTTAATTTGGGCAAATCTTTTCGGTTATTATTTTTGATCAGGTTGGCAATTTCGGTTTTTTCAGTTATTTTGAGAGGAAGAGCTACCAGGATACTTTTTACCAGGGGTTCTTTGAGTAAAAAACTTTCACGATTGCTACGGAGATATTCCTGAATTTCATTGTCTTTTACGATGGTATCCAGCTTTTTCTCGATGTATTCTTTTTCGTATTGATAGGCAATCAGATCATATTTGTAATCTTGCAATTTTCGTTCAATTTCGGTTTCATCCATATTTACTTCGGATTTTGCGCGAAGGAGCAACAACTGTTTTTTGACCCAGGCGTGTATGTATCGTTCTACGAGTTGAGTACTGTCAGTTTTGGAAGTTCCTTCGGGGATCAAACCTACAAGATCACTGGCATAAAGCTTGGTATCACGTACTTCGGCCAGCAGCTTATTTTCTGTTTGTTTTTGAGCACCACCCATATTACAAGAGGGAAAAACTCCCAAAAGCAGCACCATATTTATTAGAAAAGCAGGAGATTTAGGGACTGCTTTTTTCAAAAAGTGTATATACATGATTTCTTACTTTCTAATCAATTCTTCCACGATGTCTTTTCGGATATCAATAGGATATTTGGCTCGGAGCTCTTCCAACCACTTATCTTCTAAAAATTTTTGATAATCGGTAATCACAAAACCCCTGGCTTCATCATACTCTTTAAGTCGGGGTTCTTTGATATCTTCAATTTCTATATAGATAATCTTTCCATTATCTTGCAATGTGAAGCTTCCTGGTTTCCATTCCACTTGGTTCAAAAAATTATTATCTCCTTTTTGAAAAGTCCCCTCTGTAATTTTAAGATTTGTGGAGGTGCCGGTATTGAGAAGCTTTTCCAGCTCGTTTTTATCATTGGTATAAAGATTAAACTCGACCCTTCTATTTTTATTTCGGTCATCTTTGGAAACCGGTCGCGTAGAACCAAAATCTTTGGTAACAATTCTTCCCAATTCTATGCCTTCAAAGGTTAGGTATTTGACCGTGGGATCGATGCGTTGTTGAGCAAGTTGGGTTTTTTCGGAGGGATCGGCGTGTCCAACTACTTCTACCAGATAATCCGGATTTTTTTTCATGACTTCCACAATACTTTTGATTGTTTTAACGCTTTCACTGTTAAGTGTTTCGCTGTCTTTATCAAAGTAAATTTTATCCATACTCAGATTGGCTACAGGGAAGTAGCTTTTGCTGAGATAGTTTTTGAGTTGGTTTAATGTGTTTTCATCACTCACTTCGTAGATTGTGGCTTTGACTCTTTGCCCCCAGCGATAATTATCCCGATGTTGTTTGAAATAATTTTTAGCTCCAGTTGTATCTTTGATAGCTTTTTCCCATACCTTTTCAGTCATCAATTGAAAAAGCATCATTCCTTCACGGTATTCATTGATCAAGAGTGCGTATTCTTGATGTTTTTGAGGGAGATTTTTCATTTCATAATCGAGCATCGATTTTTTGACAAACTCCTCATAATAGAGGTTCATGGCCGTTTTTGGATTTTTGAAGGTTGTTTTAGGTACTTGTTTTAGGTATACATAATTCAAAAAGTCTTTTACGGCAAATTGACTTGCACCGAATACTTTGTGATCCAAGCTAAACAAAATTTGTTCGTTTAAAGCGTCACTGGCATTGTAGCTCCATGAGGCTTCTAGGAGGCGCGGGTCTCCTTTCTCAAGAGCACTTGATTTGACGGCAGGAAATTCTTTAAAATTGTAGTCTTTTTTGAGTTGTTGAATCAAGGCTTTTTCTGCTGCTTCATACCTGGAATCTTTAATGATTTTTTTCTTTAAATCGGATTGGGCTTCGCTGAAAGTTGGAACATTTTCTTTTTCAAGGAGCTTGATGATATGCCATCCGTAATTGGTGCGAATTGGGCGGCTAATTTCCTGGATTTGATTGAGTTTAAAGGCAACTTCTTCAAATTCAGGGAGCACTTCTCCTACTTTAAATGGAGGGAGTTCACCCCCTTGGTTTTTGGAGTTGGAATCATCCGAGAATTCCCGGCAGAGTTTTTCCCACTCTTCTCCATTCTGAAGGCGGGTATAAATATTTTCAATTTTTTGTTGATATTCCTTTTGTTGTTCTTGGGTAGCATTCTGAGGGATAAGCACCATAATATGAGCTACTTTAACAGTACCGGAGGCAGTTCTTTTGTCCAATACTTTGATCAGATGATAGCCGTATCTTGAGCGTACGATTTCCGAAATAGAACCTGGGGGAGTTTGATAAGCTGCATTTTCAAAGGGATAAATCATCTGAAGGGCTGAAAAATACCCCAGATTTCCTTGAGAGTCTTTGGTGGCGGCATCTTCGGAATATTCGCGCGCTAGGTCACCAAAATCAGCTCCGCTTAAAGCTTTTTGGCGTGCTTCGTTGATTTTTTTGTAAGCTGCCAGAGTATCTTCGGGGTCGGCTTCGGGGGCTACTTTGATAAGAATGTGGGCTACTTTGACTTCTTGTTTGCTTCTTTGATAAGCTTCTGAAATCAAAGAATCCAACCTTTTTTGTTGAACCAGATAAGGTTTAGAAAGGATTTGTTTATAACTATCCAACTCCCGAACAAAGTTTTCGGAAGTATCCAAGTCGAGTCGGTCGGCTTCGGCAATTTTGAGCTTATAATTCACAAAAAGATTAAGATAGTCTTCTACACTTTTGCGGGAGTAAAGACTATCTCTATGGGTAATGTTTTTTTCATAGACATATTTAAATTCCGATATAGGAATTTGCTTATCGCCTACTACCAAAAGGATAGGGTCTTTTTTAGAAGTGCTGATTTGGGAGCCGGTGCAGGAAAAAAGGCTGAGGAAAATCCCTACACTTGCCATAACAAAGTAGGCATTCATAAATACAATTATTTTTCTCATTACAGATCAAATGATTAGAACCTGACTATGAATTATAGTGCAATTTTAAATAATTTTGAATTAAAAATGGTGACAAACTATGTTTGTTTATATATAAAATCGACAATATGGCAGATTTTTACGCTATCTTACCCTTAGCGTCTCGTTTAATGCTGTCAACTTAGGAATTAATTTCGCTAAAAGGATAAACTACTTGGGTTCCTCAACGATTTATACGGAGTTTGTCAAAGCTGCTAAGTACCTTAGAAGCAAATTTTAAGGTAGTATCTATTCTACTTCCGTATAAATCTCAGAAGAATCATAAAATTTTTATATAGCTGCTGCACGGTGGAGGAGCTTCACATAAAAAAATATATAGCTGCTGCACGGTGCAGGAGATACGATAATAACTCCGCATAAATTTCAGAAGAATCAAAACTTGTCATTCCAGCGTATAGCTGGAAACTTTTCAGGGTTTATTTTGATGATGGATTCAAAACAAACCCTGATATGGAAGACAATCTAACCGACTTTTCGCACCCCCCTGTTTTTTTTGAGTTTTTTTGTAAGTTTTCTTCTAAAACTCTATAAAATATCACAAAATATGGGTTTTGATAAAATATAGCATGTAAGTTTTATAAGAATAGTTATATTTCATATAAATATTTCGCTAGGGTGCGAAAAGTCGGATCTAAGTAGAATTTTAAATAAAAAAAACAGGCAATTCATAAAAAGTTCCTCCGCCGTAGGTGAATGATGACATTGTTTTTTTGCTGTGTTGTCGGCATTGTGCTTGCCTGGTTTTTAGACCATAGCCCATAGTCTCGTAGTCCATAGATTTGTATGGCTAGGTATGAGTAAACTGCGATAGGTCAAGAAGATGATTGCTACAATTGTATCGGCTTATAACTTAAAGCTTTATCAACGATTTGTTCAGGGGTTAAATCTGTGTAACTTAAATCAAAGAAATAGTCAGTAGCATTGGGATCAAGTACATTTTTTTTAAAAATGATTATATTTTCACGGTATTGTTTTTCAGTTCCTTCTGCGGTCATGATTTTCTTTGCTAATTCAATTAATTCTTCTCTATTCATAATTATTGTTTTTTGTAATGATAATTTGGATTTAAAATCTCTTTATGATATCTAGGGGTTAAAATAACCATATTATCCATGTTGTATACATCACCTCCATCGTGAATGGGAATTTTGTGATGAATTTCATAAGTAGTTCTTTCTCCAAGCCATTGGTTTTCTTTTGCAGTAGGTGCATATCCTTTTTTGATAGCAGCCTGATTGCTAGGTGAAAACTGCTTTAAAAGCTCATTATCCTCAGCCACAGCCTTCCAGAAAGCACTTCTAAATTCGTCAAAATTTTTAAATTCTTTTCCTTTGAGTTTATCTGCCACTGATTTGGGGAAAAGACCAGCCTTGCCCTCAGTACCTTGTAGCCATTGCCTTCTATATTTACTCCGTTTCCGCTCGCTTTACCAGGTAGTGTTCTTGGGTCTATCTTTTTATTTTTTTTCCTCCCCGCCCCTCCAAACACCCCCGCTTTCTGCTCTTGTTCTGTATCGAGTTCGGCTTGGGGCTTTTTGCGGAAGTAGTCTTCTATATCTTTCCACTTGCGCTCGATGTACTGGATGAGATTTTTTACATATTGGCTAGTTCAGCCTTGATGTCTTCATAGATCGCAAAACCTTCTTGGAGGATTTCTTCTAGCTCTTCGTAGCTGGAAAATACGGGTCTTTTAAATTCATCTCGCCCTAAAAGCTCACAAATAAAATCAAATGGGCCGCCAATGCTAATTTTCCCATCTTCGGTGCCAAATGCAAGGAGAAATTCCACGATTGCGTATTTTACACTTAATCTAAAACTTATATCAAATTTCCCCTCTATTTCTATTTCTTCAATCGTAAAAAAATCTT
>JANRIC010000239.1:0-52657 GCA_033765345.1 Microscillaceae bacterium
GCTGAAGAAGTTAAAATGCTTGCTGAAGAAGTTAAAACGTTTGCTGAAGAAGTTAAATTGTTTGCTGAAGAAGTTAAATCGTTTGCTGAAGAAGTTAAAACGTTTGCTGAAGAAGTTAAAACGTTTGCTGAAGAAGTTAAATTAATAAAAATACAATTTTGTCATTCCGACGGCAGGAGGAATCTATGCGCTTCTTGATGCAGACGTTAAGATTCCTCCTTGCATCGGGATGACAAAATAAAATTAGCGGTTTGTCATTGTATTTTATGCGTTTTTCTAAAATGTTACGTCTCAGAACGACAGTTAAATGAGATATTCTCAAAAAAATAAAAGCTTATACAAATGAAAATTCTGGTTTTAGATAATTATGATTCTTTTGTGTATAACCTGGTGCATATACTGCGTGAAATGGGTTACGATCCTGACGTTTTTCGGAATGATAAAATTTCTCTGGAAGCGGTGGCACAGTACGACAAAATCCTGCTTTCGCCTGGTCCGGGCATTCCTTCGGAGGCGGGCATTATGCTAGATTTGATCAAAACCTATGCGCCTCAAAAAAGCATTTTAGGTGTGTGCTTAGGGCATCAGGCCATAGCCGAAGCCTTTGGCGCACAACTGTATAACCTGCCCGAAGTGCTACACGGCATTGCTTCACAAAACACACTTTTGGTAGAAGATGAGCCTTTGTTTGAGGGGCTGCCCCGTCAGTTTAAGATTGGGCATTACCACTCTTGGGTTGTCAATGAAAGTACCCTGAACGGTTCGCTTAGGGTGACTAGCAAAGATTTTCGTGGGAATGTAACGGCGATTTCGCACATAGAATATAACGTAAAAGGGCTACAGTTTCACCCCGAATCTATCCTTACAGAGCATGGGAAGGTTATATTGGAGAATTGGTTTGCTTTGTAATTCAGGCTGTTTTTGCCACGAATGCACTGATTTTATTCGTGTATTTGTGGTAAAATTGATCCGAAACATTGAGGTTTCTACATATTTTTACTTTAATTACTGAGGGTTTTAAAGCTAAAGTTTATCCAACAAGATTTTGTGATTTTTCCTGTAATTTAAATTATTCAAGCAATGCCTGCCAAAGATTTTTATCATGAGATTGTCAAAGAAGCCCTTAAATCGGAAGGGTGGATAATCACCCACGATCCTTATTTTTTATATTTGGGTAAAAGAAAGGGGTTTATAGACTTAGGTGCCGAATTAATTGCTGCCGAAAAAGAAAAGGAACTGATTGCCGTCGAGATTAAAAGTTTTGTGGGATTGTCTGACTTGGACGAATTTAAAGAAGCATTGGGACAATATTTGATTTATCAATTGGCTCTATCCAAAAAAGAACCAGGTCGGATGCTGTTTCTAGCCATTCCTCAGAGCTTTTACTCAGAATTTTTTGATGATACTTTTTTTATGGAGATTCTGGAAGTCTATCAGGTAAAAATTATTATTTTTGATGAAGAACAAAAATTAATCAAACTATGGAAAAGCTAGATCAATATAAACAAATCGTTCGAGAAACCCTGAAAGAAGTTGCCCTAATGATTCCTTCTATGGAGGGGATTGAACTACAAATTGTACTGGACGAAACAAACGGGCATTATCTGCTTTTTATGGTGGGTTGGGAAAATAACAGAAGAGAATATGCTTCTATTATTCATATAGACGTGAAACCAGATGCCAAAGTGCATATTCAGCATGATGGGACTGACCTGACCGTAGCTTTGGAATTGGTAAAAAAAGGCATTCCTAAATCTTCTATCGTGATTGCTTATCGATCTCCTAAACAAAGAATTTTTATTGAGGAGTTTGCACAAGCCTAGTGGAGTGGGTTGTGTCCATCAGAGGGTGGCGAAGAATCTAATATTTTGCTCATCAAAGCCTAAAATTCTTTACAACTACTTGGTAGAATAGCCCAAAGCATTGCAATGTCCCTAATCTCCCTATTCCACAATCAACAAATCATCGGGGCTGTGGGCAATAATCTGTCTATTGGCTGTATACATAACCATCCATATCCATTGTTTATTTGCTTTATTGCCTACAAAAGACCACATTTCATCGGCTTCGAAGCGGTATAACTCATACAAGATACCCTCTTTTGTTTCATACAAATTACGCATCAAAGGGTCTTCTAGGGGCAGAATTTCAAAGTCATCTAGCCCTAAATCTTCTTCAAATGGCTCAATATCCGACCATGGAGCTGAAAACTCAATCGGATCAGCGTTTTTTTTAAAGGGGCTATTTCACAAATATACGTATCCATACATAAATGATTTTGTTTGCCATTGTGAATGTGACCATTCAGTTTCACCTTTTCACTCTTACAACTTGGGCAGATTATCATGGTTTTATGCAAATTTGTTCCTTGTTAATTTTTCCCCTAATTTAATGCAAATTTTCTATATAGCATTACTTGTTTAACACTACCGAATCTTGTTATGAATCGTTTACTTATACAAGTTATGCTTTTTTTTGAACTTTTCTTGGCTTAGTTTAGTACACAATTTTAAACCCTTCTGATCATGAAAAAAGTACTGATTGTAGATGATGAGCCTAATATTCTCATGTCACTCGAATTCTTGATGAAAAAACAAGGCTATAAAGTCTTTATCGCCCGCGATGGCCACGAAGCCCTTGATATCATCCGCCAAGAAACCCCCGACCTGATTATACTTGATATCATGATGCCCGAGGTAGATGGCTACGAAGTCTGTCGACATATCCGAGAATCAAACGAATTCTCTCAAACCCGGATAGTCTTCCTGAGTGCCAAAAGCAAAAGCTCAGAGATTGAAAAAGGTTATCAAATCGGCGCAGATCTCTATATCACCAAACCTTTTTCTACCCGAAATCTCGTAAAAAGTATCCAGGAACTTCTGCTAGATCCTGCTGCCTAATCTTAGCCTTGCCTAGTGTAGAACAAATATCTAAGAAACTGTTTTAAAACCTCTTGAGTAAGATAGCCAAAGAAGCGATATAGATCATGCTTTGGCTATTTTTTCTATTTTTTTCGTAATCTTTATCGAGTCTTCTAGCGTGGAGTAACCAAGCAAAAGTTCTTTCCACCACCCATCTACGAGGCAAAACTTTGAACTCTTTTTGCTTATCCTTTCTGAGCACTACTTGCCAGATCCATCCCCATAATTTTTTGACATAGTTCAAAAGTGCTTCCCCTCTATACCCCCATCAACCCAAACCAGCTCAATTCGGCTCATTAAAGCGGCTAGTTGGGGTACTCTTTTGGCATATCTTAACAAAGCCATCGCCCCTTGTTTTTCCGAAACCTTTGCCGAACACACCCACACAGCTAAGATCAAGCCCATCGTATCTACTACAATAAATCTTTTGCGACCTTTGATGAGTTTTCCTCCATCAAAACCGATGTGTTTTCCTCCACAAGCCGTCGTCTTCACAGATTGAGAATCTATGCTGCCTGCACTGGGTCGGGGATGCCGCCCTGCTTTTGCGCGCACTTTCTCCACAAGGATACTATGGATTTCTTGCCAAAGTCCCGACTTGCTCCAACGATTAAAATACCCATAAACCGTAGCCCAATGAGGCAAATCGTGCGGTAAACTACGCCAACCAATCCCTCCTTTCACCACATAAAGTATTCTATTCAGGACTTCTCTCAAATTTACCACAGGGCGACCTCCCTGCTCACCATTACTTTTGGACTTGGGTAATAAGGGGGATATAATTAACCATTCTTTTTCTTTTAAATCGCTTGGATAAGAACGACGAATTGCTTTATTTGGACAAGAAATACTCATTTCTATTGGTTTGTTAATGTGGATTCTCAAACATAATAAAAATGAGTTTTCTTTCCTCTAGCCCTTTTAAAACAGTTTCTAAATTATTGGTATCCGGCAAATACATGCCGAGTCTATCGGAGCCGTAGATCGGTATTTCGCTTTGGTGCAGGCTTGCGGTGCCGTTTTGAAGGATTTTTTCATAGATAGAGAGTACATTGCCCTGTGCATCGCGGATGTAGTAGGTGGTCTTTACTTGGCTGGAATCCGTGCCTGCATACATCGTCACTTCCTTGCTTACCCGGTTGCCTGCCGGATCGTAGAGGTAGTGTATGGTGGCCTGATCGGCGGTAGCTCCCAAATCGGGGCGTACTTCGGAGACTTTGCCGTACACGTTCCAGTCTATGCGGTTGTGGTCTCCCCGGTCACGGATGAGGTTGCCGATGGGGTCGTATTCGTATGCGTGGAGGCCTTCTATGTCTTTTGCGTAAGGAGTACTTCCTTGTCGGTCAGTCACGCTGTGGAGGCGATTGGTGGGATTACCGGCTGCGTCTGTCTCATAGGCATAGACCAGGCTATCCAGGATTTGGGTAGAATCGCGCCTGTTGAGTTCGAGCAGGTTGCCATTGCCATCGTATCTGTAGTTGGTGGCGTAGGATTGGCCGTTTTGCCATTGATTATTCTCCCAAACGCTAAAATTGCTTTGTTTGATGCGGTTCAGGCGGTCATATTGGTAGCGATTGCTGGTAGGGTTTTGGCGATCCATGTGGCTGACCCAGGTGCTGATGTTGCCGTTGTAGAGTGATTCGTTTTCAGTAGGTTGCATGGCTATTTCTCTGCTTTTATCAAAGACTGAAGGCGGAGATTGGCTGTCAGTCTGCCTGCTTTGGTAGTCGCCCTGATAGTAGCCCAGTGCCATGCCCCACTCATCGGCGGCAAAGCCGGAGCCGCTGCGCCCGTCGCCTCCCATATCCTGGGTGGTATCAGCCTGGGGGGAGTTGATCCCTTTGAGCCAGCCGTGTATGGTGTAGGCATAGTCAAGCCCCTGGATGTGGTCTTCGCCCAGTTCGGTACGCTTGAGAGGTACATGGAGGTAGTACTCGTAGTTGGCTTCTTTGTCCCAGATATGGCCGTCGCGTGAGGTGTAGACGGCTGTGAGGCGGTTGTCTTCATCGTAGGCATATTTGTGGAAGAAGCGGTCTTCGCCGTATTCATTGTATTTGACCTGGAGTACTTATTCCCTGGTCTCTTAGGCATTCGCCTAGATATTCAGGAGAACATCTTTTTATTTGGAAGTGAACAGAGGGAGATAAAAATAGATAGGATGCTTTTTTGAGATATTAAAAATTTCGGAAAAAACCTCTTTTGCAGCAAATATCCTCCATTTCCTATTTCTAAATTGTTTTTGCAAATAAACAGTCTGGCATTTTTCTAAATTAAACAGGCATTGCGAAGCATTGAGCAGATATTTCCGTGCGTTGAACAGACATTTCCGTGCGTTGAGCAGATATTTCCGTGCATTGAGCAGATATTTCCGTGTATTGAACAGACATTTCCGTGCGTTGAGCAGACATTTCCGTGCGTTGAGCAGACATTTCCGTGCGTTGAGCAGATATTTCCGTACATTGAGCAGATATTTCCGTGCATTGAGCAGATATTTCCGTGTGTTGAGCAGATATTTCCGTGTGTTGAGCAGATATTTCCGTGTATTGAGCAGATATTTCTCTAAATTGAGTGTGCAGACTTAGAGAAGATTTTCCGAAGTTTTCTATTGAATATATATTTTTGTAAATTTATAAGAGGAAGTAAAAACACATAGGGTTTGAGTTTTCCTCTAAGACACCCAAAAATCAAAACCTAATTCATCTTGATCAAACAAAAAAAATACTACGTAGTCTGGAAGGGCAAAAAAACCGGAGTGTTTGATAGCTGGCCAGCTTGTCAGGCACAGATTCAGGGCTTTACTGGGGCTTTGTACAAATCTTTTACTTCTCGAGAGGCTGCCGAGAAGGCTTTTCAGGATAATCCTTATGCCCATATCGGACAGGGATCGCCCTCCAAAGCAGGGGAGAATTCTCCTCAAACTCCCTCCAAAATCGGCAAACCCATCCTGGAAAGCATTGCCGTAGACGCTGCTTGCAGTGGCAATCCGGGGGTGCTGGAATACAGAGGTGTAAATACTAGCACTGGAGAGGAGCTTTTTCATCAAGGTCCTTTCCCCCAGGGTACCAACAATATCGGCGAATTCCTGGCGATCGTTCACGGGCTGGCTTATTTGAAACAAAGAAACAGTAATCTGCTCATTTATAGTGATTCTAAAATTGCCATAGGCTGGGTCAGGAAAAAAGCCGTCAAAACGACACTCCAGAAAAACAAAAAAAACGAAAAACTTTTTGAGTTCATCGAGCGTGCCCTGAATTGGCTGGAAAATAATACCTATACCAATAAAATCGTCAAATGGGAGACGGACGTTTGGGGGGAAATCCCGGCAGATTTCGGCAGAAAATAAAAAAGCCCTTCCTGAATTTCAGCAAGGGTTTTTGATACTATTATGATTGTAAGTTTTTGATTAGGAGTCAAATACTCTATGAGGTTCTGAAAAATTTTATTGAGCAGTCAGACCTGCCTTTTGGATGATCTCATCCACTACTTCAGGATTCAGCAAGGTGCTGGTATCTCCCAGATTGGAAATATCACCTTCGGCTACTTTACGCAAGATACGACGCATGATTTTGCCGGAGCGGGTTTTGGGCAATCCACTGACAATCTGTACCATATCCGGCTTGGCAATCGGTCCGATGATTTTTTTCACGGTATTGATGATCTCAAGCTGTAGTTCTTCTTCGGTATCTGTTTGGGCGGCATCCCGGTCAGCGATTACAAAAGCATAAATGCCCTGCCCCTTGATGTCGTGCGGATAACCTACCACGGCAGACTCGATCACTAGTGGATGCTCATTGATGGCATTTTCTACTTCGGCAGTACCCAATCGGTGACCAGACACATTAATTACATCATCTACCCTACCCAGGATTCGGTAGTAGCCGTCTTCATCTCTTTTCACGCCGTCGCCCGTAAAGTAGTAACCCGGATAATTGGCAAAATAGGTGTTGCGGCAGCGTTCGTGGTCTCCATAAGTAGTGCGAATGATAGATGGCCAGGGGAATTTGATGCACAAATTGCCTTCTACGCTGTTGCCTTTGAGTTCTTTGCCTTCACTATCTACGATCATCGGCTGTACCCCCGGAAGCGGCAGGGTAGCGTGGGCGGGTTTGGTGGGCGTGATTCCGGCGATAGGAGAGATCAGAATACCTCCGGTTTCGGTTTGCCACCAGGTATCCACGATGGGGCATCGGCCTTTGCCTACGTGGTCGTGGTACCAGTGCCAAGCTTCTTCATTGATTGGCTCACCCACAGAGCCAAGTACCTTGAGACTACTTAGGTCTTTGCCGTCCAGCGGTTCGAGCCCGAATGCCTGCAAAGCACGAATGGCTGTGGGAGCGGTATAAAACTGATTGACTTTATGTTTCTCGATCACTTGCCAGAATCTGTCGGGTTCGGGATAAGTAGGTATACCCTCAAACATCAAGGTAGTAGCCCCTGAGAGCAAAGGACCGTAGACGATGTAAGAATGCCCTGTCACCCAACCCACATCGGCTGTACACCAGAAAACGTCGCCAGGATTGTACTGAAACACATTTTGGAAGGTATAAGCCGTGTAGATCATATATCCTCCCCCGGTGTGCACTACCCCTTTGGGTTTGCCAGTAGAGCCAGAGGTATAGAGAATAAAGAGCATCTCTTCGCTATCCATTTCTTCGGCTTGGTTTTCGGTAGATACTCCTTCGGTGAGTTCGTGCCACCAAAAATCACGCCCTGCTTTCATGGTCACGCTTTCGCCTGTTCTTTGGGCTACGATGACTTTCTCAATGCTGGGCGTATTTTCCAGTGCTTCATCTACGACTTCTTTGATGCCGATATTTTTATTACCGCGATAGTTGCCGTCGGAAGTGAGTACCATTTTGGCCTGGCAGTCATTGATACGGTCTGCCAAGGCACTGGAAGAAAATCCGGCAAAAACTACCGAGTGAACCGCACCGATGCGCGCACAAGCCAACAAGGCAATGGCAGCTTCAGGGATCATCGGAAGGTAAATCACTACTCGATCGCCTTTTTGGATGCCTTGCGCTTTGAGTACATTGGCAAACTGGCATACTTTTGCGAAAAGTTCTCGGTAGGTATAAGTAATGGAAGGTTCATCAGGATTGTTGGACTCCCAGATGATAGCTGGGCGGTCGCCGTGTGTGAAAAGATTTTTCTCAAATATGTTTTCGGTGATGTTGAATTTGGCATTGACAAACCATTTGACATTTGGTTCTTCAAAATTCCAATCCAGTACTTGATCCCATTTTTTGCGCCAGTAGAATTCATTGGCGATACTTGCCCAGAAAGCTTCGGGGTCTTGGACACTTTTCTGGTATTCGTGGAAATATCCACCGAGGGTGTTTATTTTGATAGACATTGTTTGATTCGGTTTATGTGATTAAAATGGTTCTATGTATGAATATAATAAAAATTGCACTTTAGAACCTTTTTTTGAAAATAATTTTGGTTTAAGCCATGGGTGTTGGATTCTTGATGTTTAATGATGTATTAAATCTTCCTCCAAGACCCAAAAGCCAATGCTCTTCTCCATTAGTGTGCCATTTGAGCTTCTTCGGCACCTCTAGGGAAGCGGATATTTTCTACGACTTCCTGTACTCTTTGCGGAGGTGGAGGAGTCAAAGAAGACACAATCAATGACACAATCACATTAAAGATCATCCCCAGCGTACCTATTCCTTCGGGTGAAAGCCCAAACCACCAATGCGTAGGATCAGTATCTACGAATTTATAATAAATGATGTAAGAAGCGGTAAATATTATCCCAACCAGCATACCTGAGATAGCCCCTTCGCGATTCATACGTTTGTAAAAAATGCCCATAATGATTGCCGGGAAGAAAGAAGCTGCCGCCAACCCGAAAGCAAAAGCAACTACTTGTGCTACGAAACCTGGAGGATTGTAACCAGCTACTCCTGCGATTACGACAGCTACCCCGATAGCAATACGGGCGGCGTTTAATTCATTTTTCTCAGAGATATTGGGCATAAATACATTTTTGAGCAAATCATGAGAAACAGAAGTGGAGATCACCAGCAAAAGACCAGAAGCAGTAGAAAGTGCTGCTGCCAAAGCACCAGCCACTACCAAGGCAGTCACCCAATCGGGTAGGGCAGCAATTTCAGGGTTGGCAAGCACCATAATGTCCTGGTCAATCACCAATTCATTTTGCTCTTTATCAGCTACGTATTGGATGATTCCATCATTATTTTTATCCGTAAAGGTAATCAATTTGGTTTCTTCCCATTTGCCAAACCAGCCGGGCATTTCCTTGTAAGGTTTGTTACTCACGGTATTGATCAGGTTGGTACGGGCAAAAGCTGCAATGGCAGGTGCTGTGGTATACAGGAGCGCAATAAATATCAGGGCATATCCGGCAGAAAGTCGGGCATCTTTGACTCGGGGTACGGTAAAGAATCGTACAATTACGTGTGGTAGCCCCGCTGTACCTACCATCAGTGCTGCTGTAATAAAGAATACATCCATAGTGGCTTTACTACCACTGGTGTATTCGGCAAAACCCAGGTCTTTATGAACCAAATCCAGCTTATCCAGCATACTTCCGAAGCCTACCTGAGGGAATACCGTTCCGGCCATCATCAGGGATAAGAAAATAGCAGGTACTAAATAAGCCACGATCAATACGCAATACTGTGCTACTTGGGTATAAGTGATTCCTTTCATTCCTCCTAGCACAGCATAAAAAAACACGATAGCTACTCCAATACCTAAACCTACGGCATAATCCACTTCCAGGAAGCGGGAGAAAGCAACGCCTACGCCTTTCATTTGACCGACCACATAGGTAAATGAAATGAAAATAGCACAAAACAAAGCCACTAGGCGTGCAGTTTGTGAGTAATATCGCTCACCGATAAAGTCAGGCACGGTAAACTTGCCGAATTTACGCAGGTAGGGGGCTAAAAGTAGTGCCAGAAGCACGTACCCTCCGGTCCAACCCATCAAATAGACGGCACCGTCATAACCCATAAAGGAAATCAAACCAGCCATAGAGATAAATGAGGCGGCCGACATCCAGTCTGCGGCGGTAGCCATTCCATTAGCCAGGGGACTTACGCCTTTTCCGGCCACATAAAATTCTTTGGTAGAGCCTGCACGCGCCCAGATGGCTATCCCGATATACAAGGCAAAAGAAAGCCCGACTATGACATAAGTCCAAATTTGCATACTGTCCATATCTTTTTAGAAATTTAAAGGGTGAATATTTTTGATTAATTTAATTTTTTAGTATTGATTATCAGTGGTTTATTATTTTTCATCTACATCATATTTTTTATCCAGGCGATTCATGAGGTAGACATAGATAAAGATGAGTACCACAAATACATAAATAGAACCTTGTTGGGCAAACCAGAAGCCGAGCTTAAAGCCTCCGATTTTGATGGTGTTGAGTTCTTCGACGAGCAGGATTCCAAAGCCATAAGAGACAATAAACCAGATCGAGAGTAGGATTAAAAGGTAGAACAAATTGGTTTTCCAATATTGTTGCATGTTGTTGTTTTGCATAATTTAAGATTTAATAGGGTTAAGATATAAATTTTATAAGAAAATATGTGTTTGAATTCTATAAGTTCCGAATCTTTCTTGCTCTAATCCACCGGAGAACACAGGAGCGTTGCTGTATTCCAGGGTGATCTTGGCGTGGTGTCCGTTCAGGTAATAATTGAACCCGAGTTTGTAATCAAAGGGTTTGTCTTGCAGCCCTTCCAGGTTTTTGTAGGCAAAGCCAAAGTAAGGTTGTAAAACGCCATTTTTACGATTTTCACCCAGAAAATTTTTGGGAAGCATATAGCCGAATTGACCATAAACGATATTACCTGTACCTAGCAAGACTCCCCGGGTATAATTTTTACCATAGTCAAAATTATAATACACTGCGTAAGCAGTCAGCGCACCGGCATCTCCTTTTTTAAGGGGCATATCCAGGAAGGCATCCACACCAAATAGATTGATGTCTTGTTTTTTGGGTTCTGAAGCATCATTTTCAAGAATGGCCGTGGCTCCAGGATGTCTGTGCCAGCCGGCTCCCAGGTTGAATACTTTCATCGTGCCCAGGTAAGAACCTACGAAGAAGGGCAGTTTGTTATTTTCCTTGTCTAGAAACTGATAGTTTAAGTAACCTTGAGTAGCCCAATTATCATTTTGGATGAACCCGGTTTGGTTTTCAGTTTCAAAAGAAGGCAGGGGTGTACCAAAAGAAAAAGGTTTGTTCAGTGCAAGGCGATAATCCAACCTGCCAATTTTACCTTTGGCGTAGATTCCCATTTGGCGGGCAAACTGATCGGTTTGCTCGATGACATACCAGTTGAAGATCGGTGCATCCATAGTCATAAAGTTGAGCGTACTCGCACTACTCATTCGCGATACTCCGTTCCAATAGTGCAATCCTGTACCCAGGGATAGATAGTCTTTTACAATCTGGAATTCCGTCCAGATGTCATGCAAAAAAAGTTGAGGTTTTTTACCGTCCGTTCCGGTAGCTCCTTGCCCGAGGGCACCCCCGGTATTGTAGAATTGGTTATTGATTCCAAAGTGTGTAAGAATCAAAAATTTGGGAGTAATCTGGGCATAAAACAAGAAGCGAGAACGGCGGATTCTGAAATCAGCACTATTGGTATCTCCTTCTCGGTCGTTGAAATCTATCCAGAACTGATGCCAAGTAATAAACCGGATGTACTTTGTACCAGTACTATCCAGATTGAGCGTGAGCGGTTTGTAATGGATACCTCCCTGTGCAAGTATTTTTGTGCAGAAAGATAGACAAATAAGCATTAATAAAATCAATGTAAGTTTTTGATTATTGGGATTCATATTTCATTAAATTTTGAAGTTTGAAATAATTACAGAATCTTATTTTGTTTTTGATTGTGATCTAAAATTCAAACTTTCCGGGCGAAATACGAAATCAGGCGTATATTTATGCTATTTAGATATACATGGTTTGATCTAAACGGCTCATTCTCTGAATCTTTCCCATTTGATGAGCATATATTTATCTCCCAATTCGGTGATGAGCATTCCAGAGCCTTTCATATTTTGATCTTCTTTGAGAAATTCTATTAATTCTCGGTGACTTAGTACTCGGTAGGTCGGATGGTACTCATAATTGACCGGGGCTTTGATGTGGTATTTTTTGACCCAATTCATTACAGAGACGTGGCTAACGCCTAGGATTCGCTCGATCTCTCGATAGCTAACACCCTCAATATGAAGCTGTAGAGCTTTAATTACATAATAACTGTCTATTTCTTTGCCCAGTTTATTGACTGTAAAAAAATAGCCGCATTTCTTGCATTTAAAGCGTTGGCGGTCTTTGATAATTCCGCTTTTGACAATGTTTTCTCCTTGGCATTTAGGGCAGATTGGATATATCATAGTTCATATTTGAATATTTAACAACAATATATAACAAATTAGCAAACATATACCAATTTAGCAAAGAAATTTTATTTTGAAAAAAAAGAAGATTAAATGGGCTTATTTTGAGGTGTTTTATCGAGAAAATGAGGGTATTACGTGTACAGAAATTATTTGGCAGGATTAGGAATAGACTCTGTTCGCCTTAGTGTTCAGGACTAAAAAATAAGTCGTTTTCCTTAGAATCTGTTCTAAGGAAGCAAATTACAGTAGATTGCATCTACTCTGCGCAAGCAGAAGGCCGTAGGCTGCTCAAGAATCAAAGCATAAACCCGAAAGTCTGCATCTAGAGGCTTTCGGGTTTTTATATAAATATATTATTTTAAGCTTTCGCAGTGAGAACGTCCCAAACCTTCGGCTGGAAAGTTTAAAACTTTCCAAATACTTTGTCCTTCAGAACACCTCAAAGTAGGAAGGGATTTTTTCATTAAACCAACCTACAAATCTCACAATCATCGTGTAGGCAGACTCAAATTACTTCCCGAAGCTACTTCCTCGCGACCTGGATGAATACCCTGTACGAGAATTACTTCGGCCGACCGTAGAGCTACGACGCGTATAACGGGAAGGATTACTCGCTACTTTCTGCTTAAAGGAAGAAAGTGCCGTCTGCTGCTGCTTACGCTGAAAGAAATTCGGATTGCTAGACTTGGTCACGGGGCTATTAGTGCCGTAGGTGTTGCGTCCCGTACCTCGGTAAGGCTGGCTGCCAGTGCTGGGGTTACTTCGATAGTTATTATAATGTGTATAAGTACTGCGATAAAGCGGAGGCCCATACATCATATTAAACATCGTACTCATAAAAGCATATTGCCCGTAAAAAGCCCAGAAGGAGTTTCCACTATTATCATTACGCCATTCGCCGTATTTGGGATTACCCACTGCTGTATTAAAGCCCGGAGGAGCAGGGATTTTATGTACCGTGCCGTCACTAGATTTGGAAGCCAGTTCCAAGCCCATATTTTCCATGTTTTCAGCAAAAAAAGACTCACTTACATCTACCCAATCTGTAGTTTTGGGCTGACTGGTGCTGTCTTCAATATTGGTTTTGACACGGTATTTGTGCTGATAAAGCCCCTTGCTTTCGTCTAATTGCATATCAAAAAGGATGATAGAGAAGGTTGGTTCATTAGACAAATCACGGATCATCAAATCCACGGGGCTGGGACCTTCGTACTTGTTTTTGGTCTCGCAAGCCGATAGAAATACAACCAGAATAAGAACTATTAAAGAAAAAACGGAGTTACGCATATTTAAGAAATTTTTAGGCATTTTGATTATTTATTTGGGTTAAGGCATGATAATATTGGTAAATTCAAATTCCTGAGCGATTCTTCCTACCGAGGCTTCAAAATCCTGCTCGCCCCATCGCTCAATATTAAGTACTTTTTTCTGGTCTTTGTCATAATAGCTCCAGGAGATCAACTCAGACCACATATCATTGTCGACGTTTCGGAAGTAGCCAATATTTTCGGATTGACGGAAAAAAGTTTCTCCTTCATACACTACTTTCATCGGCGGGCTGTCGGTGCGAATGATATATTCGGCAATATCACCTTCTATGAGGTGGATATTGATTTTTTCAGAAAGGGTACAGGCTATTTCGTCGTCTTCTTCTACGTGCAAGTAGAGCGTTTCATCGGCTGTACTGAGTTGAAATTCATCCGAGAAATAATTATCTCCCCAGTCGTATTCATACACGGCCTTGACCTCCCAGGTTTTGAGGTCAAAATCTAAAAATGCCCCTTTGACGAGTTGGTTAATCTTGATATTAGCCGGGTCATAATGTAATGAGGCATTGTCGTCTTTCTTTTTTTTAAACCATCCGAAAACCATAATTGAAGAAGCTTAATTTATTATTCTCTAAATATACAAAGAAAATACAGTAAAATTTAATATTCAAATTTTTAAGTACAATTTGATCAAAGATTCAGGTCGTTCAGGTCGGTGATTTCGGTTAGTTTGCCATAACCGCACTTGAGTGTACGTGCTGGATAATTCTTGAGTAAATGATGATTGTGTGTGGCCATCAGCACCGAAGTACCGCTTTTGTTGATTTTGAGGAATAGCTGCAAAATATCTGTGGAAACTTCCGGGTCAAGATTCCCCGTGGGTTCGTCAGCAATCAAAATCAAAGGTTCATTGATCAGTGACCGAGCAATGGCTAGGCGTTGTTGCTCTCCGCCAGATAGCTCGTGGGGCATTTTGACACTAGCACCGCTAAGCCCAACCTGCATCAAAACTTCAGCACTGCGATTTTTCATCTTGTAAGAATCTTTCCAACCCGTGGCACGCATCACAAAAAGCAGATTCTCGGCGACTGTGCGGTCATAAAACAATTGAAAATCCTGGAAAATGATTCCTATTTTACGGCGAAGCATCGGGATTTCCTGTCGGGAAATGTCTTTGATCTGATGCCCAGCGATGTGTATGCTACCTTTACGAAGAGGAAGATCAGCATAAAGCGTCCGTAACAAAGAGCTTTTTCCGCTCCCAGTGCGCCCAACAAGGTACACAAATTCACCTTTGGAAATATAAAAACTGATTTGCTTGAGAATGTGAATTTGTTTTTGATAAATTTCGGCTTTATCTACCTGAATAATAAATTCAGAATCGAGCATATTCTTAATGATTACAATTCAAGTTTTTGTAATTTCCCGAATGGAATAGTTTTAATAATATCCTGTAAAGCATCTTCTTTGCCGTCCAGCCCATATTTTTCCAGTTTTTTCAGGGGGCGGTCAGCCCTGAAATAAGCTACTAGCACAAAGTTATCATCCCTCAACTGGATGTAATCCGGGATTTTGGCCTTTCCTTTGACTTTGATGATGTACATAATTTGATTCTGAGTTTTACAAAAATAGGGATAATATTCTTATTCTAAAACTGCTTGGAGAGGGAAGTGTTCTAAATACATCTTCTGGAATTTATTGGGATTGTATTTGAGGTAGTAATTTTGCACGCACGAAATCTTACATAGAAGAGATAATGCCGTTTTATACTCAAACCGAAGTGGTTTTCCGAGATTTTAGCTTTTAAATCATTAATAATCAAGCTAATCAATCAAGAAAATCAGGCAAATCACTTCAATCTGGGTATAAAAAATAAAAAAACCAGTGCGAGCAGCTCAACTACCTACCTTTGCTTCGTCTCCGACCTGGAGGATTCAGCAGGAGCACGCCCCACCGGTGAGTGCAAAGCTAAAGCACGCCGCCATATTTTCAAAAAAAAAAATTGATGAAGAGCTGATTTTCATCCATTATTGAGAGAAAATGGTCAAATTTTAACTAATAAAGGCTTTTTTTCGTTGAAATAATACCAGTTTTTAAAGCAAATCCAAACAAAACCTCATGAAATGAAAAAAATAGTGACGTTTTTGTCCCTACTTCTACTCTCTTGTGTGGGTGTATCGGCGCAGCAAAGTTTTGCACCCACCAAAGGCAATAACCCCGCAGGTCCGATTGCTGAATTTGAAAAAAATAGCCATGATTTTGGCACAATCCTACAGGATACTCAACACTAACGACGGCGAAGATCTGTGTTTTTGGTGTCCAAGGCATAAGAAAAAATCACTTTCTTTTGTGAAATCTGCTCAAAAATCGGGCGTAGCACCAATTCGCCATTATTGCGGGCTTGCTCCAGGATGTTGGATTTTCGGGCAGTTTCGGCGATTTGTTGTTCGGCGGCTTTGAATGCCCGGTCTATGAGTTTTGACTCATCAAAAGAGTAGGTTTTGGTATCGTAGATGCTTGTTTCAGAGTGATTGATCTTGGTATCGCAGATTTCAGGCTCAGGCAGACGGATGAGGATAGAGTCTCCTTGCTCTACAATATCTTCGGGTTTTACTTTTTCCAAATCCATGCATCCAGTTGCTTCACCGCTAATGATTAGAATGGCCTTTGAGTCAGGCCACCAGTCGTATTCTATTTTTTGCTCCAACACATCTTTGAATTTGTATTTGACGAGCTGTAATTTGCCCATTTTCTCGATTTTTTCCAGTACAATGTTATGGTTGGAAATGGATTTGGTTTCTTTGCCGAAGTTAAAAAAACCACCGCTAAAACTAAACCAGGCAAAAACAAGCACCAACATACTTAAAATACTGACAATGATAGGGTAAGCCAGACGACGCATATTCACAATATTTTGAAATAGAACGATGGGACTTAAATCTGCCCAAATATAATGATTTGCTTGGTTTTACAGCCCAAACGTGTAAATTTTCCCTGAAATTAAAGAATTAAATGATACAAAACCTCTCCATCTGCTTCTAACAGCCAAAACTAGAAAGCCGAAACATTTCTTCCAATTCAAAAAAACCGTGCGTGGCTTGATAGCTGATGAATAGATTGTTAAAATTGTCGTAATAAATTTCGGCGAGCGATTCCAGCATTTTGGCTTTGATTTCGGGAAATCGCTCAAAAATACCTAAAATATTAACCTGCGGAATCACATAAAGCGATGCTTGGTTTGAAATAACAATGGCATTATAAATACGATGTGCATTTTTGAGAAGGGCATTATTCCCCAGCGTGATAGGGGTCTGAATGGTCATAATGGTCTCAAAACGATCTTTGACATCCAGCTTCAGCCCAATTTCACCGGATTTGATGATGTAAAGTGCCTGACTTGGATCATTTCGGAAAAATACCACTTCATTTTTTTGATATTTACGCAGGTGGAGATAAGGCAGAAAATAAGACATCTCCTTCTTGGTAAGTTGCTCAAAAAGCTTGTTTTTGCCCAGAAAATCAAAATATTCCTGCTCATCCTGGGTGTAGGTGCGCTTGAACGGATTAAACATGATCGGCTATTTGTTAAGTATCCAGGTCAAAAATAATACATCCATTTACATATTATGTTCCTTGAGCTCTTTTTTTATCCAAATAAATGTTTGAGTTTTGGCAGTAATCTTGAAACGGTTATCTATCCGATGCCCAACCACCCACATAATGTCTTCTCCCGAACACAGCACTTTTACCTGAGATTTCAGTGCCAAGGAGATTTTTTGATTGATTAAAAAATCACTGATCTTCTGACGGCCATCCATGCCCAATGGATAAAAAAAATCTCCCTCTTGCCAACGACGAATCTTAAGAGGAAATTGAAGTCTGTCAGCATCCAGACAAGCTTGCCAGGGGTCTTTGGGAATGATAAATTCAGGTGTAAATATTTGATAATCAATGTTTAAATCATAATCTCTCAAACTGATTTGATTGTCTCCCTCAAAAATTAGATAGTCGGAGAGGTCTTGAGGAGTGATAGGAGAAAGTATCAAAAAGGCTCTGTCTTTGACCAGTTCGTAATGCGCCGAACGGAAAACCTTGCCTGAGATTCCCTGAATTGATTCCCATATATCTTTACATTGTCGGTAGTTAAAACCATACGCTTCCAACAAATAAAAAATTCGGGCAATTGGCTCTGTTTTTTGAGCCAATGCCTGATAGTCCAGATAGATCATCTCGTTTTTTTCTTGCATAATTTCTTCTTTAAGTATTTGCATGCTTTCTCGAAAGATGACCTCAACAGCCCTGAACTTTTCTATACTTTGCGCTAAGGTATGCTCTATATTGGGGTTAAGCTGTTTGAGTAGAGGCATTACTTCATTTCGGAGTAAATTCCGACGATAATAATTCTCCTGATTGGACGAATCTTCGCGCCATTTGAGGGAATTGTCCAAGGCATATTGATAAATTTCTTCACGGGTAGCAAAAAGTAAAGGACGGATAATCTGCCCATTTTGGGGAGGAATGCCGTGGAGCCCGGCTATACCAGTACCTCGAATCAAGTTGAGCCATAGTGTTTCTACCGTGTCATTGAGATGATGTGCTGTAGCCATCAAATCAAATCCATTTTCTGCTAATAAAGATTCAAACCATTGATAACGAAGCTCACGAGCAAGCATTTGTATGGATATTTGACGCTTCGCAGCAAGCGTTTTGGTAGGAAAGACTTTTTCAAAATAGGATACCTGATACTGATGTGCCAAGTTTTTCACAAAAACTGCATCCGCCTCGGATTCTTTGCCTCTGAGCTGAAAATTACAATGGGCAATCGCAAATGAATACGACGTTTGAGAAAATATATGCGACAGCACTATCGAATCCAGTCCTCCACTGACTCCAATCAGTATTTTATCCCCCCACTGAATGAGTTTTTGAGATTGGATGTAAGCCTCGAAGCGATCAATCATACGTTAAATTATGTTAATATCTATAAAATTAAGCAACTTTTGCGATTTTTGCTTTGTCTATTGAATAAGAAAAAAAACAAGCATCTTATGCATCCATTTAAACTTGAGAAACTGTTTAAAATTCTGACGTTTGCCCTGGGAGGGCTGTTATGGATGATTTTAAATGGAAATACTGCCCAGGCACAAAATATAGCAGAAGACAACGAAAAAATTACTTTGGAAAGAGCCGAAGAACTGGTCAAAGATCAACGCAATCCCAACGTTCGAAAGCTTTTGCGTCAAGTGATTGTGAGGCACAAAGGATCGGTATTATACTGTGATTCGGCATATTTGCACGAAGATAAAAATATCGTGGATGCCTTTGGCAATGCTCGCTTGATCAGTGAAGACGGCACACAACTGAGTAGCGATAGCATGTTTTATAACGGAGAAACCCGCATCGCAAGAGCCAGAGGAGACGTATTGTTGGTAGACCAAGATATGCGACTCAATACACAAGCACTGGATTATAACATGGATGAAGGAGTGGCTTATTATTACGCAGGTGGGAAAATCGTAGATTCTGAAAAAACACTAGAGAGTCAGGCTGGTTCTTATGACACCAATAGCAAAATATTCTACTTCCGAGAAGACGTAGAATTGATTCTAAGAAGTGACGGACGAAAGGTGCGGACAGACGACCTAAAGTACAATACCATTTCTAAATTGGCCTATTTTCAAGGACCAACCTGGATAGAAGGCTCCAACGGGACAGTCTACACTGAAAAAGGAACTTTTAATACCGAGACGGAAGCCTCTAATTTTCAGGGACGTACACGGGTAGATAATAAAGATTATTACCTAGAAGGAGACTCGCTTTATGTGGATAATGCCAGTAATTATGGATATGCCAGAGGTAATGTACTGCTTTTTGCCAAACTTGACAGCGTAATTATCAATGGAGATTTTGGATGGGTAAAAAGAGGAGATGGTGAAGCCAAAGTTTATGGAAATGCACTCATGCGCAATATCACGCAGGGTGATACACTGTATCTCAAAGCCGATACAATGTATTCTATTGATCAAAAAGAAAAAGGCCAGAGACTGATGCTCACGTATCCCAAAACAAGAATATATAAAACAGAATTTCAGGGAATTTGTGACTCCCTGGTG
Source organism: Microscillaceae bacterium (assembly GCA_033765345.1). GTDB lineage: Bacteria > Bacteroidota > Bacteroidia > Cytophagales > Microscillaceae > JANRIC01. The sequence goes on from JANRIC010000239.1 coordinate 19,702, forward strand.
TATAATCGAACGGATTCTACCATTTATCTATTCAGAGATCCGGTATTGTGGAATGAAGGAAGTCAGATTACAGCCGACTCCATCAGCCTACAAATGAGCAATAATAAGTTATACAGAATGAATACCCGAGTCAATTCATACCTGATTTCCTTGGACAGCCTGAGTAATTACAATCAACTCAAAGGAAAAAATATGATTGCTTATTTTCAAGACAACCAAATCAGAAGGGTAGACGTAAGGGGAAATGGACAGAATATTTATTTCGCACTCGAAGGTGACTCAATACTTGTAGGAATGAACCGGGTAGAGTGCAGCGATATGAATATCCTGTTTGCTGAAAAAAATAAGCTAAACAAAATTAGCTACCTGAACAAAGCTGATGCAGTTTTTGTACCGCCTCACGAAATTGAGGAACCCCAGACCAAGTTTAAAAACTTTAGCTGGAGAATTGACGAAAAACCGACCAAATCGGAAATGATCACGCAACCAATTCTGGTAAGAAAAGACTAAATGAAAATAAATTGTTAAAAAACCTTTTATTTGAAACTAAGATTCTTTTTTTTTGTAAATAGAAGAAAAATACATATATTCGTATAAATCGGCTTAATTTTTAAAGATCATGAAATATATTTTACTTTTTACTACATTATTTATCTATTTAACTAGCGAATCATTCGCTAAGATATACTCCTTTCAATCGGATTCTCTCGAGATCCAGGAAGAAGAGGATAATTTTACGCCCGAATTCAAAAGATTCTCTCGTATTCTGGTGAAAAATTCTTTTTTTGATAATATGGATGAAGAAAATCTGAACTCTCTCCTAAAAAAAGATTTTCAGGAAGATTTTCTTTTTGCCAATGAACAACTCCAAATTACCAAAATATATCCCAATCCCGCTGATCTAGTGGCATTTATGGATTATGATATGCTCGAAAGTATCACAGCCAAAGTGACCATTCGAAACCTTCTGGGTAAAGTCATCCAAGAATATGATTTGAACAAGGGAGTCAATAAAATTCGTATCCCCACTGTAAACTTTGATCCCGGCGTGTATTTCTACACACTCTCTATCAATGGTAAAAGTGTAAGAGGTAAAAAACTTCTGGTTAAGTAAGTAAAGTTCTTCTAAATTTAGCCGATTAAATTTCTTGATTTTTCGATCTTTCTGTGGTATTTTTGCCCGATGAAGTACCAAAAAATAATCTATCTCTTATTCATACTTGCCACTGTCTCCGCATGTAAATTTAACAAAATCCGAAAAAGTACGGATCTTAAAGAAAAGTATGATGCCGCTATCGCTTATTATGAAAAAGAAGATTATTACAAAGCTTCTTTAATATTAGAAGAAATAATCCCCCTGATTAAGGGAACCAAAGAATCTGAAATCGCTCAGTTTTATTATGCCTATTGTCAGTATCATCTCAATCAATTATCTCTAGCAGCCTATTATTTTGAGCGTTTTTATCAGACATTCAGAGCAAGTACCCGTGTAGAAGAAGCACGATATATGCACGTAAAATCTTTGTATGAGGATTCCCCTCCTTATAACTTAGATCAAACCAATACCTATTCAGCCATCAGCGCAACACAAAGTTTCTTAAATGCCTATCCCAATAGCCGTTTTTTTGAAGAGTGTAGTGTGATGATCAAAGAGCTTCGCGTAAAGCTCGAGCGCAAAGCCTATGAAAATGCCAGACTTTATTACAAAATTAATAATTATCGTTCGGCAGTGATTAGTTTTATGAATTTCCAGAAAGGTTTTCCTGACTCCGATTTTAATGAAGAAGTTGCCTACCTGAAATTGGAAGCACAGTATAGATACGCTTCTCAAAGTACAGTCCGTAGGAAAAAAGATCGTTTGAACGAAGCCCTGGATTATTACGAATATTTATTGGATAATTATCCTGAAAGTAAATTTATCAAACCCGCTCAGAAAATCTATGATAAGTGCCTGAGTGAGTTGAAAAAAATAAATAGCTGATTGTTTTGCTTAAACATAAACAAATTGAAAACAAACCCATCTCTTATTACCCGAAATATAGCCGAATTGGTCGAAAGAGCCGATAATATCTACGAAGCCGTAGCAATTATCTCTCGACGTGCTTGTCAGATTTCTGTCAATACCAAAGAAGAGCTGAATGCAAAGCTGGCTGATTTTGCCTCTACGGTAGATAATTTGGAAGAAATTCACGAAAACCGTGAACAAATTGAGATCTCCAAATATTATGAGCGTATGCCCAAGCCCACTACTTTGGCTACGGATGAATTTTTGGAAGATATGGTGATTTTCCGCCGTAAGAGAGACATGCAAGAAGAAGAATAAGCCTGGAGCTTATGCTGAAAAATAAAAAAATCTTAATTGGAGTAACAGGAAGCATCGCCGCCTATAAAGTTGCGATGCTTATCCGTTTATTGGTCAAAGAAGATGCCGAAGTAAAAGTCATCATGACTGAGGCAGCTACCGAATTTATTACCCCACTGACCTTAGCCACCCTGTCTAAAAATCCGGTTTTGGTGGATTTTGTCCAAGATAACACAGGTATCTGGAATAATCACGTTGAGCTGGGGTTATGGGCTGATGCTTTCCTAATCGCACCAGCTACTGCCCATTCAATAGCTCAATGTGTATACGGACTATCTGACAATCTCTTGATAGCCACCTACTTATCAGCTCGTTGCCCGGTGTTTTTTGCCCCGGCTATGGATTTAGATATGTACCAACACCCCAGCACCCAACGTAATTTCCATCTATTGCAGGAATACAACAACATGATCATCCCTGCCGAACACGGAGAGCTTGCCAGTGGACTTGTAGGCCAGGGGCGCATGGCCGAACCAGAGCATATAGTACATTTTTTGGATCATTTTTTTAAAACCGAAAATAAAAACCTATCCGGCAAGACCGTGCTTATCACCGCCGGACCCACCCGCGAAGCCATTGATCCGGTGCGATTCATCAGTAACCATTCCAGCGGCAAAATGGGCTTTGCCCTTGCTGAAAAAGCTGCCGAGCTAGGTGCTGAAGTCATTCTTATAAGTGGCCCGGTAAACCTGACTGTCTCACACCCACATATCCAACTTGTCTCCGTACAATCAGCTCAAGACATGTATGAAGCGGCTAACCAATACTTTGAAATAGCAAATCTGATCATCTTGGCGGCCGCAGTGGCAGATTTCACCCCAGAAACTACCGCCGACCAAAAGATTAAGAAACAACCCGGACAAGAAATTCTTGAGATTCGCCTCAGAAAAACCGTTGACATTGCACAAACCTTTGGGCAGCAAAAAAAAACGGGACAGGTGTTGGTAGGATTTGCCCTTGAGACTCAAGACGAAATCAACAACGCCAAAGTCAAATTGCACAAAAAAAATCTGGATTTGATTGTTTTGAATTCATTGCGAGATAGTGGTGCAGGTTTTGGAGGAGATACCAATAAAATCACACTGATTGATCGAGAAGAAAATGTGCAGGTATTTTCTTTAAAATCTAAAAACGAAGTAGCTTCAGATATTCTGAAAAAGGCACTCAAATTTTTATCTTAGGACTTAAAAAGAACGCTCATCTTTGCAATAATTCCAAAGGAATCAGAGTTATATCTATGTACACAATATTTTTCCTTCAACAAGGAATACCTTATTGTTGCGCGTTAAATTTAGTTAAGTTTTAGTAAAAGTTTGAAGATAGTTTTTGAAAAAGCAGGTTTCTTAGAGACCTGCTTTTTTTATGATAATTATACTAAAAATTTGTGCCAAAATACAAATATTCCAGTTCCTGCAAAACATTTTTTGATAAAACCTCCCTATAATTCTCCAAAAAATCAAACCCTTCGCTTGTACAAGTATTTATTATATAAAAATTAAGATGATCGTGTTTAGAACCAATCAAAATAAGTATTTTGTAATGAAAAATACATGGATTTATCAAAAGTGACGTGTAAATTTGATAGCAAAGCACGTTATCATAAAATTTTAAATACTTAAATAAATATGAGTTCATCTACAGCAACTGTGACCAAAAATAAGAAAAACTGGTTTATGCAGTTTATATATAGCTCGATCGGCCGTAAAATCTTGATGGCACTAACCGGACTTTTTCTTATCATGTTTTTGGCAGTCCATCTTATCGGTAATCTTCAGCTTCTACTTCCTGACGGAGGGCTTGCCTTCAATGCGTATGCTCACTTTATGGGGCATAATGAAATTGTTCAGATTATTTCCAAAGGTAATTTCTTCTTTATCGTTTTGCACATTATTGTGTCTATTGTGCTGACCCGTGCCAATGCCAGTGCCCGCCCTACAAGTTATGCCTATAGTAAGCCCGGCGCAAACAGCACCTGGAGCTCCAGAAATATGATGATTTTGGGCTCATTGGTGTTTATTTTTCTGGCCGTACACCTGGTTAATTTCTATGGAGCTTCTAAATTTACCACATTAGGAGTAGATGAAGCAGGCAATGAAAACCTTTATATGGTAGTCAAAGAAGCCTTTGCACAATCCTGGCTGGTAGCCTTGTACGTACTCGGTATGGTTGCGCTGGGTTTTCATCTTTCGCATGGCTTCTGGAGCGCATTCCAGACTTTAGGCTTGAACCACGTCAAATATACACCGGTCATTAAATTCGTCGGTCAGGTATTTTGTATCCTCGTACCTGCTTTGTTTGCTTTAATTCCAATTTGGATGTATGTAGCACAACTTTAATCATTATTTCAACAAAAGAACCAAAATCAAAGATATATGAAACTTGAGTCAAAAGTACCCGAAGGTCCACTGGCAGAAAAATGGACCCGACATAAATTTAACATGAAACTCGTCAACCCAGCCAATAAGCGTAAATACGATGTGATCGTGGTGGGTACGGGTTTGGCAGGAGCTTCTGCAGCGGCAGCACTGGCAGAGCTTGGTTATAATGTAAAGGCATTTTGCTTTCAGGATAGCCCCCGAAGAGCACATAGTATTGCTGCTCAAGGAGGTATCAATGCCGCTAAAAACTATCAGAATGATGGCGACAGCGTGTATCGTCTTTTTTATGATACTATCAAAGGTGGTGACTACCGCGCCCGTGAAGCCAATGTGTACCGCCTGGCAGAGGTCAGCGTGAATATCATCGATCAGTGTGTGGCGCAGGGTGTACCTTTTGCCCGCGAATACGGAGGGCTGCTGGATAACCGTTCTTTTGGAGGAGCCCAGGTTTCTCGTACTTTTTATGCCCGTGGTCAGACGGGGCAGCAACTTCTTCTGGGAGCTTACAGCGCGCTTAGTCGTCAGGTAGCCAATGGGAAAGTAAAACTTTACCCTCGTACAGAAATGCTCGATGTGGTAATCGTAGACGGTCAAACCCGTGGAATCGTGGTCAGAAACCTAGTCACAGGCCAGATTGAGTCTCATAGTGCACACGCAGTATTGCTTTGTACTGGAGGCTATGGCAATGTATTTTTTCTTTCTACCAATGCAATGGGGTCAAATACCACAGCCATCTGGCGTGCCTATAAAAAAGGTGCTTTTTTCGGAAATCCTTGTTTTACACAGATTCACCCAACTTGTATTCCCGTAACAGGTGATCATCAATCCAAGCTAACGCTGATGTCCGAATCACTGCGTAACGACGGTCGGGTATGGGTACCCAAAACCATTGAAACCGCCGAAAAAATTCGCAAAGGACAGATCAAAGCCTCCGATATTCCCGAAGACGAAAGGGATTATTTCCTAGAAAGAAAATATCCTTCTTTTGGTAACCTGGTACCGCGCGATGTTGCCTCCCGCAATGCCAAATATATGTGTGATGAAGGTCGTGGAGTAGGCCAAACCGGACTGGCAGTTTATCTGGATTTTAGAGATGCCATCAAAAGAGACAGTGAAAAAGTAATTGAGGCCAAATACGGTAACCTCTTTCAGATGTATGAAAAAATTACCGCAGAGAACCCCTACAAAGAACCCATGAAAATTTACCCCGCGGTTCATTATACCATGGGAGGCCTTTGGGTAGATTATCATTTGATGACTACAGTGCCTGGATTGTTTGCATTGGGTGAGGCCAACTTCTCTGATCACGGAGCTAATAGGTTGGGAGCCAGTGCCTTGATGCAGGGTTTGGCCGATGGCTATTTTGTGATTCCTTATACCCTGGGCGACTATCTGGCCAAAATGCCTTATGATAAAATACCTACCGATCACCCCGAATTCAAAAAAGCAGAGCAGGATGTCAAAGATCAGATCAATAAACTGCTCAATATCAAGGGTACAAAAACCGTAGATGAGTTCCACAAAGAATTGGGTAAAATCATGTGGGAATATTGCGGTATGTCACGCAATGCAGAAGGCTTAAAAATCGCCAGAGAGAAAATCAAGGAGCTTCGCGAGGAATTCTGGAAAAATGTAAAAGTACTCGGCACAAATGAAGAATTAAATATCACCCTAGAAAAAGCCAACCGAGTAGCCGATTTTATTGAATTAGGTGAGCTGATGGTCATGGATGCCCTGAATCGTGAAGAATCCTGTGGAGGGCACTTCCGCGAAGAATACCAGACAGAAGAAGGAGAAGCTTTGAGAAATGACGATGCTTTTGCTTACGTAGCGGCTTGGCAATATCAGGGTGATAATCAAGATGCCCTGCTGCACAAAGAAGAATTAATTTTTGAAAATGTTAAATTAACCCAAAGAAGCTATAAATAGTCAAGCTTTTTTCCAAATAACGATTGATCGGATAACACTATGAAGTTAACCCTAAAAATATGGAGACAGAAAAATAGCTCCAGCAAAGGACAAATAGAAACCTTTGTCCAGGAACACGTTTCCCCGGATATGTCGTTTCTTGAAATGTTAGATGAATTAAACGAAGAACTGCTTCGTAAGGGGCAAGAACCGATTGCTTTTGACCACGATTGTCGTGAGGGAATCTGCGGAATGTGTAGCCTCTACATCAATGGCCAGCCACACGGACCTGATGAAGGTACAACGGCCTGTCAGTTGCACATGCGTTCGTTTAAAGACGGCGATACCATCTATATCGAACCCTGGAGAGCCAAAGCTTTCCCAGTGATGCGGGATTTGGTGGTAGATCGCAGTGCTTTTGATCGTATCATTCAGGCAGGAGGATTTATTTCTGTGAATACCGGTGTGACCGTAGATGCCAATGAAATTCCCATTCCCAAAAAAATAGCTGACGAAGCTTTTGATGCGGCTACCTGCATCGGTTGTGGTGCTTGTGTGGCTGCCTGCAAAAATGCCTCTGCGATGCTTTTTGTATCTGCTAAGGTGTCTCAATTGGCTTTGTTGCCACAAGGAAAAGCCGAGCGAAAAATCCGCGTAGAAAAAATGGTCGCTCAAATGGACGCAGAAGGTTTTGGAGCTTGTACCAATACGGGTGCTTGTGCCGCCGAATGCCCCAAAGGCATCTCATTGACTCATATTGCCCGTATGAACCGTGAGTACTTGGGTGCGGTGGTAAGCTCTGATAATGTCTAGTATTTGGTCAATAGTCCATTGTCGGTAGTCAATAGTTTTGTAAGACTACAAAGCAGTAAGTTATCATAATGTGTGTCTTAAATCTAAAGCTTGAGATCACACTGGCAAAAATTCATAAAAAAAGGACACTTAATCAAGTGTCCTTTTTAATCTATAATGTGTCTGTTACTACTTTACTTACACTTTATTCCAAGTACGGATTAATGCGTTGAATTCTCTTTGGATACTTTGGGCTTTATCTTTAGAATACCAAAGCTGAACTTTCTCCGAGAATTTGCTGTATGATTCCTGTGGATTTTTTTTGTATTCTTTTACCAGTTCCTGGATGGATTCAGGCCTTGGACCCCAAGTGCCTAATTCTTCTAAAGTACCCGCATTCAAAGCAATCAGTTTAGGAATAGAACGGCCACCATCAGTCAAGTAAGCATCCATCACCTCCAGATTTTCATCTCTGAGGATAAATTTCAGCTCAATGTTTGGATTTAGTGCTGCCATTTTGACAATGATAGGGATGTTGTGTGCTGCATCCCCACACCAGCCTTCGGTAATAATCAACCAAATCCACTTTTCCTGTACCTTACCGATTTCGGCTTTCAGCGCATCGTCGATCTGTGCCGTTTTGTCCCAACGATTCATGCGCTGCACATTCAACTGGGTATAATGCGTCAAATCATCACTTTGATTAGGACCGGTGGTTTTACCTTCGGTGAGCAATTGGTCTACCAAACCTCGATAAGCCTCATAGGTCAACGCTTTATCAATTAATTCTTGAGTGATTACTTGGGGATTGATTGCTGTGTCCATATATTTTTTGTTGGTATACTTGATAAACCGTTTCTATGTAGAAATAATTCAATATATGTTCATATATAATGGGTATTGCTAAATAAAACTCAATGTAACGTATTGATAGTCAAGTTATTAATTAAAATTCTATTCCCTAAAAGTGGTAATACTGCGGATTAAATATTTCCCTTATAAAAAAGGCTATCTAAAAAACAGATAGCCTTTCAATACGTTGGGAATACACGTTTGAATTATTTTTTGGCCGATTCTTTTAAAGCCGAATTCAGTGTATTATCTTCTTTCAAATCGTGGTATTGGTGATTGATGTCGGCTTCAGAAGAAAAGACGATTACTTTGGCGCAGGTATCTTCCGAAACGATCAAGGTGATAAATTGCTCTCCCTGGGTGAATTTAAGGGCATATTTGGCTTGTAAAGGGCAGCTTTTTTTTTGATCTATGTAATTGTGCTTGTCCAATACTGTTTTTTGCAAAGCCTTTTGATCCTTCTCAAGCACAATCTCCCGGATGACTTCATAATCTTGGACATATACTTTTTGAGGGTCTTGATCTGCTGATGAGACCGGGGTGGCACTTACTTCTGAAAGCTTAATTTCGGTGGCTTTCTCGATGATGTGTCCATGTTTTAAAAACACAGGATGACTGCTTTCTTCAGGATTGAACATACTCATGATAAATAATAAAATAAACCATTTCATAAAATTTTATTTTTGGGTGATTCGAAGGTTGTAGATTGGATTTTGAGGTTGGCAGCCCTGGCAGCTTTTGGCTTTGCTTTGGGTGCTGCGTACGGTATGTTCTACAATATTGTTCCAGGAAGGTACATTGGAACGAAGATAACCGATTTCTTCTTTAAGTGCTTGAATAAAACTCAGGGTGAAAAACCCACCGTTCTGATTGCACCAGGAATATTCTGAGGGGCTGCTTCCCGAAAATACCAAACTCCCTTTGCTATTCAGGAAAAGTGCCTTTAATTTCTCAATTTCGGCTCCCTGAAATGAACGCCCCGCCATAAAGGTCGTACTGGTCATTTGGTTTCGCCCTACATCTGAGTTGCAGCAGTCACTCAATAAAATATTTAACCTGGCACCTCTGCTTTCTATGGACTTGGACACCTCTGTAAGCGGAAGGGCGGTTTCATTGCCTAGTGGTGTATACTCAGAGTAGCGCATATCCAGTTGGGGGAACTTATCGCTCTGATCCGACCAGCGGAAACCATGCCCACTGTAATAAAATACTACAATATCATTGACCCCGGCATTGATTTGATTGAGCGTCTGTTGGGCTTTGGCTTTTGTAAAATTCTCCCCATTGACCACATATTTCTCAAAAGGAATTCCAACCGCTTTGGAAATTTCTCTAAATTCTATCTCTACTGTACGTTGATCTGCGCTACAGCTCTGCCCTATGTCACCGATCTCAGAATTGATAAAAAGCACAAGGTGCATTTTAGCGGCGGTGTTTGTACTTGTATTTGTGTTCGTTTGGGTGGCTGGAGTACTTGGTTTATAGGCAGCCATTTTCTTAAGAGCCAGATATTGAGGCTCATCCGTAAAGAAAAACTGCTGTAAAAACTCATCGTTAAGGCTTTTGGGGTCAATCTCCGTAAAAGAAGAGCATTGAATCATACTGTTTTCATCAAATGCAGGATCATCTGTCACAAAGGGCAGTTCGTTTTCTGTTTCATCATTCCAAACCCATACAAAATGATCAGGATTATAAGCTTGATCTCCTTGCTCAGTGATAAATACAGGGTCTCGGCCGATCATCACCTGATAGTTGTAGTCGTCTTCCTGTCCGGTTACAGAGGTATACTTTACTTCTACGACATTATAATTGCCGTCAATTTCATATCCAACTCGCATATAAGCATCTTCTTCATTAAAATACACCAAAAAACCGGTGTAGGTCACTTCGGAAGCTACAAAAGATATTTCGTAGAGCGATTGGGCTGTTAGAGATAATGGGGCTACTAGGCATATAAGCCAAAATAAAATTTGAGCGAGTGCAATTTTTTTCATATCATAATATAAATGAATATTGCACGATTTTAAGGGAATTTATCCTTTAATCAAAATTCTCAAGGCTTTTTTTATGATCTTTATGCAAAATATGGTTTTTTTATGGAAATTACTTGATTAAAATTGTTGGTTCTTCCGACATTTTAACGATTAGGTAAAAACAACTATTTCCGTGGCACAATAATTTGTCTGTAGGTTTGCAAGCTATCCATATAGAAGATAAAAAGCATTTTTTGTAAACCATCTTATTTTGAGCATCAATGGATTAAAAGCTTGTCTCGGACTGGTTTTTTAGGAAAAATTGCAGAAAAAAGTCCTCGTTTAGATATTATACTCAAACCGAGGTGGTTTTCCGAAATTTTAGCTCTTAAATCATTAATAATCAAGCTAATCAATCAAGAAAATCAGGCAAATCACTTTAATCTGGGTATAAAAGCCTGATAATTGCTAAAAATGACTTCGCCGAAGTTATTCTTGGATCATATCGAGGACAGTTATCTCGATTTGCATATAAAACCAATGCGGTTTCATCCCTTTTTCTTAAATTTGCTATCAAAAAAATCCCAAAGTATGGAAGCTTCTCAATCTTTACAATCACCCAACAATTTTAAAATACCACACCCGCCCAAATTGCCTTATTTGGGGAATATACACTATTTATCAGCCAAAAATCCGACCCAAAGCATGATGAAGCTTACCAAGCAGTTTGGACCCATTATGCAGATTTTCACCCCATTCGGCTCAGTCATTGTACTTTCAAACTATGAATATGTCAAAGAAGTGTTGGATGAAAGCCGCTTTCTCAAAAATATCAGTAAACCGCTTTTAGAACTGCGTGGCTTAGGCGGCGATGGACTTTTTACCTCCTGGACGCACGAACCCGCCTGGCAAAAAGCACACAACATCTTGCTGCCCGGACTGGGGCAAAGAGCCATGAAAGGTTATTATCCCATGATGCTTGATATCGTAGAACGTTTGTTGGCCAAATGGCACAATATCCCCGAAGGGCAGGAATTTAACCTTACCGAAGATATGACGCGTCTTACTTTGGATACCATCGGATTTTGTGGCTTTGACTATCGCTTTCATTCTTTTGCCAGTGACAAACCGCATCCTTTTGTACAAAATATGCTCATTGCCCTTGAAGATGCCATGAATCGGATGAATAAGCTGGAATTCCAGAAAAAATTACGCTTCTTTAAAAATAACCGCAACCGAAAAGCCGAAAATAAACTCTACTCCATCGTAGACGAAATCATTGCCGAACGCAAGAAAAACCCTGAGCTATACCGCCATAAAACCGACCTCCTAAGCCTGATGATGAATGCCACCGATACCGTATCAGGCGAAAAGTTGGATGACATCAACATCCGGTTTCAGGTTATTACTTTTTTGATTGCAGGGCACGAAACCACCAGCGGAATGCTTTCTTTCGCCTTTTATTATCTCCTCAATCATCCCGAAGTACTCAAAAAGGCTTATGAGGAAGTCGACACCGTGCTGGGCAATGATCTGAACAAAAAACCAAGCTATCGTGAAATCACGGAACTGCGTTATATCCCGCAAATCCTCAACGAATCGCTGCGACTTTGGCCTACCGCCCCGGCATTTAGCTTGTATGCTACCCAAGATACCACCATCTGCTCCGGCAAAATACACGTGCCGAAATATCAGCCCTTTATCGTACTCATCCCAGGCTTGCATCGTGACTCTGAAATCTGGGGAGAGCATCCCGACCATTTTGATCCCGAACATTTCAGCCCCGAAAATGTAGAAAAAAGACCCGCAGATGCCTTCAAACCCTTTGGCAATGGACAAAGAGCCTGTATCGGCCGCCAGTTTGCCATGTTGGAAGCTACCCTGGCAATAGGGATGATCTTACAACGCTATAAATTATACCTTAAGCCCAACTACGAGCTCAAGATCAAAGAAACACTTACTCTCAAACCCGATGATCTGAGGGTAAGCCTCGAGTTGCGTAAGGATTCTGAAAGAACTTATGCAAAAGAACTGCATCATCTCCCTAAAGAAAAAATCGTTCTCCGGACTGATTCAGGAAAACACCAAACGCCTTTGCTGGCTCTTTTTGGCAGTAATATGGGTGCTTCCGAAGACTTGGCCTTACTCATCGCACAGGATGCCGAGAAGATTGGTTTTCAAAGTCAAGTAGGTGCTTTGGATCATTTTGTGGATAATTTACCCCAAGAAGGGCTTTTGGTCATCGTTTGTGCTACTTACAATGGCACTCCGCCTGAAAATGCAGTCCGGTTTTATGAGTGGTTACAATCGGATTTGCCCGCAGGCCTATTTCATAAGCTTCGTTTTACGGTTTTCGGCTGTGGCAATCGTCAGTGGAAAACCTTCCAAGACGTACCCCGATATATCGATCAACGCCTGGAGGAGTTAGGTGGGCTTCGGGTCTACCCACGTGGGGAGGCTGATGCCAGTGCTGATTTTGAAGAAGATTTTGAAAAATGGTATCAGGGCTTTTGGGCAAAAATTCGAGAAGAGTTTGATTTTCAGGTTTCTTCCCCAGAGAATAAATTATCTCCCTTAGCCTTAGAGATCATTTCTGAGGTGCAATACACAAGCCTCTATCCCGAAAACCGATCCGGCGAAAAAGCCCTCAAGGTATTCAGCAACCAAGAATTACATCAAAAAAACGGCTCAAATCCATCAGACCGCTCTACCCGACACATCGAGATCGCCCTTGCTGAAGGGCAGCACTATCGTACAGGCGATCATTTGGGTATTTATCCCCAAAACTCAAACGATTTGATTGCCAGAGTTTGTAAGCGTTTTCAGCTCGATCCCCAAACGTGTATCCGCTTGAGTAGTCAAAGCGGGATCAAGAGCCATCTGCCAATCAATCAGCCCATTTCTTTGCAGGATTTGCTTGCCCATTTTGTAGAATTACAAGAGCCAGCAAGCCGCCGACAAGTCAAAACCCTGGCAGATTATACAGAATGCCCCCCTGAGAAACAAAAACTTTTGCAATGGTTGGCAGAAAGTGAGGAAAGCCGCCGATTGTTCAAAAAAGAAGTTACTGACAAAGGGCTTTCGGTGTTGGATTTGTTAGAAGCGTTTTCGGCCTGTGAAATTCCCCTGGCGGCTTATCTGGAAATGCTTAATCCGATCAAGCCCCGATATTTCTCCATTTCTTCTTCAGCTTTGAAAAGTCCTCATATTTGCAGTATTACCGTAGGTGTGGTTCGGGAAGAGGCTTGGTCGGGCAAGGGAATCTTTGAAGGAGTCTGTACGAATTATTTGGCTCAGATTCAAGAAAGCGAATTGATTCAGGCTTACATCCAAAATGCTGGGTCTCATTTTCAGCTACCCGAAAACCCAAAAACTCCCATGATTTTGATTGGCGCAGGTACCGGCTTGGCTCCCTTGCGAGGCTTCCTCCAGGAACGCTCTTTTCAAAAAGAACAAGGTCTAGAAGTCGCTAAGTCCTTGCTGTTTTTTGGCTGCCGCCATCCAGCGCAGGATTTTATCTACGAAGAAGAATTAAAAAACTTTGAAAATCAAGGAATTGTGCAACTAAATACGGCATTTTCCCGCTTGGGGCAAGAAAAAGTATATGTACAAGATCGCCTGAAAGAGCAAGGAGAAAACCTTTGGCAACTTCTGCACGCAGGCGCAATCGTGTATGTCTGTGGGGATGCGCTCAGGATGGCACCGGCAGTCAGACAAGCCTTGGTGTACATTTATCAAAACCAAAGTAATTCAAGTGCCGAAGAAGCACGGCTGTGGCTGGAAGAAATGATCAAATCGGGCAGGTATCGAGAAGATGTATGGGCTTGATAATTTGACTTTATTTGTTAAAATTTGTCTTTATAACTAAAATAATAGGTATTTTTTAAAAATATATTGAGAAAAAACTCAGTGTTTTTGATGATTTGGCCAAAAGAATAGAACTTTTTAAGAATATACTCAACCGAAGATTTCTGTACAAAAGAATGCTGATCAGCAAAGATCGGGGATTTAAATTTTTTACCGGCCGAAACAAAGAGCTTTTTCCACAAAATTTATCCTCCGGCGAGCAACACGAATTGGTATTACTTTATCAGTTATTATTCAAATTGAGCAGTAATGCGCTGATTTTGATCGATGAGCCTGAAATTTCCCTACATATCGTCTGGCAGGAGCAATTTTTAAACGACTTACAGAAAATTATTCAGCTACGTGGCTTCGATGTATTGATTGCAACGCACTCGCCTCAAATTATCAATGATCGTTGGGATTTGACCGTAGAACTTAAAGGCACAACTGATTGGGACAAGCTCTGGCACGCAGAAAATAGATCAAGAGAAAATTGAAGCAAGCCTTAGACTGGCCTATCACATTTCAGATTTTAAAAAGACTAAAATTTACAAAGATTTGATTGAATGGAGTGAGAAAAGAAGTTTGAAGATATTGATTGATTGAAACAAAAAAAATCCGATTCAAAGTATCAGCCTTGAATCGGATTGGAATAGATTTGGAAAATCTTATTTTAGAAAAATCCTTTAAAAGTACCGTTATTTTCTTCGTTTTTAGAACTGTCTTCGTCTTTTTTCTCTTCAGAACCAAAGGGGAATTTAAATTCTTCAAACTTGGTATGGGTAGCATTATTTTCCTGACCGTCAACAGTTTTTTCTTGCAGGTAATAATCGTCTATTTTATCTGTTTTGTCGGTCAAATCTGAGAGGCTCAGTAAATCATTTTCTTCCTCCAAGTTGAGTGTTTCCTCTTCGTTGTCGTTGAAGGCAGGTTTGGTGATTTCCAGAAGAATATCTCTTTCTTCTTTGTTTTTATCAGATTCGGCGAGCAATTCCTCAATTTTGCTGGTCATTTTGGCTACTTCGTCTTCTATGTTTGACTCTGTGTCGGTAGAAGGAGATAGCTCTTCCAAAGTTTTGACTGGGTTTTCTTCTATAAAAGAGATGTGTTCTTCTGTGATTTCAGGCGTGGTAATTTCCTCGGCAACTTCGTCGGTACCTGCTTCTACAATTGGCGTAGAGATTTCATCCTGAATGATATAATCCTCTACGGAAGGGTCATATAATCCCTTAATTTTGTTAGCCATAATGTTATGCCCTTCGTTTTCTACGATGATAGGAGCAGGCTCATTTTTGGGCTCTTCTTGCTGAACGTTTACTTTTTCTTCAGTTTTTTCTTCTACAACTACCTTATTTTTAGTCAATTCTGCTTTGGCTTTGCTGATATGCGACTCGATCGTGTCCAAACGACTCATATCAGGATAAAGTGCCTGAACCTCATCGGCAGCATAGAAGGAAGGTTTGATTTCCATACCCATTTCATAATAACTTACCAGTACCTGAATGGCGGTTTTGATACGATTGAGGCGTTCGCCCTGATCTTCGGTGCTTTCCTTGAAGTACACATCCCGCAGAAAGTCGGATTCTTGTTCAATTACTTTCTCAATCATGCCTTGCTGTGCACGATTGACAGCTTCTATGTGTACAATGTCGAGCTCAAGTGTACTTAGATAATCTGCGTATTTTTTGGTTTCCTGCATTTTTTTGTATACCACAGCACCTGCCCAAGAGATTCTCCCCATTAGTTTGACGGCTGAGGTGCTGTTGAGCAGCAAGGTAATCCAAAGTGGATCGTGATCGAAGTTATTAATTTTAAAGTCTCCTCCGATTTCGTCTTGAGTGATGAGGGAGCGAATTTCCTGATCCAGGAAATTGAGGATAGAGACAAAATCCGAAAAGTTATCATTGGGTAATTTGATACTGATGGTCTTTTGGTTTTCATCCGGTACCAGAATTTTGGTCACATCCAGGAAGATTTCTACCTCGTGTTTTAGGTTTTGATAAGCTTCCAGAAACTCGGCAGCATTATTTCCATCCAAGATAAAGCTGTCTCCTTCGGATAATTGCTCAAATTTCAGGAAAGGCTTCGTATAATTGTTGAAATACGATATTTTGGATAAAATCTCCAGAGCCTGTTTTACATAAAATGTATTTGACCATTGGGTGATACCCGATTCGGTGGGTTGAATTAGCACTTTACTCAACAAGGTATTTACTTGTTGTAGATTGAATTTGATTTCATTTGTTCTCATGATGTATCCTTTTTAAAATTTTGACCTAGATATAGGATAAGACCTTGTTAGTATCCACAATCAGACTGGTTTTATAACTAAACCCCTTCGTAATTTAAGTTAGCAAATAATTTACCAAAACAGGATTTGTCAAAAATTTAAAAAGAAAATGATTTATTTTTTAAAATTACTTCTTCTGTGTTTCATCACCTTGACATAAAACCTGCCCCTGAATTCCAATCAAGTACAAATCACATGCTTGCGCCGATTCTTGATATTTGTCCTGCAAAGTGTTTATTGGTAGAAGTAATTTTCCTTTTGGAAGAGATTTTTTTGTGTTTTACTTAATCAATAAAATTTTAATATTGATCTATACGAATGATTACTTGATAGATAGAATGAATAATAATGCCCAGATTTTGTATCATTTATCATAAAATATCAAAGTTTTATTTGATATTTTATCTATAAAAAAATGCTAAATTGTTTCTTAAGCAAAAAACTTATTCATAATTTAACCCCATTAATATCTATTTTTTTAACAAATAATACGTTTTTTATGAAGAAAAATTTACTCAGACTCACATACTGGGTCTTTCTTACACTACTTATTCCACAGTGGACTTATGCACAAAGCATAACAATCACCGGTAAGGTTATCGACCTTTCAGGGCAAGCTATCCCGGGCGTGTCTGTTGTGCAGAAAGGTACTACTACGGGTACTACCACGGGATTAGACGGCTCGTTTAGCCTTGATGTATCCGGTCAGGATGCTGTTTTGATTTTTACTGCTATCGGATATGCGCCTGTAGAACAAACAGTCGGCACTTCTACAAGCTTTGACATAAGCCTCCAAGAAGATGTGTTAAATCTGGAAGAGGTCGTTATCTCAGGTTTGGCAAGTACCACGAAAAGGGGAAACCTTGCCAGTGCTGTGGAGACGGTATCTGCCAGCCAAATTTCCGAAATTACGGTGCCTCAGACTGTAGACGGTGCTTTTTATGGTAAATTTAAAGGCGTAAATATTGTCTCCAATTCAGGAGCCCCTGGTGGAGGAATTGCCGTAAAGCTTCGTGGTGTATCTTCACTTTTGGGAAGCTCTCAGCCACTTTACATCATTGATGGTATTTATGTGGATAACTCTGCAATTGCTGCCAACCTAAACTTTGTTTCGGGTGCCGCCGCCGGAGGAAATGCTTCTAATCAAGATAACCCTTCTAACCGTATCGCCGATTTAAGCCCGGAGGATATTGAGAGCATCGAGGTATTAAAAGGTGCTTCGGCTTCGTCGATTTATGGCTCAAGGGCTGCTTCCGGAGTAATTATTATTACTACCAAAAAAGGCACTCCCGGAAAAACAAGCGTTAGATTTGACCAAAGTATTGGTTTTACCTCCATTATTAATCCTTTGGGTACAAGAAACTGGAACGAGCAAAGAATACTTGATTTTTATGGCGATGATGCCGGACCGGAACAAGTAACCTTATTCAATGCGGCTCGCAATGCAGGACAACTTAGAGATTATGAAGATGAACTTTACGGTAACACAGGTTTTTTATCCAACTCTGTACTTAGTGTATCCGGAGGAAACGATAAAACCCGCTTTTATGTCTCTGCCATTCGTAAGGATGAAGAAGGAATAGTGAAGCGTACTGGCTATGAAAAAACAGCTCTAAGGGTAAATTTAAGCCATGAAATTACCAAAAATATTGAGCTGATTACCACCAGTAATTTTATATCTTCTAGTACCGATCGAGGTTATTTTAACAATGACAATACCGGTACAACGATGGCCATTGCTCTATCCAGTACCCCACCTTGGGCTCAATTGTTCCCGGATGAAAACGGTAACTATCCCAATAACCCTTACGCAGCGTCTAATTTTCTGCAAACCCGTGATCTCATCACCAACAATGAAAAAGTAAACCGATTGATTGCAGGTGCTACCTTGAATATTACAATTGTAGAAAATGAAACCCATTCGCTACTCCTTACAGGAACCGCTGGTATTGACTATTATTCCTTGGAAACAAGAGCCATTTTCCCAAGAGACCTGCAATTCCAAAAGAACGGTAATGGTACTAATGGAGCGTCTATACAAGGAAATACCGTACTCAGTAACCGTAATTATCAGACTTTTTTGGTACATAAATACTCCCCAAACTCAGCTTGGACGTTTACCTCGCAGGCTGGTTTACTTTATCTTGATTTTAACAGGGATACCAAAATAGCTGTTGCCACGCAGTTGATCGGCTCTCAAACCAATTTGAATCAGGCAGGTGCTTTTCAGATCCAACAAGTGAGAGTCCCAGAGGAAGATTTTGGATTTTTTATTCAGGAAGAAATCAATTGGGATGATAAAATTATCCTTACAGGGGGATTAAGAGCTGATAAATCATCCAACAATGGAGATCCTAACAAACTTTTTTATTATCCCAAGGCAAATATTGCCATTAATCTTCACAACTTTAGCTTCTGGTCACTGGCACCTGCTGTGAGTCAGTTCAAACTACGTTTTGCCTATGGTCAAGCAGGTAAATTTGCCGCCTTTGGTGCAATTTACTCCCCTCTTGACAATGTACTCATTGGGCGAGGAAGCGGTCTCCTGGCTGGTTCTTTGGTGAACATTACCAGAGGGAATGCTACCATAGGACCTGAAAGACAATCTGAAATTGAAACGGGTTTTGACTTGGCATTCCTGAACGGAAGACTGGGCTTTAACTTTACATACTATAACAAGAATGTAACTGACCTGCTGCTACAGGCTAATGTGCCTACCTCAAGCGGTTTTACCTCTCAAATCACCAATGCTGCCGAACTAAAAAATGAAGGGGTAGAGATTGGATTGGATGCCCAAATTATTAAAAATACCAAATTTACTTGGAATGCCACCCTCAATTTCTGGTTGAATCGATCAGAAGTGACCAAATTGGATGTGCCTGCATTTAACGTAGGAGCTTTTGGAGCAACATTGGGTACATTTAGAATTGAAGAAGGAAAAAGTGTGACTCAGATCGTTGGAATTGATCCCGGTGCTGACCCCAATACAGGTATTAAGGTACTTGGAGACGCCGAGCCTGATTTTCAGCTCTCCTTACTCAATAATCTTACTTATCGCAATTTTGAGCTTTCATTTATTTGGCACTGGAAACAGGGCTACGAGAACGTGAATCTAAGTACTTTGCTAACAGACTTGGGTGGAACCAGTCCGGATTATGACAATGTAACTTTAGACCCGGCAAAACAACAAGTGAACGGTGAATACAGAGTAAGTCAATTAGGTGCCTCTGCCTCAGTGTTTGTAGAAGATGCCTCTTATCTACGCTTGCGTGAACTAGGCTTTTACTACAACATTCCCGAAAAGGCGTTTAGTAAATTTGCCGCAGGTTTCGTAAAGGGTATTCGGGTTGGCTTCTCAGGCTATAACCTGATCAATATTTTTGATTATAATAGCTATGATCCAGAGGTATCGAACTTTGGCGGCGGCGGTTTATCTACTGGTATTGAGGTTACTCCTTTCCCTTCTGCCAAGCGGTATTATTTCCATTTTTCTATCAAAATCTAAATCTCTAAAAAATATGAAACACTTAAAATATGTATATTCCCTTTTCTTGTTCATTCTAGGAGTCAGTTTGAGTTCTTGTGAAATTGATACATTGATTAATCCCAATAACCCAAGTATTGACTTGGTAAATGACGCTACTCCTGCCGAAATTCAAAATCTATTATCCGGAGCTGAATCCGGCATGCGTAATGGACTTAACACCTACTATTCTGTAGTGGGTGTCATCGGGCGAGAATATTATCGTATTTCCAATTCAGATCCGCGTTTTACTACTGATTTGTTGGGGCAGGGTTCGGCAGTTTTAGATAATAATACTTTTTATCTGACTATCCCTTTTGCTGAAAGGTACCGCACTATCAAAAATACCAACCTTCTGATTGAAGCCGTAGAAAAAACTTCCTCTGACCTGAATGATACACAGCGGAAACACATCCTTGGCATCGCTCGGACTATCCAGGCGCACGAATTATTGATGGTATTGAATATGCTGTATAGCAATGGAATCCGTGTAGATGTAGCTGATCCTGATAATTTGGGGCCATTTTTAGGTTTGAACGAATCCTTAACTGCTATCCGAAATCTACTAAATCAGGCTGCAACCGATTTAAGTACAGCCGGTGAAACAGAGTTCAGGGTACTCCTAAGTTCAGGATTTGAAGGTTTTGATACCCCAGAAACTTTCCTGGAATTTAATCGAGCCTTAGCGGCTAGAGTAGCTGTTTATCAACAAGATTGGGCTGGTGCACTCAGCTTACTGGATGATTCATTCCTTGATCTGGACGACGACCTAAGCACGGGTACTTATTATGTATTCTCCACATCAGGCGGTGATATTACCAATCCAATTTTTTACCCTCCTAATGCGAATGGTGAATTACTGGCAGTACATCCAAGCCATATACCAGATTCCGAAAATGGAGATACACGCATTCCAAACCAGACAAGTCTTCGCGATAATACCGTCACTCAAGCCAATCTGAGCAGTGATTATGATCTGTTCGTCTATAAAAGCCAATCTTCTCCCATTCCAATTATTCGAAATGCGGAGCTGATTCTAATTTATGCCGAAGCCAAAATTCAAAATAATGAATTGGCAGATGCCGTCACAGCATTAAATGTGATTCGAGATGCTGCCGGACTGCCAGATTATTCGGGTACTGTGGATCAGCCAAGCCTGATCAACGAAATGCTCAGACAGCGTCGTTATGAGCTGTTTGCCGAAGGGCATCGCTGGATTGATATGCGAAGATATAATCGACTGGCAGAACTGCCCATAGATCGCCCCGGAGATGATGTATGGGAGCTCTTCCCAATTCCTGCTACTGAGGAAGGTTTTTAAGTTCGTCTAAAAACTCAGACACCTAGGATTGGAGATAAAATTTCTCCAATCCTTTTTTTATGTATACAATACAAAAGCTTGTTGCTGTCATCGGGAAGGTTTTGCAGGCTGCCAAAAGCTTGCTGCTGTCGTCGGGAAGGTTTTGCAGGCTGCCAAAAGCTTGCTGCTGTCGTCGGGAAGGTTTCGCAAGCTGTCGAAAACGTGCTGCTGTCGTCGGGAAGGTTTCGCAAGCTGTCGAAAACGTGCTGCTGTCGTCGGGAAGGTTTCGCAAGCTGTCGAAAACGTGCTGCTGTCGTCGGGAAGGTTTCGCTGCTTGCGAAATGCTGCCGCAGCACTGCGGGAAGGTTTCGCTGCTTGCGAAACGCTGCCGCAGCACTGCGAGAAGGTTTCGCTGCTTGCGAAATGCTGCCGCAGCACTGCGGGAAGGTTTTGCAAGCTGTCGAGAACTTCCCAAATAATCATTCAATCTTTGTAGGTTTTTAGGGCATTAAAAAAGCGAGACCAATTGGCCTCGCTTTTTTGATATTTATTGAAATGCTCAATGAGGAATTTATTTTTTCTCTACAAAGAATCGCTCAATTTTTTGGGCATCTCCGTGTTGTACTTTGAGCAGGTAAGTTCCTTCGGGGAAGGTGCTTACATTCATCTCAGTCTCAAGTACAGTTTGGGTTTTCTCTACAGTTTTGTAAGCCATTACTCTGCCGAGCAGATCAGTCACTTGTACGGTTACTTGTCCGAATTCAGGATTGGCTACTTTTACGTAGATTTGTTCACTGGTCGGGTTGGGATACATACTCAGCTCAATGGCAAGAGGCGCATCTGGGGCATTGGACTGTGCAACTCTGGCAGCGTTATTTACAAGCGTAACATTCACATCCAGGAAGTTTCCGATGATACCTTTGGCACCATCAGCACTAAAAGGAGTCGCGCGGATCGTCTGAGTACCCAAAGGCAGATTCAAGTTAAAGAAGTTGCCGTTATTGTCACCAGCCATGGCATAAGGAGCTGTATTTTCTATTCTAAATATGCCTCCATTGCGTCTGAATTCTACACTTTCTACTTTTTTACCACTGCAATCTTCGGTAATGGCTACAATATTATAATTTGGATTGGCAGCCACATTGATCACATCCCCGTTTTGAAGAATCTTGATCAGATTACCGTTACTGGAATTAACCAGACGAAGTTCTTTGACGGAAATATTCGTACAAACCGGAGTAGTACCTTCAACTACGCTGATATTTACTTCCAGGAAGTTTCCGATGATGCCTTTTCCGCCGTCAGCCGTAAAAGGAGTGGCGCGGATCGTCTGAGTACCCAAAGGCAGATTTAATTTGTAGAAATTGCCGTTATTATCGCCGCCCATGGCAAAAGGAGCCACGTTTTCAGTACTGAATGTTGCGCCGTTACGACGGAATACCACACTTTCTACTATTTGTCCATTGCAATTTTCTGTAATCGCCACAATGTTGTAGTTAGGCGTAGCCAGGCGATCAATCACATCACCGCTTTGTAAAACCTTGATAAGGCTTCCATTGGTTGAATTTACCAACCTCAGTTCGGTCACAGCAATGGCATTACAAGTAGGTGTGCAATCAGGTGTTGTTACATTGTCGGTAGCCGTACAAGCCGTTGCATTGGCTTTTCTGACCGTGACAGTATAAAAGGTGTTGCTTGGTAAGGCGTTGAATACATTGCTTGCCTGGAAAGCACCACCGATGCTGTACTCAAGGGTTTCGCCATCGGCAGAAGCGGTCACGGTGATTTTGGCCGTGGTGCCATCACAAACTGCACTTACATTACTGATTATAGGAGCAGAAGGGGCAGACAGGGTTACTTGTTGTGTAGCGACACAAGCATTGTCATTTTCTTCTCTCACGATTACATCGTAGCTTCCTGCACCCAGGTTATTAAATACATTACTATTTTGGAAACTTGCTCCGTTATTGATGCTGTATTCCAGAGAAATTCCGGTAGCATTAACCGTGATGCTTCCGTTGTTTAGACCGCAGTTAGTTGGATTGCTCTTGTCGATGCTTTGGATAGAAGCCGTACAAGGCACAGTAAGGTTTAAGCCTACAATCACAGGGTCGTGATCGGAAGTACGGAAAGCGTTGGATTCAAAAAGGTTGTTACCTGTGGGTTTGGCCTCAAAACTTTGTTCGCCTGCACCGTCATCCACCGTATTGTTATAATCAAATACAGGTACTTCGTCTGCATTGATATGCCATTCCGTTACACTGGTTACCTGAGAAGTAAGAGCACCATTAGCCAAGGCGTGATCCAGGTAGCCCAATTGACCGTCAAATACATAAGAATAGGCATTGCTTCCGCCGAAACTTTCTACCAGGTCGGTATATCCAGCATTTTTCAGGTTAGTGATGGGGGCTTCACCTTTATAAGCATTCAAATCACCAATGATCAGGAAGTCAGGATCGCCACTGCCTGTGGGGTCGGTAGCCAACCAGTTGGCAAGGGCAGTTGCGCCTTTGGCACGGGTGTCGTTCCAGGCACCTTGTCCGTCATTTTGATCCAAATCTGCGCCTGAAGCACCCGCAGCACCTTTTGATTTTAGGTGATTCGCAACTACGGTGAATTTTGCACCGAAGTCAGGATTGCTGTTATCAATTACTTCAAAAGTAACGGCTACGGCAGGTCTGCTTCTTTGCTGGCCAGTACTGTTGGGATCAGTAAAGGAAGCTGCATCGAGAATAGCAGGAGCACCTACGGGAGCTACTACATTTTTATTATACATAAAAGCAACCGTGATGGCATCCGTGCCTACCGTTCCGGTAAGTACAGGAAGGTAAGTACCGGCACCTACTTCATTATTCAAGGCATCAACTACGGCCAGTAAAGCGGTATTGTTGTTGTTCTCAATCTCAACCAATCCGAAAATATCGGCATTGATCCCCTCGAGAGCTTCTACCAGTTTTTGCGTCTGGCGAGTTAGTTCGTCCTGACTATCGGCACCACGACCGTCATTGCTACCGTTATCAATGGTAGTAAAGTAGTTTAATACGTTAAAGCTTGCTACTTTTACATTACCGCCTACACTGGCAGTAGTAGCAGGGCGGGGGTTTTCAACGGTAAATTGTACAGGATTTGTAAGCGTGGGGCGAATTCTCCAGGCATCCGTACCGCTTTGACCCGCAAAAGACCAATGCAAAATACCGGTCAGGTTATTGACGGCATCACCTCCACGGAAGAAATTAACTCCCTGTGTACCTGTACCCAATCCGTTGGGTTGTGGGTGGAAGAATACATTGTTGGGAGCAGGGAGTGTCAGCGGTGCATTCTGGATATTGTTTTCATCATCCAGGATGATGGTACGGCGAGCCAGATTATCTTGGAAAGCAGCAAATTCTGACACTGTAGGCGTATTATCTATATGTGAATACTGGAATGGTCGGCTGTTTTCGGTCAGTACGATTTGTCCGTAGCGAGCCAGTTCGAAATATTCGGATACCACCATTTTATCCTGGAAGTTCACACGCATTCCCTCAAACTGCTCATAAAAATCATCTACATCCTGATTGTCGGCGATTGGCAGATCAATCGTAGCCGTGCTTGGAAGGGCATTGCTTGAACTGACCAAAGTAACCAGGAGGTTGCCATTGTCATTATCGATTTGAGTCATTCCGAAGAACTCGTCTACAGCACCTATTACTTGTACTTTATCTCCCACACTTACAGTTGGGTCAGCATTCAGGAATACAAAAATACCTTCTGAAGTGGAAGGATCGCCATCCACATCGGCATCTTCTTCCTGCATAAAGAAAGCATTCAGATCATTGTAAGTAGCTGTTACGATCCCCTCGATGGTCACAGTTTGTCCTTCAAGAGGGCTGCGATCATTGTGTGCGCCGCTGCCGGAGATATTGGGGAGTTGGGTGGAGGCATTACCCTGGATGGTGTGGATTTTAGTAATCACAACTGCCTGATCGTTGTCGGTGATGGTTGCCGTAGCTGAGGCAGGGCTTCCCAGGTCATAGTCGGCAGCATCGGTAAGGGTAAGGGTTACAGTTTCGTTTCCTTCTACATCGTTATCATCTTCTGGAGTGATGATGATGTCTACAAAAGCAGCATCAGCAGGGATGATGGCTGTTCCGGTCAGGTTGGGGGTATAATCTGTTCCGTTAGAGGCTGTACCACCTACGGTATAGCTCACTGTCAAAGCATTGGTAGTAGCTCCGGTGCGGCTGATGCGGAAGGTAGCTGTGCCTTGGCCTAGCTCGGTAGCGTCGGTGTCGGTGGCTTGGATGCTTACAAGTGTTTGTGTAATAATCGGAGCAGGTTGGTATGTTCCAATAGGAAATCTTGCCGAACCACTTGTAGGATTAACCCCTGATATTCCCAAAGGATCCAAGGCGTTTGTCCCACTAAAATTCCAATTAGCTGATGCAAAAGTAGCACCGTCAGGACCCGTTTCGTTTTTGCGATAAGCCCAGCCGTCTTCGTGGTCCCATACCTGGCCTGTACCATCTTGGCCTATTACTCCATATACATCTACAATACTTCCATTTTTAAAAAGTACCATAGCGTCATCTCCATTGATATTTGCAACGCCATTGGTATAAGTAGGTGCAATACCAAAATAAGCTGTGAATCCAGGTGCTTCACTGGCTACATAAATAAAAGTACCCGCAGTAAGCGCATTATTGGGAAAAGTAAATTCTACACCTGCACTTGCCGCACCGTTATTGGCACTTTCAAGCCCATAAATACTTAAATCAGCAATATCATTGAGTACATAAAGCTCTACAGCTTTTGGAAGCCCACCAGTACGGGGACCATCAATAACGCCAGTAATAATCAAATCACTTTGGGCTTTAGCATTCAGCGCAAAGCAACAAAATAAGCACATTGTCATCAACAATCTGACAAAACCGTGAATGTGTTTCATAAAATTGAACAAGAGTTTTTAGGTGTATAAATTTGACAAAAATAGCACTTATATCTAAGCTGAATATAGCAGCCCAGATTGAATAAAGCATTGATAAATAAATAATTAAGAGTGAATTTCCGGCTTTATGCGCGGGTGAGTTCAAGCTTTGAGCTTGGTTTCAATGAATTTTGTGAAAACTAAACTAGATCACTAAAATTTGACCTGATCCTAGAGATGTTAGAAGAATGTTTGATGCTGCAAATTAGGAGAAAACGCACATATTTACAATCCTAAATTTTAAATTCATAATTTATTAATATTCCATAAAACCTTTAATTTTGACAGCAAAGCCTATTTTTTTACGTAGTAAAAAACAAGCTTATTTCTAAAACTTATGATTATAAAAGGCAATTTTGCGGTCAATGACATTCCCTTTGCACAATGGTTCAATGAATCGTTTCGAGCTTCGGATCGTTTTCTTTTTCCCAATCCAATCAATGTCTTGTATTTTGAGGATTTGATGACCCACCTCAAAGACTTGACTGGTAAGGCTCAGATTAGCCTCAATGAATTCATTGGGCATTTTGCTATCATTTATAATGAAACGGGGGGTACTTTTCAGCCGCTTCGCGAATGGGGATCGATGAAATACTTTTTTGAACCCAACAGCCGGGGCAAGGTCTCTTATAATCGGGTGAATGTCAATCAATGGGATACAGGCAATCGCTTGGCAGGAGATCAGCTTCTGGAGTGGGGTCTCATCTCTACAAAAGAAGAAGTAGATGTCTGGAATGGGCAGGAATTCCCTTCGGATGCGCCTCGGGAGGTAATCCTTAGAGCCGTAGATTGCGATTTTTACAGGTTTAGAGGAGGGGGTTTTAATCAGATCACCTGGCGAAATAATTATTATACGTGCCTACAGCCATTGATCGCTCCGCGAGATATAGACTCCCTCAGTGAGAAGGAAATTAACGATCTGATTCGCGATACCAAAATTTCAGCTCGGATGTTTTTGAATTATATCAGCAATTCGCCCCAAGCCCGAGAAGCTATTCGGCAGCTTAGTGAAGGTTCCTTTACGGAATATGGTATGTTGGTGAGCGGAGGTTGGGTATATTATGTGCAGCGTTTGTTTAATCCACGTTGTGTACTTTTACAACAGGCACTCCGAGAAGCCCGACTTAGCCCTCTAATGATTTATGCCATCGATGGGCTTAATCTGCCCCCAGCGATGATCAAACGCCTTCAGGAAGTCATCGTAGGGCAGGGAAATATCGAGGCAAGCCGCCTGATTTGGCAATTTGGAGGCATTGACGGGATATGGGGTCCTGCTACCCAGGCGGCTTATGAGAAGCTGGATATGCACCTATCCGACCTGCTACTTTGGGCATACCAAGAATTTGAGAGCATACCTACAGAACTCAATCCGGCACAAGTGCGCCTTTTGCAGAAAGGTTTACTTAGCTCGGGTTTTGCTGAAGTAGCCGATTTGGTGCGCTATAGTGGAGGTGCAGACGGTATCCTGGGCGAAAATACCCAACGAGCTTTTTTACTTTGGAAGGAAAAGGTAGAGAAGCCCTCAACGGGGAGATTAGAGCGGTGATGGTTTATGTTATACTCAAACCGAAGTGGTTTTCCGAGATTTTAGCTTTTAAATCATTAATAATCAAGCTAATCAATCAAGAAAATCAGGCAAATCACTTCAATCTGGGTATAATTTTGATATTTGAGTATGAAACTACTTGGGAAGCTATTCAAAAAAATATTGATGTATTTGTGAAAATACATCAATAGGGTGATAATTTTAAAAATCGGGTTATTTTAAAGTTTTACGCGGTTTTTTGAGTTTATTAGGATCTTCCTCGATCACATCTTCCACATCCGCCATGATTCGTCCACAGTGTTCACAAACAATGAGTTTCTTTTTCTCACGAATTTCTGCTTGTCTTTGAGGTGGCACAATGTTAAAACAACCCCCGCAGGCATTTCTTTTGACGGAGACGACCGCAAGACCATTGATGGCATTGGTTCGGATCTTGTTGTAGGAGCGTAATAATCTATCCTCAATGTTTTTGGATTGTTTTTCACGCTCTTTCATCAATTTGCCTTCTTCTCCTTCGCTTTCAACGATGATGTTGTTGAGTTCGTCTTTTTTATTATCCAGGTCTTTTTTACGTTCATCCAGTACTTCTTTGGTTTTCTCGATATCTTCATTGATACGAGAGATTTTTTCCATAGCTTCTCGGATTTTTTTGTCGGAGAGTTGCATTTCCAGTTCTTCGGATTCTATTTCTTTGGTAAGAGCCTCATATTCACGGTTATTACGCACATTCATTTGCTGATCTTTGTATTTGGCAATCATTTTCTCAGCATCTTTTTTCCGTTGTTTTTTAGCTTCTATTTCCTGTTGAAGTACTTTGGTTTCGCTTTGGAATTTATCGATTCGGGTTTGATAGCCTACGATTTCATCCTCCAGATCTTGGACTTCATCGGGCAGATCACCGCGAACTTTTTTAATTTCGTCTAATTTAGAGTCGATTTTTTGTAATTTAAGGAGAGCACTTAGTTTTTGTTCGATTGTTCGTTCCATGAAGATTGTAAACGTTATGTAGAGTCTTATAATGGATTGACTCCAACTGCAAAAAAAATAATTTTTTTTGAATATATTTCAATAAAAATGTATTTTATCCTTAATCTATTCATGGAATAGACATTTTTTTTTATTTTAAGGAGGAAATTTATGGATTTTAATGGTGAAGCCATTGAGAATTTCTAATTTTGTTGTTGATTAGAATAATTTGCGCTAACCTATGAAAAAAACTCCCAAGGAATTAGGATATTATTTTCCTGCGGAATGGGAAACTCACGCAGCCACATGGTTGAGTTTTCCACATAATCTTGAGACTTGGCCCCAACCCAAAATGGAGAAGGTCTATCCGGTTTTTCTTGATTTTATCAAAACGCTTAGTTTACACGAGCAGGTACACATCAACGTCCAGAACCTGGAGATGAAAAACTGGATTTTAAGAGCTCTTGAGCAACGCGCTGCTGATTTGTCAAAGGTAAGTTGCCATTTACACCCAACCAATGATGCCTGGTGTAGAGACTACGGGCCAGCATTCCTGATCAACCCTACGCTGGTTGAGAAAAAAATCATTGTTGATTGGGAATTTAATGCCTGGGGGCAAAAATACCCTCTCTTTGAGAATGATAACCGCATTCCTACCCTCATTGCCGAAAAGCTAAAAATTCCGCTCTACAAACCTCAAATTGTGATGGAAGGTGGTTCGCTGGATTTCAACGGAAAAGGAAGCGTGCTGACTACCAAAAGCTGCCTGCTCAATACGAATCGTAATGTGCATCTTACTATCAAACAAATCGAGTGGGCTTTGTATGATTATTATGGAGTGGAGCAGGTTTTATGGCTTGAAAATGGTCTGGCTGGTGACGATACCGATGGACATATCGATAATCTGACCCGATTTGTGAATGAAGACACGATTATTACGATGGTTGAACACGACAAAAACAGCGAGAACTTCCATATTCTTAAAAATAACCTGGAAAAGCTCAAAAAAATGCGCTTGATCAATGGCAAGCAGCTCAATATCATCGAGATTCCAATGCCTCCCAAAATGGTCGAGGATGATGTCTTGCTGCCTGGTAGTTATGCCAATTTTTATATTGCCAATGATAGTGTAATTGTACCGATTTATCAGACAGACCGCGATGAAAATGCTCTGGAGATTCTTCAGGATTGTTTTCCGGGAAGGGAAGTGATCGGTTTAAATTCAAGGGATATTATCTGGGGGTTGGGAAGTTTTCATTGTCTTACGCAACAAGAACCTTTGGTATAAAAAGTAGTTTGGCATCAAGGATGCCAAATTACATTAAAACATACACTAATCTACATTAGGAAGGAATTCTTACATTTCGCTAATACGGAATATTTATATTTTTATGATGATTTCCCTATAAAATACTTGCTGCTTTGACCACAAATTTTGGTTGCTACAAATAAAGGTTTTTTTTTTGAAAAAAAATATGATATTTATCAGTTTACACAAATAATTATGCAGCGGCTCGCCTAATACGATCATTAATAGCTCTTCCTATACCTCTATCAGGGACAAGTTCTGCATAAATGGTTTCTACCTGTAAACTATCTAAAAAGCGTAATCCTTCAAATAAATTTCGTGCCGCTTCGGTAAGTTCCCCCTTTTCAGAAAGTACAAATTGCTGCTTATCAGGAATACCCAATACCTTTTTTTGAAAAGCCAATACGCCTGCTTTAGCCAAAATAATATCTTGTTTAGCACGCAAAGAAGCCACTCCCTCTTCAAGTAAGACCAAAGGTTTGTAAGGCGAATAATGACTCTTAAGCATACCAGGTGCTTTGGGATTGGAGCTTGAATGTGGTCTTACAGTCACAAGGCCTATGCGTTCTTCTATAGCTTCACGGCTGATGCCCCCCAGGCGATAAATGATCGGCTTGCCTTCTTCAAAACCTACAATGGTTGATTCAAGCCCTATTTCACACGGGCCACCATCCAAGATATACGCCAATTGATCGCCCAATTGCTGGGTTACGTGTTCTGCCTTTGTAGGGCTTACATATCCAAAAGGATTGGCACTTGGAGCAGCCAGCGGAAAGGGAAGCCTTTGGAGTAAATCCAAAGTCAAGGGATGATTTGGAATCCTGAAAGCCACTGTATCCAGCCCGGATGTCACGAGATCAGGGATAATCTTTTTTTTGGGAAGAATTAAGGTAAGCGCACCCGGCCAAAATGCCTGAACCAGTTCTTTTGCCTGGGTAGGGATATCAAGCACATATTTCTTTACTTCTTCCCAAGCATAGGTATGAACAATCAAGGGATCAAAAGTAGGACGGTTTTTGATGATAAATATTTGCGATACGGTCTGAGGATCAAGTGCATTGGCAGCCAGTCCGTATACGGTTTCTGTGGGAATAGCCACCACCTGACCAGACACCAGCAACTTACGGGCAATCTCTATATCATTTCCTATCATAAAATAAAGTACGATGAAAACTTGGCTTTCTGTAAAATTCCTCTTAAATTATATTTATCAAAATAATCATCTAATGCCTAATCATGGCAAAATAAAATATTTTATTCTTCTTAAACAATGATCTGATACGTTCAGCGCGACTCAGTCCGAAATTTTATCAATTAATTTGGCTGAGAGCTAAACAAAAATTTAGATGTTTTTGATTGCATTTATGCTACTATTCCTTATCTTCGAACTTGTGACCATCCGTAATTTTATATGAGAAAAAAAGATAGTATTTTAAAGAGACATCCTATCATTCCAAGTATTTTTTTTCTGCTTTTCGCCTGGGTTTTATTGTACCTGATTACAGGATTCAAAGACCCTGAAAAATCCAAAAAACTATTTGACCACAAGGCTTTTCCAGAACTTAGAGCTTCTGGTAAACAAAATGAATGGGATTTGGAAATCACTAAGGAGTCTATCCGATTCACTCAATCAAATCATTCATTTGTATATCCTTATGTTGAGCCGGTTGTTTCTACAAAATCAGATGCCAAATTCTTAAAAGTGTATAATACACAAAATCAAAACAGCCGGATTCAAATTTTTGTCCTCAAAAAAAGAGAAACCAATATCTACGATGTAATTGTAGAAAAAGATGGGGAGTATTATTATACGCATTGTAAATGATTTTTGGGGAGTCGACTCAGTCCGATACCTCGTAAAAATAACCAAAATTCAAAAAACTTAAATTCAATTTTCAAACAAACCACTTAAAACTATGACCTTAAGACTCGGAGATGAAGCTCCAAATTTCACTGCCGTAACCACCGAAGGAGAAATCAACTTCCACGAATGGTTGGGCGATAGTTGGGGAGTATTTTTCTCACACCCTGCCGATTTCACCCCAGTTTGCACCACCGAACTAGGTACAGTAGCCAAATATCGGGAGGAGTTCGAGAAGCGCAACGTCAAAACCATTGCACTCAGCGTAGACCCACTGGATTCGCACAAAGCCTGGGTTTTTGACATCAACGAAACTCAGCACACAAGCGTAGATTTCCCAATTATTGCCGACCCGGATCGTAGCATTGCCAATTTGTATGATATGATTCACCCCAACGCACTGGATAATATGACTGTTCGTTCGGTTTTTATCATTGCTCCCGACAAAAAAATCAAGCTGATGATGACCTATCCGGCCTCTACGGGACGAAATTTTGATGAGATTGTGCGTGTCATTGATTCTTTGCAACTGACTGCCAATTATAGTGTGTCTACCCCAGCCAACTGGAAAGACGGAGAAGATGTAGTGATCGGTAATGCCATAAAAGATGAGGATATTCCCGAAAAATTCCCTAAAGGACACACTAAGGTGAAGCCATATCTGCGTATGACTCCACAACCAAATAAATAATTGATTGTAAGATATATTCCGGTTCAAGTAATCCTTGGATCGGAATATTTTTTTAAAATATGCATCATCCTTTCCGAACTATAAAACTTAAATTTATCAGATTTTAAATTAAAAGGACATGAGGTGAATTTCTATTATTCCAATATTTTTAAAGTAATTTTAATTAAATTGAATTTATTCCAATTAATTAAGCTTTATAAAAATATTTATCCCAAAATATTGTCTTTTATAAAAATTTTTTGCCATCCTTGCGTATCCAAATAAGTTTGCCTTTTTGTCCAAAATCATGTAAATTTATGCTTATGAAAGAAGCACAAGATTTTTCTTTGTTAGACAAACTCAAGCTGAGAAATACCTATCAGGTCATCGCTGAGGAAGGAGGCAAAACAGTCT
>JANRIC010000241.1:0-21643 GCA_033765345.1 Microscillaceae bacterium
TATGTTTGTGTAATAAGTAAGTTTACACAAACAAAATTATCCAGAAATTTTATTATGATAAAATAAAAAAAATAAAAATTTTATATCTTAATAATATAAAAAACAAAATTAAATTCTGAAACAAGTACCTGAGTAGTAACAACGATTTTTTAGTCCAAGTTTTTGGAGAAATTTTTTAGCTTTCATCTGAAATTTTCAAACTTTCCGAATACTTTGAGGTGATCCTTTGGAACACCTCGAGGAGCAGGGGGATATTTACTTATTGAGTTGGGAAGCTCTTTTAATAATAGGTACGAGTTGGAACCTCGCACCAGTAAGGGGGATTAGATACCAAATAATTTTAAATAATTTAACTATGATTTTATATGATGTATATGTCTTCAAAGAAAAATTCTCTAAAACCGATATATTAGAATTTATAGAAATTTATGGTCTTATTCCAATGGAAGATTTTTATGAATATCCGAAGTATGAAGAAACAACTACATTTAAAACCGATCAATTTATTGATATGCTCAGATTTGTTTTGGAATCTGTTGGGAGAAAGTATACTTTTTATTTTAATTCTAAAGAAAAAATTGAATACAAACAAGCTATAATACAAATATACGAAGATAAATCGGTGTGCCTGGGGCTAGGAGTTTTGCCAGAGTATGAGAAAAAATACCTAAATGAGTTAAAGTTACAATATAAAACAAATAATGTATTCGTATGCTATCATGTACCTCCACCGAATACCAGTTCTGCGGTAAGAGCTCTGTTTCTATATTAGCTCTATTAACGACACCCTGGCTCAATCGCCCTCGCTTGAACCTATGAGTAAAGTAGGAACAAGAACATAAAAACCCCGAAAGTCTGTATCAAAAAGGCTTTTGGGTTTTTTGTTTAAATCCGTTTTTGGTGCAAGGTGCTTGCAAATCAATTTTATCGAATATCAGCTCTCGAGAGCTTACCGCAGCATCTTACACAGTATAGGACAGTTTTTTATTCTAAAAAAAATACATTTGTCAGGTACAAAATAAAGCCCACAATGACTAAAACTTTCAGATACGTAAGCTATCTATGGGATGAAGCCAAAGCTGCCCAAATGGAAGGGGATGAAGTAGCCCTTTTTATCTATCGCTCCAACTTATTGGGGGCTGACCTGCGTCTGACCAACTACGGCGGAGGCAATACCTCCGTCAAAATAACAGACAAAGACCCTCTCACCGGCCAGGAAACCGAAGTTATGTGGATCAAAGGCTCCGGCGGCGACATCGGTACACTCAAAAAGTCAGGTTGTGCGGCTTTGTATATGGATCGCTTACTGAGCCTGGAGAATGTCTATCGCGGTTTGGAATATGAAGACGAGATGGTGGCTTTGTTCAATCACTGTATCTTTGATCTTGCTTCCAAAGCCCCCTCCATCGATACGCCTTTGCACGGATTTTTACCTTTCAAACACATAGATCACCTGCACCCAGACGCAGCCATTGCCATTGCAGCCGCCAAAGATGGAAAAGCCATCACCGAGCGTCTTTTTGAAGGTACCATAGGTTGGGTAGCATGGCAACGCCCCGGATTTGATTTGGGTTTAAAGCTCAGAGCCTGCCTGCAAGAAGCCGAAAACCGAGGTGTAAAACTCAAAGGTATTATGTTGGGCTCACACGGTCTGTTTACCTGGGGAGACACCGCATACACAAGTTATGTCAATACCCTGGAAGTCATCGAGAAGTGCGCTGAGTACCTTCACGCACACTATGGCAAAAAAGCTCCCGTTTTTGGTGGAATGAAAGTACAAAGCCTTGACCCCGAAGATCGCCAAATGCAGGCCGCCCATATTGCTCCTATCCTAAGAGGATTTTGCTCTTCTTATCGGAAAATGATTGGGCATTTTACCGACGACGATCGAGTTTTGGAATTTATCAATTCAAAAGACCTCAATAAATTAGCCCCCCTGGGTACTTCCTGCCCGGATCACTTCTTGCGTACCAAGATTTCACCTTTAGTACTCGAGCTTGCACCTGACGAAGACCTTTCCAATACCACTGCCCTCAAATCCAATACCACTGCCCTCAAAGATAAACTTGAGCCTGCTTTTGAAGCCTACCGCCAGATGTATGCGACTTATTATGAAGCCTGTAAACACCCCGATTCTCCAGCGATGCGTGACCCAAATCCTGTGGTCATTCTTTATCCCGGTGTGGGCATGTTTACTTTTGCTAAAGACAAACAAACTGCAAGGGTAGCTTCCGAATTTTATATCAATGCCATCAACGTGATGAAAGGCGCCGAAGCTATTTCAGCATATACCGCTTTGCCCCGTCAAGAAGCTTTTAATATAGAATACTGGCTTTTGGAAGAGGCAAAATTACAAAGAATGCCGCCCCCTAAGCCACTCACCGGAAGGGTAGCACTCATTACCGGAAGTGCCGGAGGAATCGGCAAAGCCATTGCCCGTAAATTTGCCGAAGAAGGGGCTTGTGTAGTACTCAATGACATCCATGAAACGAGGCTTGAAGAGGCAAAAGAGGAATTTACCAAAGATTTTGGGAAAGATGCCTTTGCGGCCGTTTTGCTGAATGTAACTGAATTGGCCTCAGTACAGGAGGCTTTTGATCAAGCCTGCCTGGCTTTTGGTGGAGTAGATATTGTGGTAAATAATGCCGGAATCAGCATTTCACAACCCATCGAGTCGCATACTTTGGAGCAGTGGGACAGGCTTTATGATATTCTGGTCAGAGGACAGTTTGCCGTCACGCAGGCTGCTGTGGGAGTGATGCGCCAACAGGCTTTTGGAGGCGACATCCTCAATATTGTCTCTAAAAATGCCCTGGTTGCCGGACCAAACAATGCCGGGTATGGCTCTGCCAAAGCTGCACAATTGCACCTCAGCAGGCTCAATGCCGCCGAACTGGGTTCTGACAAAATCCGTGTCAACAGCATCAACCCCGATGCAGTCATCGCAGATTCCAATATCTGGGCAGGCGGCTGGGCAGAAGGCCGTGCCAAAGCATACGGCGTGCGCGTAGAAGAACTGCCCGCCTTTTATGCCAAGCGCACCCTTCTGCAAGAAATCATCCTTCCCGAAGACATCGCCAATGCCTGTTTTGCCTTTGTAGGTGGATTATTGAATAAATCCACGGGCAATGTCCTGAATGTGGACGGGGGAGTAGCCATGGCTTTTGTGAGATGAAAAAATTAGATGAGAGGATACTTTGAATGATTTTTTGACTCTTCTCCTGGAATTATAGGAAAGTCTTAACGCTAAACTTCATCAAAAAATTAGGTTAATCGCATCCACGAAAAGGCACAATTGTTTTCGCCTTGTTTTTCAATGATCTTCAAACTGATCTCGCCAAAAACCGGGTAATCCGCTTTACAAAAGCCGGACCCTGGTATACAAATCCGGTATAAATCTGTACCAACGAAGCTCCGGCTTTCAGCTTCTCGAGGGCATCTTCGGGGGCATTGATTCCGCCCACGCCGATGATAGGGAAGGC
The DNA here is from genome assembly GCA_033765345.1 of Microscillaceae bacterium. Classification (GTDB taxonomy): domain Bacteria; phylum Bacteroidota; class Bacteroidia; order Cytophagales; family Microscillaceae; genus JANRIC01. The sequence continues at coordinate 3,483 of JANRIC010000241.1, forward strand.
TCCTTGAGAGTTTTCTTTTAAATAACGAATCACTTCTGTAGAGCGGTCTTTGAGTACCTGTCCGCTGAGTCCGCCGCTGCCTATTTTTTCAATAAGCTTGGCTGGTGTTTGTAAATTTTCCCTTTGGATCGTGGTGTTGGTGGCGATCACTCCGGCTATTTGGGAACTGAGTACTACCTCGATGATTTCGTCCAGTTGTTCGTTGCTAAGGTCGGGAGCAATTTTGAGTAAAATAGGCTTGGGTTTGGTTTTTTGGAGGTTTTTTTCCTGAAGGGCATGGAGCAATGCTAACAAGGGTTCTTTTTCTTGCAAGGCTCGGAGTCCGGGGGTATTGGGTGAGCTGACATTCACCGTAAAATAATCTACCCAGGGGTACAATGTCTCAAAGGCCTGGAGATAGTCCGACAAGGCTTCATCATTGGGTGTATTTTTGTTTTTGCCGATATTACCGCCGATGATGAGTTTGGATTGTCTTTTTTGGAGTCGTGCTACGGCATTTTCTACGCCTTTGTTATTAAAGCCCATACGGTTGATGAGAGCTTGGTCTTTTTTAAGGCGGAAAAGGCGTGGTTTGGGATTGCCGGCTTGAGGCTTTGGTGTAAGCGTACCAATCTCAATAAACCCAAAACCAAAGCAAGAAAGCTCATTGATGAGTTCGGCATCCTTGTCGAAGCCAGCAGCCAAACCAATGGGATTTTTAAAGCGAAGCCCAAAGACTTCTTTTTCCAGGCTAGGATGCTCAAAGGAAAAAGACCATCTACAAAGGGCTTTGATTCCAGGGATTCTAAAGGCGGTCTTGAGGCAAAATGCCGTAAAACGGTGTGCTTTTTCAGCTTCTAAAAGAAATAAAATCGGTTGGATCAGGAATTTATACAAGATATTATCTGATTATTTTGGATTCAAATAAAAGCGTTTTTTGTCTAATAAATGCAAAAATCCAACAAAGCAAACCCTGAAATTTACTTATTTTTATTCTTATTCTTATTGATTTGAATTTGTCCATTACGAGCCGAGATAAAATAAACCGGTCCGCCCCCGTTCGACTGTGCTTGAAAAGACATAGGGGCTACGTACACCTTTCGGCTTTGCTGGTTAGCGACCGATTTGGGAGAATCAGGATTGATTTTAGCAGGTTTCTGCACTTGTTTTTTCACCTCACCACTAGGTTTGAGATCAAGCTTTTTATCCTGAGTGTCAACTTTTTCTTTTTGATCAGATAGATCATCTTTTTCTTTTTGATTGAGCGAATATTCATTTGGGCGATAGAGGTTTGCGCCTTGTTCATTCAGGTTGTTTTCATCAAGTTGGGTTTGCTCGATTTGAGGCTGAGGCGTAGCAAATTCATTCTCAATCATTCCTGTGGTTGTTTTCATTCTGAAATCAGCTTTTAAATCTTTGGGCAAATCCAGGTAAATATCTCCGTTAAGGCTGATGAATGACATGGTTTTGTTATCAATCACTTCGCTGAAATTGGCCTTAATATCACCATTCACAGTGTTGACAATTGCCCAACCCCGAAGCTCGGTCAAGGTGACGAAGCCATTCTGGTTGTCTACTTCTACGAGGCGGCTTGTTCTGCTGGTTTCTAGGTTTCCGGCTTTTAAGATTTTGACTTTGATAGTGGTTTTTTCGGGGACTTTAACCTTAAAATCAATATGAGGGCTTAGTCCATAAAAAGAAGGTTTTGCCTGGATAGACATCGTGTTGTTTTTTTCCTCGAGCGTAAAAGGTCTGTCTTGCTCCAAACTAAAGGCGGATTGAGTCTGATTGCCGGGCTGGAGTCGGGCTTCGATCAGTACATCTCGTCCTTGATAACCCATGATTTGAATATCACCTTCGTAATTTTCAATAACCAATGTACCAGGTACGGTTGGATTTGCAAAGCTTTTTCGGATGGCACTTGGTTCATTGAAATCGCTGATTTCTGTTTTTGCTCTGTTTTCAATAGTTTGCCCTGATGATTGATTCCAAATCCAAAATAAACAAATAGCCAAAATGATTTTATAAGTTTTCATGGGTTCAATTTTGCGATCTATGTTGCAAAGTGTCTAATTTAATATCTAAGAAATAAGCTCCAAAGCAATTTCAGCTTGTTGCTTGACGGTTTGATTGATTCCGGGTTGAACAAGGAGTTTTTTAAGAGAAGATGCGCCTTCTTTGATTTGATATTTTACGATCAGATCAATGGTAGCTAGTTGAACGGTGGCAGAGCTTTGATTATCCAAACTCCTGGCAATAATGTGTTTCACCTGATTTTGGCCTGCAAACTTTTCTAAAGCCTCAATGGCGGCAATGCGTACATTCGGATTGGGATCCGTATTGAGTGCACGGATAAGTGCCTGAATAATGACCTCATCCTGATTTACACTTTTCATGGAGGTATAAATATTCTGAATGCGTTCATCGCTATTCAGGTCATTTTTAATCAATTGGTCACGGCTGATATCCTCTCCTGAGCGTGCTCTTTGCTCAAAGGCAATCAATTCATCTGAAATTCCACCGGACGCAGGGATTTCGTTGTCAAGTGCCTCAATTTCTGAAATAGCTAAAGGTTCTTTAGAATCCTCAGAAGAAAGGGTGTATTCTTCGCCTTCATCGGCGGAGTTTTCAGCGGATAAATCCTGGTCTTGGTATTTTTTTTCGGAATACGGAGCTTGTGAAGCACTGGGTTTTTCTTGCGCTTGATTGGCCGAGAGCGCGGATTCGCTTTGATCTGTGCCGGGCTGATGAATGATATTAGAAGTAAAATATCCAGCCAAGAAAATTACCAGAATAAAAGAACCCCAAGTAAGTGTTTTGCGGGATTGGAACACATCTAAAATATATGTCCAAACTGGCGTTTTTTCAGTAGGAGGGGATACCTGATAAGCATTGAGCATGGCATAAAACTCCATTTTAAGCCCTGGTTCAGGTTCAATAAGTGGGCTTTCTTGTACAAACTCGAGGGTATCCTTGAGTTCATCAATTTCTTTTTGAAAATCCGGATTTGCATTGAGATAAGCCCTGATACGATATTCCAGGTCTTCGTCCAGGTTTCCTTTGACAAAATCTATTAAATAAGGTTCGATATCTTCGTATTTCATGTCTTTAATGTCAATATTTCTTATGAAAAACTTCTTTGAGAGATTTTAGTGCCCTGTGTACTTTGACGCGGGCAGAGTTTTCGGTGATATCAAATATTTTGGCGATTTCACGATACTCCATCTCTTCCAGTTGGCTGAGAATCAATATCTCTCTTTTATCAGAGGGGAGTTGATTCAGCGATTCATACAGGATTCGGATGCGTTCTTCTTGCTCCATATACGGACCGTCTTGGCCGGCAAAGCTTGGGTTTCTATCTGCTTTTGCCTCATCGAGTGAAGAAGTCTGCATTTTTTGTTTTTTAAAATGGTCAATTTTGACATTACGGGCGATTCGATAAAACCAGGATTTAAAAGAGGCGCCTTCTTTATATGTTTTTTTATATTTAAGAATTCTCTCAAACACATTTTGGGTAAGGTCCTGACTTAATTCCTTATCGGCCGTAGTTCGCAGAAAAAAATTATACAATTTGACGTGGTATCGCTCAAACAAAAGCCCAAGCTGTTCTACCTGCCCGTTGCATACTTTCCACATGATATTTTCATCCGATAGTGAATGCACAATATTCTATATTTAAGATGATTAGGGTGATTCTATTTTTTCATCGTTGATAAGGAATACTAACACAAGGAATATTCATTACAAACAATTTAAATTATTTTTATTCTTCTTCTTTTTAGGATTCTAAAAAATAACTCCTCCGCATAGTTTAGAAAATCTATACTAATCAAATATATCAAAAAAGGAGCAGCCGCTATTTTATAGCGTATCAAACTCCCAAAATTAGGAGATGAAAAAGCAAGAAGAGTATATAAAATGCTGATGTACAAGAGGGTAGCGAAAATTAATAAAAACTCCTGAGTACGGATTTTTTTACCAGAAGCCAGACGCTTGACCAGGATAATGCTCGCAAAAACACACAAGAAGAGTATACAGAAATTCTCAAGGGCAATCAGCATTTTGAGCTTATTACCTCCGGTCTCCCACAAAAAAGGACGAAACAAGGCTGAAAAAAGTGCTTGAGGGGTATTGTATACAAAGCTAATCCAGGTTGGAGAGAGCGTAATATATCCCTTAGAATAGATGATGGTATAGTGAATCAAATCTTCGGGCATTGAAAAAATATACGTGATATTATGGTTGCTTACTATATTGATCATCAAAGATTCCAGATCAAGACTTGGTACAAAATACATACCCATAAGCGTAAAAACAATCAAAATAAAGAGAAAGAACAAAATCTTTAATGAGATTGCCTTGAAAAAAGTAGCTAAAATATGAATTTTCTGAAGGCTGGTTAAAGTCAGCGCATACGCCAAAACGATAGGTAAAAGAGCAGCCAAGTAATAAAATTTGACAAGCCACAGCAAAAGTATGGTGAAAAGCCAAATCACGGTATGGTTGATCCATTGTAGATTGCTTTGGGGGGAAGACAAAAGACAAACAAGAAATCTACTCAGACTGAGTCCAAGCCCTCCCATCACCAGGCTCTCTTTATTTAAGCCGGCACTAAAAAAAACAACAGAAGGTAGGAACAAAAAGGCTAAGACAGCCGCATTTCGAGAGGATGGATAAAAGCTCGATAGGGTATTGGCCAGACTCCACATTCCCCAAAAACTAAAAAGTGAAAAATAAAACCCGATAAGCCAATAATTATTCCCTGTAATCAGATTTAAAAAACTGATGAGCTTGACGAAAATAAAGGCTCGAGGTTGAATCCATAAATCGCCAGTAGCAAACCCTGGAATGGGATGATAAATATTAAAAAATACAATCTCAAAATAATCTCTGGGATTTTGAACGGCAATCTTCGCCAGGATTGCTCCATCCTGAAAAAAGTTTAAAGAATCGCCTACACCTCCATAATAAACCACATATACCCAACCGTAAGCAATACCTGCAAGGATTTTCCAGCAGAATGCAGGGATGATAAATAAATAAAGTGGTGCTTTTTTGTGTTGTCTTTTTAAGTAAACCACAAAAAAACTTATGAACAGTGAATGCACCAGTAGGAAAAATAATGTCAACTCAGGATAATTAAAAAGTTTTTTCGTAAAGATACCTTTACGCCCCTCCCTTGAAAGTATCAAACGGTAATACTTTAACAAGAAATACCGATTTAAACGCGTTCTATCAGTAAAGTTTGAATTTCCTGAAGAGCTTTTTCAGTAAGTGGCTTGGTAATAAACTTGATTACGTACTCATTGTCTACGATTTTGGCAATATCACGCTTATTGTTGGAGCTAGAAAGGATGATCACCTTACATTTTTCTTTAATCTGATCAGGAAACATCTCAAACTCAAACAAAAAGACAAAGCCGTCTACAATAGGCATATTGATATCCAGGAAGATAACATCAGGTAAATTCGCAGGAGTATCTTTGACTTGCTCTAAATATTCCAGAGCACTTTTACCGGAGTTACGTACTTCGACTCGTTGAGCAAACTTTGTAATCTCAATAATTCTTTTACTAATAAAATTATCAGTATCATTATCATCCACAAGAAGAACTAAATCAACACTTTTACTTGCCATTAGGGTGAATGTTTAAAGTTTCAGCAAATCTATGTAACGAAATACCAAAGTTGAAGTATGTATAATAGCTATGCTTTACAAAGTTATAATTTTTATTTTAAATAAAATAAGTATATCTAATATTATACAGACAACGTAACTTAAATAAAGCAAAGTTTTTGTAAATACATTCAATTTTAAATTGAATTTATGATAAATAAACGAAATAATCAATAACAGGGTTTTTACCCCCAATTTTTTATGTAAACTCCTAACACTATGAACACAAAATTACATTTCTGCTTATTACTCTCTTTGGGGCTCATTTGTTTTCAGGCTCAAGCTCAAGGACTCCTAGATAAGGTCAAGGACAAGGTCAAAGATAAATCCAAAGATATAAAAAATGATGCAAAGGACATCGCCAAAGACGAAACAAAGGCCGCCGCAGACAAACAACTGGAAGAAATTCGCAACAGCTATGATAGTACCAGTTTTAGTTTTGCCATAGCACTCAGCGATAATACAGGGCTTTTTGAAGTAAAAGAAAAAGACAAACAGTTTCAAAGGCTCTCGGTCAGCTTCAGCGATGCCCTGGGATATACCAAAGATCAAATCACCGACCCGCTCAAAAAAGCCAAAACAGCCAACGAGTTCGGACAATTCTCTTATGCCAACTATAAATTCCGAAGAGCTGACTTTTTCTATAAAATTTCCCGCACTGAGTTCGAGAAAAACGGAGCTACTACCGACCTTCAATATGCCAAACTTATCAGCAATATGGGGCTTCTCTACCAAACCATGGGGCGATATGGCGAATCCGAAGAATATTCCAATTATGCCCTTGAACTAAATAAAACCATATTCGGTGCGGCTCATACCGCCTACGGAGTCTCTTTAAATAATCTCTCTATGCTCTACCGAAATCTGGGCAAATACAATGAATCCGAATCCTTTATCAATCAGGCTTTGAAAGTAATGGAAACCACACAGGGCAAAAAAAGCACCCCTTATGCCATTGTACTGAATAACAAAGCCATGCTTTTCCAAACCATTGGGCGGTATGCCGAAGCCGAAAAACTGATGATCGAGACCCTGGCAATTGCTCAAGAAACGATGGGGCGTGAGAAATCCAACAATTACCAAAGGTTGCTGGTCAATCTGGCATTGCTCTATCAGGAACAAGCTAAATACCTAGAAGCCGAAAAAATCTACAAAGAAGCCATTGATCTAAAAGAAAAAAGACTCGGAACCCGAAACCACCCCGACCTAGCACATATGCTTAATCTGCTTGCCTCTCTCTACGTTGAAATGGGCAAAATAGACCAGGTAGAAGCCCTTCTCAAAGAAGCACTCAGGATTTATCAGGTCAAATTCGGCCCCGAACATCCCGCTTATGCCACCACAGCCAGCAACTTAGGCAATCTCTATAGAATACAAGACAAACTGACTGAGTCCGAAGAATGGCTAAACAAAGCTCTCAGCATCCGACAAAAGACCCTGGGCGAAAAACACCCCGAATATGCTCAATCTCAAGAAGATTTGGCTATTTTATACTGGCAAAAAGGAAATCATACACAAGCTTCACAACTCTACAAACAGGTTCTTGAAAGATCCAATGAGTTTATTCGGGCTTATTTCCCTCCTATGAGCGAAGCCGAAAAAGAAAAATACTGGAACAAATTAAGACCAACATACCTGCGGTTTTATTCGTTTGTAGCTGATTTTGCAGATAAAGACCCTAGTTTGATCACAGAAATGTACGATGCACACCTAGCTACCAAAGCAATTCTACTTACTGCTTCTAGTAAGATTCGTACTGCCATCATGAATACCAATGATCAGCCACTCATCACCGATTACAAAAACTGGGTAGGTTTAAAAGAGGATATTGCACAACTTTATGCCTATTCCAAAGAAGAACTCAAAGAACAAAGCGTTAACCTGGATTCTATGGAAACAGCAGCCAATGCTTTGGAAAAGAAAATTTCACAACGTGTTCCAGAGCTTTTTTCTGAGAAAGTCTCTTACCAGGATATTAAATCTACTTTGGGCACTGATGAGGCTGTGTTGGATGTCATACAGTTTAATCATTTTGATAAAAAATTTACCGATCAGATACATTATGCCGCTCTTATTGCCGATCAGGGAAGTACAAACCCCAAATTTGTATTGCTTCAAAACGGCAATGAACTGGACTCAAAGTATTTCAAATATTATCGGAATATGATCAAAACCCAAAAACCAGATAAATATACCTACGAACAATACTGGAGCAAAATAGAACCGCAGCTCCAGAGCAAAAAGACGATTTATGCTTCCCTAGATGGGGTATACAATCAGATAGGAATGAATACCATCCTCAAACCCGATGGTAAATATCTGGTAGATGAGAAAAATTTCGTCTTCCTTACCAATACCAAAGACCTCCTCAAATACAAGAAAAAAACTGCCAATACCGCCAAAACTAAAAATGTAAGCCTTTTAGGGTATCCATTTTATGGAAGCACCGGAAAAATAGCGGCTCTGCCGGGTACCAAAACCGAAGTAGACGCCATTGATCTGCTCTTGCGCAACTCCGGCTTTCAAACCAAAAAATATATGGGCAAAGAAGCCAGTGAAGAAGCCCTCAAAAAAATAAATAGCCCCAGGGTTTTGCACATCGCCACCCACGGGTTTTTCCTGGATGATGCCGTAGATACTGGCAATCAGAAGGTCTTTGGTATTGAAATTGACAAAGCCAGAGAAAACCCACTCTTACGCGCCGGACTCATGCTGGCCAATGCCGAAAGTGCCCTTGACGGAAGAAATACCCGAGAACTTTCCAGCACCGATAATGGCATTCTGACTGCCTACGAAGCTATGAATATGTCTCTGGATTATACCGAATTGGTCATCCTAAGTGCCTGCGAAACAGGCCTGGGTGAAGTAAAAGCAGGGGAAGGTGTATACGGTTTGCAAAGAGCCTTTCAGGTGGCCGGCACCGATGCTATTATTATGAGTCTTTGGACGGTAAGCGATGCCGCAACGCAAGAATTAATGACCCTATTTTATAAAAACTGGCTTCAAAGCGGTGACAAAGTAAGTGCCTTCAAAAAAGCCCAGATTCAGCTCAAAACCAAATATCCTGCCCCTTATTACTGGGGAGCTTTTGTTTTGATCGGATCTTAAAAAATTATACTTGATCTATATACCGAAGCCCCGATGAGATCGGGGCTTTTTTATTTTTGGAGGAATTCTCAAAAAAAAGACTTTTGTTTCAAAATGGGATAAAAATAATGCGGAATAATATTTTTACGGAATAATATTTTTTTAATTATTTGATAATCAATGCTCTAAGTATTTGTTGATAGATATGGCATAATCTTAGGCTTATGTACCTAAAATTAGCTCAGTACCTGCGTTGGATTAGAAAAATACATCATGAATATTGTGAAGGCATTTATACACACACGCACATGGATTTATTTGATCAATATCAAAAAAATAACATATCCCAATGGGATACCTATTTAGTAAAAAAACTTAGGGGAGCTTTAACACTCAAAATACAAGGCATATATCCTAAAATATACACTGGATTAATCTGCTTTATGATATGCTGGATATCTTCCTACCCACTTAAAGCACAATCACCCTCCCAAAATACACTTGAATGCCCCTCTAAGGACGGAGTAGTCCGCTACGCACTCAAATCAAATCGCTCGACAGATAAAGGAATATCTTTATTCTTCTACAAAGGCTCACAATATATGCAAGGTGCTTTTAAAGAAGATACTTATGTGGATATTCATACGGATGGTGAAGTGAGAATCAAAGGTACATTTTATTCTCAAAATGCCGACTTTACCCGCGAAGAATGGATTGCAGACCTGCGCTTTTATTACAAATCTAACAAAATATTGGCTGCCGAACATGCCGCAACTACACCTCAAATACATAGAATCTATCAAATAAGTGCAGAATCTAAGCTGATCAATAAAAATAATCGCCAAGAACTTATAGCCCTTCGCCCGCTCATGCAGGCTGATCAAGAAGAAGAAACCAATCATCTAACCCTTCATCAGCAGCAGATTAACTCCGGTAGAAATACCTACCAAGCACTCATCAGTGCTTTTGGCAGTTTTGAATATCAAAGACCTGACGGTAGTTGGAGACAAGGCAAACTCGACATCCTCCTTGAGCAGGTTTGTAGACAAATTAACCCACTCAAATTTGAATCGATCCCATCCGACCAAGAAGGTATGCTCAAATGGAGGCTTGAAAATAACAATCAGAGAGAAGTAAGGCTTAGTTTTAGAGATTTTGAAGGCCAAATGAAATCCTTGTTGGTTTCCTCGATCAAAAAAGGAGGAGTAAGTGAGTTTTATACCGATATCCGAGGAGGAGGGCTGCTGATTCTTGTGTATGAGACTGTCCCCGACCAAGAAGTAATCCAAGTACAAAACAAACTCATCGGTAACTTTCATCAGGAAACCCAATCAATCAATCCCGAAAATATCTTACCAAAAGAGTAGACCAATCGCATATATTTATCGATAGGTGTAATGCGTGTTTAAACAGGTAAAAATTCCCCTGTTTTTTTTTATAAAAATATGCCACTTTTTTTGGGATAATTGTATTTTTTTTATTTTTTTTGTAATGCGATTTTAAACCATACCATTTAACCTCTTCGAAATACCATATTCTCTAAGGTATATTTCTCTCAAGCAATTCAAATAGAAAGTATTTTTTTGCTAAATATTTATCGAGTAAGCTTAGATAGATTTAGTAAAAAAATGCTACTATCGGTAATACTACCCATAGTAGCACAACAAAACAGTAGCCATTAAAACTTTAGAAACATTACAAAAATCTATCAAGCTTATTCTTTAGATAAGTTAGACAAAACAAATATATCTGAATTTTATTGTGAAAAAGAACCAAATATACTTATACCCTGAAAGTATAGATGGTCTTGAGTGAATTATCCATCAACACATTTAAAGTAATATTACATAGGTTGGTAGATAAAGGTCCATATTTGGTCTAAAATGAGAGATTTTTAGAAAATAATGAGGGGAATTAATTCATAAAAAAAATGCTACTGTCAGCAATTTGCTAGCAGTAGCACAACAAAACATTAGCCATTAAAACAAAAAAACATGTTAGGCTATAGAAGGGTAAGTTATCACAAAATAACTTAACAAGCCTAAATCAATATACGAACTTTTAAAATGAGTAGATGTATTTCTTGTAAATATCTACCAAAATTTATTTTTAAAACTCAATAATTATAAACTTTTTTTCCGACTTGCCCTAAATACGTCGATAAAATGGAATCCTTCATGCTTTTGATTAACATTTTTCATATATTTCCGTTATTTTGATTCAAATTGTATATTTGATATGAGCTTCCAAAATATAACATCAAACAAAAATATGAAATTGAAACCTGGTTTTTTGGTTCTTTTTCTTCTAATGAGCACAAGTTGTACCATCCAAGAAGAAATTTTTTTTAATAAGGATTTTTCCGGCAAGTTGTCTTATTCTATCAACCTGAGTAGTGTCAAAATGTTTGCTGGGGCTTTATCCAACGAATTAGATTCGTCCGGAAAAAAAGGAGATGATTTTAATTTTTCCCAAGAAATGATGCAAGGAGCATTTGGTACAATGGGCGAAATAAAGGGCATCTCAAATTTTAAAAGCCAAGTAGATGAATCAGGCATCATCAATTTTAGTTTCGATTTTGCAGATATTCAGGCTCTTAATGCAGCTTATAATCAACTTAACTCTAGCCAAAATATGGGTGAAATCCCTGGAATGGGCAATCCAAGCGGAGGATTTACTCCAGGAGTGCCTCCGGGAGAAGAAGAAGAAGAAAAAGAAGAAACTCTCGAAACTACTCCTGAAGAGTTGTTTAACTTTTTTGAAGTCAAAGGAAAGGAATTGATCTATCGCCGTAAGCCTTTTGCTTTTAATCAAGAAGAGATGAAAGATATGCCCATTTCTATGGATTCTTTTCAGGGTTTGGGGGATATATTTACTTTTGAGACTGATTTGATCTTTGAGCGAAAAGTCAAAAAAGTGAAAACTACACAAACCGAGGCGACTACCGATGGTAAAACCGTTCGCCTCAAAATGGGTTTTAAAGATTTAACAGCCGCTCAAGGCAAGTCTTCCGAAGTGATTATTAAACTGAAATAATTCATTGTAAGAAGCCAACAAACAAAAAAGCTGCATATTTACTTATTCAAACATAAACCGTTTTTCATGAATAGGTAAATATGCATATTTTAATCTCAACTCCTGTAAAAAAATCGTATCAAGCCGTTTATCAAGGATTTAATAAAGACTTGTTTCTTCAATTAAACCCTCCTTTCCCTCGGGTAAAGCTCTTGCAATTTGATGGAAGTAAAAAAGGCGATCACGTAAAAATTGAATTGAATTTTATTTTTTTTAAGCAAATCTGGATCAGTGAGATCACAGATGACCAATCCGATTCTGAGCAGATTTACTTCATTGATCAGGGTATTCAGCTCCCGTTTTTCCTCAAATCCTGGCGACATAAGCACCTGCTGGTCAAAAAAGGAGATCAAACGCTTATTGTAGATGATATTCGGTATCAAACTCCATTTTTGCTGACGGATTACCTGATGTTTCCACTGATGTACTTGCAGTTCCTCTATCGCAAACCCATTTATCGGCGATATTTTGCCTAGCTGAAAAATACAAAAAGCAATATAATAAACACGATCAAAAAGAGATACAAAAATAAATCTACCTGAATGTAGGTTTTGTATTTGCCATAAAACTGCCGCCAGTTTTTAAACATACGCACTAACCGGATTTAGATTCCTTAATTATTATAAAGATAATGTGTAGATTTGTAAATCTATGAAAAAGAGATGGATTTACAGAGAAATTCCCACCATGGAAAAAATCCGACATCTGGCCGATTCCATAGGTGTCACAGAAGCACTTGCAACGCTACTTGTGCAAAGAAATATACATTCTTTTGAAGAAGCCAAATCTTTTTTTCGACCAAGCCTGGATGAGTTACCCGATCCTTTTTTGATGAAGGATATGACCAAAGCCGTCGCAAGGCTACAACAGTGTGTCGAGGAGCAAGAAAAGCTACTCATCTATGGCGATTATGATGTAGACGGCACCACAGCGGTAGCTCTGGTATATGATTTTTTAAAAGATTTTCATTCAGAATTAGATTTTTACCTGCCTGACCGTCACCGAGAAGGGTACGGCGTTTCCAACGCTGCAATTGAATGGGCGCACGAACAGGGTTTTCAATTGATTATTAGCCTGGATTGTGGAATCAAAGCCGTGGAACCCGTACGTCTTGCCCGAAGTCTAGGCATAGATTTTATTATATGTGATCATCACTTAGCCGGTGAGGAACTGCCCCCAGCCACAGCCATTCTCAATCCCAAGCAAGAAGACTGTTTTTACCCTTTTCAGGAACTGACAGGTTGCGGCATCGGCTTTAAGCTCATAGAAGCTTTTTGTATAGCAAGCTCTCTGGATTCAAACCTTGCTTTGGCGCATCTAGACCTGGTAGCGGTCAGTATTGCCCTAGATATGGTGCCAATGGTGGGCGAAAATAGAACCCTAGCCTACTACGGCTTGCAAAAACTCGCCCAACAACCACGACCAGGCCTCAAGGCTCTGATGGAAATCGCCGGATTGGCCAGAAAAACCGACCTGAGTATCAGTGATTTGGTGTTTAAACTCGGACCAAGAATCAATGCCGTAGGCCGACTAAAACACGCCCGGCAGGCAGTGGAATTGCTCATTGCCCAGGATGAGCGACAAACCGAAGAAGCAGCCCGCGAACTCAACCAGCTCAATAATACCCGCAAACATTTAGACCATACCTGCACCGAAGAAGCCCTGGAAATGATCAAAACCAAGTATCAGTCCGGCTGCACAACCGTCTTATTCAAACCCGATTGGCACCAGGGAGTAATCGGTATTGTAGCTTCACGATGTATTGAGCAGTATCACCGACCAACCATTATCCTGACTCAAAGCGAAGAAGAAGATATTTTGGTGGGCTCAGGTAGATCGATACCAGGCTTTGATTTGTATGAAGCCCTACATCTGTGTGCTGATCTATTGATTCGTTATGGAGGGCATCGACAGGCGGCAGGCCTAAGCCTTAAGAAAGAAAATCTGGATGTTTTTCGGAATACTTTTGAAAAAATCGTTGCACAAAACATTCAACAAGAGCATCTGGTAGCTCCTTTGGACATCGATCTCTGCATTCATCTTGAGGAAATTACCCCCAAGTTTTACAGAATTATACGCCAAATGGCTCCTTTCGGGCCTCAAAATATGCGCCCGGTTTTTGTGTCCAAAGAATTAATTTGTACACAGGTGAAGCTACTCAAAGAGCAGCATCTCCGGTTTTATGTAAGTCAAAAGGATAGCTCGGTAAGTTTTCCCGTAATCGGATTTCAAATGGCAGCCTATTATCCTGCATTAATTCAAGCAAAATCATTAAATTTGTGCTATATCATCGAGGAAAACGAATATCAAGGCAATTCTACGCTTCAATTGCAAGCCAGAGCCATACAAATTATTTGATTTTAACAAATTTTAGAAGATTCTCTGAAATTTAAAAAAAAGGAATGCTTAACTTTAAAGTTCTAATCTAATTGGAAATACACATGGAGAACAGCCTGGTCTTAAAAGCAGAAAACCTTTTAAAGAAATATAAAAATAGGATTGTAGTCAATCATGTAAGTGTACACGTGCAGCAAGGAGAGATCGTCGGTCTGTTAGGGCCGAATGGTGCCGGAAAAACAACTACATTTTATATGTGTGTAGGGCTGATCAAACCCAATAAAGGGAAAGTGTTTTTGGGGGATGAAGAAATTACCCAATTACCTATGTACAAAAGAGCCAGGAAGGGTCTGGGGTATCTCGCTCAAGAACCTTCTGTATTTCGGAAATTAAGCGTAGAGGACAATATCCGGGCTGTACTACAAATGACTGATTTGCCCACAAAACTGCAAAAAGAAAAAACCGATGAACTCATCGAGGAATTCAAACTTACTCACGTACGCAAAAGCCCCGGAAGAGTACTCTCCGGAGGAGAAAGACGAAGAACTGAAATTGCCCGTACATTGGCTGTAAGTCCAAAATTTATTCTTTTGGATGAGCCATTCGCAGGCGTTGACCCACTAGCCGTAGAAGATATTCAAAAAATCGTGTACCATCTCAAACATAAAAATTTAGGTATTTTGATTACTGATCACAATGCCGATGCCATTCTTTCTATTACTGACCGAGCTTATGTCATGAAAGAAGGTACAAAGTTTGCCGATGGTACTCCAGAAGAATTGGTCAAGAACCCCGAAGTGATCGCAGGGTATTTGGGATTAAACTATACCCTGAACCGTAAATTTAGAAAAGAAGATGTACTCCTGAATAACTAAGCGGATTAGCTGCCCTATGAGAATAGTAGACAACATAATCAGAAGCCTGTTAACAAAAAGATTGCCTCAAATTGAGCTTTTCAAGAAAAAACCTCTCGAAGTACAGGAAAGGATTTTGATGAAACTTGTACAGAAAAGCCAAAATACCGAATGGGGCAAAAAATATGATTATAAACATATCAAAAACCCAGAAACATTCCAACAAAGGGTTCCTGTGTCAAGCTATGAAGATATTTTCCCCTATATCGAGCGAATGCTCCGAGGTGAGCAAAATATACTTTGGGGCAGTAAGATCAACTGGTTTTCCAAATCCTCCGGCACTACCAATGCTCGCAGCAAATTTATCCCTGTATCCTGGGAGTCTCTCCGCGAATGTCATTTCAGAGGGGGAAAAGATGTACTAGCCCTTTATATCGCCAATAATCCTCAAACACGCTTTTTCTGGGGGCGAGGGCTTTCTATCGGAGGGTCTTTCCAAACGAATCCTGAGTGGACACAGTCCTTCCTTGGAGATATTTCGGCTGTGGTAGTACAAAACTTACCCAAATGGGCGCAGGCCTTGCGTACGCCACCCCTCGAGATTGCGATGCTCGACAAGTGGGAAGAAAAAATCGAGGCAATGGTCAAACTCACCCCCAAACAAAACGTAACCAGCATCCTGGGCGTGCCTACTTGGACCATCGTATTGCTACAAAAACTATTGGAAAGAGAAAATAAAAGCCATATCGAAGAAATCTGGCCTAATCTGGAAGTATTTATCCACGGAGCAGTTTCTTTTAAGCCTTATCGTGAGTTGTTCAAAAGCTTGGCTCCCAGTATTCATTATCTGGAAACCTACAACGCTTCCGAAGGCTTTTTTGGGCTACAAGACGACATCAGCCGCGACGATATGCTTCTGATGCTTGATTATGGCATCTATTATGAATTTATCCCTATCCACGAACTCGAAAACGAATCTCCCAGGGTGTGCAGCCTCGATGAAGTAGAGCTGGGTAAAAACTATGCCATGCTCATCACGACCAGTGGAGGCTTATGGCGTTATAAAATCGGCGATACCGTCAAATTTACTACCAAAGACCCTTATCGTGTTCAAATCACTGGGCGTACCAAACATTTTATCAACGCTTTCGGTGAAGAAGTCATTATTGAGAATGCCGAAACAGCCATTACCTTTGCTTGCACACAGACCCAGGCTGTGATCAGTAACTATACCGCAGGACCGATTTACATGGGAGATAATCAACGGGGAGGACACGAATGGATCATTGAGTTTAAAAAAACTCCCGATAATTTGCAGAAATTTACCGAATTGCTAGATTACAAGCTTAAAGAAGTCAATTCGGATTATGAAGCCAAACGCTATCAGAATATAGCTTTGGAAAAACCCTTTATACACGCCGTACCCGAAGGTACTTTTTATAATTGGATGAAAAAACGCGGCAAACTTGGCGGACAGCACAAAGTACCACGCCTGGCCAACTCCAGAGAATATCTCAATGATATTCTTGATCTGATGAAATCTGAAATTCAAAACTAAACCATGGAACATCTCTCCGAACTGAAAGTAGATTATTATAAGAAAATTAAAAAAATATTCAGGGAAATGGGCAAAGCCGTTATCGGGCAGGATTACCTCATTACCCGACTCCTGATCGGTCTATTTACCAATGGGCATATTCTCCTTGAAGGTGTACCCGGGCTTGCTAAAACGCTTACCGTTAATACCTTGGCCAAATCGCTCAACCTCAAATTCCAACGTATTCAGTTTACACCCGATTTGCTTCCTGCCGATTTGATCGGTACCATGATTTATAACCAAAAAGAAGGAGAGTTTCAAGTCAAAAAAGGACCTATCTTCGCCAATGTCATCCTGGCCGATGAAGTAAATCGCTCTCCGGCTAAGGTACAATCTGCCCTCCTGGAAGCTATGCAGGAAAAACAAATCACCATCGGCGAACAAACTTTTACCCTGGATAGACCCTTCCTCGTATTAGCCACCCAAAATCCAGTAGAGCACGAAGGTACTTATCCGCTTCCCGAAGCCCAAATAGACCGTTTTATGATGAAGGTATTCGTCAGCTATCTCAGCAAAGAGCTAGAGCTTGAGGTCATGCGCCGGATGTCTAATATGAACTTCCGACCCGAAATTCAAGAGGTCATCAGTTATGAGGATGTGTTTGCCATTCGTGACGAAATCAATAAAGTAAGTATCTCCGAATCTTTGGAACGCTATATCATCGAGCTGGTACACGCTACCCGCTATCCGTTAGAATATGGCCTAAAAAATGAAGCCCGCTTTATTCAGTACGGCGTTTCTACCCGTGCCTGTATTGATCTGAATCTGGCTGCCAAAGCCCTCGCTTTTATAGATGAGCGCAGTTACGTACTCCCCGAAGACATCAAAGAAGTAACCAACGATGTGATGAACCACCGCATCAGCCTCAACTATGAAGCCGAAGCCGAAGGTATTACGAGCCAGGAAATCATCGCTAGTATTCTTAAGCAAATTCCTATTAATAGTGATTAGTGGTGCGAGGTGTCGGGTGTTGGGTGTCGGGTGTTGGGTGTTGGGTGTCGGGTGTTGGGTGTCGGGTGTTGGGTGTTGGGTGTTGGGTGTTGGGAGATTTTGAGAAGTTCGGAAAGCCCAAACCGTAGAGCGAGAGGGTTCTGAGAAGTTCAGAAGTCCCAAACTGTAGAGCGAGAAGGTTCTGAGAAGTTCAGAAGTCCCAAACTGTAGAGCGAGAGGGTTCTGAGAAGTTCAGAAGTCCCAAACTGTAGAGCGAGAGGGTTCTGAGAAGTTCAGAAGTCCCAAACTGTAGAGCGAGAGGGTTCTGAGAAGTTCAGAAGTCCCAAACCGTAGAGCGAGAAGGTTCTGAGAAGTTCGGAAAGCCCAAACCGTAGAGCGAGAGGGTTCTGAGAAGTTCAGAAGTCCCAAACTGTAGAGCGAGAAGGTTCTGAGAAGTTCGGAAAGCCCAAACCGTAGAGCGAGAAGGTTCTGAGAAGTTCAGAAGTCCCAAACTGTAGAGCGAGAGGGTTCTGAGAAGTTCAGAAGTCCCAAACCGTAGAGCGAGAAGGTTCTGAGAAGTTCGGAAAGCCCAAACCGTAGAGCGAGAAGGTTCTGAGAAGTTCAG
>JANRIC010000001.1:0-5646 GCA_033765345.1 Microscillaceae bacterium
TAATTAAAACAAGGATGTAATTAAAGAATTAAAAAAATGAAAATAATTAAAACAAGGATGTAATTAAAGAATTAAAAAAATGAAAATAATTAAAACAAGGATGTAATTAAAGAATTAAAAAAATGAAAATAATTAAGGGCGTATTTCTTAATTGCTTTAATTGCTTTAATTGCTTTAATTGCTTTAATTGCTTTAATTGCTTTAATTAATCTAATTTCTTAATTTCCTTAAAATTATGTACTTAATTTTTGATACCGAAACTACTGGACTACCCAAAAATTTTGAAGCACCTCATACCGATTTGGACAACTGGCCGCGCCTGGTACAACTCGCCTGGCAATTGCACGATGCCAAAGGGAAATTGCTTTCATCCAACAACCTCATCGTCAAACCAGTAGGCTTCACTATCCCTTTTAATGCCGAAAAAGTACACGGCATTTCTACTGAAATCGCCCTCGAGCATGGGCACGATTTGAGGGAAGTACTCGATACTTTTGCCAAAGATATCAAGAAAGCCGACCTACTCATTGGGCACAATATTGAATTTGACCTCAAGATCGTAGGAGCAGAATTAGTCCGAACAGACCTCGATACGCAGCTTTGGGATAAAAAAAACTATGACACCAAAAGCGAAGAAACAGCCGCCTTTGTGCAAATCCCTGGAGGGCGTGGCGGTGGCTTCAAATGGCCTACCCTGACCGAGCTGTACCAAAAACTTTTCAACGAAGGCTTTGATGATGCCCACGATGCAGCTTATGATGTGGCTGCAACCGCCCGCGCATTCTTTGGGCTTATCACCCAAAAAATCGCCGTGCCTTTTGATAAAACTGCACTGGAAGAAATTACTTATGAACCTCCCGTACTGGATGAAGCCAACTTCTCCCGAAAACGCCGCAAAGCAGGTATGCAGATTCCTGCACAATTCCGGGGTACTATAGACGAACCGATTCCTTTTGCACACTTACACACACATACACAATTTTCTATCCTCCAGTCTACCTCAAGCGTAGGTGGATTGGTTGCCAAAGCCAAAGAAAATAATATGAAAGCTTTGGCCATCACTGACCTGGGCAATATGCACGCTGCCTTCAATGCGGTGAACTATGGCGATGAAGCCGGCATCAAAATCATAATGGGTTGTACGCTTTACGTAGCCGAGGAAAGGCTCAAAAAACAATTTACCAAAAATAACCCCGACCGGAAGTTTATGCAAGTACTCCTGGCTAAAGACCAAGAAGCTTATCATCGACTTGCCAAATTATGCTCGTTGGGCTATATCGAGGGCTATTATGCGGGTTATCCCAGGGTAGATAAGGATTTGATCAGGGAGTATTCCGAAGGTATGATAGCCCTTACGGGTAGTTCTACGAGGGGCTTTATGGGCGAAATCCCTGCTTTGATTCTCAATGTAGGTGAACACGCCGCCGAAGAAGCTTTTAAATGGTGGTTGGATATTTTTGGAGAAGATTTTTATGTGGAAATCCAACGCCACGGACTCGAGGAAGAAGACCGTGTGAATGAGGTATTGCTCAATCTGGCTGCCAAATACAATGTCAGACCCGTAGCCACACAGGCTTCGCTCTACAACAATCGGGAGGATTCAGATGCCCACGATTCACTGCTTTGTGTCAAAGACGGCGAGAAAAAGAGCGTGCCCATCGGTCGTGGGCGAGGTACACGCTTCGGTATGCCCAATGATGAATATTATTTCAAAACCCAGGAAGAAATGAATGAGCTTTTTTCAGATATTCCTGTGGCACTGGAAAATACCCAAGAAATCGTGGATAAATGCGCTCCCATCAAACTCAAAAGACCTATCCTGATGCCCAAATTTGAGATGCCTCCCGAATTTGAGACCCAAG
This sequence comes from Microscillaceae bacterium, assembly GCA_033765345.1. Lineage (GTDB taxonomy): Bacteria > Bacteroidota > Bacteroidia > Cytophagales > Microscillaceae > JANRIC01. The sequence continues at coordinate 1,863 of JANRIC010000001.1, forward strand.
ATGATTACCTGCGCTACCTGACCTACGAAGGTGCTAAAAAACACTATGGTGAAATCACCGACGAAATCCGCGAACGCCTTGACCACGAACTCAAAATTATCAAAGGCATGGGTTTTCCAGGCTACTTTTTGATTGTACAAGACTTTATCAATGCGGCAAGAAATCAAGGCGTTTTCGTAGGGCCTGGGCGTGGTTCCGCAGCAGGCTCTGCCGTAGCCTATTGCGTCGGAATTACCAATATTGACCCGATCAAATACGACCTGCTTTTTGAGCGATTCCTCAACCCAGAGCGTGTCTCGATGCCCGATATTGATATTGACTTTGACGATGAAGGCCGCCAAAGTGCCATTGATTATGTAGTCAATAAATACGGCAAAAATCAAGTAGCTCAAATTATTACTTACGGTACCATGGCCGCCAAAATGTCTATCAAAGACGTAGCTCGTGTGTTGGATCTGCCCCTGGATGAATCCAACAAACTCGCTAAACTTGTACCTGAAAAGCCTGGGACTAAGCTCAAAAACGCCTACGTCGATGTCGCCGAACTCAAGCAAATCCTCGAGCTAGACGAAAATAAAGACCTGCGGCCCAAAGTACTCAAACAGGCCAAGATTCTGGAAGGCTCCATTAGGGGTACAGGTATCCACGCTGCTGGTGTGATCATTGCCCCGGATGACCTGCTCGAACACATTCCGGTGTGTGTCTCAAAAGATGCGGATTTATTGGTCACCCAATTTGATGGAAAGGTGATCGAGGAAGCAGGAATGCTCAAAATGGACTTTTTAGGGCTTAAAACGCTTACAATCATTAAAGATGCCCTAGCACTCATTAAAAAAAATCACGACATCGAGATTGATATAGATAAAATTCCGCTGGATGATGAAAAAACCTTTCAGCTTTATCAAAATGGCGATACGATTGGTACATTCCAGTTTGAGTCCGAAGGTATGCAAATGTACCTCAAACAGCTAAAGCCCACCAATATCGAGGATTTGATTGCGATGAATAGCTTGTATCGCCCCGGACCTATGGATTTTATACCTAATTATATTCGCCGTAAAAACGGACAAGAAAAAGTAGAATATCCTCATCCTATGCTTGAAGTTATTCTCAAAAACACCTTTGGGATTATGGTTTATCAAGAGCAAATCATGCAGACTGCCCAGCTCATGGCGGGGTATACCCTTGGAGGGGCAGATTTGCTACGCCGTGCAATGGGTAAGAAAAAAGTCTCTGAAATGGAATACCAGGAAGGGATTTTTATTAAAGGAGCAAAGGAAAAATATGACATCCCCGAAGAAAAAGCCAGAGAGGTCTTCGATATTATGAAAAAATTTGCCGAGTACGGTTTTAATCGCTCTCACTCGGCAGCTTATTCGGTGGTGGCTTACCAAACAGCCTACCTCAAAGCCAATTATACCCCTGAGTATATGGCGGCGGTACTGACCCACAACATGAACAACATCGAGAAGATTACCTTCTTCATTGATGAATGTCAAAAACTTGGGGTGAAAGTACTAGGGCCGGACATCAACGAGTCCAGTGCTGATTTTAGTGTAAACGATCAGGGGCAAATCCGCTTCGGCTTGGCTGCAGTCAAAGGCACGGGCGATGCAGCCATTGATTCTATCATTGAGGAAAGAGAAAAAAACGGCATTTTTAAGGATATTTATGACTTTGCAAGAAGAATTAACCCGCGTACCGTCAATAAAAAATCCTTCGAAAGCCTGGCTTATGCTGGTGCTTTTGATGGTTTTGGCATAGATCGAGCGCAGTACTTTTACAGTCCAAACGATAAAAGCCCCAGCTTTACGGAGCGGCTCATCAAATACGCCAATGCCTATAAAAAAGACAAAGAAACTGCCTCGGTTTCGCTCTTTGGCGCAGATAGTGCCTTAGAAATTGCCAAACCCGAACCGCCAAACTGCGAACCCTGGACACGCCTTGAGAAACTGAACCACGAAAAAGACGTGGTGGGTTTTTACGTATCTGGGCATCCGCTGGAGCAATTCCGCACAGCCCTCAAAACTCTCAAAATACAGACCATGGACAATCTGGAACCCTTTGACAGGCAGGAAATTAATATTGCTGGAGTAGTATCAGGCAAGTCGGTAAGGGCTTCTAAAAACGGCAATATGTTCACCCGCTTTATGTTGGAAGACTTTAAGTCTTCTCTAGAAATCGTACTATTTGGGAACGACCACGAGGAGTTTACCGATCAGATCGAGGAAAACCAGTTGCTGATGATCACGGGCAAAGTGCAGCGTAGCTTCCGAAATGAAGGTCAGTTTGAATTTCGGGTCACTAAAATTCAAAACCTCGAGGAAATGAAGGAAATGCACTGTAAAGGCGTAGAAGTAAAGGTGGATATCCGATTATTAAATGAAGAATTTATTGCCAATATCGAGCATCTTGTACATCAGTACGCCGGAGAGCATCAACTTAAAGTAAAATTACTGGACTTTGAAGAGGAATTGTATGTAGACTTGGTCTCCAAAAAGTACAAAATACAAATCAGTGACGGATTGGTCAATAAACTAGAGGATTTGGGGATGGAGTGTAAAATGATTTATTGATTGGGTGTGTGGGAAGGAAAATATTTTCCCAGATGAGAAGATCATAAAGGTTACTTAGGAAATTATTAACCCATAAAATCATGTCTGTATTGTTTAGTTTTGATCAGAACGGTTTTATTAAGCCTTATACCAAGATTACTTGTGATTTGCTTACTTTAGAGAAAATATTTGTAGATCAATTTCCTTCATCCATCACACGAAAGAGATTATTTATCAACTATTTGCGTTATATTGAAAACTTCCAAAGCAAGGTAAGTAATAGATTTGTGCAATGGATTGACGGAAGTTTTATCAGTCAAAAAGAGAACCCGAAGGACATTGACTTTGTGACATTCCTTGATTATCAGGTTTTTGAAGCACAAGAACCCTTTTTGGATAAATTCTGGTGTTTTTCACTTGAAGATCAAGGGCTGGATGCTTATCTTGTGAAAGTATTCTCACAAAATCACGAAGAATATTTCACCCATACAGAAAGGGCTCGTGTATATTGGATAGATTTGTATGGTTCTAAGAAAAATGTTCTTGGTATAGAGCAGCCCAAGGGTTTCCTAGAATTAAAATTTGAATGATTATGAACACTCCTCTTGAGTACATTCCTATACAAGTAATAAGCGGTATTTTAGATGAAATCTCTAAGTTAAATCGCTTGATTAGAGAACTACAGGATGCTGGGGAAAATCCTGACTCACTAAGCATTCGCCAGTATAAATTTCTTAGAGATCGTTTTAAAAAGGAACTACAGGAACTTTTGAAAGAATACGACCTGATCTCTTAAAATCCTGCTAACCCATTCCCTTCCAATGTCTATGCTCTCTAAATTATATACACACCATTCTTCTATGCTGGGTTATCTGTCGAGAAACCCACAACATCTCCGCCAAGCGTGGTGTCTACACCAAGCCCCGTTTGAGGATGTGATAAAAAACACAGAAGAACCAAAAATATAACTTCGGAAGCTCAACCGATAGCTTCGGAAGTTCAACCGATAGCTTCGGAAGCTCAAACGATCACTTCGGAAGCTCAAACGAAAGCTTCGGAAGCTCAAACGATATCTTCGGAAGCTCAAAAGATAGCTTCTGAAGATCAAACTATAGCTTCGGAATATCAACCGATCACTTCTGAAGAACATACGACAGCTTCGGAAGCGCAAACGATAACTTCGGAAGCTCAAACGATAACTTCGGAAGCTCAAACGATCACTTCGGAAG
>JANRIC010000002.1:0-25184 GCA_033765345.1 Microscillaceae bacterium
AAATTGATGTCTTAGACCTTAAAATTGATGTCTTAGACCTTAAAATTGATGTCTTAGACCTTAAAATTGATGTCTTAGACCTTAAAATTGATGTCTTAGACCTTAAAATTGATGTCTTAGACCTTAAAATTGATGTTCAGAAACAGCTTTTTGCAGAAAAAAAAATCTAATTTGGGCAAAAAAAGCGCAATTTTGATTGAATTTGAATTAAAAAGGGCGCATTGAGATAGAAAAAACTCTCATTCTCGATAAAATTTAACTTATAAAAGCGCAAATTCGCACTTAAAGACTGTAATTTTCTCTGATTTAAGCGCAAAAAGCTCATTTTTTACATCAATTTTGAGCTTTTTAACCCCAGTGACAGCCAAACATACCGGGCTAACTCTTAAACAAATAATAGTATTGCATCAGGAAAAATAAGAAAACCGTACCCTTGCGTGATGTTTGAAAAAAGGCGGACAGATGTGCGGTGGTTAGGCTTTTGCGCTCTCTATAAACTTTGTGTGTAGGGCAAGGGATTGCTATTCAAGTCCGCCCTTCGCAAACATTTTTCTGTTATGCCCAATTTTAAACAGCAAAAATCAAAATTCAGAGCCAAAAAAAACGTATCTTTGTAATAAGAAATATAACAAAAATACTATAAGCAGAAAACTCATTCGCTTTGATTGGGTGATGAAAAAAATGCTAGGCCACAAAGGTAACTTTGGTATTTTAGAAGGTTTTCTAACGGAACTACTTCGTTTTGATGTAACAATAGAAAGTATTTTAGAAAGTGAAGGCAACCAACAAGACGAATACGATAAGTATCTCACCAGTACGTGGAAGATAACAAAGCCAAAGGAAAAGTTGTGGTAAAAACTTAAACTCCCTGCAAAAAAATCTAAACTACCTGAAAACGTAGTCTATATAAACTCCAACTCAATTATATGCTCCATACATTCAAAGAAAGTCTCTGGAAACAATTCGGCGCAAGTATCGATATGCTTCAAAATGCCCTCACACTCTGGCAAGAAGAAACCTGGAATAACGACAAAAAATTCTTTTACATGGCTTATCATTCCCTGATTATGCTGGATTACTACCTGACCAATCCACCCAAAGATTTTTCTACACCTTTACCCTTCAGCTTTGCAAAGCCCAACCAAGTACCGGATGGTGTTATAGGTGATATCGTACCGAACCGCACGTATACCAAACAAGAATTGCTTGACTATCTGCAAGCAAGCCGCAAAAAATGTCGCCAGTTGATTGAAGACCTGACCGAGGAAAAATTACAAGAAAGATGGGTAGAAGATGAAGATGCTTCAGAATCTATGGATTATCCCGTTTTGGAAATATTCCTTTATAATATGCGACACCTACAACACCACGCAGCCCAATTGAATATGCTCTTACGCCAAAAAATAAATCAATCACCTGGCTGGATTGCCCAAGCAGAAGACGGTCTGTGATCTATCTTCCTAAAACCATCATACATTCAGAAAATATATAAGGGTTGATCCCTTGAAAAAAATCCTAAAAATATTTTCGCAGTCAAATAACTTCATGTATATTTACAGTCAAATAACTGCAATATGGATTTACGAAGAGACGTTTTTCAGGCACTAGCCGACCCTACACGCAGAACCATTCTGACCTTAGTAGCTGCCACTGCCCTTACTCCAGGAGCCATCGCCGAACACTTTGACTCCAAAAGACAAACCATTTCAAAACATATTCAAATCCTCACGGAATGTGAGCTGCTTAGGCAAGAGCAAAAAGGCAGGGAGATTTATTACCATTGTAATCCTATAAAAATGAAAGAAGTAGCAGACTTTATCGAGCCTTTTCGCCAAATGTGGGAAGATCGCTTCAGCAAAATAGACGCACTTTTAGAAAACTTAAAAAAACAAAACAGCTAAACAAATCAACAAACCCATGTTACATCCCACACAAATCATTGCCGAAGAAGGGCAACATACCATCTTTATCGAGAGAAAATTTGACGCACGCCCCGAACAGCTTTTTACCTTGTTTACAGAAGCTGATCTATTCATCCAATGGTCAAAACCAGATAATACTACCCTCGAGGTTAAAAGCATGAACTGCCAGACGGGTGGAAGCTTTTTATGGCATCACATTCATGCCAATGGCTCGAGATTTAGCTTTTATGGGGTGTATCACGAGGTTTTGTCCCCTAAATCAATCATCAGAACCTCCGAATTCAGAGGATTGCCCGACAAGCTGCTCCCCGTATTGGAAGTCTTACAATTTGAGCCTATGCAAGACCAACAAACCAAACTGAGCATCACGATTTACTGCCCCCATGAAGCATATCGTGACAGTATGCTCAATAGCGGCATGCAAGCGCATTTCGACCATTCCTTTGCCCTTTTAGATACCCTGCTAAAATCGTTCAATTAAAAAAATGAAGAATTACTTCGTCTTAACAGCATTTATCATTCTAAATTCTACCATTATTTTGGCACAGAACAATACTCCACAACAAACCCTCCTGCATCAATTGATTCAGCAAAACCAATTGACTTGCAGCTTTGCACTGGATCAAGTAGAAGCCTCTAACCTGGATTGGAAGCTCAATGACAGCACCGCCTCTATTGGATTTATCTACAAACATATTGGTGAGGTGATGAACTTATTCGGCAATTTCCTAGAAAAACCTTCTGCTGTACCCAATACTACTATGAGGCAGCACGATACTGGGCAAGGCAGGGATTTTATACAATCCAAACAATATATCGAGCAGGGTTTTGCCATGCTACAAGCCCTCGTAAATGAAAAAACCGACGAATGGTGGATGCTTGAGATAGATACCCCCTTTTTTGGGAAGGTAAGCAAGTTAAGGCTTTTTTCACATATCCTTTACCATAATGCCCATCACGCCGGACAAATCTCCCTGACTTTGTCAAAGGCTCAAAAATGATCATTGCCCAAAACTTAGGCAGCATACAGGTTTATCTCCCTTTAAAAAATACATAAAAGCCGCAAAAAATGCGGCTTTTGTGGAAAACTACTTTGAGAATTGACTTGGGTTTGAACCAAAAACTTATTATAAAAGTCCTACTTATATTCTCTTGGTATAATATTGATGAATAATCAAAACAAGCGGTAAACCTACCAAAAATACGTGCCAAATAATTTCTATCATCGATACCAAACCAAAAGGAGATTTGGGCGTAAGTGAACTGGGCAATACCAGCAAATTCATAAACAACCATATAAACAAACCATACAACAAGCCCGTGGCCCAGATATTTTTGGCAAACATAGATGAAGCAAACGGGTAAACAATAAAGAACCCCACCGTAAACGCATAAGCAATTACAAAGTGTAAAATCATCCCGATCAATGCCATCAGCAAACCGCCTTCAAAAGCTCCATTCCCATAAATTCCACTGGCAATGTATTGTAAAACCTGAATCGGATTTAACGCTTTGAAGATAAAGTACACTATTACGCCCGCAGTGGCATCCAAAATACCTGCAATTAGACCCGCCCAAAGAATTGTTCTTATGGGGCCAAACGATTTTTGTTTTGATTCTGAGTATTTCATAATTTTAATACAGACAAGTCTGTTTTTATTTAAATAAAAAATTTACTTCAAGTTTCTTTTTGATAAAAAATGAGTGATATGCTGCGCTATTTCTCGGTGAAACTCCTCCAGGGCAAAGTGACCTGAATTTACCAAATGAACTTCGGTATCTTTCAAATCTTTTTGATAAGCCCGGGCACCTGCCTCCACAAAAAAGCGGTCATTTTCGCCCCAAATAATGAGTGCTGAGGGTTGGTGCTGACGAAAATATTGCTGCCATATATCAAAGAGCGGCACATTATTTTGATAGTCAAACAATAAGTCCAGTTGAATTTCAGAATTACCGGGTCTGTCTAAAAAATATTGATCCAGGTAATAAGCATCTGGGCTAATATTTTCGGGATTTTCCGCGCCATCCAAGTACTGGAATTTTGTTCCCTCAAGGCTCAACAAACCACGAATCGGCTCTTCAGTTTCGGCATTACGATTCGTCCAAAAGGGAGGAATAGCTGCCAGATTCGGTCCTAGACCTTCCAAGTATGCGTTGGCATTTTGAATCAAAAGACTCTGAATTAACTCAGGCCTTTTGCTAGCAATTCGGTATCCGATTGGTGCACCATAATCATGCACATACAAATTGAATTTCTTCAAACCCAGTTGATCAATAAACTGCTCCATTACTTGGGCAATATGATCAAAGGTGTAACTAAATTCAGACTTATCAGGCATGCTGCTAAAGCCAAAACCCGGATAATCAGGTGCAATCAAATGAAAATCATCTTGCAGATCAGCGATCAGATCGCGGTACATGTGTGAGGAAGAAGGAAAACCATGCAAAAGTAAAATCGTTGGTTTTGAAGCATCACCAGCTTCCCGATAGAAAATTTGTAAACCATGAACATCGAGCTTTTTGTACGTAATCATAATTAAAAATTGTTTAAATGAATTGATAAAACTTTAAATTGAATTATTGAATGAATATTAAGGTATCCACTGAGAAATAATTGGCTGGCCTAAGCCAGAGTAAAATTGCATAAATCAGCACATAAATCATTTGAAAAGATACTGTCTGCCAATCGGCTTGAAAAGATTTGCCCAAAATCAAAAGTATTATGAGCATCCCTCCTATCAATAAAACGGGCTGAGTAAATAGCCCCATCAGAAGTAAAAACCCTAAAATACTCTCAAGGGGCGGCAGGCTATAGCCAAACCACGCTACCAATCCAGGTGTCAGAGGTGTACCCTCAAAGTCCTTTACCAATGATTCGCTAAATTTTCTGCTGCCTGCACGAAGCCTCACAAGGCCGTGCATCAAAATATTGAGCCCTAACGCTGCTCGCAATACCAAAAAAGCTAAGTGTTGATCTAAGTTTTCCATAAATTTAAATACAGACAAGTCTGTTTTTATTGTTTAAAAAAAATTAAAGTAAGTTCATTATTCTTTTTTTTGCTTCCTCAATAGCCCAGGTATCCTGATATATTCTGCTGGTTACAATCGCTCCTTCAAAAAGGATAAATATTTCGTCTGCGAAATCAGTCTTATCCGTTGTTGCCAATAATTGGTGGAAATAGGCTCTTGAAGCAACTTTTTGCTTTCTCACTTCCGTCAGTATTTTTGTATTATCCTGAGGCAATTCCGCCGAAATATTCTGAAAATTGCACCCCCTGAACTGGCAGCTGGCCTGATAGACCTCCAAAAAATCAAAGGTTAGCAATACCTTGTCTTTGGGGCTGTTTCCTTTTTTAATAAACTCTCCCAAAGCCCTAAACCATTCTGTGTTTGTTTTTACTAAATAAGCCACAGCCAAATCTTCCTTAGTAGCAAAATGCTGATATAAACTCGATTTGGCAATCTTAGCTTCTTCAATTACTTGATTAATTCCTGTGGCATTATAACCTTGCATATAAAACAAGCGTGAAGCGGTATCAATAATTCTTTCCTTTACCGGAGTTGATTCCTTTTTCATAAGCAATACAAAATTAATTTATTCGCAATAAACAGACAAGTCTGTATATATGTCAAACAGGCGTATAGTCCAAATAGTTTCAAATCAATTGAAAAAAATCAGGGAATTCTACTAAGATTTATGTGATTTATAAGACAAAGCACCTTCGGGGCAAGTTTTTAAGGATTTACAAAATCTTTTTTTCGCAAACCATTTTATTTTGAGTATAAAAACTATGTGTTTGACTGTCGTTCTGAGATATAATATTTTGTAAAAACGTACGAAATACAGTGATATATCACCAATTTTATTTGGTATTGAATATCAAGTTAAGTAGTTGCCCATAATTAGTTTATATTATTTATTTTTATAATTAATTGATAACCAGGTAATTACATTTGTTATGGACTATCAACTAATTACTATGGACAACTGCTCGGTGCAGCAGATAGTCTAACACAAATAAATTATAGGTTGTACTATGTTTTCAAATCAAGCATTTATCTATTTACTTTGCACTCATATTTGAATTTTGCAAAACAAAGTAATGAATGCCGTATCCATTAAAGAGTTTTATAAAGAATTGTTCGGAGGAGATTGTTCTGTTCTTGACGACTTCTTAGACGACAACAATAACAAAAACATCGGGCATTTTAATGTCTTTAATATTGCTGACTTGTATCAAAAGTGCAGCGATAAACCGCCCATGCCTTATAACCGCCGTACATACTACAAAATAAGCCTGATCAATGGCAAAAATAGGGCTGAATATGCCGATAAAGCCATCGATATTGATGGGTATGCCCTTTTGTTTGCCACACCGAATATTCCTTACCAATATACCCCCCAAGATGCCCAGCAAGCAGGGCATTTTTGCGTTTTTACAAAAGATTTTTTAGCCAAATCCAAAAGCGGACTGGTGATCGATGAATTGCCTATCTTTATGCCAAACAGCGAATTTATCTATCACCTCAATGATCACCAATACAAAGAAATAGAGCGTATTTTTGAAAAAATGCACGCAGAAATCTCTTCTGACTATGCCTTTAAATATGACCTACTGCGTACTTATTTAATCGAGATGATCCATTACGGGCAAAAATTACAGCCTATGGCAAGAGTAGAAAACAGCCTCAATGCCTCTGCCCGTATCTCAACGCTTTTTATCGAGTTGCTTGAGCGGCAATTTCCCATAGAATCACCCACACAAAACATACGGCTTAAAACAGCCAAAGATTATGCAGATTCGCTGGGAGTACACGTAAATCATTTGAATAAAGTCCTCAAAGAAAACACTGGCAAAACCACCACCGAAATTATCGCCAGCAGGATCACCCAAGAAGCCAAAATACTCCTAAAACAAACTACCTGGAATGTGTCTGAGATCGCTTTTAGTCTGGGATATGAAGAAGTAGCCCATTTTTCAAACTTTTTCAAAAAACAAACCAAATTATCCCCTATATCATACCGCCAATAGTTATTTGATTTTTGCAAATAATGCATTGAATTACGCAAACACTTTCTTACAAATACTTGCCACTTTTGCATAGTAGTATTTTAAAAACAAAAGATCATGACAAGCATTTCAAACAAAATCGCCCTCGTAACGGGAGGCAGCCGTGGCTTAGGAAAAGACATGGCCTTGCAATTGGCACAAAAAGGCATCGATGTAGTGATCACTTATCACAGCAAGCAAACTGAAGCCGAACACGTAGTGCATGAAATAAAAGCCGCAGGCAGAAAAGCTTATGCCCTCCAACTGGATGTCGCAGACAGCAGCAGTTTTGATAATTTTGTGACTTCTTTTACCTCTATCTTAAAAACAGAATTTCAATCCGAGCATTTCGACGCATTGGTCAACAATGCCGGGATAGGACTTCACGCTGATTTTGCCCATACCACAGAAGAGCAGTTCGACACTATGGTAAATATCCACTTGAAAGCTCCGTTTTTCTTAACTCAAAAATTAATACCGTTCATCCAAAAAGGTGGCAGCATTGTAAATATTTCTTCCGGCCTGGCAAGATTTACTTTTACAGGGTATGATGCTTATGCCGTCATGAAAGGTGGCCTGGAAACCCTGACCCGTTATCAGGCAAAATTTTTAGGAGATCGAGGTATTCGCGTGAATACGGTTGCACCAGGTGCCATCGAGACAGACTTTGGAGGCGGTGCAGTCAGAGATAACCCAGACCTGAACAATATGCTAGCTTCTATGACTGCCCTCGGAAGAGTTGGTTTACCTGATGATATTGGCGGAGTAGTAGCCTTTTTGTGCTCGGACGAATCCAAATGGATCAACGCTCAAAGAATTGAAGTATCCGGCGGAATTTTCATCTAAATTAAGAATGAAAACAATTAAGAATTAAGAGAATTAAGAATGAAGGGAATTAAGGGAAATAGTTCAAGCTTAATCTGACGATACAGACAGAGTAAATTACGAGCAAAGCGTACAATGATCCTTTCAAATTTAAAGCAGTCCGAACTTCTGGTCAGAAGTTCGGACTGCTTCTCAGTTTTTATTCAGGTGAACGATGATATTATCCATAGTTGGTTTGAGCAATATTTCCCTGACGGAATAACCCCGATTACCAACATATAATTTCTTGACACCTTCGGGAAGTTCTATATCAAAACGACCTTCACTTTTTGTTCCGAAAATCTTTTCGTGGATATTGCCATCCTCTCCAAACCAGTAAACGATGGGATTATGCAAGACCCGATTTGTTTTTTTACAAAACACATAGCCACTAATTTTTTTTGTGTTCATATCGCAGTTGAATTTTATTTTCTAAGGATGATTTACGGCAGGGTGGATATTTGGGTTAAATATGTGTGAATTATTGTAGCAAAAAAAAATTGTGTGTATTTTACTATATATTTTATTTTGGAATATTTTACAGGTAAAAATAGGTTCGATTCAAATATCTTACATTTATTTAAACAATAGTTTACTCAAAATAAGCGAAAAAAATAGATATTCATCAAAGTAATCCTTTAAATAGTTTTTTTTTCATACATGACAGCTTAATTGATAAACACCAAACAATAATTCAGTTATTTTACCCTTAAGGTTTAATTTCCTAATCCTTGTTACGAATTAGCAAAAGCTTGATTGATGTCCGCCAGAATATCATCTGGATGCTCAAGCCCAACAGATATGCGGATCAGCCCAGGCGTAATGCCAACTGCCAGTTGGTCTTCGGCACTTAGTTTAGAATGTGTGGTAGAAGCCGGATGCGTGGCGATGCTTCGAGTATCGCCCAAATTGGCTGTAAAAGAAATCATTTTGAGGGCATTCAGAAATTTCCGACCTCGTTCTACGCCGCCTTTGATCTCGAAACTAACCAGCCCCCCTCCCAAGCGCATTTGCTTTTTGGCGAGTTCATACTGTGGGTGTGAAGGCAAAAAGGGATATTTCACAAAATTTACTTCTGCATTTTCTTCCAGGAATTGCGCCAGTTTGAGGGCATTTTCACAATGGCGATCCATGCGTACCGCCAGGGTTTCTAAGCTTTTGGAAAGTATCCAACCGTTAAAAGGCGACATAGCCGGCCCTGTATGACGGGCAAAAAAACGTACTTCTTCTATCAATTCCTTTTTCCCCAGGATGATTCCACCGATGACCCTCCCCTGCCCATCTATAAATTTGGTTGCAGAGTGCGTGACCAAATGTGCCCCAAAATCTGCCGGAGTCTGCAAATAAGGCGTACAAAAACAATTATCCACATTTAGGATCAGCCCTTTGTCCTGTGCAAGTTTGCCCAGCTTCTCGAGATCGATCAAATCCAAAGCCGGATTGGAAGGAGTTTCGGCAAATAACATCTTGGTATTGGGCTGGATGGCTTGCTCCCATTGCTCCGGTTTATGAATCGGAACGTATGTATGGCTAATTCCCCAGCGAGGAAACAACTGCGTGATAATCTGATGTGTAGAACCAAACAAAGACCTTGAAACCACCACATGATCGCCCGATTTTAAAAATGCCGCCATGCTCACAAACATAGCTGCCATCCCTGATGCCATAGCCATTCCATCTTCGGTATGCTCAAGAAGGCACATTTTAGACACCAACTCATCATTGTTGGGATTAGAGAAGCGGCTATAGATATTTCCCTGCATTTCGTTGGCAAACAATGCTCGAGCCTGTTCTGCATCTTCAAATACAAAACTAGAGGTCAAATACAAAGGGGTAGAATGTTCTCTTTGGCTAGTGGTATCGGATTGAGTGCGTATCGCCTGAGTCTCAAATTTTTCGTTCATCTTTGCTATCGGAATTTTTAAGAGCAACAATTTTAGGGATTAATCTCGAAAGAATAGTTAATTTCAGCAGTTTTTTCCAAAGTTTTGGCTACAGAGCAGTATTTGGTTATAGACAAATCTAAGGCTTTTTTGACTTTTTCCTCGTCCAAATTGCCTTTCAGGATAAAATGTAGATGTATCTTGCTAAATAAACTGGGGACTTTATCAGCTTCACGCTCACCATCCACGATAATTTGAATGTCTTCCAGCTCTTGCCTTTGCTTCCGAAGTATATCAATAACATCAATACTACTACAGCTCCCTATTCCGGCCAAGAGCAATTCCATCGGTCGCATCCCCTGCCCTGTACCACCAATGCTTGGTGAAGCATCTGTATCCAGGTGATTCCCTGATTCATTGGTAGCCCGTAAATGGAAAGGAGTCTGAATGCGTTGTATTTCAATCTTCATAAGATAATTTTTAGATTTTTATGTCTGTTTATAATTTTTAGCACTACTCAAAACATATAACCGACTTGCTTCATATAATCTTCCACTGCCGACCTATCCAGATAAATAGGAGCTTCCCTAAGCTGCCAGCCCAATCCGTAATCAATCAAACGACGGTCGGTATCCAATTCAAATCGCATGCGATATTTGTCTGAAGTGGCATATTTAAACCCTACTCCAATCAGACTCAGAAAGCTTTTGTGTATATAAAATTGTATATGACCCAACTCATGCCCGATAAGCCCCACCTGCTCATCAAAATTACGATTCAACACATACGGACTACCAACCCGCATAACAATCTTATATTGGCGGTTTTTACGGCTATGCACAAAATCCACAAAGCTAGGCCGGGCTGAAATGGGAATAGCCGGGCGATCTACATATTTGAATTTGATCCGGGCACGGTACAAATCAGGATAATGAGAAATAGCCAAAAGAGTTTGTAACTCATATTCTTCAGGGATTTTTTTCCGAAAACCAAACAAACTACGCAAGCTATCGGTTTTATGTTGATAATCTGCCCGCTCATAAGTGAATTTTTGACGATAATTCATTGTTGATTGACTGAATACCTGGAAACAAATCAATAAAAACAAGCTTGTTATTCGTATGATAAGCATAAAAAAAACCTTTGAAATTAAGACAATAGTAATTTTGGAAAATTAAATCATTTAAAATTAGGCTAATCAACCCTATCTGTTGTCGTTTCAATGCTGCTATAAATGACCCCGAAAATTAGGTATTTTTATTCACAAAAATTTCCCGCTTCTTTGCAAAATAATTTGAAAAATATATGAAAAAATCAATAATAAGCATTGAAATCAACTTAGACGAAAATAATATCCCAAATAAAATTCTTTGGAGTGCCGATGATGCCCCCCTACAAGGCCCGCAAGAAGCCAAAGCTTTTACCATGGCTGTCTGGGATCCCAAAGATCAAGGCACTTTAAAAATTGACCTTTGGAACAAAGAAATGGAAATTCACGAAATGAAGCAGTTTGTCATTGAGACCATTTCAGGACTTGCTGATACCATCCGAAGAGCTACTTCTGATGATATTATGGCTCTCGTGCTTGAAAATGCGTGCAAAGACCTCAGCAAACGACTTGAAGAAGAACTCAAACAACAACTCAAATAGCTATTATGATTAGAGAAACAGATGTCAAAAACCTAGTAGAAGTGATTTTAAACAGAAACCAACTATCCACCAGTCCTTATCCGGTCAAAGGAAAAAATAAAGATGAACAAATTGATAACCTGACGGCTGCTATTTGGATTGCTCATCGAATGCAAAACTCTGATGAAGCTTTTGAACAGGCCATCATTCAGTATATGCACTTGAACAGCTAAATTTTCATGATATTGGCTTTTGATCATTGGGGTTTAGGATTTAGTACATAAGCATCAAGTCTGTTTTTATCAAATTGCAGATTTGCATGTTTGATCCAAACCCTACACCCCATCACTGATCATCTTGGTTTGGAACACTGACTTAATTTGAATTATAACTTAAATAATTTGCCAATCAGGCAAGGAGAGAAATGAGCAAAAAAGGAAGAATTCTAGTGGCAATGAGTGGAGGAATCGATAGCTCCCTGGCGGCAGTTCTCCTCCACGAAGAAGGTTATGAGGTCATCGGGATGACCATGAAAACCTGGGATTATACCGGCTCCGGAGGCACCAAAAAAGAAACGGGTTGCTGCAGCCTTGAATCTATCAATGATGCCCGTGATATTGCCGTAAATCTGGGCTTTCCTCATTATATCCTAGACATCCGCGAGGAGTTTGGTGATTACGTCATTGATCATTTTACCCAGGAATACCTCGACGGGCGCACCCCAAACCCCTGCGTACTTTGTAATACACATATCAAATGGGATGCTTTGCTGCGCCGTGCCGATAAATTAGACTGTGAATACATAGCCACCGGGCATTATGCCAATTTAAATTTTGACAATGGGCGTTATTATATTTCCAAAGGATATGACCTGGACAAAGACCAATCTTATGCCCTTTGGGGGGTATCTCAACAAAGTCTGAGTAGAACCAAGTTTCCCCTAGGCAAACTCAACAAACCTCTCATTCGTGAAATGGCTCTAAAGCGGGGTTTTATAGAACTCGTCAAAAAATCTGAATCCTATGAGATTTGTTTTGTGCCGGATAATGATTATCGAGGATTCCTCAAAAGAAGGGTGAATGGGCTTGAAAGCAAAGTTGCGGGCGGCGATTTTGTACTGGAAGACGGAACCGTGGTGGGCAAGCACGAAGGATACCCCTTTTATACCATCGGACAGCGAAAAGGTCTCGGTATTGCTCTCGGTTTTCCGGTATACGTGACCGCCATCGATAAAAAAAATAACCGGGTCGTACTCGGTACCAAAAGCGACCTGAACAAAGATGGCATGACCGTTCGCCAACTGAATATGCAGAAATATCCTGATCTGATCGGTAAACCCACAGAATCCGTGACCAAAGTACGCTACAATGATGAAGGAACGCCAGCACTTATTGAGCAGTTCGGCTCAGAAATAAAAGCCCTCTTTCACGAAGGAGTAAGTGCCATTGCTCCCGGACAAGCAGCCGTATTTTATGAAGGCGATGATGTGATTGGAGGCGGATGGATACAAACCAGCTTTCAACAAATTGCAGAATATTAAATCTTTTGGTCTTTAACTCACGTTGTTAGGAGAGAATTTCGTTGTGATAAGTTCGTTATTCTCTCTTACTCAATTTGATACAGCTTATGATGACTCGTTGCCCTTTTCGTAAACTTGTACTCATCTTGCCTCTGTGCATTTTCCTGATTAAGGCTTGCACAAGTACCATTGACCCTAGCCTTGAGACACAAGGAAGAGAATACTTCCCTGTGGAAATTGGGCAATTTATAGAATACGAAGTCGAAGAAAGAGTTTATACCACGCTCAACCCCGTTCAGGTATTTAATTATCAAATCCGGGAAGAAATCACAGAAAGTTTTTTGGATATTGAAAACGAACCCGCTTACAAACTAGAACGCTTTAGGAGAGAACAATCAAACGAAGCTTGGGCACTGGATTCGGTCTGGGTAATCAAACGCACTGCAGGGCAGGCACTGCGTACGGAAAATAACCGCACTTTTATCAAACTCATCTTCCCTCCCAATGAGAAAACAACCTGGAATGGCAATGCACTCAATAGCCTGGGAGAAGAAGAATATCGCATCGTCAACCTGGGAGAAGCCTCTACGATAGGAGATATGACCTTTCCTAATACGCTTCGGGTCGTCCAGAATAACCTTTGCAGTCTCGTAGAGCTTGATCTGAGAAATGAAGAATTTGCCGAAAATGTAGGCTTGATTTATAAAGAAGATTGGCGATTAAGCCTTAAATTAAGCGGCTCTTGTATAGATTCTTTAGAAGTTTACTGCGAAGAAAAGGTAAAAGAACTCAGACCGCCTATCCCTCTTGAAAGTTGTATTGAATTTGGCAGAATATATACTCAAAAAATAATCGCTTATGGCAAGAATTAATTTGTTCAGGATCATCTTTGTTTTTGGATTATTCCTGGCACTCCACCCCGCCTCGGCTCAAAATACAGGCCGCTATTTTGTCTATCTCAAAGACAAAAATTTTAGCTCTTATTCTATTCAAAAACCGGAAGCTTTTCTCTCTCAACGCGCTATTGAACGGCGAAAAAAGCAAAATATTGTTATCACAAGTCAGGATTTGCCCGTCAATAAAACTTACCTCCATTCCCTCGAAAAAACCGGCGCAAAAATCTGGTATACCTCCCGCTGGATGAACGCTGTTATGTTGGAAGCAGATAAAAATACCCTTGAAAATATTCGCCAGCTTGATTTCGTCAAACCGAATATTTTACTGCTTAGTAAAGATAAAACAGGTGGGCTACCCGAAGAAACCCCCACGCACAGTTTCTCGAATACGGACAAAATTCCTGCTTCCTTGCCAATCCAATCCAATAAAGACTATGGCGATTCTTATACCCAGGTAGCCATGTTGGGAGCTGACAAAATGCATCAACAAGGCTTTAGGGGTCAGGGTATGCTTATAGCCGTATTGGATGCCGGATTTGTTAATGCCCACCAGGTTTCTTATTTTAAGCATCTATTTGATAACCAACGCATTCTGGATACTTATGATTTTGTAGACCAGGAAAAAAACGTCTATGATGACGGTAGTCATGGTTTGATGGTACTTTCTACCATTGCGGCTTACAGTCCGGGTTCTTTGATCGGTACAGCCCCCGAAGCTTCTTTTTGCTTATTCCGTACCGAAAACTCAAACTCTGAATACAGAATAGAAGAAGTCAATTGGCTCATTGCCGCCGAAAGAGCCGATAGTATGGGAGTGGATGTGATCAACTCCTCCTTGGGATATACAACTTTTAGCGATACCACCATGGATTATACATATAAAGACCTGGACGGCAAAAGCACCCTAGTCACACAAGCAGCTGACTTGGCAGCCGCCACAGGCATGCTCATTGTCAATAGCGCTGGCAATGAAGGAGGGAACTCCTGGAAATACCTCGGTGCTCCGGCGGATGCCGATTCTGTACTCGCTGTGGGTGCAGTGACCCCAGGAAGACAATACGTAGAATTTAGCTCCCAAGGTCCCACCAAAGACGGTCGTATCAAGCCAGATGTATCTGCGATGGGTTTGGCAACAGTAGTAGGTTCTCCCCGAGGGCAAATCACTCTTTCCAGCGGAACGTCTTTCGCCAGTCCGCTGGTTTGTGGACTAGCTACGGGTTTGTGGCAAGCGCACCCGAATCTAAGCAATATCGAGATCATTCAGCTACTCAAACAATCTGCTAATCAGGCGCAAGAACCCGATAATTTGTTGGGTTATGGCATTCCTGATTTTGTAAAGGCGCACGAATTGGCTGAAATCTTTGAGAAAAAGGAGAAATAATCATCCTTTTGAGAGCAATTTAGTCATCTCTTTTATACTTCTTGGTGTGCTTTTGGGGATAAATGATTATTTTTGTTTTTCATCTCTTTTAGAAAAAAATGGATCACGACTACCTCAAAAGTATTATGTATAAAATCCGAAATTATGAAATTCGGATTCGAAAAGCCGTAAATTCACAGCTAAAAGGGAATTTTACGTCACTTTTTAAAGGTTGTGGGCTGGAATTTGACGATGTACGCGCCTATCAATACGGCGATGATGTCAGGCGGATTGATTGGCACGTAAGTGCCAAAGGAGAAGATACTTATGTCAAAGTATTTAAAGAAGAAAAAGAACAAACTATTTTTTTTCTAGTGGATGTAAGCCACTCTCAGTCCATTGGAAAAGAAAAATATACCAAGATAGAACTTAGCCGTGAAATCTGTAGTGTACTCTCGCTTTCAGCCGCCAAAGAAGAAAGTGAAGTCGGTTTAATTTGTTTTAGTGATCGTAAAGAAAAATACATCGAGCCGGATAAGGGTATGAAAAAAGCCTATGAGATTATGCTAAATCTCTATCGGCTAGTACCTGAGTCCCTGAAAACCGACCTGGATGCCTTAATTCACTTTGCGCTGAACCTTATCAAAAGGCGCAGTATTGTGGTGTTGATCTCTGATTTTATTGATCAGGGATATGAAGAATCTCTTAAAGCGCTTGCCCGCAAACACGATCTGATTGTTATTCACGTCACCGATGATACAGAAAAGGAATTGCCCCGTTTAGGCATCATCCCACTCATTGACAAAGAAAGCGGGGAAGTACATTGGGTGAATACTTCTTCGGTTGCTTTTCAAAAGAGACTCTTGCAAGATTTTGTAAATACCCAAAAAAATCTTGAAAACTTATGCCTGAAATATCGAGCAAACTATTTATCCGTCAATACACGTGAAGATTTTGTACCAAAACTGGTTAAATTATTTAAAATCCGAAATAGGAGTGCTAGAGGGGTTTAGCTTTAGTTTGTTTTGTGTGTGTATGTTTCCCTGGCTAACGCTGATGGCACAAACCAGCTCGAGTAAAATTGACTCGAGACTTTTTAAGCTACACGGCTATTTCTTGGAAGATAGCATTGAAATAGGGCTTCCTGTGCATTATTCCTTGAGCATTTGGTATCCTTCCGAAGCACAGATATTATTCCCGGATGAAAAATATAAATTCGGTACTTTTGAGTTACTTCAAAGGTATTATTTTAATACCCGCACAGAAGGCGACCAAAGTATTGATAGTGTGGTGTATGAGCTTCGCACTTTTGAGATAGACAAGATTCAAGCTTTGTCACTTCCTGTTTTTGTTACTTCCCGCCAAGATACGCTCAACTACCCTATTTTTGCAGTCAAAGACTCGGTTATCCTCAAAGAACTGGTGGTTGGCAATCCAAAACAAATACCAGTGCAAATACAAACAACTTATCAAAGCGTAAAAAATCGCTTTGATTACCCGTTTTTGATTGGAATTATCTTATTGATAGCCCTGTTTTTTCTGATCATCTGGGGGATTTTGGGGGCAAGATTCAAAAAATATTATTCCTTGTTCCAGTTTCGCACCCGTCAGCTTAAATTTGTCAAAGAGTTTACGCGTTTGTCCTCCTTGATTATACGTGAAAAATCCGCTGCTTCCATTGAATTGGCCATGACCCTTTGGAAAAGACACATGGAATTTCTTGAAAATAAACCTTTTAGTACCTATACCTCCAAAGAAATCAGTCAGCTTTTACCGGATGAAGATTTGGAAAAATCACTCAAAGATATTGACAGGGCGATATATGGCAGAGATTTTTCCCGAGAAATTGAAAATTCTTTGCTTTTTTTGAAAAATTTCTCAAAAAACAGATTTGAAAAAAAATATAGCCGCTTAAGGAATGTCTGAAATCTGGAATACATTTTCATGGGATTGGTTGGCTTTATCCTGGTTCTACCCCAGCACTTTTCTGGAGTACAGTTGGGCAAATCCCAGCTATCTCTACCTTATCGCAGCCATTCCTCTTTTTTTTGTATTTAGGGCACTGTTCAACTGGAAAAGCCGCCACAAAATAGAGGTTTCTTATCCCTATATCAAAAGCTATGATCACCTGATCGTTTGGCTTCGTTTTCTTCCTGATACACTGATGGTATTTTATTTAATATGTATCATCATTGCACTGGCACGCCCTCAAAGAGCTGATGAGTTGGTAGAGCAAACTTCTGAAGGCATCGATATTTTATTAACCCTGGATATTTCTGAATCTATGCTTCTGGAGGATTTTTTGCCCAATCGCCTGGAAGCTTCCAAAAAAGTAGCGATTGATTTTTTAAAAGGTCGAAAATACGATCGCATCGGTTTGGTGATATTTTCAGGAGATGCGTATTCGCTTGCCCCATTAACCACTGATTATCAATTACTTACAGAAAGTATTGCACAGATAGCTACTCCAATGATCCCTGAGGGAGGAACTGCCATCGGAAGTGCGCTTGGTGTGGCAACCAACCGCTTTCGTGAATCTGCTTCCAAGACTAAGGTAATCATTCTGATCAGCGACGGTGACAATACAGCTGGCAGTCTTGATCCGCTAACCGCAGCGCAATTGGCAGCGTATTATGGCATTAAAATTTATACCATTGTTGTAGGGCGCGATGGGCGCGTACCGATGCCTGGAGTTTTCCCTCAAAAGAGATTTATGGAAAATACCGTCAACGAAAGTACACTGAGAGAAATCGCTAAAATTGGCGAAGGAGAGTTTTTCCGAGCTTCGGATAATGCCACCTTGGTGGAGATATTTCAAAGGATTGATTCGTTTGAGAAGTCCGAAATTAAAGAAAATCGTTATCAAACTACTCGCGATTATTACACAGTGTATTTGATTTGGGGGATACTTATTTTTTTATGTCGGCTCTTCTTAAAAAGCACTTTTATCAGCAATGTACTTGAAGATTAGGTTTTTAAAACCGATCGTACCCTGAAGTTAATTGTTTAGTTATCAATCATTTAAGTATTGCCTATAATTAGTTGATAGCATTTATTATTATAATTAATTGATAGTCAAGCAGTTGTATTTATAATAAATTATCTCCTAATTACTATAGACTACTTACCCATCAATACATTATAATACATTGAGTTTGTCGATAAATTGATTTTTATACGATCTACCGATGGGTATGCTCTTGCCGTGAATCGAGACATTTACATCTTGTACAGAGTCGATATGCAATACATTAATAATAAAAGAACGATGTACCCGCAGAAAATCTTTGAATGATTCCAGTTTTTTCTCTATTCCTTTCATGGTAGAGTGTACTACAAATTTTTGACTGATCGTATGAATCAGGATATAATCAGAAAGAGCTTCAATATAATAGATGTCTTTGGGATCAATTTTGACAATTTTATGGTTTGCCCTTACAAATAAAAAACCGGGGGTATTTTCGTGTACCTGGTTGCCAGAGTCTATTCTTTCGAGTACTTTTTGAGTGGCTTGCAGAAATCGGCTGTAATTGATTGGTTTTACGAGATAGTCCTGTACATTGTATTCAAAAGCTTTTACAGCGTATTTCTCCCGGCTAGTTGTAAAAACTATATTCAGGTGGGTATTTTTAAGGGTCTGTAATAGCTCCATCCCCGTCATCTCAGGCATCTCGATATCCAAAAATAATATATCTATTTCGTGATCTTTCAAGAGGATGTTGTGTGCATCAATAGCACTTTCACAAGTGTGGCTTAAGTGCAAATAATCGGTTTTATTAATAAAATGCCCTATAATACTACGCGACACCTTATCATCATCCACCACCATACAATTAATTGCCTTTTCAAGTTCTTGTTTCATGGGTATAGAGTTTAATCGGTAGTTATTTTTTATGCTTTTAGAAGTGATAAATATTTTTGCACATATTTTCCAAGAATATCAAATTCGAGATTTACAAAATCTCCGGTTTTCAAAGACGAAAAGTTGGTATGGTAAAACGTATAAGGAATGATTGCCACAGAAAAACGGTCTTTCATGGAGTTTACCACCGTTAGGCTAACCCCATTTACACAGATAGAACCTTTTTCAACGGTAATATTTTGAGATAAGGGATCATATTCAAACTCCATCAGCCAGCTTCCGTTTTTGTCTTCAATTTTTATACAAGTAGCCATTTGATCTACGTGCCCTTGTACAAGGTGCCCATCCAATCGGCCGTTTAATAACATACTTCGCTCAAGATTGATGGCATCTCCTATTTTCAGACCGCCCAAATTACTTTTTAAGAGGGTTTCTTCCACCGCTGTGACGGTATGCTGCTGCCCTTCCAGGCCTACTACGGTTAGGCAGACCCCATTGTGTGATACGCTTTGATCTATTTTCAACTCAGCCCCTAGGTGGCTCTCGATAACAAAATTGAGATTTGTACCTTCTTGTTGAATATTTTTGATTTGGCCTACCGATTCAATAATTCCAGTAAACATATAGTTTATTTATCTTGATAATATATTTAAACCGAACGGGTTTCAGAATTTTAGTTTATTAAATCATTGAAAACCTCTTGTAGTGCTAATCACTTTAATTCAAGCATAAAATACAAAATACGGCACTTATACGAAGTGATTATTAGCAGATGAAATTGCAATTTAATATATTTTTACAGAAATTATCAATCTTTTTGCGTTTAGAAATACACGCTGGAAGGATGATGGATTTTAAAAAGTTGTGTGATGTTTTTAAACTTATGTTTTTAAAACGGCACGATTTGAGAAAAGTTTCCCTGAAATACTTTAATTTAGCGGCCTGATACGTATGTATGATGATGGTTTTATTAATTATCCACGGACTTGCTCGCAATCAATAATATATCGTTTTATTTCGGAAGTCGCCCCCTTTACGAAAATGCCAGTCTCCATATCAAACCCAAAGACAGAATCGGGTTGATTGGCGCCAATGGTACCGGTAAATCAACCTTATTACGTTTGATCGTGGGGGAATATACCCCGGATGAGGGCAGTATCTCACGCTCCAAAGAATGTACGATTGGTTTTTTAAATCAAGACCTGCTCTCCTACAAAAGCAGTAAAAGTATTTTAGAGGTAGCTCAGGAAGCTTTTGAAGAACAAATCGCGCTGAAAGTAAAAATCGATCACATCTTACACCAACTTGAAACAGAGTACACCGATGATCTGGTGAATGAACTCAGCGAACTTCAGGAAAGGTTCGAGACACTGGGCGGATACAGCATCCAATCACAGGCCGAAGAAATCTTGGAGGGTTTGGGCTTCAAAACCGCTGATCTTGAGCGTCCTTTGCAGGAGTTCTCCGGCGGTTGGCGTATGCGCGTCATGCTTGCCAAATTACTTCTTCAGAAACCCGCCCTCCTCTTACTTGATGAGCCTACCAACCACTTGGACGCAGAGTCAGTGCAGTGGCTTGAAAGGCATTTACAAGAATACAAAGGTACAGTGATTGCTGTTACCCACGACCGCTACTTTTTGGATAATGTGGCAGGCTGGATTTTAGAGCTGGATAGGGGCGAGGGCATTCCTTGGAAAGGTAATTACTCTTCTTGGCTTGAGCAAAAACAAAAACGCCTTGCTCAAGAAGAAAAATCTGAGACAAAACGTATGAAAACGCTCGAAAGAGAGTTGGATTGGGTGAAAATGGCTCCCAAAGCTCGTCAGGCTAAATCTAAAGCTCGTTTGAGTGCTTATGAAAAAATGCTTTCTGAAGAAGGAAAAGAGAAAGAAGCTAAATTGGAGTTGTATATCCCCGCAGGACCTCGCCTGGGCAACAAAGTAATTGTGGCTGAAAATTTGAGTAAAGCCTATGGCGACAAACTTCTTTTTGAAAATTTGAGCTTTACGCTACCTCCAGCGGGTATTGTAGGAATTATAGGACCCAACGGAGCAGGGAAAACAACACTTTTCAAACTAATTACAGGTAAAGAAAAGCCAGATACAGGTACTTTTGAAGTAGGTGAAACTGTAAAAGTAGCTTATGTAGACCAAGAGCACGATAATTTAGACCCTGAAAAAACGGTTTATCAGGCTATTTCTGAGGGTAGTGAGTGGGTGCAACTCGGCAACTTGCAAGTAAATGCTCGTGCTTATGTGAGTAAATTTAATTTTACAGGCAACGACCAAGAGAAAAAAATCGGAGTTCTCTCAGGAGGGGAAAGAAATAGAGTACATTTAGCAATGACACTCAAAGAAGGAGGAAATTTGTTGCTCTTAGATGAGCCCACCAACGACTTGGACGTTAATACGCTTCGTGCTTTGGAGGAAGCCTTAGAAAACTTTGGCGGTTGTGCTGTAATTATCTCCCACGACAGATGGTTTTTGGATAGACTTTGCACCCATATCTTGGCTTTTGAAGGCGACTCTCAAGTATATTTCTTTGAAGGAAATTACTCTGACTATGAGGAAAATAAGAAGAAAAGACTTGGAAATGAAGCTCCCAAACGCATTAAATATAAAAAGTTAATGTAATGTTTTTCGTAAGTGTATCTTTTGTACAAAAAAGGTATACTTACGATTGAACGCATCAAGCCTGATAGGTTTTAAAACCTATCAGGCTTGCGTATACTTATTTTTGAGTTTCGGAAAGTGCCTTCATTTCATCTTTTAGCACTTTTCTAAGAATTTTTCCAACGTTGGATTTAGGAAGTTCTGTTCTAAACTCTATATCACGTGGTTGTTTGTAGCCTGTGAGGTTTTCTTCACAATATTTTTTCAACTCTTGCTCCGTAAGACTCTCATCTTTCTTCACAACATATATTTTTACTCTTTCGGTGGCTTTTGCATCGGGTACGCCTATGGCGGCTACCTCCAATACTTTGGGGTGTCCAGCGACTACGTCCTCTATTTCGTTGGGGTATACATTGAAGCCTGAAACCAAAATCATATCTTTTTTTCTATCTACAATCCTGAAAAAACCATCTTCCTGCATCAAACCAACATCACCCGTTTTGAACCAGCCATCGGCATCAAATACTTTGGCAGTTTCATCAGGTCTGTTCCAATATCCCAGCATTACGTTTGGTCCTTTGGCACAAATTTCTCCTGCTTCTCCTTGTTTCACTTCGTTACCGTCATCATCTACGAGTTTCAGTTCTACATTTGGCATAGGCATTCCTATCGTCCCGATTTGTTCGGTATCATCAATGGGATTACAAGTAAGTACTGGTGAGGTTTCGCTAAGTCCGTAACCTTCGGCTACAGCCACCCCCGTTAGTTTTTTCCATTTTTCAGCGATGGGTTTTTGCATAGCCATTCCACCTGCTACCACAGTTTTTACACCTGCCCAGTTTATTTGAGCAAAATCAGGGTGATTCATCATTCCGATAAAGAGGGTATTGAGTCCCGTAAGAACAGTGAATTTATTTTTAATCATTTCTCCCAAAAATGCCTTCATATCTCTGGGGTTGGCGATAAGAATATTTTTAGCCCCAATAGCCACCATAGAAAAGCAGTTTACGGTGAGAGCGAAAACGTGGTATAAAGGCAAGGGCGTAATGATAGTTTCTTGTTGATCTTTAAGTTTGGGAGCCATCCAAGCCTTGATTTGTAACATATTAGCGATAATATTTCGGTGGCTGAGCATTGCCCCCTTAGATACACCTGTTGTACCGCCTGTGTACTGCAAAAAGGCTATATCTTGGCTATTGAGAGTTGGCTTGCTAAAGTTGCTTGCCTTTCCTTTGGCTAAGGCTTGTTTGAAACCAATTGCATTAGGAATATGGTAGGCAGGCACCATTTTTTTCTTATGTTTTACGACATAATTTACAATTTTACCTTTGAGCATTCCCAACATATCGCCAATTTCTGTAACAATAACGTGTTTGATATGCGTATGTGGTAAGGCTTTCTCCAAATTAGCTGCGAAATTCGCCAAAATAATCACGGCTTTTACGTCTGCGTCTTTGTATTGATGTTCCATTTCGCGAACTGTGTACTGCGGATTAACATTGACAGCCGTGAAGCCTCCTCGCAAAATTCCAAACAGGGCAATAGGATACTGATGAATATTGGGCATTTGTAAACCTACTTTATCACCTTTTTGTAAGCCTAAACTTTGCAGAAAAGCAGCAAAATAACGCGAATATTCTTCTATTTGCTGGTAAGTATAGGTTTTTCCCATAAATTGGTAGGCGGGCAGCGTAGCATATCTTTTGAAGTGCTCTTCCAGAAATGAAGCCAAGTCGCTGTATTGGTCTGGATTTATTTCTTGCGGTACGCTTTTGGGATAACTGTTGAACCAAGGTTTTGTTGATGCCATATTTTATTGCGTTTTAGGTATTGAGATAAAATTTTAATAAGACTTATTTGTATTTTTACATGTTTCTTAGTAGAAGTTCTGCTACGATAATGTAGCGTTGTTCTTTGGGAATATCCGTGAGGTACATTGCCGCTTCTGAGTGCTTATCTTTGCCTTTTAGGTCTATGATTTCTTTCTCATTTCTACTAATTTTTATTTTCCCTTCTTTCTTTTTTAGCTCAAATGGATTTTTATTTTCCTCATTATCAGATACTTTTACTTTGATAGCATCTACTTTTACTTTCCAGAGAAGTTTCGTCCCGTCAGGGCTTCTGACCTTGAAGGCTTCTGCGTCTTTCGCCTTTACTTCTGCTATTTCTTTCCCGCTTTCGTCTTTATATTTATTTTTTTCCGCTGATTTTGTTTTCCCTTTTATTTTTCTACCATCAAAGTTTATTTCTATGTCGGAACTGCCAATACTAAAAACTACTTTTTCACCCAAATTGTTTGTGTATTCAATAGTTTTGCTATCATTTATTTGGTTATTTGTAGCTTTTTCTACATTTTCTATGTTATTGGTGCTATTATTACTTTTTTCTTCTCTGGAAAAAAACACCACTGAGGCAGCCAACAAAATACCCGCCACAAGCGTAACTACAAAAGCTATTTTTCCCCATTTTACTTCTGTTTTGGGCTTGTAGCGAACCGCTTGTAGCAATTCCAAGGCTTTGCTATCTTGTGGATTTTGGAGGAGGGCTTGGCTGGCAAACTCCTCACTTTTTTGCTTATGTATGGGTTGATGACTTTGTACAAATTTCATTCCGTAGGCTTGGGCGAGTAAGCTCAGTGTCTGGGCGTCATCAGGGTTGAGGGCGTAGGCTTTTTCTAAAACAGCAATGGCATCATCGGCTTGTTGATGCTCCACAAAGCCCTGCCCCAACAATACCATTTTTTTACGCTCTTCTTCAATGGCTCTCAGTTCTTCTTCGCTCACGCCCAATTCCTTGCTGATAGCCTCCAGATCCAACTTAGTCTGCTCATTCTCTTTTTTAGCTTTAATAGCCATCATTTGCTTAATATAAGCATCTATTTTTTCATTTTCTTCCATAACTATAAATTGAAAGCCTTAAAGTAATAAAATTTTGTAAAAAAAACTATTTTGTTAAAAAAAAGCATATAACTACGCAAAAGTATAATATATAAATTATTATCAATTTTTAATAAAGAAATAAACGCCATTCATTATATTTTGAAATGTATATTTTTTACCAAATATTTGATTGTTTTTGGTATAAAATCAAGTTTTTTATTGCAAATTAACCAGATTTTACATATCTTGCCAAACCACTAATAAATTTTTAAACAACTTCTAAAATACAAAGTTGTTTAAAGAAGTCCACCTAAAACTATTTTATCACCACACAAAATCACAATCTGTATGAAACCCTTTTTTACTTTTTTTTTACTGCTTGCGGCTCTGCTCGCCAATTCCCAAACTTATTACCGATTAGATGCTACCAATGATGGCAACACAATTAACTTTACGTGCCCAATAACAAATACAAGGTTTGCTGATGATGGAGCTAATAGTACTCATTACAGTAATGGTGTTGATAGAACCATCACTTTTTGTGCACCAGCGGGAAAACTATTAAAATTTGACTTTGGATGTGGTAGTAACCTAACTATTGAAAGAATACACTCCTCTGACACTTTATTTATCTACAATGGGAGCTCTACGGCTGCCCCTTTGCTCTACGCAGTTACGGGTAATCCAAGTAACTCAAATAGGCTTCC